>NZ_CP151944.1:575000-855000 GCF_038592915.1 Bacillus sp. EU63 | reverse complement strand
ATGCTGGCAACTAAGATCAAGGGTTGCGCTCGTTGCGGGACTTAACCCAACATCTCACGACACGAGCTGACGACAACCATGCACCACCTGTCACTCTGCCCCCGAAGGGGACGTCCTATCTCTAGGATTGTCAGAGGATGTCAAGACCTGGTAAGGTTCTTCGCGTTGCTTCGAATTAAACCACATGCTCCACCGCTTGTGCGGGCCCCCGTCAATTCCTTTGAGTTTCAGTCTTGCGACCGTACTCCCCAGGCGGAGTGCTTAATGCGTTAGCTGCAGCACTAAGGGGCGGAAACCCCCTAACACTTAGCACTCATCGTTTACGGCGTGGACTACCAGGGTATCTAATCCTGTTCGCTCCCCACGCTTTCGCTCCTCAGCGTCAGTTACAGACCAGAGAGTCGCCTTCGCCACTGGTGTTCCTCCACATCTCTACGCATTTCACCGCTACACGTGGAATTCCACTCTCCTCTTCTGCACTCAAGTTCCCCAGTTTCCAATGACCCTCCCCGGTTGAGCCGGGGGCTTTCACATCAGACTTAAGAAACCGCCTGCGAGCCCTTTACGCCCAATAATTCCGGACAACGCTTGCCACCTACGTATTACCGCGGCTGCTGGCACGTAGTTAGCCGTGGCTTTCTGGTTAGGTACCGTCAAGGTGCCGCCCTATTTGAACGGCACTTGTTCTTCCCTAACAACAGAGCTTTACGATCCGAAAACCTTCATCACTCACGCGGCGTTGCTCCGTCAGACTTTCGTCCATTGCGGAAGATTCCCTACTGCTGCCTCCCGTAGGAGTCTGGGCCGTGTCTCAGTCCCAGTGTGGCCGATCACCCTCTCAGGTCGGCTACGCATCGTCGCCTTGGTGAGCCGTTACCTCACCAACTAGCTAATGCGCCGCGGGTCCATCTGTAAGTGGTAGCCGAAGCCACCTTTTATGTCTGAACCATGCGGTTCAAACAACCATCCGGTATTAGCCCCGGTTTCCCGGAGTTATCCCAGTCTTACAGGCAGGTTACCCACGTGTTACTCACCCGTCCGCCGCTAACATCAGGGAGCAAGCTCCCATCTGTCCGCTCGACTTGCATGTATTAGGCACGCCGCCAGCGTTCGTCCTGAGCCAGGATCAAACTCTCCGATAAAGTGTTTGACTGACTACGCACATCGCTGTGCGATTTATTTAAAACTTTGAATTAACAGGTACGTTTTGTCTTGTTTAGTTTTCAAAGATCATCTCAACCTCATCTCGAGGCGACTTTTTTAGTATAACATTTCAACAAGTTGCTGTCAAATGTTTTTTTGTTTTTATTTCTCCGCCGCTGTGAGCTTTTTGTTGAAGCGCATCAGCGACGTTTAATAATATACCATGCCTATGATTCAGCGTCAACACTTTTTTTGAAAGAATATCCTCGATGATATACTTCCTGCCCTTTGGTCTCTATTTGAGATACTTCAACAAAGCCTTTTTCCGTCAGGTAATCAAGCATGACACCAAGATCTTGGGTGAAGTGCAGCAGTTCAGGGTGCTGAAGCAATTCTCCAAACTGCCACATTTCTTTTTCTTTCATCACTTGAAAAAGGTGCGCAGAACCGATTTCAGCTTTTGAATGGATGAGAAAATCATTTGCTAAGAATAATAATTCGAGCCTTTTCTCCAAACTTTCGTGACTCTCGACAAGTTCGGAATATAGCTTATATACCTGCGGCTCAATGTGACGGACCTGGTTCCAGACTGTCGTTTCGGGATAAAACCCCCGGTCAATCACTTCTATGCGGGCCAAGTGGTGAAGAGCATGCACTACCGCATAATATGCATCCAGAAAATGATCAGCTTCAAAAAACGCTTTTCCTTCTACAAATCTTCTGATCAGCTTGCCGTATTCCATTCCGATCTTTAATTTCCGCTCGGCGAAAGGAAAAGTGCTGAGCCGGTCATTGAGTTCAGATATATATTCATTGCGGTCAAACAGCACTTTGCCGTTGATGATCCAATCTATGACTCTTCTATTTGTCCCAAGCAGAATCCATTCCTGAAGCAGAGCATCCGTTACAATATGTAAAGAAGCAGTTTTTTGTTCGAATTCATAATGCTTTATAAAAAGAGGTTCATCAGCCTGTTTGACAATGACAAGCATGACCGCATCAAAGTTATCCGTGATGGATGATGCTTTACTCCTTCTCTCAATCATAAGGACGGCCAGCGTATCGGGATGACTTGCTCTTTCTTGGTAAATTGGACGGAGAAGATTGTCCATTACGATTCCTCCAATGCGATTGTTTCACTAGCTATTGTTTCTACATTTCTATGATAAAACATGAAAGTCCTTTTTTCTAAACACATTGCACTATTATAACAAATTTCCTTTCAGGTGCCATATTTATTCTTCCCTTTTCTTACGAAAACATGAAGAATATGCCATCTGTTTTGTGCTATAGTTAAACGAGAGGGGGATGGACATGGCGAAATACTCAAGCAAAATTAATAAGATCAGAACGTTTGCGTTAAGTTTGGTTTTCGTTGGGTTTATCATTATGTACATCGGGCTGTTCTTTAAGCAGTCTGTTTTGCTTGCCAGCTTGTTTATGATTCTCGGCCTGCTGTCGATCGGGCTCAGCACAGCCGTTTATTTTTGGATCGGCATGCTGTCCACAAAAGCGGTCCGGGTGATGTGCCCCGCTTGCGAGAAAGAAACGAAGATTCTGGGCAGAGTGGATATGTGCATGCATTGCAGAGAGCCGCTTACATTGGATAAAGGATTGGAAGGCAAAGCGTTCGATGAGTCTTATAACAGAAAAAACAGTGTAAAATAAACGAAGCTGACCGTATCAAAGCGGTCAGCTTCGTTTAGTGGTTTTCTTTTTTGGAACATTCTTGGCAGACGCCGTAAATCTCCAAACGGTGGTGGCTTACCTTAAACCCCGTGACGTGAGCCGCAAGCTGTTCCACTTCGTCAAGCCCGGGATAATGGAAGTCTACGATTTTTCCGCAGCTTTCACAAATGGCGTGATAATGGTCAGAGGTGACAAAGTCAAATCTGCTGGACGCATCTCCGTACGTCAGTTCCTTTACAAGCCCCGCTTCCCGGAATACACGCAAATTGTTATACACTGTCGCAACACTCATATTAGGGAATTTCCCTTCCAAGGCTTTATATATATCGTCCGCTGTCGGATGTGCCATAGAATCCACGAGATATTCCAGAATGGCATGACGTTGAGGAGTAATCCGGACTCCCGTATCCTTCAACGTGTCTAAGGCTTCTTTTAATTCATGTGCAGCCATCCGTCATGCACCTCTCTTCTAAAAAAGATTCTTACTTTATAATGTTTATAATTAGTGTACATCTTTTTCCGGTCTCCTGTCAAATGTAATCTGAAGAAAACCCCGTGAGTTCAGCATTTGTCCATTAATTAGACGCAATTTGTTCCAATTCGCGAAGCGCCTCGGCAACGTGATCTTTCACTTTTACCTTTCTCCACTCCTTCACAAGACGGCCTTCTTTGTCTAACAAAAAAGTGGATCGCTCGATACCCATATATTCTTTCCCAAAATTCTTCTTCAGCTTCCACACATCAAAAGCTTCCGCCAGTTTGTGCTCATCGTCAACGAGGAGCTGGAAAGGAAGATCGTGTTTTTGCTTAAATTTTTCATGTTTATCACGGCTGTCAGGGCTTACTCCGATGATAACCGCATCAAGTCCCGCGAAACTTTCGTGCTGATCACGGAAATCACATGCTTCCGTCGTGCATCCGGGTGTCATGTCTTTCGGATAAAAATAGAGAACGACGTACTTCCCTTTAAAATCCGTCAATGCTACTTCTTCCCCGCTGTCATTCACTAATTTCATATCCGGTGCTGTTTGTCCGATTTCAATCGTCATTTCTTATACCTCCGGGTTTTTTATTAAGCGTATCCAATTCACGTTAAGATTACAACCGTTATCCTCCTGCTCTTTTCTGGAAGCATGAACCGTTGTGCTCGCAATGAAGCATGCTACAATAGAACATGATGTAAGGAGATATTAGGAGGGTCATTTTTTGTATACAAAATCAGTTGAACTTCATAAGGAAGCGTTAGAGCATATCGTCGGAGGCGTGAACAGCCCGTCCAGATCCTATAAAGCGGTAGGCGGCGGTTCACCCGTTGCGATGGAAAAAGCGAACGGCGCTTATTTCTGGGATGTAGACGGGAATCAGTATATCGATTATTTAGCGGCTTACGGCCCGATTATTACCGGACATGCCCATCCGCATATTACTGAAGCGATTAAAACAGCGGCTGAAAACGGCGTGCTGTACGGGACGCCGACCAAACATGAGGTCACTTTCGCCAAAATGCTGAAGGAGGCCATTCCTTCACTTGATAAAGTACGATTCGTAAACTCAGGCACTGAAGCGGTAATGACAACGATCCGGGTTGCACGCGCTTATACAGGCCGGACAAAAATCATTAAATTCGCCGGCTGCTATCACGGCCACTCTGATCTCGTGCTTGTCGCTGCGGGTTCCGGCCCGTCTACGCTCGGCACCCCCGATTCCGCCGGCGTGCCGAAAAGCATCGCCAATGAGGTGATTACCGTTCCTTTCAATGACATTGAAAGCTACAAAGCCGCGCTGGATAAATGGGGTTCGGAAATTGCAGCGGTTCTCGTCGAGCCGATCGTCGGCAACTTCGGCATCGTTGAACCTGAAGAAGGATTTTTAGAACAGGTAAATGAATTGACCCATAAAGCGGGCGCGCTCGTCATTTATGATGAAGTGATCACGGCGTTCCGTTTTATGTACGGAGGCGCGCAGGATCTTCTTCAAGTGAAGCCTGATTTAACGGCGCTCGGTAAAATTATCGGGGGCGGCTTGCCGATCGGCGCTTACGGAGGCAAAAAAGAGATCATGGAGCAGGTTGCTCCGCTCGGCCCGGCATATCAAGCCGGTACGATGGCCGGAAACCCGGCATCTATCCTATCTGGCATCGCCTGCCTGGAAGTGCTGAAGGAAGAAGGCGTTTATGAGCGGCTTGATGAGCTCGGCGCCAGACTTGAGCAAGGCATTCTCTTCCATGCGGAGACACACGGCATTACCATCACCGTCAACCGTTTAAAAGGCGCGCTCACGGTTTACTTCACTGATGAAAAGATCGTCAATTACGAGCAGGCGGAAAATACGGACGGAGAAGCATTCGCCAAGTTCTTCAAGCTGATGCTTGAGCGCGGCATCAATCTCGCTCCATCGAAGTATGAAGCTTGGTTTATCACAACCGCACATACTGAAGAGGATATCGACGCCACTTTACAAGCCGTTGAAGATGCGTTCAGACATATGAAAAAATAACTGCTGAAACAAGCGGGAGCCCGGGGCTTCCGCTTTTTCTTTTTGTCCGATTTGTGAGATAATGGTTTTTTCAAAAAAAGACCTTGAATAATTGGTATGATCCCTGTATATTACTTTATTGTTTAGCAAATCAGCCGACAGGGAAATGTAAGTGTCAGCCGTTCGTTCGGCACATAATTTATTAGAGAAAGGAATGCACGCACAAACCAATGAAACTTGGTGCCCGCATTTTTAAAACAGGGATTGCGATTACGCTCGCGCTCTACTTAGCATCATGGATCGGACTTCCGTCGCCGATCTTTGCCGGGATTGCAGCTATATTTGCCATACAGCCCTCTATTTACAGGTCTTTTCTTATCATTATTGATCAGGTTCAGGCAAATATCATCGGCGCTGTCATCGCTACGGCATTCGGACTGATTTTCGGACCGAGTCCGATTATGATCGGATTGACCGCAGTGATTGTCATCACGATCATGTTAAAACTGAAAATTGAACACACCATTTCGATTGCGCTCGTGACGGTTATCGCGATTTTAGAAACACCGGGAAACAGCTTCCTGACGTTCGCTCTGATACGAACAAGCACCGTTATTTTAGGCGTGCTGTCTTCTTTTATTGTGAACCTTGTGTTTCTTCCGCCGAAATACGAAACGAAGCTGACTCATCATACGGTTGAATATACCGATGAGATCATGAAATGGATCAGGCTGACGATGCGCCAGTCCACGGAACACTCGATATTGAAAGAGGATATTGAGAAGCTGAAAGAAAAGATGATGAAGCTTGATCATACGTACCTTCTTTATAAAGAGGAGAGAAGCTACTTTAAGAAAACGACGTATGTAAAGTCGCGCAAGCTTGTTTTATTCAGACAGGCGATTATTACGGCGAATCGGGCGCTTGATACGCTGAAAAAGCTGCACCGCTATGAAAACGAGATTTATCATATGCCGGAGGAATTTCAGGAGACGCTGACAGAAGAAATTGATTATCTGCTTCATTGGCACGAAAGGATTCTGATGCGGACGGTCGGCAAGATCAAGCCGCATGATGACGATGCTGAAGAAAGCATAAGATATAAACAGCTTTTGACGAAGTCTTTCTTGAAAAATCAGCAGAACTGCGAGGATGAACTGCTTGATTACAATATGCTCAGCATTATGGCTGCGGTTGCGGAATACCGCGAGCAGCTGGAGCATCTCGATACATTAATTACGAGTTTTCAGACATACCACCCGAAAGACAGCGAATTAGAAACAGACGAAGAGTAACCCGGTGCTTCCGTAAAACCGGGTTTTTTTGCATTCAAAAAAACGTATGCCGCCCATTCGGACGGCATAAGTTTTTGTATCAGTTCAAATTCTGAATCGTAAATAAGTGTCTGTACTGGCCGCCTTGGGCCATTAATTCCTCGTGCGTGCCGGTTTCGACGACGGCGCCGTTTTCCATGACGACAATTTTATCCGCATGCGTAATCGTGGACAGCCTGTGGGCGACGATAAAAGTCGTCCGGTTTTTCGCAAGCTTTTCCATCGCTTCCTGAATGTAGTGTTCACTTTCAAGATCAAGAGCCGATGTCGCTTCATCCAAGATTAACAGCGGCGGATTTTTTAAGAATACACGCGCGATAGAAATCCGCTGTTTCTGCCCGCCTGACAATTTGACGCCCCGTTCGCCGACTTTGGTTTCGTAGCCTTCGGGGAAGTTCATAATAAATTCATGGGCATTTGCCGCTTTCGCTGCCGCAACCACCTCATCCAGAGACGCTCCCGGTTTACCGATGGCGATATTTTCACGAATTGTCTCACTGAACAGAAACGTATCCTGAAGCACCATTCCGACTTGATTGCGGAGGCTTCTCGCTTCATAATCGCGAATATCTGTGCCGTCAATCAGCAGGCTGCCGCCGGATACATCATAAAAACGCGGTATGAGGCTGACAAGCGTCGATTTTCCGCCGCCGCTCATCCCGACGAGCGCGACGGTTTCCCCTTTTGTCACCTTTAAGGAAACGTCCTGCAAAATCGTTTCTTTTCCTTCCTCATAACGGAACGAGACATTTCGGAATTCAACTTCGCCCTTAATGCCGTCAGCTTTTACTGCATTCGGTTTATCAGTCAGTTCATACGGCTCGTCGATAAATTCAAATATGCGGTCCATCGAAGCGATCGACTGGGTCAGCGTCGTCGATGAGTTGATCAATCTTCTGACCGGATTGTACATTCTGTCAATGTAGCCGACGAACGCAACCATCGTCCCTACCGTCAGGGGACCGTTTATGACAAAATAACCCGCAAACGCGATAACAAGCAGCGGCGCCAAATCCGTAATGGTATTCACGACTGCAAACGTTTTTGCGTTCCAATTCGTATGACGGATCGCTCTGTCCAGAAAATGTCCGTTTTTTTCATCAAAATTGGCTTGTTCATAATCTTCAATGGCAAAACTTCTGATAACGGGCATCCCCTGAACTCTTTCGTGCAAATGTCCCTGAACTTGGGCGAGTGCCTGAGAACGCTCACGTGTCAGTTTTCGGAGGCGGCCGTAAAAGTATTTCACTGAAATTCCGTATAACGGAAACAAAATGACAGATATCAATGTCAGCTTGACATCGAGTGTAAACATAATACAGATGACGATCAGCACCGTCATCATATCAAGCCAGATATTCATCAGTCCCGTTATGACAAAGTCTTTTGTCTGTTCGACATCATTTATCACCCGGGAAATGACTTCGCCCGTTCTCGTGTTGGCATAAAACCTCAGGCTCAATTTTTGAATATGATCAAACAATACCCCCCTGATATCGTAGAGCACCCGGCTGCCCGTCCATTGCGCGAAGTATTGCCGATAGTACTCTACCGGGGGACGCAGAATTAAAAACAGCACGAACATGATACCCATTATCGTAAATAGCGATGATGTTTTAGCGCTTGCCGTTCCGCTCCCTTGAATAATGTCATCGACCACGTATTTTAACAGAAGCGGGAGAGCCAGCGGGATGGAGAATTTTATGATGCCGATTAACACTGTGATAAAAATTTGTTTTTTATAAGGTTTTACAAATTGCATATAGCGTCTGATTACGCCCACACTTTATCCCCCTCTCTCTTTAAGGCGTGTGAGCCCATGTGAAAAACCTGTTGACACCCCAACAGGTTTTTTTATTGTATTCTTTATTTTGTATAGCGCAGATACCGTTCATACCACATATCAACAAATTCCGGAGCAAACGGTCCTTTCCGCTGATGAATCCAGTGCAGCAGCGTATTCAGATACTCCTTCAGAATGCTGTCGATCTCTTTAGGGTAATTCATTGATTTGCGGTGGTCATCGTATTCATCCTCGTCAAGAATGTTATACGTCATATCCGGAAACACCTTGACATCCAAATCGTAATCAATATATTTGATGGCCTCTCCGTCATAAGCGAACGGCGAGCTGATGTTGCAATAATAGTGTACCCCGTCATCTCTCAGCATTCCGATGACGTTAAACCACTGACGGGCATGAAAGTAGCAGATCGCCGGCTCTCTCGTCACCCACGTCCGTCCGTCGGATTCCGTCACCATTGTCCGGTCGTTGGCTCCGATGATACACAATTCCGTACTTTTTAAAATCGTCGTTTCATTCCAAATTCGATGAAGCAGCCCGTTATGCTTATAGCTGTGAATTTGAATGGTTTCTCCTTCCTTGGGATATCCCATATTTCTCCCCTACTTTCTGTAAAGCCCTGCAGTCAATGCAGCCGCAATTGCTTTCCGACAAGTCTTTTCACTATTATAACGTTACGAATTAAAAAATGAAAATAAAAGAACCACTCCGCTTCCGGAATGGCACATTCATTTCTGCACATAGGAAGACGGCTTTTCCGTGCTGCGATAAGACTGGATGACTTGCTCTGTCTGCCTTTGGAATAACTCCTGTATGCCGGCCAGGTCTTTTCGCTTTGTCGCAATTTCGTCCTGTACATTGTCCAGCTTTGCATCTCTTTCCAGACTGATGAGTTCCGCTTCCACCTGCCGGCAGCGGTCAAGTTGTGACTGCAGCTCGAGAAGCTGATCCATGATTTTCATCTGTTCACTTACAAGCTTTTCAAACTCTGACATCGGGTTCCTCCTTAGGCTTTTAGGTTGATACTCCTTACCATTTCGATTTTCCGCCGGAAAACCCTTTGACTCATTCTGTAGAGGAATCACAAGTTTTGTCGTTTCGGCAACAGAAAAAAGCACTTCCATCCGAAGATGAAGTGCTTTTTCGTTTCAGTGATTAGCTGTTTTGCTGTTTGTTTTGTTCAGCAGATTGGTTTTGCTTTCTAACCTGCTGCGCATCAGTTTCACTGCCGAATTCAGTGCCGAATTGACCCTGACCGGAAGCTGATTGCTGGTTTTGTCTTTTCACCTGCTGAACGTCTGTTTTGCTGAATTTTGAGTTTGCCATTGTTATCACCTCCACGCACTATAGAATGCGCAGGAGACGATAAGGCTATTCATCTTTTTTAAAACTTATACGAGCAGAGAGCGTCCGCCGTCAATTATGATGGTCTGACCGCGGATCATGTCCGCTTTTGAAGAAACTAAAAACTCCACCGTATCGATCATATCTTTAATTTCGACCATTCTGCCGGCCGGCGTATTTTGGCGGGCATCTTCCAGCAGTTCATCTCTGTTAGGGAAATGCTTCAGCGCGTCCGTATCAATCGCTCCGCCTGACACCGCGTTTACGATGATATTTTTCGGAGACAGCTCAACCGCCAGATAACGGGTTAACGATTCTAAAGCGGCTTTTGAGACACCGACCGTCGTATAGTTTTCAAGATAGCGGATGCTGCCGAGCGAGCTGATGCTGACGATGTGGCCGCCTCCGTTTTTCTCCATCATCTTTGCCGCTTCCTGGGCGCAGAAAAGCAATGCTTTGGCATTGATATTCATCGTCCAGTCCCAGTGTGTTTCTTCGAGTTCCATAACCGGTCTCAGCACGCCTGAAGCCGCATTATTGACGAACACGTCCAGTCTGCCGAATGTTTCGTCAATCTGGCGGAACATGTCTTTGATTTTTGCCGGCTGGCCGACATTGGCTTTAATGACGAGCGTTTTAACGCCGAGTTTTTCAATTTCTTCAGCGGTTTCTAATGCCGCTTTTTTACTGCGGGCGTAATTGATGACGATGTTGTATCCTTTTTCCGCGAGTCTGATGGCGGCTGCTTTCCCGACGCCGCGGCTGCTTCCCGTGATCAGTGCGCATTTATTTTGTTCCATTTTTCCTCAGCTCCTTGCTGTGTATAGTTCTTTTCATTCAACAAACAATAAAAGCAATATGTGTTGAAAGGGGTCTTTTATATGTATGTCGGACGTGATATGGGCGAATTGGCCATGATGCCCAAAAAAGATTGGAAAGATTCAGAGCTCGCCTATTTCCATCATGCCTTCCAGCAAATTATGCCGTATTTAAACGAAGAAGGCCAGTCCAAATACCGGGAACTGATTCAGGAAATCGAAGCCCGCGGCGGACTGAAACGGAATGAAGCGGATTACGGCCACGGCACTCGCGTCAGCTATGACTGACGCTTTTTACAGGCGGCCGCTTTCTTCCGCCATTTTCCATATCTTTTGATGGGAAACGGGAAATGCGTATTCCTCGAGCTCCTCTTTTGTGACCCGTATGAATTCCGTTGTATCCGACACTTGTTTTACTTTACCGAAAAAGACCGAAATATTCCAGACGAGATGGGTGAAAACATGTTCTACGATACCTTCCAGCTCCCCGATTTCAGCGGTTGTTCCCATCTCTTTTTCTAAATAGGCTTCAAGCTGCTCTCTTTCGGTTTTGATTCCTTTCTGGGTTTCGGTATTCGGAAACTCCCACAAGTTGGCGAGCAAGCCTTTTGGCGGCCGTTTATGAATATAGACATCGCCTTGATCGTCTGTCAGCACAACGGCTGCCATTGTTTTTATTCCGGGCTTTTTCTTTTTGCTTTTAACGGGCAGCTCCCGCTCTGTCCCTTCCGCAAATGCCGAACAGTGCTTTTGTACGGGGCAAAGCAGACAGGACGGCGATTTCGGGGTGCAGATGATCGCGCCGAGCTCCATTAAACCCTGATTGAATTCAGATGGTTTTTCATGAGAAATGAAAGCGGATATCGCCTGTTCGAAAATGGTTCTCGTTTTAGGTTTTGCGATATCGTCCCATATGGAAAGAATTCTCGACATGACACGCATCACATTGCCGTCTACGGCGGGAATCGGTTTGTTGTATGCGATGCTGAGCACGGCGCCTTTTGTATAAGGGCCGACGCCTTTAAGTCCGCCAAATTCCTTTTCCTCGGCAGGGACGACTCCCCCGTACCGCTCATGCACTTCTTTTACGGCACTTTGCAGATTTCTTACACGGGAGTAATAACCTAGCCCTTCCCAGGCTTTGAGCACTTTTTCCTCATCGGCTTCAGCGAGCGCCGAAACGGTCGGAAATTGCTCAACAAACCGCCGGAAATAAGGAATGACGGTTTCTACGCGCGTCTGCTGCAGCATCACCTCTGACACCCACACCCGATACGGGTCCTGATTTTCTCTCCACGGCAGAATTCTCTGTTCTCTTTCGAACCATGTAATTAAGTCCTCGCGAAATTTGTCTATATCTTTTTGTTTCATTTTTTCTTCAAGTGCGTTCATATCTTCTCCTCAGATGTTTCGGGTTCCGCTTTTCTTGACACCGTATTTTGGTGTAAACTTAGGGCACGTTACGATAATATGTTACATTAAATAGTGATAAAGAAAAAGCGGAAACATATGAGAACGGCGGATAAACGCCATGATTGGGCAAACAGAAAATGGGGAATATCTTATAATACGAAATATGCGGGCGACTGATTTTTAACGCCTGCTAGGAGGTCAACAATGGATACTGGCACTCACGTTGTCATGGGTATCGCGCTTGGCGGAATCGCAACTCTTGATCCTGCCGTCGGCATGCACACCCCCATGTCTCAGGCAGTTATGATCGCCGCTCTTGCCGGCTCTCAGGCACCTGATATTGATACCATATTGAAGCTGAAAAATAATGCCGTTTATATTCGAAATCATAGAGGGTTCACGCACTCCATTCCCGCCGTTTTATTTTGGTCCGTTCTGATTCCGGGTATTTTGTTTATGTTTTATCCGGAAGCGAACTTATTGCACCTGTGGCTGTGGACGCTTCTGGCTGTCGTTTTGCATGTGTTTGTTGACATTTTTAACGCGTACGGCACGCAGGCCATCCGCCCGTTTTCGAGAAAATGGATCGCTCTCGGTTTAATCAATACCTTTGATCCGTTTATTTTCGTCAGCCATTTGGCCGCGATTGCCGTGTGGTATATCGGAGGTCATCCGGGCGTGACATTTCTGATGCTTTATATCATCCTCGCAGGATATTACGCCGTCCGGTTTTTGATGCAGCTGCGGATAAAGCGAAGGCTGCGCGAAATGATTGAAGAGGAGATTGAAACCATCATTATTTCGCCGACGATGAAATTCAGGCAGTGGCGTATCGCCGTGACGACGGCGCATGCCTTTTATGTCGGCAGAAGCCTTGACGGCCATGTCGTGATATTGGATACATTCAACCGCGTGCCCGTTCCGGAAACCGATGTGATGAAGGCCGCGAAACAGGACGAAAATATTGCAGCCTTTCTTTCATTTTCCCCCGTTTACAGGTGGGAGGTCGATACCTTTAAAGATCATTATGAGGTGCGCTTTATTGATTTGCGCTACCGAAGCAAAGGCCACTATCCTTTTGTCGCTATCGTCCATCTCAGTCATGATTTAGAGCTTCTTTCTTCTTACACGGGCTGGATTTTCAGCGAGGAAAAACTGCAGAAAAAATTAAAGCTCGGCTCTGTTTAAGAGCCGGGCTTTTTTTGTCTTCTCACATATATAGCGGCAAACACGAGGCTGATTACCGATAGAGCGGCCGCGGGTTTAAAAAACGGCGGGTAATACGTTAATTGAATATCGTTTTTTCCTTTTTGCGCTTTAAATCCGATAAAGGAATAATCCGCTTTTTCAATCTGCTCTTTTCTGCCGTTTATCTTCAGCTCCCAGCCTTTTTCATATGGAATCGGAAGCATGATATACGGCGCGCGGGTTTTGTTATCATACGAGATATGAAGCGTATTTCCGCGCCAGCTGAGATCGGCCGGCGGTTCTTTTTCCGCTTTTCGGTATGCGCTTTTCAGCGTATCGTACCGTTCTTCATAAAGCGCCAGTCTGTCAAGCTGATACGATCCTTTCGGCAGACGGATTTGGATGTTTTTTGTTTTCGGCACTCTCACAGTAAGATCGTTGACACCTGTTTTGTAAATGGATTGATTCGATTTTCTCGTTGTCGTGTAATCGTTCACTTTTAATGTAAAGCCCTGGTCCTTCGCTTTATTCTTCAAATAAAAGCTGACGTAATAATCGCCGCCGTCCATCTTAGCGGCTTGCGGCTTAATGATCAGGCCGCCGCCGTCTTCGTTTACCGTCAGGATGCCGTTATGATAATCGCCATGTTCGGCCGCTACCTCTGCATGGCGGATCATATTTTTCGCCTCAGGCGCTTTTTTCGTGTTGGTTGTGCTTGATTCCATGACGATCCCGTCAAGCATTGCCCGTTCCCTGGCAAGGGCGGGCGCTTTTTTCAGACCGCCCTCGTTATATACGCGATCGGCTGTCCGTACGAACGGAAGCATATATTGATTTTGATAAACCGCATAATGGGATGATTCCATGATTTTTTTGAACCCGTACGGCACGCCGGCCTCGTTTGCTTTTTCCGTCATATAATATTTTCCGTAAAGCAGGCTGTATAAATTAGCCCTGTTTCCTAATGTCGCATAGCGGCTGACGCTTTCTCTGCCCATGTCAATCCGGAGGTCGTTCCAGTAAAAGGACAGCAGATTGCGGTTCAGTATGCTTGAGTATACGCTGAATCCGTTGAATCCGTATATGATCGGGGTGTTATTGAAAACACCGTTCATCCAATCTAAACGGGCAAACGGATCAGGGTCTTTTTCTTTCAGACACTGAATGAGCTCTGATTGCTCTTTGCCTTTATAGTCAGCACCCGTCATAAATGTATGCGATACCGTATAAATCTTCCCGCCTTCTGATAAAGCATATTTTTCATATGTATTAGCCGTAAGCACCGCCGTAAGCAAAATGACGGCATAGACGGCGGGCACCGCGCCTTTCAGCCTTGTCTTTGCAGCGAAGAAAGCGGCTATGGTCAGCACCAGAAGAAGAATGACGGGCAGGTTGGCGTGATCAGAAATATCCAGACTGTACCGCCTCACCTGGCTCCAATAGAGCAGAACGACGAGTACGGCGGACATCAGCATACTCTTCATGCTGATGTCTGAAAGCTTAGAAAGCCCGGCTGAAACCGTTCCGGCAATCGTGAAGCACAGGACGTATTCAAACCTGTTCTGCGGAGCTGAAAAACCGTTAAAGGCACTTGCCGCAAACGGACTGAAGTGAAACACAATATACAGCAGACTGATTCCCGCAAACAGCCGGAACAAGCGGTTTTTGTATAAAGAAAATGTAAATAGAAAGAGCAAAAAAGCCGCCGGCAGGATGATAATCCGGCTTGAAAATAAAATGTTGTCGGAAAAATCAAGCCATGCAATATGCTCTGAATACGGCGGCCGCAGATTATGAAGGTATCCGTATACGACAGGAATAAAGGAAACTGCGCTTATGCCGAACCCGAGAAGACCCGACAGAATAAATATCCTGCATTGAGTGAGTCTTTTCGCCTCATTGCCTTCAAGGGGGATCACCCACCTGAATAAGATATAAATGCCGATGAAAATCAAATTAATATACGCAAAATAAAAGTTGTTGATCAATGTCAGCGCACAGGCGAAGATAAACCACGCCGGCTTTTTTTCCCTGATGATTTTTTCCGCGCCGAGCACGAGCAGCGGCAGCCACACCATACTGTCAGTGAAAAAGTCCCAATATACCTCATGCCGGAAGTAGATAATCGAGACCCCGTACAACACGGCGCCGGCAAAAGCAGGCACCGTCCGTTTGACGAAATAACGGAACACACACGCCGCCGTGAATATGATAAAACTCTGCTTGGCGATGCTGATAAAAACGGAGGCCTGCGCCCAGAACAGCGCATCAGCCTCGCCCGTCAGCTGAATAAGCTGCAAAAAGCGGACAGCGGCGGAGATAAACAGGAATAGAAAAGAAGTAGAGAAATAATAGCCGAGCTGACTGTACACTCCCCCGCCCAGTCCGAACGAATAGCTGTAAAACAGCCTGCCGTTCATATATTGATCAAACAGCAGCTTTTTGAAGACCGCCATTTGGGCGATCCCGTCTCCAGACCCCGTCATATAGCGGCCTGCCGACCACTCTTTTAAGAAAAAAATATGAGCGGCTGCCGCAGCCAGCACACAGGCTGCCGGCAAGATCCATTTATTTTTTTTCATACAACGTCCCCAGACCCTGCGCACAGCGGCGGCTGTTTAATGGTTCCACTTGCGCTTTTTTGTATAATTCGTTTCATTTTGTTCTCCATACGTTATATTCGCTTCTTTAATTAAGTAGTGCGGGCGTTTTTTTGTTTCATAGTAAATCCGGCCGATGTATTCTCCGATGATGCCGAGACTCAAAAGCTGGATGCCCCCTAAAAACAGCACGGCGGAAATAATGGTGAAGTATCCGGGTACGGACACGCCATGTGTCAGAATATGAACAAAGGTCGTTACAATATAAACCATCGACAGAAGCAATATCAGAATACCGGTGAAAAAGCACACCCTCAGGGGCTTGTTGTTGAAGGAGACGACACCGTCCATTCCGTAGTTGAACAGATTGCTGAATGACCATTTGGACGTGCCGTTCTTCCTTTCGACATTTTCATAAAATACGATTTTCTGGTCAAACCCGATCCAGCAGAACAGCCCTTTCGAGAAACGGTTCCCTTCACTCAGCTTCAAAAGGGCATCAACGGCCTGCCGGCTCAGCAGGCGGAAATCTCCGACCCCGTCACGCAGGTCCACTTCGACGGCTTTGTTGATAAATTTATAATACAGGGAAGAAAGCACGGAACGCACGGGGCTGTCCCCTTTTCGGTTGCGCTGCGCGATGACTTGGTCATACCCTTCTTCATAGCCTTGAATGAAGTCTTTCAGCAGATGGGTCGGATGCTGCAGATCGGCGTCCATCACGATTACCGCTTCGCCCTGCACGTGTTCAAATCCTGCCAAAATGGCCGCTTCTTTCCCGAAGTTGCGGGAAAAAGATATGTATTTGACGCGATGGTTTCTGGCGGCCAGTTCTTTAATCTGCTGAAGGGTGTCATCCGCGCTTCCGTCATTGATGTAGAAAATTTCATAGTCATAATGAATCGTCTGAAACTCTTTTTTTAAAGATTCATGGATGAGCTTGACGTTGTTCCCTTCATTGTAAGACGGAATAATAATTGAGATTAACCTTTGTTTCATGAAGGCACCTTCTTTGTATTATTCTTTTTTTAGGACGTCCTTAAAGGAATTGTCCGCAAAACTTCAGTAAGGCTTTTCCTTTTTTTAATGACGTTTAAACCCTTTTTTTGTTACAGGGAAAGAAAATTTTTTCTGCATATGGTTTATATTTTGTCATGTTTTTCGGCAGATATGAGAAAAAAAAGAAAAAGTCTGTACGCGGGACAGACTTTATTGCTGAAGGTATTCATGAATCAAATGGCTGACGATGCGCGGTTTTTCGTGAATGACCCAATGTGAGGCATCGTCTATAAAGATTAAGTCGCCGTTTGGAATCATCCGTTTTGTTTCCTTGGCGAGCTTTTTGCTCAGCGCGCGGTCATTGACGCCCCATATTAATCGGTACGGAACGGGCATTTTAAGCGGAACGGCAGGGCCTAAACCGCCGGCTCTGATCGCCCGGTACCAGTTCAGCATCGCCGTGAGCGCTCCTTTTCTGCCCCAAGCTTCTTTGTAGCTGCCGATATCTTCCCGTGAAAAAAGCGCCGGGCGTTCGGATAAGCCGATCGCGTGATCCAATACGCGGTAATCGTCTTCAGACAATCTCCGTTCCGGCTTTTCCGGAAGCTGAAAGAACGCGATATAAGAGCTTTTCTTCCACTGCGGCGGGCAGAACGGTGTGACCTTCCGCATAACCGCCGGATGCGGGATATTGACCGTGATCAATTTTTCAACGTATTGCGGCCGCGTGGATGCCAAATGCCAGGCCACGGCTCCTCCCCAATCGTGTCCGATGACGACGGCTTTTTCATCTGTAAAATGCGTGATCAGCCCGATAATGTCGTCTCTGAGCGTATCAATGGTATAGTTTTCAATGCCCTCCGGTTTGTCACTGAGATTATAGCCGCGCTGATCAGGCACGACAACATGATATCCGGCATCCGCCAGCGGTTTGATCTGGCTCTTCCAGCCGTACCAGAATTCCGGAAACCCGTGCAGCAGCACCGCCAAAGGACCGTCTTTCGGACCGGCTGAAGCCGTGTGCAGCGTCACTCCGTTTGTTTCGATCATGTGAAACGTAATGTCATTCATCGATTCTCCTCCCCGTTTGTTTCAATCTTCTTTCTGTTAAGACGATGATCAGTACGCTGATCGCAATCAACAATACGGCCTGAACGATCAGGGCGAACGGCTGAGTCAGCCGGATAAGCAGGCTGCCCGCAAATCCAGCTGCCGCCGAAATAAGGCCGAACAAAATCATGAGGAGCGCACTGAATCGATTTCCTTCTCTCCACTGCGACTCATCCGCCATAGAGCGCTTCGTCCGATATCCGTACAGGCTGTTGATCGACTTCGGCGGAAAAAATGTGACTAAAATGCCGGCTGCAGCCATCAGAAGGCCGCCGATCACCATTATCATATCCCTCACTCTCCTTTTCATCTTTTACGAAAGGAAAGGCGGAAAGTTTCAGAAAAAAAGCAGGCTCATTCGCCTGCCTGAATCTTTATTTTTGAGTTAAGTCGGCCGTTTTCACATAACCTGCTTTCCCGCCGTATGTGACGTACGCCCATTTACGGTCAAACCCTCCGTCATGGCTGAACCCCCAGCCGAGCACATTGACGGTTTCACCCGCTTTAACGGACCCTTGTTTGCCGGTTTC
This sequence comes from Bacillus sp. EU63, assembly GCF_038592915.1. Lineage (NCBI taxonomy): Bacteria > Bacillati > Bacillota > Bacilli > Caryophanales > Bacillaceae > Bacillus > Bacillus sp. EU63. Next base: position 836,553 of record NZ_CP151944.1, on the reverse strand, counting down.
CAAAGTCGGCGTATAAAAAGCGGTTTGTTTCGCCGTCACCGCCTTCATCGGCTGCTTCATCAGAAAATGCGTGGAAATATAGGCTTTGTGACCTTTGTAGTCAATCTCAGCCCAATCTGCTCCTTGAAGCCGTTTAACCTTTACGGAATCCTCTGAACGAAGCGTGCCGATAATCGACCCTTGTTTATTTGGTTCTTTGCGGACGTTAAGTTCTCCTGCTTTCACGATATATGTATCTGCTGCGGTGTCTATTTTTGTCTGGTGAACTGCTGCGGCATTCGCTGCCGGATCGAAAAAAACGGTGCCTGCAGCTAAAAATAAGCAAAGTCCTGCGGCCGGAATAAATGCGGTTAACCCCTTTTTCATGTTCATTGTGGTTCCTCCCCGCTATTTTATAAGTTATTACACATTTCCACATTCCGCGGGTCGTCAAACATGATTTTCCCATTTCTTTTATCAAAAGAAAAAACCGCCGGACGATATCCGGCGGGCGCACTGCTATGTTAATGCAGGAGACCCCTGCTTTGATCCAAATAATGAGAAACGTCTTCCCGAACGCTCTGGAACATATGGAGCTTGCTGCCGTATGATTCGATCCATTCCTTGACGACGCGTTCCGTCATTTGCTCTCCTTGATACGGGCGGCCGGCTTTTGCGTAAGTCGCTTCGAAATCTCCCCATAAAAGCTCAACCCAAGTTCGCGCTTGCAAATAGCTGAGCATGTCATTTTTCTCAAGCAGCAAATTCGTCAGTTTGTCGATATATGTATTCATGTCTCTGTCTCCTTTCCTTGGGAAAACCTGCTGCTTTTACGCAGCTTGTCACAGGCATATACTAACTTTACGTCTTCAGTCCAGAAGGCGCAACCTTTTGATATTGGCCGAGGGGGAAAACAAATGGTCCGGAACAAGGCAAAAGGATTTCCTAATCAGAACAATAATAAGTTTGAAGGCGAACCGCGTGCAAAGGATGACTACGCTTCTAAACGGGCGGACGGTTCAATTAATTCGCACCCGCAAGAGCGCATGAGAGCTTCAGGCAGACGATAACACACTCCGTAAGAGACCGGGAATGATCCGGTCTCTTTTTTGCGGAGAAAAACATTCTTTTGAGGTCATAACGCTAAATAAATTCCATAATATGTTAAATGTTCAACCGAAAGCCGGTAGACAAAAAAGGAGGGGTTTTATAAAATGAAGACAGTTTCCAAACGATTGCTGAGCCTTACCGCATTCTTACTGTCAGTTTCATTATTTGCTGTTTCAGCTGAAGCAGCGGGCAGCCCGCAGACATCTGTATCAAACAGCGGTGAGGAGTTTGACGCACATCTGAATCAGCCTGTACAAACAACACAGACATCCCCCGCTTATGAAGGAACGGGTCTCACCAAAAGACAGCTTGCACAAAACAGCAAAGCTGACATCAAGTCATTAAAGCCTTCCAGTATTATTGGGACAGACGAACGAATCAGAATTTCTCCTACAACATCATTTCCATATCGCGCGACAGCACAGCTGACCGTTACATACAGCGGCAGCACAAGCACTTACGGATGCACCGGTTTTTTTGTCAATGCCGACACGATCGTTACGGCGGGACATTGCGTGTATGATCAGAAAAACGGCTGGGCATCGAAAATTACGGCAGCTCCCGGCCGCAACGGGTCATCGTACCCGTACGGCTCTTATTCAGGAAAGACATTCTACAGTGTCAAAGGGTGGACAGAAAACGGTGACACAAACTATGACTACGGCGCAATCAAAGTAAACGGGTCGCCCGGGAATACTGTCGGCTGGTACGGCTACCGGACGACCAACAGTTCCAGTCCGGCCGGGCTTTCCTCAACCGTGACAGGGTATCCGTGCGACAAAGTGTCCGGTTCCATGTGGTCGGACAGCAAGCCGATACGTTCTGCCGAGACATATAAACTCACCTACACGACAGATACGTTCGGCTGCCAGAGCGGATCGCCCGTTTACCGCAATTACAGCGACACCGACCAGACCGCCATTGCCATTCATACAAACGGCGGGTCGTCTTACAATCTGGGAACAAGGGTGACAAACAGTGTATTCGACAACATTCAATATTGGTCAAATCAATAAAGCTTTTGTTTTCTTTCTCGCCGCGGCCGTTTTATGCGGATGCGGCAAAGCGGATGATTCCGCCGCCAAAAAAGCACTGCCCGTTACGCTCCATGTTGAGGATGCAGACGGTTCACCGGCGGCCGGTGTGACGGTCACCGTGATGAAAGCGGCGGAGTCAGATCATCAGCCGAATATAGACCGCGGAGAGATAATAGGCAAGACTGATCACCACGGCGAGATTGCATGGAAAAGCGGCGCGAAAGGAACCTATACCGTCGTTTTTGAAAAAGACGGAGTACCGGAAACCAGGAGTATTTCCTTAGCTGAGAGTGATAAACATACGGTGATCAGCATTACATTGAAACACTGAAAAAAACTTGCAGGCGGAATATCCCCTGCAAGCTTTTTGTTATCCTTTATGCACTTGGTATTCATAGACATCTTTCTTCTCAGACAGATGAGCGAACGTGGAAAGCACAAGGCCGAGAGCCGTCATCAGCGCACCGCCGGCAAACAGCCATGAGTAAGATCCCGTTCCGCCGAGAATCAACCCGCCGATCCAGGCGCCGAGCGCGTTTGCCAGGTTAAAGGCGGAAACGCTCACCGCAGCGGCGATTGTCGTGCCGTTTTCAGAGGAAGAAATAACCTTGGTCTGCAAAAGCGGCGGCGTGCCGAACGCACATGCGCCGAATAAAAATGTCGCTGAAACCGCAGCGGCTGGAAAAACGGCGATATAAGGAAAAATCGCCAAGACGCCGATCAAGCCGATCATCACACCGATCATCGTGCGCGTCAGCAGTTTGAGCGGCACTTTCCCCGCGAAGAAATTCCCCGCCACTCCGCCGAGACCGTAGGCGAATAATGCGCCTGTAATGCCGACTGTGCCGAACCCCGCTGAATCTCTTAAAATCGGCTCAATAAACGTGTAAGCGATAAATACGCCTGAGTAGCCGAGAATGGTGATCGCAAAGGAAAAAATCACTTGTTTATACTTAAAGACACTCCATTCATTCATCAGCATCGGAATCACTTTCGGTTTCCGGTTCGGTACGACCAGCATCAGTCCGACCAGCCCGATCATGCCTAAAACGGAAATAATGAAAAAGACGGCCCGCCAGTTAAGAGCATCCCCTAAATAAGAGCCGAACGGGACACCGAGCATCAGCGCCACGGTTAATCCGCCGTTCATGGAAGCCGCGGCGGCGGAACGTTTTTCAGGCGGCACCATTTCACTCGCAAACACCATGGCGATCGCAAAAAAAGCTCCGTGGATGGATGCGGATAAAATTCTGGAAATCGCCAGCACGGCGAAGTTTGGCGCAAAGACGCTCATCAGGTTGGCAAGGACGAAGATGCCCATCAACCCTAGCAGCACCGGCTTTCTCGGCAGCTTAACCGCGATAATGGTTACGATCGGGCCCGTCAGGCAGACGCTTGCCGCGTACGCCGTAACAAGCATGCCCGCTGAAGATACATGTATATGAAAGTCATCGGCAATCGACGTCAGAATACCCATGACAGCATATTCCGTATACCCGATGGAAAATGTGCAAATCATTAAAACAAAAATCATTAATTTCACAGATGGCTGTTTCATTTTGATATTCAACGCAAATCGCCTCCTTTTTATTTAAAAAACAACGAATTCCATCTTAAAAGATATCAAAAATGAATTCAATCATTTTTTACTGAAAGGTTGAAACGAATGTGCCCGAAAAGAAAAAGAGGCCGGAACCGGCCTCTTTTGTTATTTTTTTTCTTTTAAAACGGAAATCGGCAGCGCTTCTTCCCCGTCAGACGGGGAAGATCTGTGTCCCCAGGCGAATACGCCGTTGATGTAATCAATGCGGAAAGTGTCATCAGAACCTTCTATCTGATACACCCCGCCGGGCCGAAAGTCTTCCGGGTTCAGCATGTAGGCTTTGGCCATCGTCATTTTCCGTTCAAGCACGGCCAGTTCATTTACAATACCCATCTGTTCCGCTTTTCGCGCTTTTTCCGTCAGTCCCGCAATTTCTGTCTGTAGTTCATGAGGCGTCATTTGACTGTATCGTTTGTCCATTTCAGTTTACTCCTCTTCCTGCAAGAATTGATCAATATCGTCAATCGAGAATCCTTTTCTGAATAAGTACTGTTTGACCTTCATTCCGCTTTCATAACTGCCGTCATAGCGGTATTTCCTGATCGCTTTTTCCGCATGAGCCTTCAGAGCTTCCATCTCGGCTTCATCATCATTTTCATACTCCGTCTGTTCCAGAGCGGCATTGATGACGTCGAAAGGGAAACCTTTTCGCTGAAGCTGCATCTGCGCCCGCTGTCTGATCTCTTTTGTGGACAGCTTTTTGTCTTTTTTGAGGATTTTGCCGATATGTTTCAGCGCTTCTTGTATCTGCTCATCAAATGTAAACGCACTGAGCGTCTCCTTGATGGTATCGCCGTCTATTCCTTTCGCTTTCAGCTCGCGGAACAGGACGTCAGGGCCTTTGCCGTTTGTTTTTTTGTGGGTGCTCGCATAGGCTTCCGCAAATTCTTTGTCATTTAAGTAGCGGTAATCGTACAGTTTATGGATGACTTCAGAAATGACCATGTCCGGTGTTTCTTTTTTCTTCAGATGATCCCGGACTTCTTTTTCAGAGCGCATCCGGTATGATAAAAATTCTACGGCGCGGTTAAAGGCTTTTTTCACGTCATCGCCGTGCTGGATTTCAAGAATGTCAAGCTCGTCCAGTTCTTTCCCTTTCTTCAGGTCAAAACGCACAAGCACGTCGGCGTCGACGCTGAATGCATATTTCTCATCAAGAAAGATGTTGAAGCGCTCGGTATTTTTCTTTTGGGTCGATATTTTTGTAATAAACGGCATCCCGGTCTCCTTTCCCGCCCCGATGTTCAGGCGTTTTTCTTTTTGGCAAATGAGGTACAGTATATGTATCAACGTGTAAGGAGAGATGGATATGAATATCGCGATGACAGGCGGCACCGGTTTTCTGGGCCGGCATCTGACAGATGTGTTTACCCGCCGGGGACATCATGTCTATATTTTATCAAGAAAACAGAGAGAAACCGAACAAAAAAATGTGACATATGTTCAATGGCTGGCCGAAAACGCGGCGCCTGAGCGCGAGCTTCCCCCTATTGATGTATGGGTGAACCTCGCCGGCAAATCCATCTTTGACCGCTGGACGGACACAACGAAAGAACAAATCATCTCAAGCAGAATAGAAGCGACGAGAGAAGTCAGACGGATTATGAAGCAGCAGCCGAAAAAACCCCGGGCTTTGATTCAGGCCAGCGCCGTCGGCATTTACGGCACAAGCACAGAGAAAACATTCACCGAACAGTCCGATACGTCAAATGAAGACTTTCTCAGTCATACGGCTCATATGTGGGAACGTGAAGGCCAGAAAATTGAAGCGCTCGGCATCCGGACGGTATATGCCAGATTCGGGGTGATGCTCGGTGAAAAAGGCGCCCTGCCGCTCATGGTTCTCCCTTATAAGCTGTTAGCCGGCGGCACCATCGGCTCTGGACGGCAATGGCTGTCATGGGTTCATGTGGATGACGCCGCGGAACTTATTGCTTTTGCGGCGGAGCATGATGACTTGTCCGGTCCCATGAATGTGACATCGCCGAACCCCGTAGAAATGAAGCAATTCGGAAAGACGATCGCAGGCGTCCTGCACCGCCCCCATTGGATTCCCGTACCGGAACTTTTTCTGGAGAAGGCCTTGGGAGAAATGAGCCTGCTGATCGTAAAAGGCCAGCGCGCCCTGCCTAAGCAGGCGCTGACATCCGGTTTTCAATTTACGTATGAAGAGCTTGATTTCGCTTTAAAGGATCTCTTATCTGCATAAAAACGGAAATAAAAGCCAATCCTATTGGTATTCTGTTTTGAAGGAGGGTCTTCTTTTATGGAAAAGAAGCGCGAAAAACATCAACAGGGAGCCAATCTGAAAAAAATGCAGGAAGTCCTTTATTCCGGTGAATTCAAAAAAGCGGAAAGAGCAGCCAAACGGAAATAAACTGAATAAAGATCGGGACCGGGCAGATACTATGTTTGTTTGATATCACTTTTTTCAGGGGGCGATTGATATGGGCAGAAATCATACTCACAAAAACCGTGATAAAAACAAACAAAAACTTCCTCAAGTTCCGGATGCTTTGAAACGCGAAACAGACGGCACATATGAGGAATATTCAAGCGAGCTTGCTGATTCCGCTGACCGTGAAGCGCAGGCGCGGATGAAAGCCGCTGACAACAGAGCTAAAAGCAAAACCCGCTAATACGAAATCCCCGCCTCTGTATAGAGACGGGGATTTTTTTACAGTTCGGTAAACAGGCTTTTTGCCGGCGTCCGTTCTTTCGCCTTAGGCTGTTCATCCGGATAGCCCGTTTGAATGATGGCGGCAAAGCGCTCATTGTCAGCAAGGCCGAAGTCTTGGTGCACCTGTTTGTCATACATAATGCGGCCGCTTTTCCAGACCATGCCGATGCCGTTTTCATGTGCGAGAAGCTGAAGGTTTTGAATCATGCCGCTCAGCGCCGCGAAATCATCGTTTCTCGTAAATTCATTTTCATCTTCTTTTAAGACGACCAGCAAAAATCCCGGAACGGCGCTGAGGTTTTTTCTCATGTTCCGCTCTTTTTCCTCGTTGAAATCATCTTTTATCTTTTTGAAAAATGAGACGTAGCTGTCCGCAAGCTTTGCTTTTCCCGCTTCGCTTGCTGCGTAGATAAAACGCCACGGCTCCGTCAGTCTGTGGTTCGGTGCGTAAACGGCCGTTTCAAGCATATCTAATATGACTTCAGAAGGTACGGTTTCCGGTTTAAACGACCGGATGGATCTTCTGTTTCTGATTGTATGTACAAGACTTTCGTTTTGCTGTAATTGTTCGGTTTTCGGCATGCCGATTCACCTTCCTATCCAAATGAAAATGATTATCATTTATAATATAACGGATACGACCGGCTTTTGTAAACCGTTACGGAAGCTGAAAATTGATTGTTTCGGCATACACGGCCGTTCCCGTCATCTCGATGTTCATCTTTTCGTTATCTTCTGTAATCCTGATTTCCACTTTTCCGTCTTTCCCGATTTCATGGCCTTGTTCAATCGTGAGGCATTCGGCTTCGGAGCCTCCGTATTGCCGCATATAGGCCGCCATGACGCCTGAAGCGGTTCCCGTGACCGGATCTTCGGTCGTACCGGAGAAAGGGGAAGAAAAATGGCGTCCGTGCAGATCACTTTCCGGATGAACGGTTTCCAGAGAAAACGGATGAACGCTCGCTTTCGGAAGATCGCGCAAAATAGCGGGGAATTGTGCGTTGTCCGGCACCATATTCCGTGATGCTTTAAGTGATCTCAGCGGAACAATCAGTGTCCAGATCCCCGTTGATCCGTAAACAATCGGCAGCTCGCTGTGAAAATCCTCAGCCGTAATCCCGAGCGAGGCCGCAAGCTTTTCTTTGTCGCCCGTAAACGGCAGAAATTGCGGGGGAGCCTGTTCGAGCGTGATGTATACCCGGCCGTTTCGTTCAGCGGCTTTTACGGGAAGAATGCCGGCTTTTGTTTCAATTTGATATGCCTGATCAGCCTGAAGCCTTCCCTTTTCAATTAATGCGTAAAGAGAGGCGACGGTAGCATGTCCGCATAAATTCATTTCATGGCCGGGTGTAAAATAGCGGATGCGCAGATCGGCTTCTCCGCTTTTACAGAGAAATGAGGTTTCATTGTACCCTGCCATTTCGGCGATCATCTGCATCTCTTCATCTGAATAATCATCTCCGTTAAAGACGATTCCCGCGGGATTTCCCAAATCCGGAATATCGGAAAACGCTTCATATTTAAACACGGTTGCCTGTTTCATTCATCAGCCTTCCTTTCACCTTATGATCATGTTATTCAGTATAACAGAGTGAAATTAGAATTTTTAGTCAATTATTCAAAAAAAAAGACGCCTTTTAACGGCGTCTTTTTTTGGTTTTTCCGATCAGGCGGGTGACGAGGATTATCGTGACGGACAGCGATCTGTTTTTGCGGTACGCCAAGTATTTCCCGCGCCACTCCGGTTTGTATTTTTCTTTAAAGGCCCGCAGCCCGCTGAAGCTGTACATATACCGGACGTTGTTGAAGATGACGGCCGCGATTCTTTCCGACCAGAAAGAAGTAAAAGCCGTTCCTACGTTTGACAAAGGCGCCATGCCCATATTGAAGGTAGTATAGCCTTTTTCCTGCGCCCAGAGAAACAGACGGATGAAAAGCGCGTCCATAATACCGTTCGGCGCGCTTTTCCGATAACGCATCAAGTCGACGGATATCTCGCCTTCCTGATACATCGGCATCAGGTTGGCAAAAGCGATGATCTCCCCTTCCGCGTCTTTCACGTAAGCAATCGGCGCCTGTTCCAAATAATCCCGGTCGAAGAAACCGAGAGAAAAACCTTTCTCTTTTTTCGGTCCGAGCCATTCGTCCGAAATGTCTTTCAGCTTGGCGATAAACTCGGAGGAAAACGGCGGTTCCCCGACATGAAATGTGTAGCCTTCGCGGTCAAATTTGTTGTTAATCGCCCGCAGCCCCGCTTTTTTCTTACCTGAGAGCGTAAAGGCCTCCATATCCACGAACGCTTCTTCTCCAAGCTTGAAGAAGTTATAGCCGAAGTCATGGTACAGCGCCAGATCTTCACGTTCGATCTGATAAAACATGACACTCAGCCCCTGCTTATGCGCTTCATTCAGAAATTCCTCAATCACAAGCGGAAAAGAGTCTCTCTGTCCTGACGGATCACCGAGCACGACAAGCCTTCTGGAAATCTGGCTGAACAATAAAAGCGCTTTGCCGTCGCTTGAGAAATAAAACCGCTTATCCCCGAGAAAGCCGAGATGGCTGAGCGCATTTCCGCCTTCTTCCGCCAAAAAGGACTTCAGCCGTTCAGGATCGGCCTCTTCTCCGATCGGCTTCGATCTTTTATGATAAAAGAACGTAAACACAAGGAAAAACAGCGGCACAACAATAATGGCCGTCATCGTGGCATATGTAATGTGCGAATTGTTATGGACGAAATAGTCGTGGCGCAGCAGCCGATTCATTTTATCCCAAATAAAGCCGGCAATGAGATTGTAGTTAAACAAGGCGATAATAAACAGAGCGGCCGCAAAAATCATCTGGCCGAGCGTATACGATGCCTGCTCTCTGATAAACTGCCGCTTTAACAGCACAAGCAATACGATGACGACAGGCAGAATAAAGATCGCGCTGATGTTCATTCCTTTTAAGAAACTGAACACAAAGCCGCCGACCAGCGCGGCAACCGCCATTGAATAAGAACGTTTCGTCCGTTTGTATAATTCAATCGGCAAAATTAATAGAATCAAAGCCGCGCTTAGCGATAACCCGTTAAACGCAAGGAGCGCCGGGCGCGGAATGTGCGGAATGACCGTCTCCCTGTCGATCGGCAGGGAGACGGACGCAAGCACGACGACTCCCGACACGAAAACCAAAAGCGACAGCGAACCGTAAAGCACCCTGATCAAGATAGCGCGCTGGAATACGAGAAGCACGTTCGTCGTTTCCACGGCAGGCGCCATCTTCGGATTTGATTCCAGCCGTTTAAGCGTATTTTCCGTTAAGTCGCCGGCCGCAAAGAACAGCCCGAACACAAACGGAATAAATGAATACACAATCCGGTAGATGACGATGGATGTCACGACCGCCTCCTGCGGAAAGCCCATATTCTGCATGCCGAGCAGAAACAGAAGGTCAAACGAACCGAATCCTCCCGGCACAAGGCTGATGATTCCCCCGATAGCGGCAATGGCAAATACCCCGAATACATGGCGGACATCCGCGTGAATTCCCATGACATACAGAGAATAATACATGACGACAGCCGCCGCGAACCATTCGGCAAACGATGCCCCGATGTAAGAAAAAACCGGATGCCTCGGTTTTGCTTCACCGTCTTCTGCGCCAGCTTTTTTATTGTTGATCCCAGCGGCGATTAAGGCTGCCGGCACAATAAGCGCCACTCCCGCGATAACAGCCCACAGCCACGGTTTCTCACCTGTAATCTCTCCAACCGGCAGAACCCGGGCGATGGTCAGGATACTGAAGACGGACAGCCCGAGCAGCGCTGAGGACGTAAGCCAGGCGATGCCTGCGACGAGGCGTTTTACGTCATTCGTATGTTCTTTGTAAAGCATCGTCCGCAGCCCGACGCCCGCCAGACCGCCGAATCCAAGGACATTGTTAAAGGAATTGGCGATAAAGGAGACCCTGAATACTTTCCAATTCGGAATGTTGAGGCGAAGCGTCCGTTTCAGCACAAAGTCATAAAAGGACATCGCGCTGACGGCAAGGAGGCCGAGCAGAACGAGAATAAATAAATCGTAACGCTCAATCCCGTTAATAATGTACAGCGTTCGTTTAAAAGAAAGGTCTGTCAATTCCTTTTTGGACTGATAAATGACTAAAAGCAAAACTGCAATAGGAAATAATACTTTTAATATCGATAAGGCATTCTTTTTAGTCAGCAATGTTCTCTCCAATCATCATAAAATAGCTTATTTATTATAATTCCCCCAATAATCTCCAACATATTATACACTACCACCTCACATTCAAACAAAACTCGCCTGCAACTTTCTTTCTCTGATTAAAATCAGTAATATGGTATGCAGGAGTATGAATGAGGAAGTGAGACGATGGATTATAATCTGCATGATACAACGGTATTAGGCGGCGATATTTTTTCTCCTGAGGAACGGGATATTTGGGTGCTGTACATGAAAGTGATGACATCGGCGGGGCTCGGCGATGTGTCGGAGTGGATGAAGCTTGATATGAGCATGCCGCAAATGAAGGTGCTGATGCTTCTGAACAACCACGGGACGCTTAAGGTGAGTGACATAGCGGAGAAAATGGGCGCTTCTCTTTCAAATACGACGGGGCTGCTTGACCGTTTAGAAAAATCATGTTTCATTACACGCGCTCCGTCAGAAGAAGACCGCCGTTCAGTCGTCGTTCAATTAACGGAAAACGCGAAAGATATTTTCCGCAGCCTTTATCAAAAAGGACATGTAAAATTGAAGCGTTCATTGGAAACGCTGACCGCTGAAGAAAAACAAACGGTCAATCAAGGGCTTGCCATTTTGGCAAGAGCGCTTGATTCTTCCAAACAGGGATAGAGATGAAAAAGGCCTGCCGGTATCGGCGGCCTTTTTTTGTTTGACATTTAATTCACTCAAAGTGAATAATATATTTGAAGTGAATTAAAAACGGAAGGATTGATCAGTATGCCGGAGCCTTTGCAAACAGAAAAAAACCAGAGCTGGGCCATCACTCTCTTTACGATCGGTGTGTTCATGGCGGCGCTGGACAACGGAATTATTTCCGCTGCTCTGACGACGATTAACAGCTCTTTTGATGTTTCTCCTTCATGGGGATCTTGGGGAGTGACCCTTTACACATTGGGACTCAGTGTCAGTGTGCCGATTGTCGGCAAGCTGTCGGACCGATACGGGCGGAAAAAGCTGTTTATGATTGAAGTCGGGCTGTTCGGACTCGGCTCTTTGCTTGTCGCACTCAGTCAGAGCTTCCCGATGTTTTTGGCGGCACGGCTCATTCAGGCGCTTGGCGGCGGCGGAATTTTTATAATCGGGAGTTCGCATGTGCTGGCCGTGCTTCCGAAGGAGAAACAGGGGAAAGCTCTCGGGCTTTTAGGGGCGATGAACGGTATGGCGGCCGTCCTCGGACCGAATATCGGGAGCTTTTTGCTTGATGTAACCGGGTCGTGGCATTGGCTGTTCTTGATTAACCTGCCGATTGCCGCCGCTTTGGTTGTGTGCGGCGGTTTGTTTATCGCTGAAACGAAAGAGCCTGAGGCGAAACGGCTTGACCTCGCCGGCACAATGCTGCTGTCTCTTGCGATCTTATCTTGCATGATCGGTATCACGAATCTCGATGGGGCGAAGCTGTCAGAAAGCATAATGGACGTAAAGGTGTACGGGTATCTTTTTGGATCGGCACTTCTCTTTCTGGTGCTGCTTAAGGTCGAAAAGCGGGTTGAAAACCGAGGGGGCGATCCGATTCTCGCCTACTCGCTGCTGCAAAATAAAGTGTTTCAATGGACGCTCGTCATCGGATTTTTATCGGGAGGGCTGCTCGCTGCGGTCATTTTTATTCCTTCTTATGCGGAGCAATATTTGCACGTATCGGCGGAGAAAGCGGGTTATTGGATGACGCCGCTCGCTTTGGCGTCAGGCATCGGAGCGTGGCTCGGCGGGGCGATCACGGATAAAAAAGGGCCAGTCTTTTCCGCGGTTGTATCAGGCGCCATCGCATTTGCAGGCTTCAGCCTGTTTCCGTTATGGGTGACGGATAAATGGGAATTTGTCACAGCAAGTGTCATTGCCGGGATCGGTTTCGGATTTCTGCTCGGGGCTCCGCTGAATGTGCTTGTATCAGAAACGGCGGGCCAAAACAAAGGAACAGCGCTAGGCACGCTGTCACTCGTAAGGCAGGTCGGGCTGACGCTCGCTCCGGCTTTATATGCCGGCTTCATTACAGCGGGCTTTGACCGGATCGGAGATGACATCAAAAACCGTTTAGCGAAAAGCGGCATTCCCGCTGATCAGGCGCAAACGCCCGATATCGGCGGCGGACTTTCTTCGTTGCAGGAGCAGGTAAGCCGAATCCCCGTTCCCGCCGTCAAAAAAGCGGTTTCTGATGCGATTGAAGCAGGCATTTCCAGCGGCTACCACCATCTTTATACGGCAGCCGCCGTCATTTCATTATGCACGATTGTGTCTGCGGCTGTTTTGGCGTTTTTCCGGAAGCCGGCATCCTCTAAGACAGATGCCAGCCCATCCGCCGGGAAAGCTCAGTAATATGGGCGATGTGATGTTCAGAGTGCCAGACATATAGTCCGAGCGCCTGTTCCAGCGTAACCGTCTCTTTAGACACAGGATGGAAGTATGTCCGTTTAAATTGGGCTTCCGTCATGGAGCGCAAAAGAGCGGCCCATCTTCTGTGCAGGATCGTTAACAGCTCAAGCGCATCCCCGCAAGCGGCGGTTTTGGAATCATGAAGATCAGCCCATCCTTTTTCATCATAAGGACGGATTTCCGGTTCATTCTCCGTTACGCTCAATTTAAACCGGGTATAGCCGTTCATGTGGCTGTCCGCCAGATGGTGAACCAACTTGGCGGACAGTCCATCCCCCTTCGCGGTACGGCGTATCAGGCTGACTGTCCGACATCGCTCTGACAGCTTGTTTCAGTTTGGCCGGAGCGTGTTCCAGCGCATTGATCCATTCTTGTTTCTGTCCGGCCGAAATCGATTCAGCCGGCTGATACTCTCCAATCGGATAGCTGAGGGTTTGTTTTTCCATTTTTGTCTCTCTCCCGTTGATCGTATTATGAAAGTATGATGGTGATGTCGCAGCCTTCCGCTTTCGCTTCACGAAAGACCTGAAGCACACTCTCGGCGCCATTTTCTGTAAGCTGCTTGCTTTGTTCAAACTGGCTCCATTCTAAAACGAGGGGATATTCCACCCAGCCGGTCAGACAATCCCATAAAGCGTCAAGGTTTTCACCGTAGTATTCAGGAAGAGCAAGTTCCTTTTTCAATGTCTGATGCAGGTCGCTCATACTTCTGATTTGCTCCCCGTTAATAACTGCTTTATTCATGCGCGGCTCCTTTCCCATGATTTTATTCTATCAGTTTACCATTTTCCTCTTCAGAAGTGGCCGGAGTCTGCCGCGGTTCCAGCTGGACGATGCCTTGTCCGCCGTCAACGGCCACCCTGTCCCCCGTTTTCAGTTTTGACGTTGCATTTCCGCACCCGACAACAGCAGGAATCCCAAGTTCCCGGGCGACGATCGCCGCGTGGGACAAAGGGGCGCCGACGTCCGTTATGATGGCAGCCGCTCTTGGAAAAAGCGGGGTCCAGCCTACATTGGTTGTCGTAGTCACTAAAATTTCCCCCGCCGCAAAAGAATCCCCGTCTTCCGGAGCATCAAGGACACGGACAATGCCCTCCACTCTCCCGGCCGCTCCCGCGAAACCTTTTAAAGTATGCGCATCATCAGTTTCCGCAGGCATAAAAGCATCGTAATAATCCGCTCTTCTGTCAGGCTCCTCAGCCCATTTAAACGGATTGAATCTTCCGTTAATAACGGATGGGGACGGCGGCAGTTTTTTATAGGTTTCATAGTTTTGCTTTCTCGCTTGAATCGACGCAACCGCCGGCTCTTTCCCCGCGAGCAGATCGGTTATTTCATGCAGATACAAGAAGAAAATATCGTCCTTCATGCCGGTCATTTCCGCCGCTCTGAGCGCGAATGCTCTGGCTGTCCGGTACACCCTGACAAATTCGGATCTGGTTGTTTCTCTAATATTCGCGTATTCTGACGCTTTTTCCATTTTGGCTTTGAGCCATTTGACCTTATGAGGAAACTTTTCTTCAAATCTTCGGAAGGCCTGTTCATGCGCCCGCTGCTGTTTCAAAAGCAGTTGTTCGGCATCAATACCCGACTCCTTGTGTTCTTTGATCTGCTTCGTCAGCCAATCCCGGTTTTCTCCGGGATGCGGTATGGAAAGTTCGTATTCATGCGGGCCTCGGTGGCCTTGGTTCCTGAGATATTCTTCCTCGCTCATACGGCCTTTCATGACTTGATCAATGCCGATAATCGGCTCCAGGCTGGCCAGTCCGCCTTTTCCCCTCAGATTGGAAAGCAGGAGATTCGCATCTTCTATTCCTGCGAGTTTTGTTAATTGAGAGGTTAACGACGAAGAGGATTGCGCAGAATCACGCCCGCCGGATATTAACGCAAACCACGCGTTGCATAAATACGGATAGATCTCATTGTTCCATATCGCTAATAATGTCCGCTCCGTTTCGGCACGTTTCAGCTTTTCCTCAATATTCCGGCACCACTCCGGCGATTCGTCCAAATAGGAGGACATGTTTTTTTTCGCGTGCTTCATTTTCGACAGATACGGTTTCAGTTTTTTCGAGATGATCTTCAAAAGTTCATACTTTGAGAACGGATATAAAGGAATCTTCATTTCCGCCGGGATTTCTCCCAATGTATCGCTCATCATTTTTCCTATTTTTCCGCCTTTCGGATTCAGACCGAAAGCGGCGAGAACGGAAAGAGGCTGGCTCATATTGTTATAGGCTCTGCCGCAAATATTGCCGGACCAGACATAATAGCCCGGAATGATGCCCGACTCTTCATCCAGATTCCGGAGGAGCGACCATGTCAGCGGCGTCATCACATCGGGAATCGCTTCTCCTATATTTGTGTTTGTCCATAAAAAATCACCGCTGAAAGAATCATTCCATTCATAGGTTTCCAGATTTCCGGCTTGTAAGGTCGTAATCGGGCGGGATTGAAGAATATACAATGTCCCGCCCGCGGCGGCCCATTCAATATCCTGCGGCCCTCCAAGATCTTTTTCCAGCTTTTTCGCCAGTTTATAGAGCGTTGACGCATATTTGCGAAATTCCCCGGGGCCGTCATATTTTTTCTTAGGCCGTGCCAGTTTAAAAGAATAGGCATCAGCTTCCCCGGAAACGAGCTGCTCCCCGAGACCGTAGACGTAATTGCCTGTCATCTCCCGCCTGCTCCCCGTAATCGGATCTGCGGTAAACAGCACTCCGGATATCTCAGACGGTATCATCAGCTGGATGACGATTGCGATTTCATGCTCATCTTCCATTCCCTGAACGGCGCTGTACGCTTTTACCCTTTCTGACTGTGCCGATCGGCGGACTTCATCAATCGCCCTGGACATGTCTTGATCTGTTTTGACATTCAACACCGTATCGAATTCCCCGGCAAAGGAAGCCTGAGCGGAATCCTCGCTCAGCGCGGATGAGCGTACGGCAAACAACGCAGATGCATGGCGGCTGCGGATGGAATTCACATATTGATCAATAGCCTCTCTCGCCTGATGGCGGAGCTGTCCGTCCTGAAAGGCTGACGGCAAAATCACAAACCCTTCAGGCACAGGATACCCGCTTTGATACATTTTAGAGAGAATGCTTCCTTTTCCCCCCGCAAAGGAATAAAGTTCGGCCGAAAGTTCTCCGAATGTTTTGACACAGTCATTCATAATGTCCCCGCTCCTTTTTAGTCGTTCATCCAAGCTCACAGTTTTTCTCTTTTTCACTTTTTTTGAAAGTATTTCCTATAAGTATACATTATATCGGTCTTCACAAGGGAGAAAATCGATGGCGTTATTTTGTCATAAATGCATCCGTCAAAACGGCCGCAGGCGGGGGTCTTTGTTTGCAGGATGTACAACTATCCGTTCTCGTGCCTGATAAATCGGACCCGTATCAAAAAGGCGGCCGAAACGCCGCCTTTTTTTCAGACTGTGCGGCCTTGATGCGCCGCCGTATTTCTTTTGGTCTGCTTCGGCTGATACACTTTCCCGACAAACAGGTATCCGTATCTGAAATGGTTGCACACCCAAGATACGAAAATGGGACCGAGCGTGCAGATCAAAAATAAAAGAAGGATAGCAGCCGGCAAAGGCATTGACCGCAAATAGCCTTCCAGAAGATATCCGCTGATTAAAAAGTAGGAGTGCAGCAGATAGATTGAAAACGAATAGTTGCTGATCATCATCACAATCGCGGGCACTTTTTTGAGCTTTGAAAACAGATGAAAACACAGAAAGATCATACTGACCGCGTAAATCATAATATCCGGACGCTTAGAGGAAATGGAGCCGCCGCTGATATATGAAACGGCCACAATCAATATTGCCGATACGGCCGCACTGAAGTAAACCGCATAACGGTACTGATTGATGAGCGCTAAAAAACGCGGATATTCCTTTCCGCAATAAAATGCCAGACAGAAATAAAACACCCAGCCCGGAAACGGAACCCAAAAGAACGGAAAAATAGAATCAAGCCCCGATGATGCCGGCGGATGAAAGATGGAAAAGTAATCCAGATAGACGGCGTTGATGATAAACGAAACAGACAGCACCCACACGGGAGATGTGTTGTTCAGCCAGCGGTGCAGCAGCATATGGAGAATGTAAAATTGAAAGATCACAAGAATGAAGTAGCCGATGAAGTTTCCTAAAAACACATTTGCTAAAAATTTACCGATCACTGAAACGAAGCCGGCTCCTTCTTCCGCCACGCTTTTCATTAAAATGGCATCCACCGCGGCAATAAACAGAAACGGCACGAAAATGACTTTGCCCCTTTTCTTTAAAAAACCCGCGGGAACGCCTCCCGGGTATGACCTGGCAAGCAGAAATTCCGAAATAAAGATAAACGCCGGCGTACTGAACATCAACAGGGTCCGAAAAGCATCAACCGTATGGGCGGCACTGGCTAAGGACTCTTCCTGAATCATCAGCACCATTGAAACAACGTGAAGCAGAACGACACTTAAACAGGACAGGCAGCGAATCACGAAAATTTCTTTTATCTGCATGCGGCCGCTCCTTTTTCACAAGCGCGCCGGACTTTAGCGTATGCTTGGCGCAGCCATTTTTCCCGCAGCTCGGGTGTGCTCGTTTTGACGACAGAAAAAAGGTTCCGCTCGGCTTTTTGAATGCCGCAAAATTGCAGAATGCCTTTTTTCAGCGTAATCCAGTCCGAGTTTTTCCGGAACCACTTTAAGTACCAGCCCGGGGAATCCGCCGTATAAAAGACCTGTGCCGTCTCTGCCCGGAGCAGTCCTTTTACGCGGCCGTTTTCATATGTGTAGGCTTCTCCGGCGACAAGCACTCTGTCAAAAAAGCCTTTCATAATCGCCGGAACGCCTCCCCACCACAGCGGGTAGATGAAAATGAGATGATCTGCTTCTTTCATCAGTTTCCGGTATTTCTTCGTTTCAGCGTCCCGGTTCATGTCAGAGCGCTTTTTTTCGCCGCCGTACTTCAGCACGGGATCAAATTGGTCGGCGTATAAGTCAATGACCGTATAGCTTCGGCCGCTGTCCTTTAAAGCCATGACGACGTATTTTACGAGAGCCGCATTGAAACTGTTCTCATCCGGGTTTGCATACACAATCACCGTCTTCATATGTCCCTCCCAGTATTTATTAATTTTTACAATGATTATATCATGATGTCATATGAATGAGGCAAAGACACGAGAAAGGCTTTTTCCAGTTCTGCTGCCGTTTCGATAACCCCTTTCACAAGCATCCGGCACTTCTGCGTTTTTGAGCGGCGGTATGGTATACTAGCTGTCAAATGAATGGGCTTGGAGGACAACATGAGAATTTTAAAGTACGCGATTTTAGGGCTTTTGCGAAAAGGCGAATTGAGCGGATATGATATATCGAGCTATTTTAAGGAAGAGCTCGGCCAGTTTTGGAGCGCAAAGCACAGCCAGATTTATCCGGAATTAAAAAAACTGACGGCTGAGGGATTTATTACGTTTCGCACTGCGATTCAAGGAACAAAGCTTGAGAAAAAAATGTACACACTGACTGACAAGGGAGAGCTGGAGCTTGCTGCCTGGCTGACGAAAAAAGACCCGATTCCGGAAACGGTGAAGGATGAATTTATGCTGAAGGCTTATTTCATCTCAGCTTTGACGCAGGAAGAAGCGGATGAGCTATTCACCGACCAGCTCGTAAAGCGGCAGGAGAAATTGTCCGATCTGGAAAACAGTTATCAAGAACTGATGACATCGTCCGCGGAGGCGGATTCTTTTTCTTCTCCTGATTTCGGCCATTATCTCGTGCTGACAAAAGCGCTTGAGCGGGAACGGAATTATATTTCCTGGCTTGAAGATATTTTGGCTCTCATCAAAAAAGCATAAACAAAACGGGGCGGCTCTGTATCTGCAGGCCGCCTGTTTACGTTCTGAGAACCGCATTGATAAACGAATCAGCCATTAAAATAAGAAAAAGCAGACTGAAATACACAATCGAATAAAAAAACATCCCCTTCGACCATTGCGTGTCATCCGCCGCCTGAAAGCCTTTGATGCTCCGGTACAGCCACATGGCTCCGAGCAGGAGAGCGGACGCGGTATAAAACGGGCTGACGTCTATATAAAGAGGAACGAGCAGCGAAACCGCAGTCAGAACGGCGATATAGCGCAACATTTTTATTTTTGTGACGCGATTGCCTTTTATGATCGGCAAAAGCGGAATGCCGGCGGCACGATACTCTTCCTTTCGCCTGATTCCGATCGCCCAGAAATGCGGCGGCTGCCACAAAAACATAATCGCGTATAACAAAATTGCGGGCATATCAATGTACCCGGTCAGCGCGCAATAACCGATTAAAGGCGGAGCCGCCCCCGGAAAGCTGCCGACAAATGTGCTCCAGACGGATTGTCTTTTAAACCAAAGCGTATAAACGACGGCATACAGCAAAAATGCAAGCAGCCCAAGAACGGCGGTCAGTACATTTAGCGAAGCAAGCATGATGAATCCGCATGCGCCGAGACATGTGCCGTACAGGATCATGACCGGCGGCGGTATTCTCCCCGTGACGCTTGCGCGGGTGCGGGTTCGCGCCATCTTTGCGTCCATGCCGCGGTCAAAGAAGTTATTAAAAACAGTGCTTGATGCCATGACTAACGCCGTTCCGATCATAGCAACCGCCATGGCGGCAAATATACCGGGCCCTCCGCCCGTCCTTTCCGGCTGAAGCCATGCGATCCAAAATCCGCCCAATGCGGCGAGTGAATTTGAGATGATAATCCCCGGTTTGGCAAGAATGATAAAGTCCTTGACCGTCATCCGGTTTCCGTTATGCTTCATAGACTGTTCCGTCTGTGCTGCATTTGAGTTCATTTGTTCAGGTTCTCCTTTTTCGGCTTATCATATCAGGAAGAATCAGGAAGTACAATTGTTTTGGACATTTTTCACACAATTGTAAATTGTGTACGAAAAGCCGCATCTTGTGACCGGATGCGGCTTTTGCCTTTTTCTATTCAAAGTCTGCCCATACGGCTCCCCGATCTGCTGAACGGACACAGTTTTCAATCCAGCGGATGCCCTGAGCTCGGGCCGGCGATGGCGGCCTCTACGCGTCATTTTTGCGCCTCACTGAGATGTTCGCTCTCTTAAGTCACAGATGTTCTTCTTTACCGAGCCTTTTCAAGAAAACTTCAGAAAAATAAAAACCCTTGCCGGTTAGACGGCAAGGGTTGTTTCTTACAGTGTAAATGCGATATCCGCCCCTGATACAGGGTCTTTGACGAATACGCCCTCTTCTTTTTCTTCGATCTCAAAGCCGGCATCGGTCAGCGCTTTTGTCACACGTGACAGCTCTTTTTGATGCGGCAGCGCGATGGTGTAATAATCCAGCCCGCTTGCGTTTCCCGGTTTCGGCGGCGCATGTTTTCCGGCCCATATATTCAGACCGATGTGATGGTGATACCCTCCTGCCGAAACAAACAGAGCGGACATGCCCGCGTAATTGCCGACAATGTCAAAACCGAGGATATCGGTGTAAAACGCTTTGGCTTCCTGTAAATCCGTCACATGAAGATGGATGTGGCCGATAACAGTTCCTTCTGGGAGACGGCTTTTCCGTTCAGCTCCGGCTTCTTCCAAAAGCCCGTCCACATCGACGGGCGCCGTTTGCATGACATAATTGCCCTCTGCATCCCGGCGCCACGTGCTGCGGGGACGATCGGCGTATATTTCAATACCGTTGCCGTCCGGATCAGACAGGTAAAGAGCCTCACTGACCGCGTGATCCCCCTGACCGAGCGCGATACCGTTTTCAATCAGCCTGGCCAATGCGATGCCGAGTTCTTTCCGGTCAGGCAGAAGGATCGCGAAATGGTACAGGCCGGTGACAGACCGCTCCGGCAGAACGACGGCGCTTGGATTTTCTTCAAGCAACAGCAGAACGCGTTTTCCGTCTGCTGACAGTCTTGCTGAACGATCTGTCTGCGAGATGACTTGAAAGCCGATTACATTCCGGTAAAAGTCGAGCGAGCGTTCCATATTTTTAATGGTCAATTTGACATAACCGATTGCCGTATCTTGATGAATGCCGGTCATTTGAACGCCTTCTTTCTTATGCTGAAAAAGTTTCTCCCTTTTTTGATTTGAAAAGGAGCTGATCCAATGAAAGCAGACGGCTTCCTGAAAGCGCTAAGTGAATTGACGCAACCAGTAAGATGAAATCAAATTCCGATCCGCCCATAAATGGTGAGGAAAGCTTCGCCGTGAAGATGGCGCCCACTAATGTGACGGCAAACAGAACGCCGATAATGCGCGTTGCCAAGCCGAAAAAGATCAGAACCCCGCCGACAAGCTCAATCGTCGCGATGACATAGACCATAAAGGCCGGAATCCCGATGCTCTGGAAAAATTGCGCAGTTCCTTCCAACCCTTGAAACTTGGATAAACCGTGAACAAAAAAGATAATACCTGTTACAACCCTTAAAAGCAGTGTTCCTGTTTCGAATGATTTATTCATAAAATCCTCCTTGAAAATTATTATCACTTACTTTATGTAAGCTAGTATATATACATAACTTATTTACGTCAAGTAATTTTGTTACATTTAACGAAAATAACTTAAAAGTACTATTTGCCTTCGCGAAAAAAAGACCTCCGCACTCTGTCGGAGGTCTTTTTTCCTATCTATGATTCCCGGAACTGGCTTTCATATAATTCTTGGTAAAACCCGTTCTGGCTGAGAAGTTCGGCATGGGTTCCTTTTTCAGCCATTTCGCCGTCTTTCAGTACAAGAATCTGATCGGCTTTTTGAATCGTGTTCAGCCTGTGAGCGATGATGACGCTTGTTCTGCCCGCCATTAAACGGCCGAGCGCTTCTTGTATTTTCACTTCCGTCACCGTATCAATGTTGCTCGTCGCTTCATCCAAAATGAGCAGCACCGGGTCCGCCAGCACAGCTCTCGCGATGGAAATAAGCTGTTTTTGTCCTTGGCTGATGCCCGCACCGTTTTGGGTAAGGACGGTATCGTAGCCTTTCGGGAGCCGTTCGATGAATCCGTGGGCATTGGCGGCTTTTGCGGCTGCCTCCACCTCTTGATCAGATGCGTCCAGACGGCCGTAACGGATATTTTCCCTGATGGTGCCCTGAAAGAGAAAGGAATCCTGCAGGACAAACCCCATGTTTTTTCTCAGACTGGATCTCGTCAGTTTTTTGATGTCCGTTCCGTCAATGAGGATTTTTCCGTTATTCGGCTCGTAAAAACGGGCGATCAGGCTCGTAACGGTTGTTTTACCCGCTCCGGTCGGTCCGACGAAGGCGATTGACTGTCCTTTCGGAACGCTGAAGGACAGGTGTTTTAAGATCAGGCTGTCTTCCTGATAGCCGAAGGAGACATCTCGGAATTCAATTTCTCCCGTTTTGATCGGCTGGTACAGCGCATGCTCTTCATCTTCCCGCTCCTCTTTTTCATCCAGCACGTCAAACACCCGTTCAGCCCCGGCGATGGCCGATAACATCGTATTGAACTGATTGGCTAAATCATTTAAAGGGCGCGTGAACTGCCGCGAGTATTCGGCGAATACGACGATGGCACCGATCGAGATCAATCCCTTCAGCGCAAACAGCCCGCCGACCGCCGCTATAATCGTAAAGCTTAAATTGTTTAAAGAGTTCATGACTTTCGGAATGAATCCCGAAATTGTCTGCGCCCAAAACCCCGATGATTGTAACGCCGCGTTTTTTTCTAAAAATTGTTCCATGACGCGGTCTTCCCTCGAATAGGCTTTAATGACCTTCGCCCCTGATATCGACTCTTCAATAAAACCGTTCAGCTCGCCGAGGTTTTTCTGCTGCTGTTTAAACAGCAGTCCCGTCCGGTTGGTGATCCATTTAATGCTCAAAAGCATGATCGGAATAATCAAAAGCGTGATCAATGTTAAAAGCGGACTCATGTACAGCATGACGGCGATTGTGCCGACGAATGTAATGACGCTCGACAGCACTTGAATGACGGATGTATTTAAAGTGGAGCTGACATTTTCGATATCATTGGTGACCCGGCTCATTAAGTCCCCGAGCCGCTGTTTATCAAAAAACGGAATCGGCAGCTCATGCAGATGGGTAAACAGCTCGCTCCGCATTTTAAACACGGTGCTTTGCGAGATATTGATCATCCAATAGTTTTGAAACCATAAGGACAATGATTGCACGAGGTAAATCACAAACAGCATGAACAGCACCCCCGCCAATCCGTCTGTCGTCTGTCCGACGATAAAATGATCAATCGCTTTCCCGATGACGAACGGTCCGAGCAGGCCGAATATGGCGCTTATGACTACCATGATGATCACAAGGGTTAAAAGCCCTTTTTTCTCGGCTACATAAGACCAGATTCTGCGCAGCGTGCCTTTTGTATCTTTTGCTTTCGCGCGTTTTCTGCCGCCTTCATTTGATTTGAGCGGTATTTTCGGATATCGGAAAGGTTTACGAATGTCTTTTTGCATTGTCAGCTCCCTCCTTTCCGAATTGTGATTCATAAATCTGCCGGTACAGATGAGACTGTGCCATCAGCTCTTTGTGCGTGCCTTTGGCCAGCAGTTCGCCGTTTTCAAGCAATAAGATGGTGTCAGCCTTCATCGCAGTCGTTATTTTCTGCGTAATAATCAGTGTCGTGCATTCATAGGATCTGATCGCTTGTAAAAGCTTCGCTTCCGTCTGAAGATCGAGCGCGCTCGTACTGTCATCTAACAGCAGGAGGGACGGCTTTCTGATAAAAGCGCGCGCGATGGAAATCCGCTGCTTCTGCCCGCCTGACAAATTAACGCCCCGCTGTCCCAGCACCGTGTCGTATCCGTTTGACAGCTTCATAATCGTGTCATGGATTTGCGCGTCTTTGGCCGCTTCCATTACTTCATCTAGTGAAGCATCCTCCCGCCCCCAGGCGATATTTTCACGGATTGTGCCCGAAAACAGAAGCACTTCCTGCGGAACATAGCCGATTTCCCTGCGCAGGCCGCAAGCGGAGAATTCACCGATCGGTTTGCCGTCTATGAAAATACTGCCCGAATCAGCCGTGTACAGGCGCGGAATCAGCTGAAAAAGCGTTGATTTCCCTGAACCTGTCGCGCCCATAATGGCAACCGTTTCTTTCGGGCTGGCAGAAAAGGACACGTGATGCAGCGCGTCTTTTTCCATGCCCGGATAGCGGAAGGACACTTCGCGAAACTCAATCGCGCCTGCAAGCGCCCGTGCCGGGTCCTGCCCCGTTCCCTCGCCGCCTTCTGTTTCCAGCACCTCGCCGATTCTTTCCCCGGAAGCCTTCGCCCGGGAAAATACCATGATGAGAAAAGGAAGGACGGACAGCGCGCCTGTAATCCGCGTCGCATAGTTAATGACGGAAACGACATCGCCGACCTGCGCTCCGCCCTGAGCAATGCTTTTGGCGCCGAACCATAAGATAAACAAAATGCAAATGTTCATCAGCAGCATTAAAATCGGCATCGCCGCTTCCACGAGACGAAAAGCGGAGACCGTTTTTTCCATCAGCTTCGTATTCGATTTCAAAAAACGTTTCACTTCGTGGTTTGCACGGAGGAGCGCTTTAATCAGTTTGATCGCCGTCAGGTTTTCCTGCATGATCGTGTTGACCTGATCAAGCCGCTTTTGCACAGACCGAAACAGCGCGCCGCCTCTTTTCAGCACCCACAGCAAAAACAAAAGCAAAATCGGCACCGTGATCAGCAGAAAAAATCCGAGTTTCGCATTGACGGTCAGCGAGAGAATAATGCCGCCCGCGATCATTAACGGCGCACGAAGCATAAACCGGAGACTCATGAAAAGCATATTCTGGACCTGTGTCACATCGTTTGTCAGCCGGGTGATAAACGATGTGGATGAGAATTGCGCAAACGTCGAATAAGAGAAGGATTGAATTTTTTGAAAAAGCCCTTTTCGCGTATCATACGCATAGCTCTGGCTGATGTGGGCGGAGTAGAATGAATTTAAAATGCCCGATGCGAATGAAACAGCGGTCAGTCCGATCATCACGCCGCCCCACAGCCAAACCGTACCGAGATCCTGCTTTAAAATTCCTTCGTCAATGATTTTCCCGATCAGCAGGGGCTGTATCAGCTCTACCGCAAGCTCGATGAGCATGAAAAACAGAGCGATTCCCGCCAAAAGAGAATACGGTTTTACATATGATAAAGCCTTTGACATGTGTAAGCCTCCAAATCCTTTGTTCAATATGTATGTATATTTATTTTATTTGTTTGTCTTAAATGAATAAAGGATTAACCCTTGAAACCGCACTTTTATTATGTACTTTGTGTAAAAAAACGGAAATCATTGAGGATAAAAATTGAGGGAATGAGGGGTGCAGATATATGGAGGCTGTCTTACCTTTTCTTTTTACCAGCTCCTGAACCGGAGCCTTGATTTTAAAATGAATTAGCGGAGCCTTTAAAAAGGCGTCCGCTAGTCAGGATGGTCATTTATGCTTTGTCACATTTAACGAATGAAAACGAGAGCGACCCCGAATCCTTTATCAGCATCAAACTCATTGATCACTTTCATGACCTGCCAGCGCTGGTTTGGAGCATCAGATTTTGTTGCAATCCCGTTATGAGCGTGAATAAAATCTCCCGCTTTCACAGTCTCATCGCATCTGACATATACCTGGCCGATGAGTCCGACAATGTTCCACTCGTCTCTCTCTTCTCTTGAAGCGTAGTCTTCTTCAGGCCGAAAGTCCGGATTTTCCTTTGGCGCCATGACCGTATGGCCGTTCGCATCTTTCTGTTCTTCATAAACAAAGCCGCCAAATTCATTCTTTACGTATCGTCCCGACCAGTGAAAACTCGACTCACCAAGAATCACTCCGGCGGTCTCGGAAATGACCCCAAGCATGAGGTCACCTTTTTCAGCCTGCCTGATCTTATCACCTTCAAGTGTGACAAGTGTTCCCGTCGGAATCTTTTCCCCTCTCAGGCTTTCAAAATACTCGGCGTAGTCAGAGAATGTCGAGGAACCTGTTACGCCTCCCGTAGCCTTAATTGTTCCTTCTTTTGCGTGAAGCTCAATCTTTCTGTTGGCTGATGACGGAGTGCTGCCGGAACCCCAGCCCCATACAGTTGAGTTCGCATTTGGGTTAATCGTATTATATGAACCGATTACTCCAGATTGAGAACCTCCTGCAGCCTGTCCCCGGACAGAACCGACGACAAAGCCATTAGTTCCTGTAACATGGGAATCTTTAGATGCCATAACAGAAGATCCTTTATGTTTAAACAACTCATACGGTGTTTTTTTACCGCCTACATGAAATGTTGTTTCATATCCTTGAAAATCAATATTTGATATATTCAGATCCGGACCCGAAGAATAGAGTCCGACCGTTCCGCTGCTGGCTCCCAATCTATGCCCGTATACATTGCTCACTGTACAATTATCAACGCCTCCGCCAAAAGCAAGCCCCGTCGTGCCGCCGTCAACTAGAAAAACGCCGTCAATCATGCACTTTCCTACCGCATTTTCTCCGCCAAGAACATACAGATCATGAGCAGCGGAGCGGAACCCGCGGATCGTGATATTCTTCAGATTGACATACCGCCCTTTGTAATAAATCATAATGATCGTGTCATTGCTGTAATCGTATGAACGATCTTCACAAATAGCTTGGAAATTCACTATATTAACTGAATCATAGCCCGAAACAACCAACGCACTCGCTCCGACGCCTTTATATATAGAATTTTGTTTAGGATTTGTTGCCTGACAATTTACTAATTGAACATCATGGGCAGTTTTTGATGTCGGCTCAGCCGATAAATGATGGCCAATATGTCTAATGCAAAAACCGATCGCATTTTCGTAAGCACGGCAATTAGCCAGTTGAACTCGTTTAGCCGCCGGTGCATAGTCATGCGCCTTAATTTCAAAGCCGCGTGCACCGCCAATTGCAACACAGCTATCTACAAATACATCTTGAGAACCATCATCAATCTCAAAGCAATTTGAATTTGACGTGCCATTCCCATTTCCCATCGGGTGATAGGAAACACAGTGGCTGAAAGTAGTGTGGAATCCAAAATGACAAGTAAAGTTATCATCCCCGGACCCTGTTGCTTCACAATGTGAAAACGTTACAAAGTTACAGCCGTTGGGCTGATAATAAGTTGGATCATCTTTTTCTCCATGTCTGTTATAGTTCGGGCTCGTGGAATCAAAACCGTGCAGGCCGGCGTTCTTCGCAAACACATGCTCAACAAAAGAATAGTCAACATTCGCAAAAAGCAAACAGCTTGAAGTGGGACCTTTCGGAATCTTCCAGCCGGCAGGACGCGTATCTTTGTTCCAGTCAAGCGTGAGATGGCCGACGTAAATATTTTCATTACCGTTCGTATAATCACTGTTGGTCAGAACAGAATGGCCGACCGGTGTTTCGTCTAATAATTTAATGACCGTTCTTTTCTTGCCTGCTCCGACAAGCATTGTATTTGACGGAACGAACAATCCCGATGTTCTGAATACACCCGCGGGAACTGTTACGACATAACCTCCGTCGGCCATGGCATCATGAAATGCCTGCGTATCATCTGTTACGCCGTCACCTTTAGCTCCAAAGTCCATAACGTTCCGCTCTGTAACATGTTCAAACCTGTTTTCATACATGTTAAGTCTTTCGTTTAAGTTTTCATAAGTTGACGTGCCAACACTAAGGGCTGCACCGATTTTGCTGTCAATCGCTTCAAAGTTTTGAGCAATGCTTTCAACTTCAATCCCTTCAGCTTTATCGGGTTTGTAAAGTCCTAAGAAAGTCGTATAGTTTGTCATTGTCTTGCCTCCTATTTTTGAATTGCTATTTTAAATACCGCAGAAGTCATTTCGTTTTCACTCCTGCATGTACAGGTGGCAAAGGTATGACAAACTCAGACATTTTTTCAAAACAGAAAAAAGAGCGCTGGATAAACAAGCGCTCTGCACATAGTCTGCTGCTGCAGTATTTTAACCGTTCAATATTTTCTCGACACGCTCCCGCATTTGCGGAACGCCTAATCCGACAATGACCTGAAGCGCCCTGCCTTTTCTGACGACGCCGTGGGCTCCCAGCTCTCTGAAATCGGCGTCACTTTTGACCTTTGATTCATCAGCGACAGTGACGCGGAGACGGGTGGCGCAGTTGGTGACCTCCGTAATATTGTCTTTTCCGCCCAGCGCTTCAATATACAAAGCGGCTGTATCCCGCTGTGTTTCGTCTGCCGCCGCTGTTTCTTTTGAAGCCTGCTTCCGTTCTCTGTACTCCTTTTTCGAATAGAGCTTTGTTTCCTGCCCTTCCTCTTTTTCTCTGCCCGGTGTGGCGATGTTGAATTTGAGAATGAGGAAACGGAAGACGAAAAAGTAAATAGCGGTAAAACACAACCCGATGATGATCTGGTATACATACGTCAAGCCGTGGCTTGACGCCAGCGGGATCCAGTTCAAGGTCGCAGCTTCGATCAAACCGCCTCCCATATTTCCGACGACGCCGGCCATATACATGACGGTTGCCATGGAAGCGGCAAGCAAAGCATGAACCGCAAATAAAAACGGCGAGATAAAAAGGAATGTAAATTCAATCGGCTCTGTAATTCCCGCGACAATGGACGTTAAGGTGACCGGAATCAAAAGGCCGGCGACGATTTTTTTCTTTTCCTTTGAAGCCGTGACGTAAAAAGCGAGCGCGATTCCCGGAATGCCGAAGATTTTCGAGTTGCCGTGAAGCGCGAATCCCCCCTGCGGGAACAATTCTTTCAGCGGTTTGACGCTTTGAGAGTATTCCCCGAGATGCTGCGCCCAATAGGTGACGATACCGCCTTCAGCCACAGCCGGACCGTAAACAAACGGCGAGTAAATAAAATGATGCAGACCCGTCGGGATTAAAATCCGCTCCAGGAACGTGTAAATCCACACGCCGATCGCCCCGGAAGAAACGAGAAAACTTTGCAGCGATCCGATTCCGGACTGAACCATCGGCCATACGTATGCCACCGCAAGTGAAATCGGTATCATAATGAAGAAAGAAATGATAACGATGTATGAAGATCCTTGAAAAATCCCCAGAAAATCCGGCAGTTTTTTATCAAAATAACGATTGTGCAAATACACGACAATAGATGAAATAAAGATGGCGCCGATAATATTCGTATCAAGCGTTTTGATGCCGGCGATCATCGTCAGCCCGCTCGTTCCGCCGGCTTCCTGAGTCATATCGACATGAAAAGCCCCGCCCCAAACCGTCAGAATCGCATTGATAAAGTAATTGAATGTCAGATAAACTGTAAGCGCTTCCAAACAGGCTCGTGCCTGCGCTTTTTTCGCTAAAGCGACAGGTATGCCGATCGCAAACAGGAGCGGCATTTGATTAAAGACGGTCCAGCCGCCCTGTTCAATGACGTACCAGCATTGATACCAAAGCCCGTCAGGATCAGCCAGCGGCCCCATCAGCGTTTTATTTTTAAACAGCGTACTCAGACCGACAATAATACCGGAAAATGCAAATAATAAAACAGGCACAAACATCGCGCTGCCGAAGCGCTGGACTTTTTGCATCATTTCACGTGACCTCCCGCTATTTATCAAAATTTTCGAGCTCTTTATAATCAACATATGCACGGAATAACGCTTCGCCCACCAGAAAAAACGGGGCAAATGCGACGATTTCCGTTTTATCGCTTAACGTCACCGGCTTGCTGGTCGCATAAAGATTATACGGCGTCGTTTGCGCCAGTACGTTGTTTTTCAGATTGGTGATTGAAATAAACGGAACTCCCTTTGCGGACAGGGTCCTTACCTGCGGAATTAATTCGGGTGTTTCACCGGATAAAGAAATAATGATGAATACGTCATCAACCTTAAAATCATCACACATGATATCAAACTCTATAATGTCCTGAATTAAAATCAGATACTTCCGCCGGGATACAAACATCCGCTGCAGCTCACGGGCGCACACCCTCTGAGCCGTCCCCGATCCGTAAACGAAAATCCGTTTTGCTTCATCTATCAGCCGGCACATCTCCGTCATATCTTTTGACTTCACGTATTTTACATTGGCTTCAATATCATCCAGCAGCTTTTCAAACGTCATATTCTCGCCCTCTTCAGGCTGATCCTCCCATTTCAGAAAAACCCGGAATTCACTATAGCCGCTGAAGCCCAGTTTTTGGGCGAGCCGCAGGATGGAAGACCGAGAAACATTGCAGGCTTTCGCCATGTCATTGATACCGAGATGGTAGCACGTATGTTTATGATTCAATATATATTTTAAAATATAAAAATCGTTGTCATTTAATTTCGCGTAATGCTGGTTAACCAGTTCTTCAAGACTCATCCCAAAAATCCCCCCGTTTTCTTTCTATTATATAGAATAACAGATAAAGAAAACGGGGACGATTGTCATCAAGAAATATGAGACGGACTTACATCAAGTTCAGGCCAGTAGTCCTTATTAGCCTCCATCAGATCTTCAAGAATCAGTTTTGCCACACGGGCGTTCGGCACTGTTTTTGACAGAATCAGCGCCTGCCACAGCTTTTGAAATGACCGCTCTTCCCACGCTTCAGCCGTCAGTTTTTCGACAGACACCTGCTGTTCCATCAGGCCTTTTTGAAATTGCGGTATGTTCCCGATTGAGAGCGGTTCAGGTCCGTTTGAACCTACGAGACAAGGAATCTCAACCATGGCTGACGGATCAAAGTTTGCGATCGCGCCGTTATTTTCAACGATTAACAGCATTCTCTCCCCTGTGTTGTAAGCGATGGCCCGGGCAAGGTCGACGATATAGGAAGCATGATCATCAATTTTAATTTCACTGTTTTCCGATGATTGTTCGCGCGTAATCATATCGCATTGGCTGAAAATGAAAGCTTCGCGCCCTTCCATGACTTCGTTGGCTCTCGTATGGTTCGGGTTTGATTTTTTCACCATATCATCCGGGAATAAGTAATATTGCAGATATGTGTTCGGAAGCGTATCCGGGTCAGCCGCCTGAACGTCGCGCGCTTTTTTGAATGTGTCATTCCAGCTTGCTTCAGTCTGTTCAACCTCCGTCTTCGGAACGTAGCCGTATTCACGGACATGCTCTTTCAGCTTCGGCATTAAATCATTGCCATGCCGGTCTGTGATGGACGTCCACCAGCCAAAGTGGTTCAAGCCGTAGTAACGGACGTTCATTTCTTTCCGTGAAGATAATCCGAGGATGTTCGCCATGCGATCCTCAATTCCGACCGGCATGTCGCAGATGTTCAATATTTTTGAATTCGGTCTGAGGCGCCGTGTAGCTTCAGCCACAATCGCCGCCGGATTGGAGTAATTCAGCATCCATGCGTCAGGCGAGTACGTTTCCATATAATCAAGAATCTCCAGAACACCGCCGATAGAGCGCATGCCGTATGCGATTCCGCCCGGCCCGCATGTTTCCTGGCCGACCACGCCGTACTTCAGCGGGATTTGTTCATCGAGTGCGCGCATCGCATATTTTCCGACGCGGATATGCGCCATGACGAAGTCAACATCCGTAAAAGCCGTCTCTGGGTCATCAGTCGCCAAAAATTCAATGTCCGGCGCTTTTTCTTTTATGAATACCTCACACGCACCCGCAATCCGCTCCTGCCTTTCTTTATCATTGTCATAAAGTTTCAGCTTTCTGATCGGAAACTCTTCCAGGTGATTCAAAAGCATTAATACAATTCCGGGGGTAAATGTGCTGCCGCCGCCTGCAATAACGATTGAGAATGATTTGTCTGTCATGTGAAGCCCTCCTCTGATAACGTTTACATTTTATTTATATCATGAGAAGGTCCGATCTGTACCAGGTTTGGAGGAGTTAGATCATTTAATCATTTTTAGTTATTTTTCTCAAAAAGCGGGAAAGTTCCCACAGGTACGAAAGAGGCCTGCTGTCATCAGCAGACCCATTCTCAAAAATGCTCTTGTAAATCAGAAAGCAGCACTTCCTGCTCAAATTGCGGATTTCCGATCGGAAAAATTCTGGCTGTTTCCTTGTCTTCGTTGACATGCTGAATATAAATCGGGACTCCTTCATACGTCACATACGCCATGGCGGCGGATTCCGAAATGTCTTTCGCACGCTGTGTATTCACGTTTCAAACCTCCTTTAGGCCTCACACATAACGTGTCCGGCAGCCAAGAGAAGTATGCTTGTTTCTTACAATTGTCCGGCGGTGAGTTTGAATTTTTTGAGGCGTTTGTAAAACGTGCTCCGCGGGATTCCGGCCATTTTGGCGGCCAGCGTGACATTTCCCTTCGCCGATTCAAGCGCGTTTACGATGATGTTTTTCTGAATGTGCTCCCGGATGGAGACGGGGGACGCTTCTTCCTGTTCATAAGACTCGGCCGCCTCTTTAAGACCTGACGCTTCAAGCAGGGCTGCGATGGGGCGTTCTGACAGCCGTCCGTCCGGGAACATGACGGAAAGACGTTCAAATACATTAAACAATTCCCTGATATTCCCCGGCCATTTCCGGCTCTTTAATAGGTCTAAAAAGTCATCAGGAAGCTCCCCCCGCCAGCCGCGATTTCGCTGAAATTCAAGGAAGAGTCCGGGAATGTCTTCGGTGCGTTCTCTTAATGGAGGGAGATGGATCGGACAGACGTGAAGCCGGTAAAATAAATCTTCTCTCAGCTTTTTGCATTCGACAAGCTGTCTCAGATCAGTGTGGGTGGCAGTGATGATTCTGATGTCGACGGGAATCTCTTTTGTCCCGCCGACCGGGGTGACTTTCCGTTCCTGCAGCACCCGTAACAGAGCGACCTGCATGGAGTGTGATATTTCTCCGATTTCATCGAGGAAAAGCGTGCCTTTATCGGCTTTTTGCAAAGCGCCGTTATGTCCTTTCCGTTTGGCCCCGGTGAAGGCGCCTTCCGAGTAGCCGAACAGTTCGCTCTCAATCAGCTTTTCGGGGACCGCTCCGCAATTGACGGCGATAAACGGGCCGTTTTTCCTGGAGCTGTTGTTATGAATCGCCCGGGCGGCAACCTCCTTTCCCGTCCCGGTTTCTCCCGTAAGACAGACGGTTGCGTCCGTTCGGGCGACAAGCTCCAGCTGCTGGAGCATATGTCGGGATGACGGGCTTTTGCCTGCCGCACCATGGAATAAAAAAGAAGGCTTTTCTTCTCGTTTGGATAAGTAAATGCACGTGTAGCCGTTCTCCTCCCGCTTCGCCTGCTTGATGTGAAAGCCCTGTTCCTCAAGCTCGCGCAGCGTATGTCCGGTAAAATGCTGAACGGGACGGCTTGCAGCGATAACCCGGCTCATTTCATTGCAAAGCACGATCGGATCGTGAGACCGGGTCAGCCCGGCGAATTTGCTGATCATGTCAAGTTCTGTCATTTTGATCTTTAGGGCAAGCTCCCGTTCCGCCGTATAAGCGATGGAGGAGGCAATTCCGAGCATAAAAGGCTGAGCGCGGGCGGCGGGGCAGGAAATATCAATGACACCCGCCAGCCGTCCGTCTTCATAACGGATCGGCGCGGCGGAACAGCTCCATTGATGAGAAGCGAGCGAATAATGTTCAGAGCCGTGTATCATGACCGGCTCATTTGTATAAAGAGCCGTCCCGATCGCATTCGTGCCGACGGCCGTTTCCGTCCAGCGGGCGCCTTTTAAGAAATTGATGCGGTTCGCTTCATGAATGGTGCGCGGGTGGCCGTCAACTGAATGGACAACGCCGTCTGAATCAATCAGGAGAACCATCATTTCCATTTCCCGCATTGCCGTTTTCATTCTTTCTGCATACGGCGTTGAGGCCGCTAAAAATAACGCATGCTTTTCGGCCTGCCTTTCTAAATGATCTGCCGGCATTACATTCGGCCCCTTTTCGAGATAAGGATTGACGTCGGCTTTTTTGCAGCGGTGCCATGAGGCGGCCACCCGCTTCTGAATACGGGATTCATCAAGCACGCCTTCTTTCACAAAGCGCTTCCAGGTTTTAAAATCATTCCGAATGACATTCATTGTATTCGCTCCCCCCTGTTCAGACCATCTTTTCATATATTGTAGGGGAAAAATAAAGCGCTTTCAACGAAAAATACCCCTTCTCATCTGAGAAAGGGTATTCCGGTTATACAGAATGCACCGCAAGTCCGGTGACATTCAGCAGGGCTTCCTGAAGCGTTTCTGACAGAGTCGGATGCGCCGCGATAAAGTGCTCCGACATATCCGCCGTCATTTCACCGTTCATCATCATGACCGCCTGACCGATCAATTCCGTCACGTCCGGCCCGATCATTGACACGCCGACGATTTCTCCGAATTCCGGTTCGGCAATGATTTTCATTTTGCCGCCATGCTGATGTTTAATTAACGCTTTTCCGTTAGCAGAAAATGAACATTCTCCGATTTTCACATCTCCGTATGTTTCTCTCGCCTGTGTTTCCGTCAGCCCGACAGCGGCCATTTCCGGCGATGTATAAATACAGCGGGGCACCGCCCGCATATCGACTTTGCTGTCCTTTCCCGTGGCATGCGCGGCGGCTGTGATTCCTTCATGAATGGCGGCATGCGCGAGCTGCATTCCTCCGGCCGCATCGCCGCATGCGTATATATGAGGCACATTGGTCTGCATATGGTCATTGACTTCAATACCGCGCGGAGAATACCGGATGCCGGCCTGCTCCAGATTCAAGCCATGCAAACGCGGCTTTCTCCCGATTGCAACCAAAACGTGATCAGCCTGCGCCTCAAATTCTTTGCCGTCTTTTGTCCACACGGCAGTTTTCCTTTCTTTATCAATCCGTTGAAGGGCGGCTTTTGTCTGAATATCAGCCCCGCTGTCTCTTAAAGAGTCTTCGAAAACGGCGGCGATTTCCCCGTCTTCTGCCGGGAGCAGCCGGTCAGCCGATTCAATCACCGTCACTTTCGTTTTAAACCGGCTGAATAAAGAGGCAAATTCACAGCCGATCACACCTCCCCCGACAATAAGCAGAGAAGAAGGGATTTTCTGTAAAGAAAGCGCATCTTTGCTGTCGATCACCCAATCGCCGTCAAATGGGGCAAACGGCAGCTCCGCCGGTTCAGATCCGGATGCAATCAATATCCGATCCGCTTCCAGAATGTCTTTTGCGCCTCCTTCTCCTTCAACAAGCAATGTCTGCTCTGTGAGAAATGAAGCTGTCCCGCTGATGACTTTAATCTGATTTGCTTTCATTAAGTATTGAATTCCCTGCACGAGCCGGCTGACGATTTGCCGTTTGCGCCCCTGCATGCGGGCCCAATTGAGTGTAATGTTTTGCGGCAGTTCGATGCCGAATGTATTTGCATGCCTGATTTTATCGAGCACATTCGCGCTTTCCAAAAGCGACTTTGTCGGGATGCATCCCTCATTGAGACAAGTGCCTCCGAGCGGCCCTTTGTCGATCAGAACGACTTCTTCTCCCCTCCGCGCGGCAGTCACGGCAGCTGCATATCCGGCAGGCCCGCCGCCGATAATGGCTAGTGTCAATCTCTTCACCCTCTCTATAAAATCAATCCGGCCGGCTCTTCAAGCAGCGCTTTGACCGTTTTCAGGAAGTCCGCAGCCGGTGCGCCGTCACATACTCTGTGATCAAAGGTAAGGCTCAGCGGCAGCATGGTGCTTTTGACAAGCTCATCTCCTTTAAACGCCGGCGTTTCATAGCTTGCGCCTACTCCGAGAATACCGGCTTCAGGCGGATTAAGAATCGGAGTGAAATGCTCAATTCCGTAACCCCCGAGATTTGTAATAGAAAATGTCGATCCGTGCAGATCATCTCCGGAAGCATTGCCTTCCCGCGCCCGGCGTGCCGATGTGCTGATGTGATCCGCAAGCTCAAGGAATGAAAGCTTTTCCGCATCCCGGATCACCGGCACGACGAGACCGTTTTCAAGAGAAACCGCCATCCCGAGGTGGACATATGGATAGGTGATGATCCGCTCCTCTTGATAAGAGCTGTTCAGCTCAGGATGCTGTTTCAGCGCAAGCACCGCGGCCCGGGATACGAAATGTGTGACCGTCAGTTTAACACCGCTCCGCTTTTTCGCGCTGTCGGCGAGCTGCCGCTGCCATTTTACAAGCTCCGTAATGTCCGCTTTCATAGTCAGCGTCAGCTGGGCGCTGTTTTGCAGGCTTTTGTGCATTCGGTCTGCAATCACTTTTCTCATCGCTGAAGCCGGTTTTCCCTCCGGCTGTGCCGTCTGAACCGAAGACTGCGGTTCAGATTCCGTCTTCATGGCCTTGATGACGTCAGCTTTTACGATTCTGCCTCCGGGCCCCGTCCCGTTCAGCGTATCAACTTTCAACCCGGCTTTCTCCGCCATTTTTCGGGCAACGGGAGATATTTTCACGCGGTGTTTACGCTTTTGCCCGGCTTTGGGAGCGGGAATATGTTCAGGTTCAGATTGCGGTTTCCCGGCTTTTTCAGGAGCCGGCGCCTCCTTCTCCCGCACTTCTTCGCCGTTTTCCCCGATATAACAGATGGGCGTTCCCGGCGGGACTCCTTCTCCCTCTTTGACTTTAATATGAAGAAGCGTGCCGCTTTCAGGCGCTTCTATTTCCATTTCTATTTTTTCCGAGTTGATGCTGGCGATGCTTTCTCCCTTTTCAACCGGGTCGCCGACTTTTTTATTCCAGACGGATACTTCACCTTTCTTCATCGCCATTCCCAGCTTCGGCATTACTACTTTTACAGCCATTCTATATCCCTCCTTTAATTCATTGCCGGCTCGCCAAGCAATTCAAGCGTGACGCTGACAATTTGGTCTGGTGTCGGCAAATATTGATCTTCAAGCACCGGCGAAAACGGCACCGGTGTATGCGGCGCTGTAATCCGCTTAATCGGCGCATCAAGCAGATCAAAGCCCTTATCGGCGACAATCGCAGCAATATCCGTGGCGATGCTGCAGCGCGGATTGGCTTCGTCAATGATGATCAGCCGATTTGTTTTTTCTAACGATGTGAAAATCGCTTCCTCATCTAAAGGAGACAGACTCCGGGGGTCAAGCACCTCGGCGTCGATGCCTTTCTCAGAAAGCTGTGCAGCCGCTTCAAGCGCGGTATTAACCTGCTTGCCGACCGCAAACAGCGTGATGTCGCTGCCTTCGCGTTTGATATCCGCTTTTCCGAGCGGAATTGTATAATAATCTTCCGGCACCTCGCCCTTCATGTTGTAGGACGTTTTGTCTTCAAAAAAGAATACCGGATCATTGTCTTCTATTGCCGCCAGCAGCAAACCTTTGGCGTCATACGGATTGGACGGCACAACTGTCTTCAGACCCGGGATGCTGGTGAACAGGCCATACAGCGCCTGCGAATGCTGAGCCGCTGCCCGGAACCCGGCTCCGTATGTGGTGCGGACGGTGATCGGCACTTGCGCTTTACCGCCGAACATATAGCGGAATTTCGCCCCTTGGTTGATCACTTGGTCAAAGCATGTTCCGATAAAATCATTAAACATCAGCTCGGCAATCGGTCTCAGCCCCGTGGATGCCGCAGCCATGGCCGCACCCATGTAGCCCGCCTCAGAAATCGGTGTATCCAGCACTCGGCTGCGCCCGAATTCCTGTACGAGACCCTTTGTGACCCCCAGTACACCGCCCCATGCCTCATCATCTTGCAAATGATCGACCGCCGCTCCCCCGGCGACATCTTCACCGATTACAAGCACATTGTCGTCTCTTCTCATCGCAAGCTTCATTGCTTCATTGATCGCGTCCGACATGCTTATGACTCTCGCCATCTCACATTCCCCCTTTTTCATATGACACGTAGACGTCTGTCAACAGCTCTGACTCTTTCGGATACGGACTCTTTTCGCTGAACGAGACGGCTTTTTCAATCGATTCGCTGACTCGCTGTTCGATGTCTGACAATTTATTTGCATCTGTTTCTTTTAGAAGATAGTTTTTAAAGCCTTGGATAGCATCCTTTTCTTCAAGATGCTCAGTCTTTTCATCCTTTGTTTTATAAGTTTGGGCATCTCCTTCGAAATGGCCGTAGTTTCTGTAAGTCATACATTCAATCAAAGACGGGCCTCCGCCGTTTCTTGCTCTTTCTATCGCTTCCCCGGCTGCCTGATAAACTGCTAAAATATCTTTTCCGTCCACCGTGACCCCAGGCATGTTGTAGGCAGCCGCCCGATCGGCGATTGAATCACAGGCTGACGCGTACTCAAATGTCGTGGCTTCGCCGTAGCCGTTGTTTTCGGCGATGAACACGACAGGAAGGTTCCATACTGCCGCTAAGTTCAGCCCTTCATGGAAGGTGCCTTGGTTATTGGCTCCGTCCCCGAAAAAGCAAACGCTTACATTTTTAGTTTGTTTATATTTAGCCGTGAGCGCTGATCCGCATGCGAGCGTGAATCCGCCCCCGACGATTCCATTTGCGCCTAACATGCCTTTATCAAGATCCGCAATGTGCATAGAACCGCCTTTGCCTTTACACAGTCCGGTCGCTTTTCCGAATATTTCCGCCATCATGCCGTCCAGATCACAGCCTTTGGCGATACAATGGCCATGCCCCCTGTGTGTGCTTGTAATGCTGTCGCCATCAT
Source organism: Bacillus sp. EU63 (assembly GCF_038592915.1). Taxonomy (NCBI): domain Bacteria; kingdom Bacillati; phylum Bacillota; class Bacilli; order Caryophanales; family Bacillaceae; genus Bacillus; species Bacillus sp. EU63. The sequence goes on along the minus strand of NZ_CP151944.1, from coordinate 797,990 downwards.
GTAAATGAGCGCACACCCCTGCGGCTACCGCTTCTTCACCGGCATACAAATGGACGAATCCGGGAAGCACTCCTTGCGCGAACAGTTCATGCACTTTGTCTTCAAAGCCCCTGATTTCCAGCATCTTTTGGTACATCCACAGCGCTTTTTCCTCAGTTAATGACAAGCCTTCTCGTTTTAACAATTCCATTTTGTGCGCCTCCTTCTATTTAGGGTTCACACTTATAAATGCAAGAAGCATGCCAGCCTTTGAAGCCCGTAAAATGAATGTTTTTATTTTTACAATGGAGACAGTTTGAGACAGGTGTCTCATTTTGTCTCGAACTGTTCCCTTTGTCTCGTTTTATGGCATACAAAAAAGACCGGGCATCACCCTGTCTTTGACAATGATCGACGTATTTATTTCCTCGGAAATCTTTTATTGCTTCATTCTTCCGCATACAGTCTATCGCGGCGTTTGAATGGTTACACTCTTTTTTTCATATCCACGTGCTGCAGTTCATCCTTTTCTTCAACAGCCTGATTCAGTGCTTGAAGCATGTAACCAATGCCTTTATACGATGACAGAGGCCAGGTGATATGCTGATGCTCTCCGATGACGGCGTTTAGGACGCTTCGGTATTTTTTCCCGCCAAGCATGACAAGCTCTTCGACGTCGGAAAAGCCTTTTTCATGAAATTGACGGCGCAGCTCGTCCGCTGCCATGATCTCCGGATGACCGGTTCCAAAAGTGACATCGTAATTTCCGGGAACAGTATCATCCGGACGAAGGAATCCGTGCTTCGCCGACAAAATCACCCACTCATCGAAAAATGCTTTCGCATATCGCTCGCACGCCTGATGAAACGGGCTGAGATAAGCGTCTTCCGCCCTTACCGGCCCTGTATCTGAATGGACATCCCAAATTTTTTTCTTGCCGCAGGGGATGATGCACAGTCGTTTCATTTTTCTCTCCCCCTTTATGATGTATGTCCTATCAATGTACCATTATTCGTTTATTTCTGCATGACGAAACCGGCCATGGATCTGTCTGGGTAAAAGCTGCACACAAAAAGACCCGGAATTCAAACCGAACTCCGGGCCGGATGAAGAGTTGTTTATGTCACTCTTGCTCCATCCCATCAAGATACTTTCTCTCAAAGTCATCGAGCAATGCACGCACTTCATCTGTTGACTTTGTATTCATGCATTGATTTCTTAATTCACTTGCTCCCCGGAACCCGCGGAGATATATCTTGAAAAAGCGAGGGAGCGGTTTATATGCTCTAGCTTCTTCTTTTGAATACTCATCATGGAGATCCAGGTGCAATCTCAAAAGATCAAGCAATTCCTTACTGCTATGCTCTCTCGGCTCCTTTTCAAAGGCGAACGGATTAGTAAAAATGCCTCGTCCAATCATAATCCCGTCAACACCGTATTGTTCAGCGAGTTTCAAGCCGGTCTCCCGGTCAGGAATATCCCCATTGATCGTCAAAAGGGTATCTGGCGCAATCTCGTCACGAAGTTTCTTAATTTCCGGAATCAACTCCCAATGCGCATCTACTTTACTCATTTCCGCTCTTGTACGCAGATGAATGGAAAGATTCGCAATGTCTTGTTTCAGTATGTGTGTCAGCCAGCCGCGCCATTCGTCAACATCCGTGTAGCCAAGTCTCGTCTTCACACTTACCGGCAGACCTCCTGCTTTCGCCGCCTGTATTAATTCTGCCGCAACTTCAGGACGGCAAATCAGGCCGCTTCCCTTTCCATTCCCCGCCACATTAGGGACAGGACAGCCCATATTGATATCCAGGCCCTTAAACCCTAATTCCGCCATCCCAATACTCATTTGGCGAAAGTTTTCAGGCTTATCTCCCCATATGTGGGCAACCATCGGCTGTTCATCCTCCGTGAAAGTCAAACGGCCGCGCACACTATCCTTCCCATCCGGGTGACAATAGCTTTCTGAGTTTGTAAACTCTGTGAAAAACACATCAGGTCTGCCTGCTTCACTCACAACATGGCGAAAAACGACATCCGTCACATCTTCCATTGGTGCCAGTACAAAAAATGGCCGCGGTAATTCACGCCAGAAATTATCTGTCATAACAAATCCAAATCCTTTCATGATGGGATACAGCCAAACCTTTATCCCAAAATTAAAAACTGACCATGCTTCTTTTACACTTATAGCATGTGTCAGCACTTCTTATCAAACGATAGTAAATTTTGAACATTTCACTTTTTACTCGTTAAAAAGTGAAAAGCAAACTGAAGTAGAATAGATATGATAGAACACCTTACAACTCCTTAACCATATAATCGGTTCGAAAGAGAAAAAAGTGTGATGATTATCTACACCTATTTTTTTATATTGTGGTTTATTAGTAGTAGCGCTGACCTTCATCTTTCTTAGCGGCCTTACTTTTGCTCTTTTTGGACAAAAAGGATTCCAACCTAAATAGAATATCATATGAGTTCTCCCTATTACCAATGCAAAATATTTGTCCTGTTATCGAAGATAAAATATTTAACGCTGCACCATATCCGTATCTCAATATCATTTGCGGAAAACGAATTTCAAGAAATAATATGATTAAGCAAAATGAGTTGGGGATGGTATGGAGTAAGGGGATGGGAAGAGAAAATAAACTCGAACTTAAAAGAATTCAAAACTTCAATCTGGACCATTTGAGATTTGCTCATGGTTTAGAAATATAACCAACGCAACAAGTGGCTTCTGGCTCTATACAGTATATGTACTAAGGGTCGATTGGCTTTCAAACCCCTTATGTTAATATCTTTATACAATCACCTATATATGTTTGTATAAGATTACGATTCGGTAATCCTGATCCAGAACCAATAAAATAGACTGCTGACTAATTGCCGCAGTCTTCATTCATAAGATTAATAAGAAAGTTTCTTTCATCATTAAATAAGGCATCAGAAGTTATGGCTTTCATTTCGAATATCCTTTGTTATACCTGTGATTATGTGTATAACAGTGAAAACCCCCAAGAAAACAGTGACAATATTAAACCATGGATTATCATAGAATGAAAGATATGTTTGAAAGAAATCCAGTTCAACTATGTTTGCTGGGAATCCATTCATTTCTCTATAATTAGGACCCCATCCCGTTAATACTGCAAAATTAAAATAAAGCTGTGAAACTAAAAATGCCAACAACGTTTGAAACCAACTTCTTTTAAATAACGGTCGTTTTTTGTTTACTTTATCCATTTCCTTTTCTCCAATACTTTTTAGCAAGTGACAATCTAACATCATTATATGATGAAGCATGATTGTCGCGATAATTACTTATTAAAGAAGTTTACAAAATATTAACTTAAATTACAAGTATTCACAGAACTTGAACGACTTGTTATTGCTTCTGATTTACAACAAGATCTTCATATTTTATCTGTAATGCCGTTTCCAAACGGAAAAAAGAAAGTGTTAATAGAAAGCAGCCTGCTTGGTTGTTTTCCACTCGATTTCCCCGCCGTTTTTTCAACTCTTTTTATCAGTTAAATAAAGACAAAAAACAGTCAGGACAAGGGCAAAACATGAAAAAGACCCGGAAATCGGAAATGTTTATACCGAAATCCAGGTCTGATTACGAATTGTTTATTTTAGTTAGACGATTTTAATACAATCTTCGCCACGGCTTCCACATGAGCCGTCTGCGGAAACATATCAACAGGCTGAATATATTCGACGCGATAGTCCTTCGACAGCGTCTGCAAGTCTTTCGCCAGTGTGGAAGGATTGCAGGATACGTACACGAAGCGTTTCGGTTTTACTTTTTTGATGGTATCTAAAAATGTTCTGTCACAGCCGGTTCTCGGCGGGTCGACGATGACCACGTCAGGGCGGAAGCCTTCTTTCGTCCATTTCGGGAGCCAGTGTTCGGCTGTTCCTGTGACATATGCCGCGTTTTTGATGCCGTGTTTTTTGGCGTTTTTCTTCGCATCGTCAATTGATTCTTTAATGACGTCCATGCCGCGGATCTCTTTTGCGCCGTTTGAAACCCACATGCCGATCGTACCGACGCCGCAATACGCGTCTACGACTTTTTCTTTTCCTGTCAGCTGAGCCGCTTGTTTCACTTCGTCATACAGCTTGACCGTCTGCTCAGGGTTGAGCTGGAAGAAGGCGCGGGCGCTCAGTTCAAAGGACACGTCACCGAGCACTTCTTGAATGGCATGGCTTCCGGCCAGCGCTTTTGTTTTGTCACCGAAAATGACGGATGTGCGCGCGCCGTTGACGTTTTGAATAATCGATTTCACTTCCGGCAGACGGTTCTGAATGGCTTTGACGATCTCGTCTTTATTCGGCAGTGTCTCTTTCGCGGTGACAAGCACGACCTGCACTTCGCCTGTTTCAAAACCGACTCTCGTCACGATGGTGCGGACATCGCCTTTTTTGGTCCGTTCGTTATAAACGGACACGTTGTGTTTTTCCAAAATACGGCGGACGATACCCGTTGTTTTGTTTGTTGCCGGATGCTGGACAATGCATTCCTTAATCGGGACGATTTTATGGGAATCAAGTCCGTATAAGCCGGCAATGATGCTGCCGCTTTGCGAGCGTCCGACTTGGAACTGGCTTTTGTTCCGGTAATTCCAAGGGTTGTCCATTCCGATCGTATCTTTAATGTTCATTTCTTCGACATTGAATCTCGTATGACGTTCCAGAGACTGAATGACGATGTCGCGTTTTTCGCGAAGCTGCTGGGTGTATGCCAGATGCTGAAGCTGACAGCCGCCGCACTGGTCGTAGACCGGGCATGGCGGCGTGACACGGTGTTCAGACGGCTTGCGGATTTTTTTGACGCGTGCTTCTGAAAATTTCGGCTGCACATTTGTCGCTTCGGCAACGACTTCTTCACCGGGCAGAGCGCCGGGAACGAAGACAACTTTTTTCTTAAAATAGCCGACGCCCTCTCCGTTAATGCCGAGACGTTTGATGGTCAGCGGAAATGTCTGTCCGATTTTCAATTCGGCAGGCGCCTTTTTTTGATGTTGATTCACGTTTTTTTCTCTCCGTTTCTATATAAAGCCTTCCTCATGGGAAAACGGCTGATTTGAAATATCACATCTTTTCAGTATAACATGCAGCCGGCGGTTCCTTCATGTTTTTCACTGGAAGTTTCCTTTTTTCATTCAATGCTTCTCCACAAGTACAAGGACGCATAGCTTAAATACGGCGCCCATTCGCTGCTTACCTGAAGCATCAAGTCTTTTGACGGTTTATCCTCTAGGGCGAAGCGGCGTTTGACGGCGTTTTGCAGGCCGATGTCCGCCAAAGGAAACAGATTCGGGCGGCCGAGACCGAACATGAGGACGTTTTGGACGGTCCACGGGCCGATGCCTCTGATGGCGATCAGCTTTTTCATAATGTCTTCATCCGATAAATGGGTAAGTTCCGCCAGATTGAGCGCCCCGTCTGCAATCATCCGTGAAATGTCAATCGCATATTCCGCTTTTCTCATGCTGAACTGGAGATCCCGCAAGTCCTGATACTCGAGCGCCGCGATCGTTTTCGGCTCGGGATAGCACCAGACGCCGTCTTTTTGTTCACCGAAGGCATGGACGAACCGTTCCGTTAAGGTAAAAGCGAAGGACAGGTTGAGCTGCTGGTGGATGATGCATTTCATGAGACAGTTGTAGACGTCATACTCCAAGACGAGCGGGGTTCCCGCATGTTCCTCAAAAAGCGCCGACAGATTTGTTTTTGAGAAATGATCAAGCACAGGCTGAAGCGGCTGTTCCCACTGAAAAATGTGTTTGATCCGTTCAATCATCTCCTCGCGGTCCGTTTCTCCGCTGACGAGGAAGACCGGGTCTGCGGCGGTGCCTTCCCCTTGAACCGTGATGACAGACAGTTTGCCGTCCCGTGTTCTGAGCGGCACTTTGATTGATCTTGCATGAAGATCGACCGCATTCAGCGGATCGAGCGACAGCCTTTCAAGTACTTTATCAAAATGATACGGCGGCGTGACCGAAACCGTTTCCTTCCACATATGCTCCACCCCTTTTTGTCCAAGTATATCATGAAGCGGCCGGGCGGCAATTCGTATACTTTTCTTCATAACGCCGCATGATATAATGGCAGGCGGAGGGTTGTTTATGATACATATAACCGCAATCACAACACATAATGAGATATTAAATAATATCCCCCTATCACGTACAGAACAACCGGACATCGCATGGTACTGGGTTGATTTTTTCGGCGCTGAGATGCATGAAATCGAGCTGCTGCGGGATTATTTTCACTTTCATCCGCTTGCGATCGAGGATTGCTTTCAGCACATGCAGCGGCCGAAAATCGACCATTATGACGGCTACCGTTTTTATGTGCTCCACGCCTTGAACCCGGACACACTGGAAATGGAAGAGGTGGACATTTTTCAGTCCGACCGTTTCATCGTCAGCTTCCATTTGCACGAATCGCCCGGCGTCTCAAAGGTGAGAGAACGGTTTTTCGCTTCTCCGGGATTAGCCAAAAAAGGGCCCGGGCACATCACTTATATGATTATGGATCAGCTTGTCGATGAATATTTCCCTGTGCTGTACAAAATTGAAGACCGGCTGAATGAAATTGAAGACAGCAGAACCCATAAATCTTACGGCACTTTAATGAATGAAGTGTTTGAATTGCGGACTGATCTTTTGAACCTGAGGCGGACGATCATTCCGATGCGCGATTTAATGTACCGGATTTTGAGCCTTGACCATGTAAAAGAAAGCCGTGAAACAAAGGCGTATTTCAGCGATATTTATGACCACCTATTAAAACTGGCTGAGCTGATCGAGTCAAACCGTGATATGACGTCAGATTTGCGGGACAGCTATGTGACGCTGAATTCAAACCGGATGAACGCCATTATGATGACATTAACTATCGTCTCGACCATTTTTATCCCGCTGACGTTCATCGCGGGGGTTTACGGCATGAATTTCGATAACATGCCTGAGCTTCATTGGAAATACGGCTATTTTATCGTTTTGGGCGTAATGGCCGTCCTTGTGGGCGCCATGCTGTTTTGGTTCGCCCGCAAAGGCTGGTTTAATATTTTCAAGTAAGAACGGCTGCCGGCTGTTCTTTTTTTTGAGAAAACATGATAGTCTGGAAAAAAACGTAAAGAGGTGTGCGCCGTTACCATCCTTTCTCACAAAATCATTTCTTCTGTCCTCCTGCTTTTCAGTGTCATGTCCATTGCCCCGCTGTATAACGGCCGTACGGTGTCTGATTACATCTTTGAGTCGCTCGGCTATTCCTCTTGGCCGGAAGATGGAGCCCATATCTCCGTCATCCCCGGGGTCCTGCTTTACTTTGCGGCGTTAATCTGGTGTGCCGCCGCGTTCAGGCGGACGCTTCCCGCAGCGGGGCTGTTTCTGATCTTTCTCAGTATGGGGGCCGCTTCCGGTATCAGTCCCGCCACTGAATATGCTGCTTTTTCCTTAAAACAGTTCGCGCCCGAAAAAGAGGCTGTCGAATATTTGAAGCACCGCAGCGAATGCAGTTATCTGGTTGAGCGAAAAAGAGCGGGCATGAGCTGCACGCTTTATATCAATCATTACGGAAAAGGGGAACAAACCATTTCTGTCACCCCGGATTTATCAGAAAACATAAAGGACGTCACATTCAAATCAAAAACATTCATTGTAAAACCCCGTTCAAAAACAATCATCAAAACCCGATTTACCGGATTTTATAAGGGGAAAGCCGCCTCAGACTCCGGATGGTCTTCAGAACCTGAACTGAAAGTGGCAATCCTGTACACAGCAGATTAACCATTTTGCATGTATAATGGTGGAAAACTTTTCATTGGAGGGACTGTGAAATGAAGATCGCCATCGTCGGACTCGGCAATATGGGCCGCCCCATCGCCGAAAATATCATGAAAGCCGGATACAGCCTGACTGTATATAACCGGACGAAAGAAAAAGCGGCTGACCTGCTGGATAAAGGGGCAGAATATGCCGAAACGCCCCGACAGGCAGCTGAACATGCCGACATCGTGCTGTCAATGCTGTCAGACGATGAAGCCGTAACAGACGTGACTTTCGGAGCTTGCGGCATTATTGCCGGGTTATCTGAAAACGGCATTCATATTTCGATGAGCACGATCAGTACAGCGCTGTCAGAACAGCTTTCCGCCGCACATTCGGGCAGAGGGCAGTCCTTTATCGCCGCTCCCGTCCTCGGCCGCCCCGATGCCGCTGAGAAGGCCGAACTCCGCATCATCACAGCCGGACCGGCAGAAGCGAAGAAAAAGGCCGAACCGCTGCTTAACATCCTGAGTCAGCAAGTATTGGACACTGGTGAAGAAACAAAAACGGCCAATGCCGCGAAAATCAGCGTCAATTTCTTGCTCGTTTCTATGCTGGAGGCGTTATCTGAATCATTCTTAATGATGGAGAAATACGGGTTAGAACGGAAACAATTTTTAGAAATCGCCGGCGCGCTCTTTGGCTCTCCCGTCTATCAAAATTACGGCACGATCATGGCTGATGAGAAATTTGAGCCGGCCGGTTTCAAAATGTCTTTAGGGCTCAAGGATACCAATCTGGCGCTCGCCGCCGCTGAACAGGTTTCCGCAAAACTCCCTCTTGCCGAGCTGGCCAAGAGCCATTTTGAAAGCGGGATCGCACAAGGCTTCGGGGATCTGGATTGGGCTGCACTGATTAAAAGCTTAAAATAACAAAATAACACCTCTCCATTACCAGGAGAGGTGTTTTCTACAGGCGCGGCAGCTTCATTTCTTTCTCAAACATCAGGTCATCAATGCTTTTAAACGTGTAGCCTTCTTTTTTCAAATCGGTAATGGCATCGTCCAGAGCTTCTGAATTGTCCTTTGAAACGGTGTGAAGAAGGTAGATCGCGCCGGGATGCGCCTGCTTTATCATGTGATTATAGGCATATTGTTTCCCTTTTTGCTCGTTAACCTTCCAGTCGACAAATGCGACGGACCAGAAAACGGTTTGGTAGCCGAGGCGCTTCGTTTCTTTGAGGACATATTCGCTGAATACGCCGCGCGGCGGACGGAGATACAGGTTGTCCCGCTTTCCGGTAATGTTGTACACAGCTTCCGTGACCGAATCGAGTTCGTCTTGAATCTGATCGCCCGTTTTTGTCGTCAGATCAGGATGATGAAAAGAATGATTGCCGATGATATGGCCTTCCTTTGACATCCGTTTAATCAAATCAGGCTGCTCTTTCACAAAATGACCTGTGACAAAAAAAGTGCCCGTGACGTGATGTTTTTTTAACACATCAAGCACTTTCGGGGTGTACCCATTTTCATATCCGTTATCAAACGTTAAATAGATGGTCTTTTCTTTCGTATTGCCCAAATAAAAGGCATCATATTTTTTGACCAGATTGTCCAGCTGTCTGCCGGCATCCGGCGGCTGATGATTGACGCTGCGTTTAAAGCCCCAGTTTATCCGTTCATTCGGCACGGCTTCTGCGCTGTTGATGCCTCCCGCAAGTAAAACGGCCATGCAGCAAATTGAACAAAACCATTTCATGACCAGCACTCCTTCTGCATTTTTCCTTATTTTGCAGTAGGCCCTGCCCTTTTATACAGCCGCATTATGGAAAAAGAAAAACCCCGGCATCCGCCGGGGTTTATTCCCAATCCTTTTTAAAGCGTTCGTATTTTGCTTCCAGATCATCAAGCATGCCGATGAGCCGGTCTATATCTTCAACGTCCGTTGATTCAGGGTCTAATGAATCAATGACATTCATAAACATATCGAGTCTGTTCTTTAGGTAATCGAGCTGCTGATCTTTGCTGTTTACTGCATTCCCCATACTTCCACTCCATTCATTTTTTATAATGGTAGCGTATTTTTTGCCGTTTTTCAATGGTTCCGCTACTTGCGATCTTGGCTGATCAGGTCTAAAATTAACAGTTGGCAGACGTTAGTATGCCCCATTTATAAAGGAGTTAGATAGTCATGACACAAAACACAACACTGCGTCCGATCACACCGGAGTACGATCCTTGGGAAGCGTACATGGATGTCGACCAGTATGGAGATATGAAACTGACGAACGTTGAATTCACAACGACGACTTTGTGCAATATGAGATGCGAGCACTGCGCCGTCGGGTACACGCTCCAGCCGAAAGACCCGAATGCGCTGCCGATCGACCTTTTATTAAAGCGGCTTGATGAAATTCCTCTGTTACGCTCTATCAGCATTACGGGCGGCGAACCGATGCTTTCGCTGAAATCGGTAAAGGAATACGTCGTCCCGCTTTTAAAATATGCGCATGAACGCGGCGTGCGCACACAGATCAATTCAAACCTGACGCTTGATATCGGGCGCTACGAACGGATTATTCCCTATTTGGACGTTCTTCACATTTCTCACAACTGGGGAACGGTCGAGGACTTTGCCGACATCGGATTTGCGATGATGGAGAAGAAACCGACATTTGAACAGCGGGCGCGCTATTTTGACAAAATGATTGAAAACAGCCGCACGCTGGTCGAAGCAGGTGTAATGGTTTCAGCGGAAACGATGCTCAACAAACGGACACTGCCGCATATCGAACATATTCACCGGCAAATTACCGAAGAAATGAAATGCCAGCGGCACGAAGTCCATCCGATGTATCCGAGTGATTTCGCCAGCGCGCTTGAATCACTCAGCCTGAAAGACATGAGACAGGCCATCCATCATCTGCTCGACATTCGAGATGAAGAGACATGGATGCTGTTCGGTACGCTCCCGTTTTACGCATGCAGTCCTGATGAAGAAGACCAGAAGCTTCTCCGCCGCCTGCGGGAAGCGAAAAACGTTACGGTGCGAAACGACCCTGACGGCCGCTCCCGCCTGAATGTCAACATTTTTGACGGAAATATCATTGTCACGGATTTCGGCGATACACCGCCGCTCGGCAATATTAAAACAGACAGCCTTCCTGAAGCATATGACAAGTGGAGACAGACAAAGCTGAGCAAAGAGCTGAACTGCCGCTGCACAAACGTCCGGTGCCTCGGCCCGAACGTCCTTGTCAAAAACAGTTATTATCAGGACACGGATTTTTCATTACGAAAAGCCAGAGGTTAACAAAAGATGGAAACGACAATTACGGACATTTTGAAAAGCAAAGTGGTTGAGATCATCATCGTCGCTCTCGTGCTTTACGCCGGTGTTTTTCTGATCAACCGCTTTGTTCAGGTGTTATTTAAACGCACAGATTTCTTAGAGGAACGGAAAGGGAAGACGATTGAGAGCCTCGTCCGGTCCATCACCCAGTATACGGCGACGATCGGTTTTATCTTTTACGTCATTTCTTTATTTGTTCATGATTTCGGCCGAATTTTAGCCGGGGCGGGCGTTGCCGGTATCGTCATCGGTTTCGGCGCCCAGTCGTTAATCAAGGACATTTTGGCCGGTATCTTTTTAATATATGAACGCCAGCTGCATAAAGGCGATTACGTGACGATTAACAATCTGTTCAACGGCACAGTGGAAGAAATCGGACTCCGTTCCCTCCAGATCCGTGAGTGGACCGGCAAGCTGCTTACCATATCTAACGGTGAGGTCAGACAGCTTCAAAACTATAACATTGATTATATGCGGATTACCGAGTCCGTCGTGATCAGTTACAAGGAAGATCCTGAACGGGTATATGCCATCTTAGAAAAAGCGTGTGACATGCTCAATGATGAGCTTCGCGATTCATTGAAACGGGATGAATTTCTCAATGCGGCGGAACCGTTTCAAGTGCATGGAATTATGAGTCTGAACAAATTAACCAGAGGCATAGAATTTACCGTCAAAGGCATGGTTCAAGACACAGAATACTTCTCGGCGAGCCTTGCGGTGAGACGCGTTCTTGCCCGGGAGCTGTACAACAACAATGTGCAATTGCTTGAGGAAATGTATCACACACAAAAAAGCTGATTCCCGAACCGGAATCAGCTTTTTTTATTTATCTCGGCTGCGCTGTCGTTTGAAAACCGAATGTGACATGATCCTGCACCGGAATCCAAGCCCCGATTCCTTGCGAAGTCACATTTTTGACGACAAGTTTCCGCTTGCTGCCTTTCAGCACCAAATACACTTCACCGTATGTTACTTTTCCTTTTTCATTAACGGCCGGAGCGTAGGCGTGCAGGTAGCCGAGCCGCTGCGGAGAAATTTTGTAGGTTTGATCGCGTTTTGTGCCTGCGCCGATAACCGTTTCAAACGCGAGCGGCAGTTTTGTTTTCTTCATCGCTTTTTGCATCATCATGCTTTTTACGTCTTCTGCGTTCGGCACCTTCGCTGTGAGCCCGCCTTTGATTTTGTATTGCTGTTCTTGGGCGTATGAGATAACCGCGGTTTGCTGCCCGCCCCGGTTATCCGCTCTGTTTGTGTTGATTTTTTTATATTCCCAGTTGGCGACCGTTTCGTTCGATTGATAGCCGAGCGCCCATTTCCCGAGAAATATTGTCGCCCGGTATCCGATGGCAAGCGGTGAACCGGAAACCAAGGATTCATTCAGCATTTTAATCAGATGCGGATTTTCGATGTTGATCTCTGATGTATCTAACAATTCCTTTGCCAGTTTGCTCGGCTGAAGCATCGGCTGGTCCTGTGAGGCATTCGGATACGTATTTTCCTTTGAAATGCTTACGACAGAGTTGGGAACTTTAAACGGTTTTTTTGCACCGGCAGACGGCGTTGCGAAAAAACTAAAGGATAACAGCAGAATCAGTGTGGCATGAAACAGCTTTCTCATCATATCACTCTTTCTATAGCATTTTCCTTTAGTCTTTTCCTCCGCAATCGTTGTTATCCGCATTTTTTACAGGTTAAAGCAGGAAAAAACCGATCGCCATGATGACATAGGCGGCAAGGAGTGTAGCCCCTTCAAACCAGTTCGAATCACCGTCATTTGAAATCATCGTCATCAAAAGGACGGATGAGATCATCGCGACAAGCTCGGGCAATGTGAATACAAGCAGCATATTGACCGGAAAAAAGATGGAACAGATCACAAGAACCGGAGCCACAAACATGGCGATCTGCAAAGTCGAGCCTACCGCGATTTCAACGGCGACATCCATTTTGTCTTTGTACGCCATAGTAATCGCCGACGCATGCTCTGCGGCATTTCCGACGATTGCGACGATAATCACTCCGATAAACAGCTCGCTCCAGCCGAACTGTTCAGCCACCGCATGAAACGTATGGACAAGGTTTTCAGATATGTAGGCGACGATAATGGTTGAAATAAATAAGACGGCTGTCGCTCTTTTCCCCGACCACTCAGGCTGCTCCTCTTCTTCCTTTGCCTCCGGCTGATTCGGCTGATAAACACCGCGGTGGGTGACGAGCTTGAAATAAAGAGCTGCCACGTACAAAAGGATCATGATGATGCTGATGCCGACACTCAAATCAAGCTTGTTTTTTTCCCCCATATCCATGGAAAACACTTCGGGAATGACAAAAGCTACGATAATGGCAAAAATCAGCAGGCCAGAATTATGCCGGGCATCATGAATATTGAATTCCTGCCGCTTGTATTTCAAACCGCCGATAAAAAACGACAATCCCGCGACGAGCAGAAGATTGCCGAGCACCGAACCGGTCAGTGAAGCAAGCACGATGCCCGTCAGCCCTTCTTTTAGGGCAAAAAGCGATATAATCAGCTCTACCGCATTGCCGAACGTGGCATTCAGCAGACCGCCGATCCGCGGTCCCGCGATAATGGCAAGAGATTCGGTCGCTCTCCCCATATAACTTGCAAGCGCAATAATCGTCAAGCAATAAATAATAAACAAAACCGCTGACGGCCAGTGCATCAGGCCGCCGATGACTGAAAGCGGCACTCCCGCCGCAGCCGTAAAGAAAAAAATCCGATTCATATCTGCCTGGCTCCTTTTTTCGAATGAGTCTTTTTATATCCTTCTCAAAAACTCCCTCAATTACACTTCCGCGGCAGCCCGAATTGGCATTTTCAGGTTGCCGGACGCAGCAAATCCGTGTACGATCAAGAAAGAGACTGAAGAAGGAGAAATACGCGATGTCACGACTGTACTTCTTTATTTTGGTTCTGCTTGTTTCCATCTCCGGATTTTCCCAAGGCATGCTTCTGCCGGTGATCTCCGTCATTTTTGAAACGAACGGAGAATCCGCAGCCATAAACGGACTTCACGCAACCGGCCTTTATATCGGTGTGCTTCTGGCGTCGCCGTTTATGGAGGCCCCGCTGCGCAAGCTCGGATTCAAACCTCTGATGGTCATGGGCGGATTTCTTGTTATCATCAGCTTATTCAGTTTTATTTGGCTTCAATCCATATGGTTATGGTTTTTTCTGCGGCTGCTTATCGGAATCGGGGATCATATGCTGCATTTTTCAACCCAAACGTGGGTGACGTCAAAGTCAACGCCCCGAAACAGAGGAAGAAACATTTCGCTGTACGGACTGTCCTTCGGGCTTGGATTCGCTGTCGGCCCGTTCATGGTCCCTCTTGTGAAAACAAGTCCGTCCCTTCCGTTTATCGTATCCGGCTGTATCAGTCTTGCCGCCTGGCTGTTTGTGTTTGCCTTACGTAACGAGTACCCGGCGCAAGGTCCGGATGAAACATCCGGGGATAACAGCGCAAAACGGTTTTACCGCGCTCTTCTTTTCGGCTGGGTCGCTTTTCTCCCGGCTTTCGGGTACGGTTTTTTAGAAACGGCGCTGAACGGAAGCTTTCCCGTGTACGCCCTGCGTTTAGGCATATCCGTTGATGCCGTCGCGCTGATATTGCCCGCTTTTGCTATCGGAAGTATTGTATTCCAGTTCCCTCTCGGTTTATTAAGCGATCGATTCGGGAGAAAACGTGTCCTGCTCGTCATCTTATTAACGGGTGCCCTTTGCTTTTTGACGGCCGGACTGTTTCCGTCGCCTTCTGTCATCGGCTGCTGCTTTTTCACGGCGGGAATGGCGGTCGGCAGTATGTTTTCCCTCGGCATCAGCTATATGAGCGACCTGCTGCCGTCCCATCTGCTGCCGGCGGGCAATCTGCTCTGCGGCATTTCCTTCAGCCTCGGCAGCATGATCGGCCCGGTGGCGGGCGGCTGGTATATGCAGCGGTTTGAAAGCGCCAACTTGTTTTACTTTATTACGGTGATTCTGGTCTGTATTTGGCTTGCGCTCGTCTTCGGGAAAACAAAGCACAGTCCCGCATCCGAATCCCATTCTTTTCCGGCCTCATAAAAAAGCCGCCTGATCTGAGTCAGGCGGCTTCTTTCTAGTGGTATCCGTTCTGCCCGTTAGCGCTTCCGCTTGTTTTATTCTTCGGGCCGTTTTTTGAGTTTTGTTTATTATGGCTTCCGCCTTTTTTCGTATGCTTGGTCATAATCGATTCCCCTCCGTTTTTCAGCTTGAACGTCATCCGTTCCTCTATAGCTTGCTCCCGCGGTACGGATTTTCATCAGGAAGCTTTTTACGTTTATGTAAAAGCGCGTTGATTTCTCCTCCTAAAATCAGCAGTGTTCCCGTAAGATAAAACCAGATCATAAGGACGATAATTCCCCCGATGCTCCCGTATGTGGCGCTGTAGTTGGCAAAGGTGCCGACGTAAAATGAGAACAGCATACTGACGATAATCCAGCCGGCTGCCGCGAATACGGCTCCCGGCAGCACAAAACGGAGAGAAAGCCTTTTATTCGGCGCGAAAATGTAAAGCGCGGTAAACACGATTAAAAGGATAAGCGGACTGATACCCCAGCGGACAACCGACCATACCTGCAAAAACAGGCCGGAGGCGCTGATGAAATCTGCGGCCAGCATTCCGATTTCTCTGCCGAACACCGGCAGAAGCAATGCGATTAAAATCGTAACCACCATCGCGATGGTTAAAAAAAATGAGGTCAGGCGAATGATGATAAATGAGCGGTTTTCCTCGACTTCGTAGGCATGGTTAAATGCTCTGACAATCGCGTTCATACCATTCGAAGCCGACCAGATGACGGCGATAATCCCGAATGACAAAAGTCCGCCGCTGCGCTTGTTCAGCGTTTGCTCCGTAATGGATTTCACCATGGACATGGCGCTGTCGGGCGCGTATTGATCGACCGCCCCGAGCACGTCTTCTGCCGATATGGGAAGATAGGCGGTGAGCGTCAGCATGAAAATCATCAACGGAAACAATGACAGCAGGAAAAAATACGCCAGCTCCGCCGATTTACTTTGTCCTTCATGCAGAGAAAACCTTGCAAACAGCTCCTTTATAAAACGCATGACATCCCACCTCAATGATCGTTTTTCGAAAAATGCTCCTTCGTTTCTTTTAACAGGTCAATGACCTGCGGCGTCGTCTGCTTCAGCTTGGTGATCTGCCCGTTTAAAAAACCCAGATCTTCCGATACGGTATTGGCGATGATTTTCACTTGATCCAGTTTTGCAGAAGCCTGCTGTTTCAGGGCTTCAGGATGTTTCCGGTAAAATGCCGCACGGCGCCTGCACGCGTCCATGTTCCGGAAACAGGCCTCTCTCGTCGGCTTATGTAATAAGGACAGTGCTCCTCCGGCGGCAGCGCCGATCAGAATCGCTTTTGCCATGATGCGTGTCTGCTTCATCGGTCAATCCCCCTTATAAATGATGGTCTTTCTTTATTGTCTCCAGCAAATGACGGCACCCGGATTCGACCAAAGCGTACACCTCGCTGAAATTCCCGGTATAATACGGATCGGGCACGTCCGCAAGGTCCGACTCCGGTACATAATCAAGCAGCCTTGCAATACGCGGCGCCGCTTTTTTATAACCGGCCATGCTGCGCAGATGTCCGATATTTTCTGCATCCATCGCAATGACGTAATCAAAATCGGTCAGATCAGACTCACGGACCTGCCTCGCCGTGATGCCGCTTGCGCTGATCCCTTTCTTCTCCAGGATCTCCTTTGTCCCTTCATGCGGCGGATTTCCCGCATGCCAGGCGCCGATTCCCGCTGAATCAATGTTAATCTGCCCGTTCAGCCCGTTTTTCTTCACCATATCAGAAAATACCGCCTCTGCCATAGGCGACCGGCAAATATTTCCCAGACAGACAAACAGCACATGTATCATATCGATAACCTCCCTATTCTTTCCCCGCATTTTGAGGATCAAAAACCTTATCATCATCTTAGCAACTTTTCTGCGGCTGTGG
The DNA here is from genome assembly GCF_038592915.1 of Bacillus sp. EU63. Classification (NCBI taxonomy): domain Bacteria; kingdom Bacillati; phylum Bacillota; class Bacilli; order Caryophanales; family Bacillaceae; genus Bacillus; species Bacillus sp. EU63. The sequence continues at coordinate 780,850 of NZ_CP151944.1, read as the reverse complement.
AAATAAGCTTTTATTCTAAATGAATTCTGTTAGAATAAAGGGTACGAAAAAGGTCATGAAAGGATGCATGAATTTGCCGAGCCAACAAACAGAAACGTTAAACAAAATGATTGAAGACATTTCGCAAAAGCTCAACATGCTCAATGTCGGCGTCATCAGAGCGGAAGATTTCAGTGATGAAAAAATAGAAGATCTTACATACCTTCATCAAATGGTCATGAAAAAAGCATCATTCAGCCCGAGTGAAATGCAGGCCATTGCCGAGGAGCTCGCCTCTCTCAGAAAATAAACCCATGTCAGACCTGCCGAAAAACGGCAGGTCTTTTTTTGATTTAAAAAAAGTAAAAAAAGTTCATCGGTTTGACACATATAAAAAGAAGGAGTATAGTAACTGTGAACTTGGTAGAACGATATACTAAATGAGCGGGCCGCTTCTCTTTTTTTATTTAGTAGAACGATATACTCATTGTGATCTCAGCGTTATTCAAGTTTGTTTTGCAACCGTTTTATCAAACAGTTTTCAAAGAAAGGCAGTGGTTCAATAAAGGGGAATCGTGCTGTTCTTTTATCAATTTAAAAAATAATTTAATTCTTTATTAACCGCATTAGGGGATGTCATCATGAAAAACATATACACCAAAATGGCAGCGGGTCTTTATATTAACTATTTCCTGCTGGGCATGATCAATATTATTATCGCATCCAATATGGAGGCATTATCAAAACAGCTTCATACATCCGCAGCCGGGGTCAGCTATTTGGTCTCCGCCATCGGAATCGGGAAGCTGATTTCGCTTCTGTTTGCCGGGAAGCTTTCGGATACATTCGGGAGACGGCCGTTTATCGTATCGGGCGCCTTTCTGTATCTGATTTTCCTAATCGGAATTCCGCTTTCGACAAACTATACAGCCGCGTTTATCTTCGCCATTTTCGCCGGGATCGCCAATTCCTTTTTGGATTCCGGGACATATCCGGCGCTTATTGAAGGATTTCCGAAAAACGCAAGCTCTGCAACCGTGTTAATCAAAGCGTTTGTATCCATCGGCGCGACGGTGCTTCCGTTTTTTATCGCGTTTATTGCGGACAGGCATTTGTTTTACGGCTGGACGTTTTTCGTACCAGGCATTATTTTCTTCCTGAACGGCTTTTTCCTGTTAAAAGTTCCGTTTCCGAATCATAAGCAAAAAGAAGACGGCGGCCGGACGGAAGCCTCTCCGTCTGATGACGCGTTCACATCACAGCCGTCGATATGGCGCGAAGGCCTTGCGATCATTCTGTTAGGCTTTTCATCTACGGCGCTGTTTATGCTCGTTCAAGTATGGCTTCCTAAGTTCGGGCAAACCGTTTTGGGCATGCCTGAGGTGCAGGCCGTCAAATTGTTGAGCTATTACAGCATCGGGGCGCTTGTATCCGTATTATTGCTGGCTGTGCTGTTAAACAGAGTGATTCAGCCGATTACGGTAATGGTGCTGTACCCTGTGATCGCGGCAATCGCGCTGCTTGCTCTGATTTTCATTCATCAGCCGGCCGTATCAGTCATCAGCTCCTTTGTCATCGGACTTTCAACTGCGGGCATTCTGCAATTGGCGATGACGGTTATGGCTGTTTTATTCCCTAAAAATAAAGGTACGATCACATCTTTTGTTAATATAGCATCAAGCTTATCTTTTATTGTCATTCCGCTTGTAACGGGAGCGATATCCAAAGCGGCCGGCCTGACGCCTGTTTTTCTGCTTGATATCGGAATTGCGGCCGTCAGCGCCCTTCTCGCATTGTTTATCGGAATCCGCTTTAAGCAAGTGATGAAAGCCTGACTATTTTTTAAGGGAGAGGATTTATCATGCAATCTATCACGATCAGAAACACGGTCATCGGCGAAGGGCTTCCGAAGATCATTGTGCCGCTGATGGCGGCCGGAGAGAAAGAACTGCTCGAAGAAACGGAAGCCGTCAACAGGCTTCGCCCGGATATCATTGAGTGGCGGGCGGATGTATACGAGCACGTTGACAGCCTGGACGCCGTAAAAGGCATGCTTGAAAAGCTGCGGAAAGCCGCAGGCGCAACACCGCTGCTTTTCACATTCAGAACCCATAAAGAAGGCGGAAATAAAGTTATTGATGACCGCTTTTACATTGAATTGCTTAAAACCGCCATCGAAACAAAACATATTGACCTTGCAGACGTTGAGTTGTTTACGGGAGAAGCGGAAGTCAAATCAATTGTGAAAACCGCTGAAGATAACGGCGTATATGTCGTCATGTCCAATCATGATTTTCATCAGACACCGAAAAAAGAAGAAATCATTTCCCGGCTGCGGAACATGCAGGCGTACGGCGCGCACATTCCGAAAATCGCGGTGATGCCGCAAAGCACTGAAGATGTTTTCGTCTTATTGGATGCCACTCACACGATGAAAACACAATACGCAGACCGGCCGATCATCACGATGTCAATGGCGGGAACAGGCCTGATCAGCCGCCTGGCCGGCGAAGTCTTCGGCTCAGCGTGCACGTTCGGAGCGGGCAAAGAAGCATCAGCGCCCGGACAGATTCCCGTTGAAGAATTGCGCAGCGTACTCAGCATTTTTAATAAACATATGTAATCAGCGTTTTTCTGCCCTCAAAGCGGGATGAAAAACAAATGAATGGACTAACGGAGGAATACATCATGAAGAAAGATTTAGGACGGATTAACGGAAAAACTCAGCTTATCGGATTATTCGCGACACCGATCGGACACTCTTTATCTCCGGCGATGCACAACCTGGCGTTTAAAAAATTAGGATTGAACTACGCTTACCTCGCGTTTGAAGTCGGCAATGAACAGCTGGAAGATGTGGTAACGGGAATGCGCGCCTTAAACGTCAGAGGCTTCAATGTCTCGATGCCGAACAAGATGAACATTCTCCCTTACCTCGATGAACTCGCGGATTCAGCGAAATTCACCGGCGCGGTGAATACAGTCGTTAATGAAAACGGCAGACTGATCGGACACTCGACTGACGGTATGGGATACGTCCGCAACTTAAAAGAACACGGCATCGATATCACAGGCAAAAAAATGACGCTGGTCGGTTCCGGCGGGGCCGCCACTCCGATAGCGATTCAATCCGCATTGGAAGGCCTCGGAGAAATCTCTATTTTCGCCCGTAATGACGCGTTTTTCGAAAAAGCGGAAGAAAACGTCCGCATCATCAATGAAGAAATGAAGGGATCTTCTTGCAAAGCGAAAGTCTTCCCGCTCGAAGATCAAGATGCGCTGCGTGCTGAAATCGCTTCAAGCGATATTTTCACAAACGGAACAGGTGTCGGCATGAAACCGCTTGAAGGCTTGAGCGTCATTGAAGATACATCCATGCTCCGTCCTGATTTGCTTGTGACAGACGTCGTTTACAACCCCGTTACGTCGAAATTGCTTGAACAAGCTCAAGCGGCCGGCTGCAGCACCATTAACGGCCTCGGCATGATGCTTTGGCAGGGCGCCATGGCGTTTGAATATTGGACAGGCCGTGAAATGCCGGTTCAGTATATTAAAGAGCAAATGTTTGAATAACCTATTGTAATAGAAGCGCCGAAGGACACTCCGTCTTCCGGCGCTTTGTCATTTTCTCCCCTCTCTCTTTCTTCTCATGCGCCAAAACGCTTATAATGGATGTAACGAATAAAAACCAAGTGAGGAATGCGACGTATGAAACAGCAAAAAAAACGCCGGGTGACATTGCAGCAGGTCGCTGAGCATGCCGGCGTCTCAACATCCACCGCTTCATTAATCGTCCGCAACAATCCGCGAATTTCCGAAGCGACCCGTGAGAAAGTGCTGCAATCCATGCGGGAGCTGGGGTACGTATATGATCGGGTCGCCGCGAATTTACGATCACAGACGTCCACAACGGTAGGATTGATTATTACTGACATTTCCAATACGTTTTTCTCAGAGTTTCTGATCGGCGTTCAGAATACGCTTGAGGAAGTCGGATTAACGGTGCTGTTAGGCACGACATTTGATTCCGTCGCCAAGCAGGAGCAGCTGATCTCGACCATGCTGGAGCACAGGATCGGCGGATTGATTTTGTGTCCGGTTTCAGGTACAGCTGAGGAAACCCTTTCCCGCCTCGAGCAGCTTGACATTCCGGTCGTGCTCGCCGTCAGGGAGATTGCCGATGCAGATTGTGATTTTGTCGGAGCCGATTATGAGGAAGGCACCTATAAGGCAGTGCGTCATTTCATTGAGAAAGGCCATCAGGAGATTGCGTTTCTGGGCGGCGTGAAGCACTCATCAACATGGACGAAGCGTATGAAAGGGTTTAAAAAAGCGCTCCGTGAAGCGGATCTGGAAGTGAAAAATGAATATGTCATTGACAGCATGCCGACCCGCGAAGCAGGCTGTGAGGCCGTGACGGAGCTCCTCCGCCGGTCTGAGCGCCCGACCGCGATTTTCTGCTTCAGTGATTTGGTCGCGTTCGGCGTCATGCAAGGGATCAGAAAAGCCGGGCTCGTTCCGGGCGAAGATATTGACATTGTCGGCTTTGATAACGTGCCGGAAGCTGAAATTTCTTATCCCCCGCTTACAACCGTTTCTTCCTTTCCGCGGCAGTCGGGAAAAGAAGCGGCTCAATTGCTGCATCATAAAATCACCAATGCCCAGCACAAAAAACAACGCATTATTCTGGCGCCTGAGCTGGTCATCCGGGAATCTTCACAAAAAAAGCGGAACGCCTGATACGGCGCTCCGCTTTTATATTACGCAAGCAGTTTTAATGATTCGCGGTTGAATGCCGGAATGTCATCCGGTGTGCGGCTTGTGACCAGCTGGTTCTGGCAGACGACGACTTCTTCATCCACAACATTCGCGCCCGCGTTTTCCATGTCGATTCGGATTGATGTAAACCCTGTCGCTTTGCGCCCGTCCAATGCTCTCGCGTTGATGAGAAGCTGCGGTCCGTGGCAGATAGCGAACACCGGTTTTTTATCATCCATAAACGCTTTGGCAAATTGGACGAAACGGTCATCCGCACGCAGCATGTCAGGAGAGAATCCGCCCGGGATCAGCAATGCGTCAAAGTCTTTCGGATTCACATCATCGATGGACGCGTCCACTTTCACTTCCGCTTCCCCTTGTTTGCCTTTGACTGTTTTTCCTTTCTCCTGTTCAATTACGGTTAATTCATGACCCGCATCTTTAAAAGCTTTCGCAGGTTCAGTATACTCGACATCCTCAAAGTAATCCGTTAATACAACTGCAATTTTTTTACCCATAGTTACTACCTCCTGCTTGATGAAGTCTACATAAATCCATGTACCCCAGCCACACTAACATCAAACATAGGTAACGCGTTTACCGCCCGCCTGTTTTACATAGGTCATTATCCTCATTTTTTATCTTTTTACAAGAATCATCATGAAATCTATATAAACTTTCACAAAATATTCTTACAATGGTACTACATGACAAAATTTGTTGAAAGGTGGAGAACAGGTGAGAATACAGAAAAGACGATGCAGCGTCAATAAGACACTCCGTATTCTGCTGCCCCTAGTTATGATACTTAGTCTAATCCTCCCAATCACACCCATTAAAGCAGAAGAAAACAAATCCTCCAGTGTGAATCTCAGCATTTTAGCCACAACTGACGTTCACGCTAACATGATGGACTACGATTACTACAGCGACAAACCGACAACGGAATTCGGGCTGGCCCGAACGGCTCAGCTTATTGAGAAGCACAGGCGCGAAAACCCGAATACGCTGCTTGTCGATAACGGAGATCTGATTCAGGGCAATCCCCTCGGAGAATACGCCGTAAAATATGAGAAAAATGATATCATTTCAGGCGCAAAGACCCATCCGATCATTGAAGTGATGAACAGTCTGCATTATGACGCAGGAACACTCGGCAATCATGAATTTAATTACGGGCTTGAATTCCTGGACGGGACAATCAAAGGCGCTGATTATCCGATCGTTAATGCTAATGTGAAAACAGTAAGCGGCGAAAACCGTTATACGCCTTATGTCATAAAAGACAAAACCGTCACGGATGAAAACGGCGGCAAGCATCAGCTAAAAGTCGGCTACATCGGCTTTGTTCCTCCTCAGATCATGACGTGGGATAAGAAAAATCTCGAAGGCCGCGTTCAGGTCGAGGACATTGTGGAATCCGCAAAGAAAACCGTTCCGAAAATGAAAGCTGAAGGAGCCGATATCGTCATCGCCCTCGCCCACAGCGGTATCGAAAAAAAAGCGCAGTCTTCCGGAGCGGAAAACGCCGTTTTTGACCTGGCAACGAAAGTCAGCGGAATTGACGCGATCGTATCCGGCCATCAGCACGGGCTTTTCCCTGATGCCGAATACAAAGGCGCTGCTCAATTCGACGTCGATAAAGGCACGATTAACGGCATCCCCGTTGTTATGTCAAGCAGCTGGGGCAAATATGCGGGCGTCATCGACCTCCGGCTTGAAAAAACAGACAGCGCGTGGCATGTGGAAGATGCAAAAGGCAGCATCAAGCCGATTGCCGGCAATGTGACGTCGGAAAACGAAACCGTCGTCAATACCGTCAAAAAAGCGCACGAAGGCACTTTGAAATACATCAGAGAACCCGTCGGCCAGACAAAAGCCGATATCAACAGTTTTTTCGCCCAAGTCAAAGATGATCCGTCCATTCAAATCGTAACGGATGCGCAAAAATGGTACGCCGAAAATAAGATGAAGGATACGGAGTACAAAGATCTGCCTATCCTCTCGGCGGGCGCCCCGTTTAAAGCCGGCGGGCGGAACGGCTCAAACTACTATACAAACATTTCCGCTGGCGACCTCGCCATCAAAAACATCGGCGATTTGTACCTGTATGACAACACGGTTCAGATCGTCAAGCTGAACGGAAGCGAAGTGAAAGACTGGCTCGAAATGTCCGCGGGGCAATTTAATCAGATCGATCAGGCAAAAGGCGGCAGCCAAGCGCTTTTAAATGACGCCTACCGTTCATACAATTTTGATGTCATTGACGGTGTCACCTATCAGGTCGATGTCACAAAACCGGCGAAATACAACGAAAACGGAACAGTCATTCATCCCGATGCAAGCCGGATCGTCAACCTTTCTTATCAAGGAAAGCCCGTCAGCGCCAAGCAGAAATTTCTGATCGTCACAAATAATTACCGCGCTTCAGGCGGCGGAGGATTCCCTCACTTAAGCAATGACAAAATCGTATACTCTTCTGCCGATGAGAACAGGCAGGTCTTAATGGATTACATCATCCAGCAGAAAACGATTAATCCGCAGGCTGATCATAACTGGTCCTTTCTTCCGGTCAAAGGGACAAACCTGACATTTGAATCTTCCTTGGCCGCAAAGCCGTTTGCCGACCGCGCAGATGACGTCGCCTATATCGGTGAATCACAAAACGCGGGCTACGGACAGTACAAGCTCCAATTCAAAGATGATGGACCGGGCACAGATCCGCCGAAAGATGACGCATGGAAACTCACCGTTATGCATACAAATGACACGCACGCCCACCTTGATAACGCGGCGAGGCGGATGACGAAAATCAAAGAAATCAGAAGCGAAACCGACCGCAGTATTTTGCTGGATGCGGGAGACGTTTTCTCAGGCGATCTCTATTTCACAAAGTGGCAGGGGCTGGCTGATTTAAAATTGATGAACAGCATGGGCTACGACGCAATGACCTTCGGAAATCATGAGTTTGATAAAGGTCCGGGTGCTCTCGCCAGCTTCCTGAGCGGTAACGGTAGCGCGTCTGACCCATCCGGGAAATACAATTTTCAAGCGCCTGACTTTCCGCTCGTCAGCTCAAATGTCGATGTGTCCAAAGAGTCAAAACTCAGACCATTCATGAAAAAAGCAGACACATTTACGGCAGGGAAAAAGAAAAAAGCAGGCATCTATCCATATATTCTGCTTGATGTAAACGGAGAAAAAGTCGCCGTGTTCGGCTTGACGACAGAAGATACGTCCGTCACATCAAGCCCGGGAAAAAGCATTGTCTTTCATGATGCCTTCCAATCCGCACAAGATACAGTAAAAGAAATACAGAACAAGGAACATGTCAATAAAATTATCGCCCTGACCCATATCGGGCATCAGCGTGATCTCGATCTTGCCAAAAAGGTAAAAGGCATCGACTTAATCGTCGGCGGACATACGCATACGCTTGTAGATAAAATGGAAATTGTCAAAAACGAAGAGCCGACCATCGTCGCCCAAGCAAAAGAATACGGCGAATATTTAGGCCGTGTCGATGTCGCATTTGACAAAAACGGCGTCGTTCTGCCGGAACAATCCTCTCTTCAAGCGCTGCCGGTGAATGAGCAGACGAAAGAAGACCCGGATCTGAAAAAAGAGCTTGATCCGTTTAAAAAAGAGCTCGTCTCAGTTAAAAATGAAAAAGTCGGTTCAACGAAGGTCGCACTTGACGGCCGGCGCGAGCATGTCCGCTCCAAAGAAACCAATCTCGGAAACTTCATCGCGGACGGCATGCTGCAAAAAGCGAAGGAAGCGGCCGGCGCCCAAATCGCGATCACAAACGGGGGCGGCATCCGCGCGGGCATTGATAAAGGAGACATCACCCTCGGCGACGTGCTGAATGTGATGCCGTTCGGCAACACGCTTTACGTCGCGGATTTAACCGGAAAACAGATCAAACAAGCCCTGGAACAAGGGTTAAGCGGAATTGAAGCTCAAGGCGGCGCCTTCCCTCAAGTTGCCGGTTTAACATACACGTTTACACTGAATAAAAAGCCGGGACACCGCGTTCTTCAAGCTGCGGCCGTACAGGATGACGGCAGTGTAAAGCCGATTTCTGATAAGAAGACATACAGAGTCGCCACCAGTAACTTTGTCGGTGAAGGCGGAGACGGATATTCCGTCTTTAACGAAGCGTCCCATAAAGAAGACCTTGGCTTTGCCGACTATGAGGTCTTCGTTGAGCAGCTTGAAAAAGCGGGAAAAGCGGTGGAACCGAAAGTTGACGGCCGCGCGCAGGAAGTGTACCTGCCGACGAGACAAAAAAACGATTCGTGGACGCTTGAAGATGACAGCGCATTTGCCGTCTATGCCAAAAACGCCAACACGCCGATCGTGTATTACGATAAAAATGACGGCGCCAAAAAGCCGATTGATCTCAGCGTGACCAAAAAACAAATCGGCCTGTTAAAGGACAGAACATCGGATTCTTCCCTTACGATCCTGCATGACAAGTTCAGCATGAAAATGCCGATGGCAAACGCTGCTTCAGCTGATACACGATTCGGCGTGACGCCGAAAGGAAAAGTAAGCGGGGCGCTTTCAAATGTATACGACTTTACAATGAAGCAGAAAAACAAAGACATCAAAACATTCAAAGCGCCGGTAAAGCTCACCCTGCGCATTGAGAATACGAAAAAGGCGAAACAGCCGGGCATTTACCATGTAGACCGGAAAAAGAACGTCTATACAAAAACAGACAACGGTTCGGTTTCACACGATCTCGTCACGGGCTATACAAATCATTTCAGTGAATACACCATATTAAACGCAAACACGAAGAGCGCGCCGCCGACAAGCGGAGATCACGGCTCCGGAAAGCAGCCAAGCGGACAAAAACCGTCATCCGGCCCTGCGCAGGACGGAGTATCGCCGGGCGGCCTGCTTCCTGATACGGCCACAACGATGTATTCCATCCTTCTTGCCGGGTTACTCATCAGCGCGCTCGGAACCGCACTGTATCTGTATCAAAGAAGAAAAGCAAAAAAAGTGAACGAAGCATAAAAAGACCGCTTTTATCGGGCGGTTCATCCCAAGAGCTCTCCTGATCTGATTTCAGGGGAGCTTTTTATCTCGGTCCCCCTCTGAGTCGACAGCCGTACGGCCGAGTGATAAAATATGAACGTTATTCGCGAAAGACTGTATCCGCATCGTTTAACACTTCACGGCAGGGCCTCTCTTTCACACGGCGCCGCCTGTTTGGAGGACTTTTTTTGAAGATAACAGGAAACAAACGAAACCGCATGTCTTACAAGAAAAAGCTGTTTTACGTGATAACAGCGCTCTGTTTTATCAGCTCGCTCATTTTCGTCACTCACAACGCTTCTTTTTATGAGCGCCCGATTGCCAAAGTGACGAAAACAACATTGGAACACCAGTCTGACGTACAGGACATGCATAAAAACAAAGATAAGATTTTCAGTCAGACGATCACTGCCAGACTTGAAAACGGCAGTCAGAAAGGACAGCTCATTCATTTGTCCAATCAGTATTCATCATCCGGAGCGAACGATCAGAAATATTCGATTGGCGATGAAGTATTCGTTTCTATTGATAAAGGGAAACCATCAAACAAGGATATATCGGGAAGCATTATAGATAAAAAACGGGATAAACAGCTTTTGCTGATCGCTTGGGTTTTCATCTTCACCTTGCTTATCGTCGGCAAAAAACAAGGCTTCTTTTCGATCGTCAGCCTGATGTTCAACGCCGTTTTACTGTCGTTTGCATTAGATTTGTACAGGAAGCATCCTAATATAGGATTAATTTTCATCTGCGGTGTCTGTATTCTCATCTTTACTGTCATCTCATTGCTGCTTGTCAGCGGTTTTCACGCGAAAACATACGCCGCCATTGCCGCGACGCTCGCAGGCACTTTCGTTTCCCTGCTGATTACGTATCTGGTAATGCTGGCAACCGGAGAGAAAGGTCTCAGATATGAGGAAATGCAGTATTTAACCCGCCCTTATCACACGGTGTTCATGGCCGGGGTATTTATCGGATCACTGGGAGCGGTCATGGATGTAGCCATTACCATGACGTCATCTGTCTTCGGATTATATGAAGAAAACAAGGATATCTCATTACAAGCTCTCAGACGTTCCGGGATGGAGATCGGAAAAGACATCATGGGGGCGATGACCAACATTCTGTTTTTTGCTTATATAAGCGGCTCTATTCCGATGATGCTGTTATATTTGAAAAATGATTCCCCGATAGGATTCACTCTTTCTATGAACATTTCCTTGGAAATAGCCAGAGCATTGGCCGGAGGGATCGGAATCGTATTAGCCATACCCGCCAGTCTGTATGCTTCTATCTTTTTTATTAAACGAAAGAAGGCAAGCTCATGAATGTCATCGTAATTCTCGCGGCGATTTTATTTCTATTAATGGTCATCATCGGCGGAAAAAAAGGAGCGAGGTCTTTTATTGCGTTATTCTTAAATTTCGGTGTTCTCTTTCTCACCATCATTTTCATGACAGACCCGCATATCAATCCGATTGTTTTAACATTGCTCTCTTCCGCCGTGATTTGCAGCATTACTCTTTTTTATATTAATGGAGGAAACGTCAAAACCGTAACCGCCTTTATTTCCGCAATGCTGACGATTGCATTGCTGCTGTTTTTTATTATGTCTGTAACAAAACATACTTCGATTCAGGGATTCGGTGAAGAAGAATTGGGTGATATCGGCATATTCACACTGTTTGTCGGGGTGGATTTTGTGAAGGTTACCGCAGCCATGATCATCATGGGCACGATTGGGGCGATTACCGATGTCGCGATTTCCATTACTTCACCCATGCGGGAAATTTACAGTCATAATCCGTCCATGAGCAGAAAAGATCTGTACACATTCGGATTAAGCATCGGGAGAGATATTTTAGGAACGAATACGAATACGTTATTCTTTGCTTTTTTCGGCAGCTATTTGGCTTTAATTATCTGGTTTAAAGACTTATCATACTCAGCTGAAAAAATTGTGAACTCAAAAGTATTCAGTGCGGAAGCCGTCACCATTCTTTGTGCCGGAATCGGGATCGGCATCATCATTCCCGTTACATCCTGGATCACCGCCTGTTTTTTAGCAAAACCAAATAAACGTTAAAAGCTGCCGGGACACGCCCGGCAGCTTTTTTTATCTTATACCCACTTTACAATGTCTTTTGAGGCAGATCTTGTTTTCGGGCGCGGTTCTCTGACACGGTAGCCGAATGCGGCCATAACAGAGATGTCGAAACTTCCGTTTTCCAGAAGCCCTTCTTCTTCAAGAATCCGGTGAATTTCTTTGTAGTTGAAGCCTTCTACAGGGCAGGAGTCGATTCCGATCTGCGCAGCGGCTGTCATCATATTGCCGAGGGCGATGTAAGTCTGTTTGGATGCCCAGTCAAACAGTGCGCGATCTGATTCAAGCAGATTGAAATCATTTTTCTGGAAATCTTCCGTTTTGCTGATATAGCCTTCATACATATCTTCCGGCATTTTTTTGACTTCCCGCAAGTGATTTTTGACATAGTCGGCGTCAAAACGGATATCCTTTGCCGTCCGGGCAAGCAGAAGTACGAAATGGCTTGCGGTCGGCAGCTGCTTTTGCGCGCCCCATGTGAACTCGCGGAGTTTTTCACGAAGCTCCGGATTTTGAACGACGACAAATTTCCAAGGCTCCAAACCGAGTGAGCTTGGGGATAATCTTCCCGTTTCTAAAATGAATTCAAAATCGCTTTCTGAAATTTTTTTCTCAGGATCAAATTCCTTTGTGGCGTGTCTGAATTGATACGCTTCGATGATCTGCTGTTTTTTATCTGACATTCATGATCTCTCCTTTTCAATCGTTATGTACTATTGTAGCCATTATTTTTGAAAGTACCAGTACGCACATTTTTGTTGGATAGTATTCATTTTGATACTGACAAAAAAACGGGCTGCCGCGGCAGTCCGTTTTTATTTTTCTCTTCTCGCAAAGTCGACGAAACGGAATTTATCGAGCCTGTGCCGGCTTTCCGTGTACTGAAAGAGGCTGGTATCCTCCAAAAAGACGCGGTTTTTCACGACCGCCATATGGCTGAATCCGCCGAGATCCAAATACTTCCGGTCCTCTTCCCCCGCCGGCTCCACGACAATTTCCTTTTGCGCGTAGCTGATGGACAAGCCGAGCTCTCCTTCGAGATACTCATAGATCGAATCTTCGCAAATCGCCTTCGTCAATAGAGGCACATGTTTTTTTACAAAGTAATCCTTGTCCAAAATAATATGTTCTCCGTCAATCCGTCTTGATCTGACGACTTCCCACACCTTTTCATCCGCTTCTGCACCAAGCTCTTTTGCGGCTTCTGTGGGAGGCAGGATCAGCCCGAGACGGTGAACCGCCGTTCTCGTCTCTTTTCCGAGCGTTTTCGAAAGCTCTTTGAAGCTGATCAGGCCTGAGACGGGAAAACGCATTTTTTCTCTATCTAATATGACGGAGCCTTTGCCTTTGATTTTCTGGATGTAGCCGTTTTGCGCCAGCATATTGAGCGCTTTGCGGACGGTTTCTCGTGATGTGCCGTATTGATCGCACAAATCATTTTCAGACGGAAGAACGTCTTCAGCCTTCCGCTGGCCGCTTTCGATCTGCCGCACCATATCTTTATAGATTGTGATGTATTTATTCACTTTCATTTGACCACCCAGATTAGTGTATCACGCTTTTGTCAGATGATAAACGATCGATTCATACGGACGGAGCGTCAATCGTTCCGGCCGCCCTTCCCTCGGTTCATCATTCGTCAGCAGCACCGTAAACCGCCAGCCGTCCGTGTCTTTAAGCGGAACCGTAAAGTCAGCTTCTTTCCCGTAGAAGTTGTTGATGCACAGCAGTTTTTCATCCTTGCCGTGTCTGACGTACGCCAGAACCGCCGGATCGTCTTCAGCAAGCAGCTCAAACGTTCCTTCAGTCACGATGTCATATTCCTTTCTGAGCTTGATGAGCTTCTGATAATGGTAGAAAATTGAATCCGGGTCCCGCAAAGCCGCTTCCGCGTTAATGTCCCTATAATCATCCGCCGCCGGAATCCAAGACGTTCCCGTCGTGAAACCGCCGTGCGGCCCGCTGTTCCACTGAATGGGGGTTCTTGCATTGTCTCTTGATTTCTCTTTTAAAATGGCGATAATGTCTTTTTCGGGCACGCCTTCTTCCTTCATCTTTTTGTAAATATTCAATGATTCGACATCGCGGTATGAGCCGATGTCATCGAATTTCGGATTGCCCATGCCGATCTCTTCACCTTGATAAATGTAAGGCGTGCCCTGCATCATATGAATGGCCGCCGCCAGCATTTTGGCTGATTTCGTCCGGTATACGCCGTCGTCTCCGTATCTGGATACGGCCCGCGGCTGGTCATGGTTGCACCAGAATAATGCGTTCCAGCCTCCGCCTTTTTTCATCTCCGTCTGCCAAAACGCTAAAATCCGTTTCAGCTTCAGAAAATCAAACGGAGCGAGCGCCCATTTTTCACCATTCGGATAATCCACTTTTAAATGATGAAAGTTAAAAGTCATATCGAGTTCTTTATTCTCAGGGTTTGTGTACCGGATGCAGTGGTCAGCCGTTGTCGAGGACATTTCACCGACCGTCATGCTGTCATATTTCGAAAACACTTCCCGGTTCATCTCATGGAGAAATTCGTGCACGCGCGGCCCGTCCGTATAATAAGGGCGCCCGTCACGCCCATCCTCGGCATCAGGAAACGATTGGTCTTTAGAAATGAGGTTGATCACATCCAGCCGGAAGCCGTCGATCCCTTTTCGGAACCAAAAATGCATCATGTCGTAAACCTGTTTTCTCATCTCTTCATTTTCCCAGTTCAAATCGGCCTGCGACACATCAAATAAATGCAGATAGTGCTGGCCTGACGCCGGGTCGAGCTCCCAAGCGGAACCGCCGAATTTTGATTCCCAGTTGTTCGGCGCCCGGCCGTCTTCCTTTCCGTCTTTCCAAATGTAAAAATCCCGATACGGACTGTCGGGTGACGAGACCGCTTCTTTGAACCACCGATGCTCGACTGATGTATGGTTTACGACAAGATCCATGACGACCTTGATTCCTCTTTTGTGCGCTTCATCGAGAAGGCGTTCAAAATCCTCCATCGTTCCGTATTCTTCATAAATGGTGCAATAATCGCGAATGTCATAACCGTTGTCATTCTGCGGCGAATCGTAAATCGGCGTAAGCCAAATGACATCAATCAAAAGCTTCTGCAAATAATCAAGCTTCTCGATAATACCGTTCAGATCACCGACCCCGTTTCCCGTCGTATCATTAAAGCTCTTCGGATAAATTTGATATACCGCTGCCTTTTTCCACCATGGTGTGCTGTCTGTTTTCATTTTTCTTCACCGCCTGTAATGTTTTGAATTGAAAGGGAAAAGGGACAGCCTGATAAAAAGGCGCCCCGCAGGTTTTCTATTTTTGCCGTTTCAGCCGCGCATACCCGTATGTTCCCGCAAACGGGAGAATCAGCACGATCAGCATTCCGATCGCAAACGGACCCCAGTACTGACTCATAATGGAGAAGATCCCCGGCACGCCGCCGACTCCGACCGAGCTTGCGAGAACGCCTTTGACGGAGATGAACATCCCCGCGATTCCCGAGCTGATCATGGCGATCACAAACGGAAATTTGTAACGCAGATTCACGCCGAAAATCGCCGGTTCAGTAATGCCCAAATATGCGGAAATGCCGGCCGTCAGTGAAAGCCCCCGCTGTTTTTTATCTTTTGTAATCAGCATCATGGCCAAAGCCGCCGATCCTTGAGCGATATTTGACAATGCGAGCATCGGCCATAAAAATGTGCCGCCGAGCTTTGAGCCGATTAATTGAAGATCGACCGCGAGAAACGTATGGTGCATCCCCGTGATCACAAGCGCCGAATACAGCCCTCCGTACAGAAGGCCTCCGATGGCGGAGAATTGGCCGAAAACGGCAATCAATCCCGCCGTCAGCGCGTTACCGATCGCAAAGGTAATCGGACCGATGATGACAAAGGATAGAAAACCGATGACCAAAAGCGTCACCGGCGCGACGACCAACAGCTGAATGCCCTCCGGCGTCCGTTTCGTCAAAAAGATCTCAAGCCTGGCAAGTAAATAAGACGCCAGCAGAATCGGGAGCACCTGACCTTGATACCCGACTTTCTGCACCTCAAGGCCGAACAGGTTCCACACCGGAATATCGCCGCTCTGCTCGGCAGCCCCGTAGCCCCATGCGTTTAACAGATCAGGATGCACCAGCATCAGCCCGAGCACGATGCCCAAAAGCGGGCTTCCTCCGAACCGCTTCACTGCCGACCAGCCGATTAAAGCCGGCAGAAAAGCGAAAGCCGTCCCCGCGATCAGATTAATCATATTGGCGAGATCCGCCCATTGCGGATATACTTGGACAATCGATTTGGCGCTGTAGAAAATGCCTTCCGCCGTTAAAATGTTGTTCAGACCCATTAACAGCCCGGCCGTGACGATCGCCGGCAAGATCGGAATAAAGATGTCCGCAAGCGTTTTCACAGCACGCTGTAAAGGATTCATTTTTTGCGTTGCCGCCTTCTTCACGTCATCCTTGGACGCTTCACCCATCCCCGTTTCCTTCACTAATTCCGCATATACTTTGTTGACCGTCCCCTGCCCGATCACGACTTGAAACTGCCCGTTTACCGCAAAAGATCCTTTGACAATGTCTATTGCATCAAGCATTTTTTGGTTTACTTTGGTTTCATCTATTAACGCAAACCGCAAACGCGTCACACAATGAGTCGCCGCCTCAATATTTTCGATTCCGCCGACAGCTTCAGCGATCTGCCGCGCAGCCCGGTTAAACTCACCCATGCCAACCCCTCCGTAACCGTTTTCATTTTGCCTCACAAACTTGTATATACATGTTTATGACTCTATTGTAATGATGTATATACATGTCGTCAATCTATTTTTATAGCGCTTTCATCACAAATATACTGCGGAAGACCCTGAAACAAAAAAAGCCCCGCCGGAACCGGGCCTTGACTTCTTGTTTTATCGGGAACATGTCCGGGCGGAATTCACAACAGGAGCACAAAAAGCATACAGTACTGTACAACTAAGTTAAAGAGGTGTGAAGAGATGCCATCCACTGTTATCAACCTGTACTATTTGAAGATTAACAGTATTTCTGGCAACGGATCTATTACGATTGGGGAAGCGGCATACAACAGTCCCACCACAAATAACAAATCACAAGGACTGAACTCTTCATTCGGCGATACGTCACCTATAGAATCGATGATGGAGAACTTGTTAAATGATCCTGATGTCAACGACCAGACAGCCATCGGAACCGCAGATACCGCAAATATTACGCCGGTGCCGCCCATTATAGATTAAAGGGGTTTTTATGAATGCCTTACCAAATTAACGTCGTCAATATAAAAGTAAACGGAGCAACGCAAAACGGAAACGTCGATATCGGTCAGACCGTACAAAACAGCCACACCGCCAACAGCAAATTTGTCGGAGCGAACTTTTCTTTAGGGGATTTTTCGCCGGCCGCCGGATGTTTGAATTCGGGCCATCTTGACCCTGACGTGAGCGATCAGGATCAGATCGCCAACCCGTCAATGCCGATCGCAAATCAAATATAGGGAGGTTCTGCCGAAGTGGATATCGAAAAAATGAGAAAGTGGCTTGAGATTACGAACGAGCACAAGCCCAGCGACTTTTGGACCAATGTCCTGAAACGGAAATCTCCCGAAGATTTTTTCTCCTTACAAAAAAACACCCTGACTTATGATATTTATCAGGATGAACAGCACACATTTGTCATTGTGGAAATGCCCGGCGTTTACGAAGAAGAATTGACATTGAGGCTGCTGTCAAGAACACGGCTGCATATAAGAGGAAACATCACACCCCTTTTTCCAAAGAACATGGGCGTCTGCCAAAACCGGTATTACGGGGAAATCGATGAGACGATTGAGCTTCCTGAACCGGCTGAGCCCCGCCTGTTACAGGCGCAGTGCGTAAACGGCCTGCTCCACATTTCCTACCCGCGCCTTATGGAGCACATTCCTTTTCAGAAAAAAATCTAAAGAGCCGGCTTACGGGCGGCCCAGCCGTCTGTACACTTTCTCCTTATAATGAGAAGATGCGGGTTTTGAGAACATGGCTTTCTCCTCCGTCAGTTTATCGAGTCTGACTTGTTTTTCCGTCCGTTTGTTCCGCAGGTGATCCCGCTCCTGTTCATTGCGGCACTTGGAGATCAAATAATCGAGCGTCATCAGCTCTTTCTTCAGCGCGCCCTCATCCTCGGCGATCCCGGCGTTTTTTAATATGCGGTAGCCCATTCTGAGCGATTCCGGAAGATGTGCGGCATCGTCTTTGGGCAGGGGCTTTCCCATTCCTTTGATGCCGGCGAACTCTCCATCCTTAATGGCGCGCTTGATTTTATCTTCAGCCACGATATGGGCAATATCCATCACTGTTCACCTCTTTTTTCAATAGAACCGGGTGTGATCATACGGAAACACAAATCCCAGTTTGTTCCATTTGCGTTTTTTAAAGCTGTCATTCAACAGATCAACCCCCGTTGCGACAGCGTTTTTCGCCCTTTTTCCGATGAGCCTTTTCCACCTTTTCTATTTGCTGGTTTCATGGTATATTGATTACGTTCGTTTTTTCTATCGTTCCGTGTAAACCGTGATCGGAAAAAAGGAGTGTAACAATGAAAACATTTATAAAAGAAAGAGGACTTGCCTTCTTCTTGATAGCGGTCGTGTTATTGTGGGTGAAAACATATGTCGCTTATATTTTAAACTTTAACCTCGGCATAGACAACACGATCCAGAAAATATTGCTTTTTGTGAATCCGCTGAGCTCCAGCTTGTTCTTTCTTGGATTTGGGCTTCTTTTCAAGAAAAAATTACAGCAGACAGCCATTATTGTGATTCATTTTTTATTGTCTTTTTTGCTTTTTGCAAACATCGTCTATTATAGATTCTTTAATGATTTCATTACCATCCCGGTCATGATGCAGGCAAAGACAAACGGCGGCCAGCTCGGAGACAGCGCGTTCTCGTTAATGAGATGGACAGACGCCTTCTACTTCCTGGATACCGTCATTTTGATTATTTTGGCCCTTAAGATGAAAAAACCGGCTGAAAAACCGGCGAAGAAATCATTCAGAATCGTTTTGGCTTCCGCCGTGCTTGTGTTCCTGATCAACCTCGCCGTCGCGGAATCCGATCGTCCTGAGCTTTTGACACGCTCATTTGACCGAAACTATCTGGTGAAATACTTGGGCACGTACAACTTTACGATTTACGATGCCGTGCAGAATGTGAAATCAAACAGCCAGCGCGCGCTTGCCGATTCAAGCGATGTAACGGATGTAGAAAACTATATGAAGGCCAACTATGACGTGCCGAACAACGTCTACTTCGGAAAAGCCGAAGGAAAAAACGTCATCTACGTCTCATTAGAGTCTCTGCAATCCTTTATCATTGACTATAAAATTAACGGCAAGGAAGTGACGCCGTTTTTAAACAAACTGGCGCACGATAATCAAACATTCTACTTTGATAACTTTTTCCACCAAACGGGACAAGGTAAAACATCTGATGCGGAATTTATGATGGAGAACTCTCTGTACCCGCTTTCGCAAGGTTCGGTTTTCGTCAATAAAGCGCAAAACACGCTGCAGTCCGTTCCTGCGATCCTAAAAGGCAAAAAGTACACGTCTGCCGCTTTCCACGGAAATACGCAGACTTTCTGGAACCGTAACGAAATGTACAAAGCGGAAGGCATCGATAAGTTTTTCGATTCCGCTTATTATGACATGAGCGAAGAAAACACGAAAAACTACGGCATGAAAGATAAACCGTATTTCAAAGAATCCATGCCGCTCTTAAAGAGCCTGCCGCAGCCGTTCTATACGAAGTTCATTACGCTGTCCAACCACTTCCCGTTCGGAATGGATAAAGAAGACACGGACTTCCCGGCGGGAGACTTTGGCGATTCAGTCGTCAATAACTACTTCCAGTCCGCGAACTATCTGGATGAATCAATCGAACAGTTCTTTAATGACCTGAAAAAAGACGGCCTGTACGATAAGTCGATTATCGTGATGTACGGAGACCACTACGGCATCTCCGAAAACCATAATAAAGCGATGGCGAAAGTGCTCGGCAAAGATGAGATCACTGAATACGACAATGCCCAGCTTCAGCGGGTGCCGCTCTTTATCCACGCTCCCGGCGTGAAAGGCGGCCGCAATCATAAATTTGCCGGTGAAGTCGATGTTGCGCCGACCGTTCTTCACCTGCTCGGCGTCGATACGAAAGATTATCTCATGTCAGGTTCAGATATCTTATCGAAAGAGCACAGAGAAGTCATTCCGTTCCGTAACGGAGACTTCATCTCACCAAACTATACGAAAGTGTCCGGCAAGTATTACGATACGAAAACCGGAAGACTTTTAGATGATTCAGAAGTCGACAAAAAAGAAGACTCTCTCGTCAAGACTGAGCTTGAAATGTCTGATAAGATCATCAACGGCGATCTGCTTCGTTTCTATCAGCCGAAAGGCTTTAAGAAAGTGGACCCTTCACAATTCGATTATACGAAGCGTGAAGATTCCTCAGCAGATGATCAAAAAGAATAAACAAAAGCCAGATCATATCAATGATCTGGCTTTTTTATGTTCAGCTCCCGGCGGCGGCCATAGAGCGCTTTTGCAGGCTGTCGGAAAGAACTGAATAAGCGACGACTTTCTTTTTCTGCTGTTTGACGACATCTACATGATCTTCGTAGCTGTATACAAACACCGTCACATCTTTTTTTCCTTTTCTCGTCTTAATGACAAGCGGATCGGCTCCGTTTTGCGGATGAAGATAACGCTCTTCATCCCCTGGGTATATATAATGCCGTTCGATAAACACGGCATCGTTAAAATCATCAATCACCCGGCGTTTGTCTTCGCCTTCCAGACGTTTTCCGCCGAGGGAAACGGCAGCGGACGCGTCACTGAGCTTTGAATGGGTTTCAAACTTGCGGAGAATCCATTCCACCGCTCCGGTAGGAAGGCATGTCAGCAAAATCTTAATCAGGCTTATGACAACAATTGAAACAACTGCAATCCATGTCACCTTACATCATCTCCATACTTGTTCTACATGAATCTTAACATAGAAGAAAACATTGTTTTTTGTACATTATGTGAAACTTGATATATGTTCAAAAAAATCCGGATCACATAGGTGATCCGGATTTTTCAAGTCTGCTTCTGGTCGTCACGGCTGACGGCTTCTCTCAGCTCTTCCGCGACAAATTCGACGTTCGGCCCGATAATGACCTGCGCCGTTTTATTCCCCGTTTTGATAACCCCTTTTGCTCCCGCTTTTTTAAGCGCCGCCTCATTAATGAGAGACGTATCCTGCACGGTCAGCCTGAGGCGGGTCGCACAGTGATCAATCGTTTCGAGGTTTTGCCTGCCGCCGAGCCCCTTGAGCATGGCATGTTCTTCGACGGAACCGGCCGTATCTTCACTAAGCACTTCTTCCTCTTCCTCATCATCTTCCCGTCCCGGCGTTTTCAAGTTTAACGTTTTGATGAGCATATAGAATACGACAAAATAGATCACCGCATAACAAAGCCCGACAACGAGCAGCAAAAGCGGTTTTTCGGCAATGCCGTAGCTGAGGAGATAATCGATCGCCCCCGCCGAGAATGAAAAACCTGACCTGATTCCGAGAACATTTACGATAAATAAAGAGAACCCGGTTAATATAGCATGAACCCCGTACAAAAGCGGTGATAAAAACATAAATGCAAATTCAATCGGCTCTGTAATTCCGGTAATAAATGCCGTCAGCGCGAGACCGATCATCATTCCGGCCGTCGCTTTGCGCTTACTTGGCTTAGCCGCGGCAATCATTGCCAGACATGCGGCCGGAAGCCCGAACATCATAATCGGAAAGAATCCCGTCATATAAGTTCCCGCCGTCGGATCCTTCGCAAAGAAGCGGGCCAGATCTCCCGTTTTTCCGTGAAAATCGCCAAACTGAAACCAAAAAATATTATTCAGCACATGATGAAGACCGAATGGAATCAAAAGCCGGTTAAAAATCCCGTAAATCCCGGCGCCGATCCCGCCAAGCCCGATCATCCATTCCCCGAAGGACGTAATCACCGACTGAATCGGCGGCCACACAAATCCGAAGATCCCCGCCAAAATAATGGTAATCAGCGCCGTTACAATCGGAACGAGCCTGCGCCCGCTGAAAAACCCGAGATATTCGGGCAGCTTTGTATCCTTAAAGCGATTATACGTGTATCCCGCAATTAACCCCGCGATAATCCCTCCGAAAACGGCCATATTATTTGTCGAATTGATTGATTTTACAGCCGCGTCCAGCATGATATAAGAAATTGCTCCCGACAGAGCGGCGGCCCCGTTGCTGTCTTTGGAAATCCCGATCGCGATTCCGATCGCGAAAATGAGCGGCAGATGATCAAATACCGCGGTCCCCGCCGCGTAAATGAACGGAATATTTAATAAGTCCTCTCTGCCGATGGCCAAAATAATACCAACGGCGGGCAGAACGGCAATCGGAAGCATAAATGATTTTCCGAGTTTTTGCAAAAATTGAAGCATTTTACCCATCCCCCTTCTTTTTTCTTAAATATACCACATAAGTTATCTAGTGATCTATACCAATTTTCCTTCATTTATTCACATAAGGCTTGTTGGTTTTCTATTTATAAACCAGTTGTGGTAAGCTTGAATCAGATGATTAAAAATAGAAAGCGGGAATGACAATGATTGTAACGAACGATCAAGAATTAGAAGGGCTTAAAAAAATCGGCAGAATCGTCGCGCTGGCGCGTGAAGAAATGAAGAAAAAAGCCGAGCCCGGCATGAGTACGAAAGATCTTGACCTGATCGGAAAGGCGGTGCTTGACGAGCACGGAGCCGCTTCCGCTCCGGAGAAGGAATACGATTTCCCGGGCGTGACATGCATCAGTGTAAATGACGAAGTCGCTCACGGCATTCCGAGCGCCTCTAAAATCTTAAAAGCCGGGGATCTTGTAAATATCGATATTTCGGCGGAGTTCGGCGGTTTTTATTCCGATACGGGCATTTCATTTGTGCTCGGAGAAGGCGATGAACGTCTGCAAAAGCTTTGTAACTGCGCAGCATCCGCATTTCAGAAAGGATTGGATCAGGCAAAAGCCGGCAAACGCCAAAATCAGATCGGCAGAGCCGTCTACCATGAAGCCCGCTCCAACGGATTTACCGTCATTAAAACGCTGACGGGCCACGGAATCGGCAGAAACCTCCATGAAGCGCCGAACCACATCATGAATTACTACGATCCGTTTGATAACGCGCTTCTTAAAAACGGAACCGTGATCGCGCTTGAGCCGTTTATTTCCACGAAAGCGGAAACGATTGTTGAAACGGGAGACGGCTGGACGTATAAAACGCCGGATAAAAGCCTTGTCGCCCAAGTGGAACACACCATCGTGATCACAAAAGACAAACCGATTATTTTAACTGCATTGTAATGTTTCATCTCCCGCCCAAACAGGTATACAACAACTAACCCGAAGGAGGGAGACGCATGAAAAAAGATAAAGAAAAAATCAAAATCGAAAACGAAATACACGCCATGCACGGCGTAACGAAACAGCAGATTTTAGAGGATTTCGAGGAATTTAAGGCGTACCTTCATCAGAAAATTTCCGCCGGAAAAAAACTGGGTCTGGATGACAGCAAAATCATCAAAAGCGCCGCCATCCTCGGGGACTATCTCGCCAAACACGAGGAGCCCCGCAATGCGGAAGAAAAACTCTTACAAGAACTGTGGGACATTGCGGATGACAATGAAAAACAGCATTTGGCCCAGCTTCTCGTCAAACTTGCCGGACACTGATACAGTGCCCGGCTTTTTTATGCCCCGTTATAAGAGTTGTGCTACACTGGACTTATGTCTGTGAAAGGAGCCATTTTTCAACATGTGGTTTATTATCTTCGGGTTTATTTTCTTTATTGAAAGCATCATTCTCACCGTTTACGGAGTGAAGAAAAAGAAGGGGATGCTGATTTATTTCGGCGTCGTTTTCGGAATCATGACACTCGGAACGGTGCTGTTAAAATTAACCGGCCATTAAGCATGAAAAGACCGCCCTTTACATATATATGTAAGAAAGCTTTACATCTCTGAATCGAAAGTCTCAGTTTTTGCGTTATCCCTTTTCAGCGTCTTTTTATAGATGTTACAATGCCAAAAGTTTGGCAAAAACTGAAGAAACTCTCCCCAGCGGGAGAACGGAGAAAGGAGTTTTCTGACATGCATTATGGCAGTAAAGGCTGGTATGTAGAAGAGTTAAAGAAAAAAGGAATTACCCACTATGAAGGAAGAAAGCTTCAAAGCTTCAAAAAGTACTTCCTTGCCAATCTGCTGGAAACAAAGAAACAAGCATAACGTAAATCAGCCGTGCTGTCAGTGCAGCACGGCTTTTTTTCTATACATTAGTGAGCCTGTCCCTTTTTTTAAGGAAGGACTCCCTCCAGCTTTCTGACAGCGCTTCTTCCCGCAGTATTTCTTCAATCGCTGACAGATTGCCGGAATCACGGTATTTCACTTCATTCGCATACCAGACGGAAATGCTTTCTTTGCCTCTCGACAGACGCTTGAGGACGGGACGCGGATCGACATATCCTTCTTCAAGCACCCTGAAATAAAAGCCGGTAAATCCCGTCTGCTGTACACGGAGCACCATATCTTTGATGCCATATTTGAGCGCGAGTTTGACGCAGGGCTGGCGCGGCTGGCTTACTTGAACGACGGCTTCCCCCAGCTGAAAGACGTCTCCGATCCATACGTCTTGTTCGGCCAGTCCTTTGACCGTTACATTCTCTCCGAACGCGGCGGCGGGAAGTTTTCTCGCGAGCGTTGTTTCCCAATATGAATAATGCTCGGCGGGATACACGCACACCGCTTTATCGGGGCCTCCGTGATTCTTCAGATCAGCCTGCCCGTCCCCGTCAAAATGGGTTTTATACAGCATGACGGGAGAATCTGCGGGCCGCTTTATGATGCCGGAATTGATTTGTCTGCCGGCAAATTCATGAATTGCGGGCTTTCCGAGATTGATAGATAAGACAGAATAGTCTTGCGTCACCTCGTTCACATCCTTTGCGAAATCTCATATCTTTCCTTTATCATAGTAAGAAAAAGGTGGTTTTTCCATGCTTCAATATCATATGATGGCAGACGGCCGGGTTCAGGGCGTAGGTTTTCGCTACTTCGTCCAGATGGAAGCCGACAGACATAAGATAGCCGGCTGGGTAAAAAACCGTGGTGACGGCCGGGTGGAAATCCTTGCCGAAGGCCCTGAAGAGTCGTTAAAACAATTTGCCGAAGCGGTCAGAAAAGGCAGCCCCTTCTCAAATGTCACAGGGGTAACCATCGAAGAATCACACCGTCTGAAAGGGTACCGCACCTTTTCCATCAGTTACTGATAAGGCTTGTCCTGATAATAATAATTCGGCTTCACAATCGTATTGTCATATGATTTATGGAAAATGTGGGTGGAAGCCGGCGAGATCGGCGGAATCAGCCAAGTCCAGTCGCCCGTCAGCTTTCTGCCCGCGTCTTGTTCCTGTTCTTCAAAGCGTTTAAATTGATTCGCCGCCGTATGGTGATCGACAATGCTGACACCGTGTTTTTTGTATGAATAGAGCACTGCCTTATTCAGTTCCACCAGCACCTGATCTTTCCACAGGTCGGTATTCAGGCCGGCGGAAATCCCCATGACCGCAGCGGCTTTTTTGAGCATATCATACCGTTTTTCGTCAGCAAGGTTCCTTGCGCCGATTTCGGTTCCCATATACCATCCGTTAAAAGGCGCCGCGTTGTACGACAGTCCGCCGATTTCAAGCCTCATATCGGCGATAATCGGAACCCCGTACCATCTGAGATTTAAATCGGCAAACTCTTCAATATCCGGATGGGTGATCGGCACTTCTTTCACGAGCGCCTGAGGCAGGTCATACCAGACCGGCTGCCCGTCCCCTTTCATCCGAAAAAGCAGCGGCAGAATATCAAAATCGGTCCGCTTCCCGCGCCAGCCGAGTTTTTCGCAGACAGCCGTCAGCTCATATGATGCCGGATCACCGACTCTTCCTTTTTCAGTCTCATATCCCGCATAGCGGATGAGCTGGTGATTCCAGATCTCCACTTGTTTCTCCCCATTCTTCTCAGGAGGGAAAATCGTAATCGTCGGTTTAATTTTTCCGCCGTTCGTGGCGATTTCAATATGTTCAAATAATGCGTCGCGCACCTCTTCTTTCGTGTTCACACCGCGCCGGTCAATGACGTTCAGCGATTGCCAGAACAGACGCCCGATACAGCGGTTGCTGTTGCGCCACGCCATTTTCGCCCCGTGTTCAAGCTCTTCCGCCGTATGAACGTAACTTCCCGTCCGCTCTATCTCATCTTTTATCGCGTGTAGTCGCGCGTTGATTTGCGATTCCATTCCGAGTTCCTGATAGCAGACATCAATAAAATCCTTCGCCTCATCCCAAAGTATTTCCGTATGTTTCAAAAAACTCTCTCCTTCAATTTACATCTGTTTCCCATTGTATCGTTTTTAGGAGTGAACACAATGGTTTTTTTGTATCATACTGGAAACTGCAAAGAAAAAACACCTGTGATTTTCGCAGGTGTTTTACAAAACGGAATGCAATTTTTCAGCCAGTGTAAGCAAATCCTCACGGTAGTTTTTTCCCGTCATAGGAATTCCGTGACCCGTCAAAAGCGCTTCCGGCTCCAGTTCGGCCAGTTTCTGAACGGATGCGGCCGCCGTCTGTGTATCCGCTGTAAAATAGGCGGGCGGCCCGTGAAGCTCTTGCTTTTGAATGACAACGTCCGCAAGCGATTCCTGTTCAACAGTGATCACGGCATCACCGGCAAGCAGAACGCGGTCTTTATCCCGGAATAATGAAATATGGCCGGGTGTGTGGCCGGGCGTATGCACCCATTTCCATTCTTCAAGAAACGGAACGGTACCGTCTGAAGGCAGTGCCTGAACGGACGGAATGCGGATCGTATGGCGCGGAAACAGCGGTGACAGCTTTGCGACAAGCCCTTTTTTCGCATCGGGCCTGGCAGGCGGATAATCCGCTTTCCCCGTGACGTACGGGAGCTCCTTTTCATGAATGTAAACCGGCACATTCCAAAGCTCAAGCAGCTCTTCAATCGCACCGACATGATCAAAATGGCCGTGTGTCAAAATGACCGCCTTCAGCTGATACCCCTCTTTGAACCGGCGTTTCATTTCTTCTGTTATCATCTCCGCCGATTGCGGCATTCCCGCGTCAACCAGAATGATTTCCCGCGGAGCTGAGGGATTTTCGATAAAGTAAACATTCGCAATCTGCACGGTCAGTCCGTAAACGCCGTCCGCCGCTTTAAAACCGGCGCCGCTTCTCACTGAAAAAAGCGGCATAAACGGATCACTCATCATGGCACCTCCTCTGATGCCTTTAGTGTGCGACGAACCGGGTGTTTTATGTTAAAAAATCGTGATTGCGCCGATGATGAGCGCAAAAGCCGTCATGACGATAACGGCAAGAACCGCCCATTTCATCGCAAATTTCTGGTGTTCATCAATGGTGACCCCGGCAAGCCCGACTAATAAATGCGTCGACGGCACGAGCGGGCTTAACATATGAATCGGCTGGCCGATAATCGAAGCGCGGGCGATTTCCACCTTATCTACACCGTACGCCACGGCGGTCTCGGATAAAATGGGCAGCACGCCGTAAAAATAGGCGTCATTAGGCATCAGAAACGTAAAGATACCGCTCGTTAAGGCAACAATCGCCGGAATAAATCCCCCCATCTGTTCCGGAATAAGCGATACGAGGGAAATGGCCATCTCATCGACCATCTTCGTCCCCGTTAGAATTCCGGTAAACACGCCTGCGGCAAAAATCATCGAACCGATCGCAAGCACATTGCTCGAATGGGCTGAAATACGCTCCCTTTGATCGTTAAGCTTCGGATAGTTGACAATCAGCGCGATACAAAACGCAATGATGAACAGCACGGTTAAATTCACTTTTCCTGACACTAAAAATCCCACTAAAGAAAGCGTTAACATTAAATTGAACCACCACAGTTTCGGCCGCTTCCATTCATCTTCCGCAGCCGCAGCCGTTTCATTTGTATGGGACGGCTGCTTTAATTCGATCACCCCGAGCCGTTTCCTTTCCATCCTTCCGAGTACATAAGCGACCACAATCATACACACCATTCCGCTCGCAATGACAGGCAGCATCGGCCCCGTCAGCTCTGCCGGGTCAACGCCGAGCGCACTCGCCGCACGCGGCGTCGCGCCGCCCCATGGTATCGTGTTCATGATACCCATGCCGACACCGGCGATTCCCGCTAAAATAATCGGACGGATTCCGAGCATGATATACAAAGGCAGCATTGCGCTTGTCGTAATCATATACGTCGTCGAGCCGTCTCCGTCCAGTGCGACAAGCATGGTCAAAACGGCTGTTCCGACTACAATTTTGAGCGGATCGCCTTTAACCAGCTTTAAAATACGCGACACCATCGGATCAAATAAACCGGTATCAATCATAATGCCGAAATAAAGAATCGCAAACATAATCATGACTGCGATCGGCGCCACCTGTTCAATACCGGAGATCATCATCTCGCCGACCCGGTTAAAAGAAAACCCGGCAAACAGCGCAAACACGATCGGCGTTAATACGAGCGCCGTTAACACTGAAAGCCGTTTTGTCATAATCAGCACCATAAAAACAAGCATCATAAGAAAGCCTAAGATTGCTAACACAGTATGTCCCCCTTATCATGAGTACGCTTACATTTTAAAGGCCCGATCCCCTTTATCCGCCTTTTTGCTATCTTATGAGAATTGGATATTGAAGTAAATATTTTGGATTTTAAAGATTTTTAATTTTTTATAACCTTTTCGTTCATTTTGTTCATTTATAAATCAAAAGCCTTCCGCAAATATGCGGAAGGCTTATTTTTCGCTGCTCATCATCTCTTTATAAAACTCGGTCTGCTCTTCTAAAAAGCGTTTTGCGCCGCTGCTGTTTTTATAAAAGCTCTCCCAATCCCGTTTTTTCAGCATTTGCTTCCACTCCGCGGATGAGGTAATCTGTTTCAAAGCCTGATCCCAATAGACGATCTCGCCTTCGGTCATGTCTTTCGGCCCCATGATGCCTCTCCAGTGCGCAAAGACAAACGGCACCCCCTGCTCTTTCCATGTCGGCACATCGCTGAAGCCGGAGAGCCTTTTGTCAGACGTAACGGCCGCCAATGTGATTTTCCCTTTCCGATAGGCGTCTCTCGCTTCTGAAATGGTCATTGAGGCGGCGTCTATCTCGCGGCTGATAAGAGCTTCAATGACTTCATTGCTGCTCCCGTATTGAAAAAAGCGGATATCAAACGGAGAAATTCCGGCCATTTCCGCCGCTCTCGCAAAGGAGAGCTGGTCATCATTTCCGAGGCCGGGCGCAAATCCGATTTTTATGCCGCCCGGATTTGCTTTAATATCGCCGAGCAGCCGACTTCCGCTTTTTATCTTTGAATCCTTCGGAAGAGCGACGGTCTGCCACTCTTTTGCGATAATGGCCAAAGGCGTAAAATCAGCTGCCTTCAGCCGGCTTTGTCCCAAAATTTCATTGCTTAACAGCAGGCTTGAATTCATACTGATGACATCCGTTTTTCGTTCGTTTACATATTTCCAGCCGCTGTCTCCGCCTCCGCCGGGTTTATAGATGATCTTTACGGGCCGGCCTAATATTTGCTTCCGCTCTATTACCGATTGCAAAGCTTTTGCCGTTACGTCCCAGCCCCCTTGAGGCGCTGCCGGGACGACAATTTCAACCGGCCCTTCAGCTGAGCGGAAGCCCTCCATCTGCCGTCCGTCAAAAGAAACCAGCGCCGCCAGCATGACAAGAAGCACTCCCAACCGCTTCATTTCTCCCATCCCTTATTCATGTGCTAAATAATATTTCCGTTCCGGCCTGCCGATAATGCCGTACTCTAATTCAGCGAGCGCTTCTTCCCGAGAAACGAGAAACTCGGCATAGCGCCGCGCCGTTGTTCTGGAGGCGCCCATTTTTTCGCCCAGTTCTTCAGCCGTCATCCCTTTTTGGGCCGCCCTGAGCGCGTTTTTGATTTTTTGAAGCGTAATCGAATTAATGCCTGTCGGCAGATCATTGTGCTGTTTTTGTTCTTTCTGACCGCTTCCGAAAAACATGTCGATCACGGACTGGCTCAGCTCCGGCTGTGAGTGCAGCCATTCTCTTTTTTCACGGTACTTCAAAAGCACTTCTGTAAATTTATGTGCCGACACCGGTTTTATGACATAATGGGAAACGCCTGATCTGAGCGCTTCCTGCAGCAGCCTTGTTTCGGCAGAAGCCGTAATAATGATGATATCAACGGAAGGAAAACGGCCGCGGATAAGCGGGAGCAGATCTGTTCCCAGCTCATCCGGCATATAAATATCCAAAAGCAGCAGATCAGGCTGCCGTTTCTCAAGCAGCGATATGGTGTCTTTGGCATTGATTGCTTTGCCGATGACATTGAATCCATCAAGATGTTCGATAAATTTTTCGTGAATTTGCGCTATTCGAAAGTCGTCCTCTGCAATCGCGATGTTAATCACACCGATTCCCCCTTTGGCCTTTCTTTCGGTATAAACACCGTAAATACAGCACCGCCGCTCTTTTGCTGCGAAATCTCTATCGATCCCTGCAATTCACTGACGGCTTCTTTCAGATTGGCTAAGCCGTATCCTCTCCTAGTCCCCTTTGAAGAGTAGCCCTTTTCAAATATCGTTTCTGTTTTTTCCTGAGGCACGCCGTCTCCTGAGTCCGCCACTTCGATGACGATATCCCTGCCGATATCGGTCATGAAAAAGGATACCTCTTTTTTCTCTTTTTCGGCGACGGCTTCGAAAGCGTTATCAATAAGATTTCCGATGATCGTAATGAGCTGGGATGAACCCACATGCTCCGGCAGCGATTCTAAAAAGCTGTTTTCATCTATTGAAAGCTTCACTTTCTTCTCAGACGCCTTTCCCATTTTTCCTAATAGTATGGCCTGAACCCGCTGTGAATGAATGTTTTGAAAGAGGATTTCATGCTGTTCATTCTGGATGGCGTACTCTTCTTTTATCAGTTCAATGGCTTCATTATATTCTCCCAGCTCTAACAGACCGAGTATCGCGTAAAGCTTATTCGAGAATTCATGCGTTTGCGCCCGGAGATCCTCCGAGTATTTTTTCATTTCAGTCAGCTTGTTGATCAGTTTCTTGAGCTCCGTTTTTTCGCGGAAGCTGATCACCGCTCCGTATACTTGTCCGGTCTGTTTCATTTCTTTCACATTTAAGATAAATACTTTATCTCCGGCACGCACCTCCACGTTCGGCGGTATTTCTCCCCCTGCCAACACCGGCATGAGCTTTGCGCCCGGCATGATTTCTTTTATATGCCTTCCGATCATCGGTTCCGGAAGATTCAGCATATCAGCCGCAGATAAATTCATCATGGTTACCGCGCCTTCTTTGTTTACGGCGATAATCCCTTCTTTAATCGCAAGGAGCATCGCATTGCGTTCCCTGTACAGCGCTGCAATTTCATGCGGTTCAAGGCCGAGTGTATCTTTACGGATGCTTTTTGCGAGCGCCGCCGCTCCCCCGATGCCGATAAGAAACACCAAACATGCAAAATAGCCTAAATGCCGCAGATGCGCTTTCATATCTTTTTCTATCTCATCTTGTAGAAACTCGACTGTCACCGTTCCGACGACTTCGTTATGATTTTTTTCCTCCAAAATAACCGGGGCGCTTCCCCGGACGGCCTTCATTCCGTCGGAAACCGGAGACCCGCCGAACATGACGGTTTTGTTTTGCAGATTTTGATTTTCTTTCGGAATACTGCTTCGGGCCGAATGAAATGCAACATGCCCTTTTTGATCAGTGATGTAGACGGCGTGCGCGCCTGCCTGTTCTTTCATTTGTTCAATGACGTCTAACTTTGTAAAAGCCTCTTGATCCGCAAGCCGGAACGCCTCTTTTACGGGAGGCATGTATGAAATGGTTTTTGCCGTTTGCACCGCCAGCTGTTCAGCCTGCTTCTGCCCTTCCTTTAATTGCTGAAAGGCAAATATAACCGTGAGCGTTCCGATAACAAGTATTAATAAAGCCGTAATTAATCCGGCGATTTTCATTTGCAGAGAGACATAAAACCGCTTCGCTTCCAACACAGCACCAGCCGTCCTTTCCTCCTAAAATCATACCATTTTTTTAAATCTTTATTTCTCATTTTTGAGAATTTTCGTGATCTTTTTCTCTTGCGGCTTACCAAAAAGGTGATGATAGGTATATATTTACTTTTACACAATTGATATAACACATAAAAAAGACTGACCGAAGTCAGTCTGTAATCTATCAGGAAATTGTAACTCCCGCGCTTGCATATCCCGCCACTGTATTAATAAGCGAAAGGCCTGTCGCAGTGGCGGAGAATACCATTAACAGCCGGGTTTGAGGAGTTACCGCAATGTTCAGCCCTGTCGTGATTCCGTTGCTGATGCTGCCGATTGACAATACGCCGGTGAGGGGAGGAGCTAAAGTGACGGATGCTCCGGGGATCGGCGTGAACGTATTGTTCGGCACAGTAGAACTGTATAGTTGTGCGGTTATCGTAACAGTCGAGCCGACAAGCGACAGTGCTGCGGTTGTACTGAAATAGGCGGCAATTGATGTAATGGTTCCGCTTCTCGGAGCAGAAAAAGCAAAGTTCAGCAGAGTTCCTCCAGCCCCGGTAAGATCAATTGCGCCTCCCCCTCCGACATTGACGCCCGTCACAGAATTGCCGAACCCGACAAGGCTCACCGTTCCGATTAATCCGCCGGCAATGGTCGTCACGGCAGTGGGAAGACCTGAAGCATAAGGAATGATCGCGCCTGCTCCGGTGATCCCAGTGGCTCCGGTTATCCCAGTTGCGCCTGTTACTCCGGTGGCGCCTGTTACTCCGGTTACTCCAGTTGCTCCCGTTACTCCGGTGGCTCCCGTTATCCCAGTATCCCCGGTTACTCCGGTAGCCCCTGTTACTCCGGTGGCGCCTGTTACTCCTGTCGCTCCAGTATCCCCGGTTGCTCCTGTTACTCCGGTGATCCCGGTTACTCCGGTTACTCCGGTGGCTCCCGTTATCCCGGTGGCTCCCGTTATTCCTGTAGCTCCTGTTACTCCGGTGGCTCCCGTTATTCCGGTAGATCCAGTAGCTCCGGTTGCTCCCGTTTCTCCGGTTACTCCCGTTACTCCGGTGATCCCGGTTGCTCCCGTTTCTCCGGTTACTCCAGTTGATCCCGTTACTCCGGTTACTCCCGTTACTCCGGTGGCTCCCGTTATTCCTGTCGCTCCTGTTACTCCGGTTACTCCAGTTGATCCCGTTACTCCGGTTACTCCCGTTACTCCGGTTACTCCCGTTACTCCGGTTACTCCCGTTACTCCGGTGGCGCCTGTTACTCCGGTGGCGCCTGTTACTCCGGTTACTCCAGTTGCTCCCGTTACTCCGGTGATCCCGGTTGCTCCCGTTACTCCGGTGGCTCCCGTTATCCCAGTATCCCCGGTTACTCCGGTAGCACCTGTTACTCCGGTGGCGCCTGTTGCTCCGGTGGCTCCCGTTATTCCTGTCGCTCCTGTTACTCCCGTTACCCCGGTGGCGCCTGTTACTCCAGTAGCTCCGGTGATCCCGGTTGCTCCCGTTACTCCGGTAGCACCTGTTACCCCGGTTGCTCCCGTTAATCCTGTAGCTCCTGTAGCTCCTGTTACTCCCGTTATCCCGGTTGCTCCGGTCAAGCCCGTTACTCCAGTAGCTCCGGTGATCCCAGTGGCTCCCGTTATCCCGGTGGCGCCTGTTACTCCGGTAGCACCTGTTACTCCGATAGCCCCTGTTACTCCGGTAGCACCTGTTACTCCGGTAGCACCTGTTACTCCGGTTGCTCCTGTTACCCCGGTGGCTCCTGTTATTCCGGTAGATCCAGTATCTCCGGTTGCTCCTGTTACTCCGGTTGCTCCTGTTACTCCGGTTGCTCCCGTTATTCCGGTAGATCCAGTAGCTCCGGTTGCTCCGGTCAAGCCCGTTACTCCAGTGGCTCCGGTTACCCCGGTTGATCCCGTTATTCCTGTAGCTCCTGTTACTCCGGTGGCTCCCGTTATTCCGGTAGATCCAGTAGCTCCGGTTGCTCCCGTTTCTCCGGTTACTCCAGTTGATCCCGTTACTCCCGTTACTCCCGTTACTCCGGTGGCGCCTGTTACTCCGGTGGCGCCTGTTACTCCGGTAGCTCCGGTTACCCCGGTCGCTCCGGTAGCCCCTGTTACTCCGATAGCCCCTGTTACTCCGGTAGCGCCTGTTACTCCGGTGGCGCCTGTTACTCCGGTGGCGCCTGTTACTCCGGTAGCGCCTGTTACTCCGGTAGCGCCTGTTACCCCGGTGGCTCCCGTTATTCCTGTCGCTCCTGTTACTCCGGTAGCGCCTGTTACTCCGGTGGCGCCTGTTACTCCGGTGGCTCCCGTTACTCCGGTAGCACCTGTTACTCCGGTAGCTCCGGTTACCCCGGTCGCTCCGGTAGCCCCTGTTACTCCGATAGCCCCTGTTACTCCGGTAGCGCCTGTTACTCCGGTGGCGCCTGTTACTCCGGTGGCGCCTGTTACTCCGGTAGCGCCTGTTACCCCGGTGGCTCCCGTTATTCCTGTCGCTCCTGTTACTCCGGTAGCGCCTGTTACTCCGGTAGCGCCTGTTACTCCGGTGATCCCGGTTACTCCGGTCAAGCCCGTTACTCCAGTAACTCCGGTTACCCCGGTTGCTCCCGTTACTCCGGTTACCCCGGTTGCTCCCGTTACTCCCGTGGCTCCCGTGGCGCCAGTTGCTCCAGTCGTGCCGGGATCTCCAGTGACCCCGGTTGCTCCCGTGGCACCGGTTACACCAGTCGCGCCGGTATTCCCGGTCGAGCCCGTTGCTCCGGTAAACCCCGTTGCTCCGGTCAGCCCTGTTGCTCCAGTGAACCCCGTTGCTCCAGTCAGCCCTGTTGCTCCGGTCAGCCCCGTTGCTCCAGTCACTCCAGTTGCTCCGGTTATTCCTGTTGACCCTGTTACACCGGTCGAGCCGGTTTCTCCTGTTGACCCAGTCACTCCTGTTGCACCAGTTACACCAGTCGAACCGGTTGCTCCTGTTACTCCTGTTGGGCCGGTTGAACCCGTTATGCCAGTCAATCCTGTTGCTCCTGTTACTCCGGTTGGACCAGTCTCTCCCGTTGGGCCGATTTCTCCAGTTACCCCCGTTGCCCCTGATGGGCCGGTTTCTCCAGTTACACCGGTTGCCCCAGTAACTCCAGTTGGACCGGTTGCTCCAGTTACTCCCGTTGCACCGGTTTCTCCTGCTGCCCCAGTTGCTCCGGTTGAACCTGTTACCCCTGTTGATCCCGTTACACCAATTGGACCCGTTTCTCCCGTTGCTCCGGTTATACCAGTTGGGCCTGTTGGGCCAGTTGCTCCGGTTACACCAGTCGAACCGGTTGTTCCTGTTACTCCAGTTATTCCGGTTGAACCCGTGGTTCCGGTTGCTCCTGTTGCCCCGGTTACTCCTGTTGCTCCAGTTACTCCCGTTGAACCTGTTACCCCGGTTGGACCGGTTTCTCCGATTGAACCTGTTGCTCCGGTTGGGCCGGTTTCTCCGATTGAACCTGTTGCTCCGGTTGGGCCGGTTTCTCCGGTTGAACCAGTCACTCCCGTTAAACCCGTTGCCCCTGTTATTCCGGTTGCGCCGGTTGCTCCCGTTACACCAGTTGAGCCCGTGGTTCCGGTTGCTCCTGTTGACCCAGTTACACCGGTCGCTCCGGTTTCTCCGGTTGCTCCTGTTGGCCCTGTTGGACCCGTGATTCCGGTTGGGCCGGTTTCTCCGGTCGCCCCAGTTACTCCCGTTGCTCCAGTCACACCCGTTGGACCGGTTGGGCCTGTTACACCGGTTGGGCCAGTCACACCGGTTGGGCCAGTCACACCGGTTGGGCCCGTCGCGCCTGTTATCCCAGTTAGCCCGGTTACACCAGTTGCGCCTGTTGCTCCGGTTGATCCCGTTATTCCGGTCGCTCCTGTTGCACCGGTTGAGCCTGTTGCTCCTGTTATCCCCGTTGCTCCAGTCACTCCAGTTGAACCGGTTTCTCCCGTTGTCCCAGTTACTCCGGTTGATCCCGTGGTTCCGGTTTCTCCTGTTACACCTGTTGGGCCGGTTGAACCAGTTGACCCTGTTGGACCTGTTGCTCCAGTCACTCCCGTTGCACCGGTTTCTCCGGTTGAGCCTGGCGATCCAGTTGGACCGATCTCTCCCGTGGGTCCAGTTGATCCTGCTGCACCAGTAACTCCAGTTGAACCTGTCGACCCTGTTGGCCCGGTTGGACCGGTTGATCCCGTTGCTCCTGTTACTCCCGTTGCACCAGTTGAGCCGGTTGAGCCGGTTGATCCTGTCGGTCCGGTTGTTCCCGTTACCCCAGTCGATCCGGTTGTCCCCGTTGTCCCAGTTACTCCTGTTGGACCCGTTACACCCGTTAGGCCTGTTGTACCTGTTACTCCAGTTGACCCGGTTGCTCCTGTTGAGCCAGTCGCGCCAGTTGGACCCGTTACTCCGGTTGCGCCGGTTGAGCCAGTTGAGCCAGTTTCTCCAGTTGCACCGGTTGAGCCAGTTGGGCCTGTCGATCCCGTTGGACCGGTTGCACCGGTTTCTCCTGTTGATCCTGTCGATCCGGTTGATCCGGTTGAGCCGGTTATCCCCGTCGCCCCGGTTGCTCCTGTTACACCCGTTGGACCTGTTGAGCCGGTTGGGCCTGTCGATCCTGTGGCGCCTGTTTCTCCAGTTAATCCCGTCGCACCAGTTGAGCCGGTTTCTCCCGTTACCCCAGTCGCTCCTGTCGATCCCGTTACACCAGTTAGACCCGTTACTCCGGTTGCACCGGTTTCTCCCGTTGAACCAGTCACTCCCGTTACACCGGTAGTGCCGGTTGGGCCGGTTGCTCCTGTTGAGCCAGTCGCGCCAGTTTCTCCGGTTGAACCTGTCACTCCCGTTGAACCAGTTGAGCCTGTTGCGCCGGTTTCTCCAGTTATTCCCGTTGCGCCGGTTTCTCCAGTTGAACCTGTTACTCCAGTTGCTCCTGTTACTCCAGTTGATCCCGTTGCGCCAGTCGATCCGGTTACTCCCGTCGCACCAGTTTCTCCGGTTGAACCAGTTACACCAGTTGAGCCGGTTTCTCCGGTTGAACCTGTTGCTCCAGTTGAGCCCGTGACCCCAGTTAGGCCGGTTGATCCTGTTGCACCAGTCACTCCTGTTGGGCCAGTTTCTCCGGTTGCGCCAGTAACTCCTGTTGGACCGGTTGAGCCTGTTGGACCGGTTGAGCCAGTCGCGCCTGTTTCCCCCGTTGGACCTGTTACTCCGGTTGAGCCGGTTATCCCCGTCGCCCCGGATGCTCCTGTCGCTCCCGTGACCCCAATCGGGCCAGTCACACCTGTTGCGCCGGTTGAGCCCGTTGCTCCTGTTACACCAGTTGAGCCCGTGACCCCAGTTGGGCCGGTTGAACCAGTTGACCCTGTTGGACCTGTTGCTCCTGTTACTCCAATTGATCCCGTTGAGCCAGTCGCGCCAGTTTCTCCGGTTGGGCCGGTTGCACCGGTTGCGCCAGTCGCTCCAGTTGCACCGGTTTCTCCTGTTGAGCCAGTCACACCGGTTGGGCCCGTCGCGCCTGTTATTCCAGTTAGCCCGGTTACACCAGTTGCGCCTGTTGCTCCTGTTATCCCCGTTGCTCCAGTCACTCCAGTTGCACCGGTTTCTCCCATTGTCCCAGTTACTCCGGTTGATCCCGTGGTTCCGGTTTCTCCTGTTACACCTGTTGCTCCGGTTGGACCGGTTTCTCCTGTCGCCCCTGTTACACCAGTCACTCCGGTTGCACCAGTCGATCCTGTTATTCCAGTGGCGCCCGTTTCCCCGGTTTCTCCTGTTGTTCCAGTCACTCCGGTTGGTCCCGTTGCTCCTGTTGAACCAGTTGAACCGGTTCCTCCTGTTACTCCCGTCGCTCCTGTTTCACCAGTTGGGCCGGTTGAACCCGTTATGCCAGTCGATCCGGTTTCTCCAGTAGCTCCGGTTTCCCCGGTCGAGCCAGTTTCTCCGGTTATCCCCGTTGCCCCAGTCACTCCCGCTACACCGGTTGGGCCGGTTGAGCCAGTCGATCCCGTTGCTCCTGTTACACCAGTTGATCCCGTTGAGCCAGTCGCGCCAGTCGATCCGGTTGGGCCTGTTGCGCCGGTTGGGCCTATCGATCCTGTGGCGCCTGTTTCTCCAGTTAATCCCGTCGCACCAGTTGCGCCGGTTACTCCCGTTACACCAGTCGCTCCTGTCGATCCCGTTACACCAGTTAGACCCGTTACTCCGGTGGGGCCGGTTGCTCCCGTTGAGCCTGTCGGTCCGGTTGAACCAATTGCTCCGGTCGATCCTGTTGCCCCTGTTATTCCGGTTGAGCCGGTTGAGCCGGTTGAGCCGGTTGGACCGGCCTCTCCCGTTGGCCCGGTCGCTCCTGTCGATCCCGTTGCACCGGTTACTCCTGTTGCGCCAGTCGCTCCTGTTATCCCCATTGGGCCGGTTGCTCCAGTAGCTCCGGTATCCCCGGTCGTGCCGGTTTCTCCGGTTGCTCCAGTGGATCCTATTGCTCCTGTTGAACCAGTTACACCAGTTGAGCCGGTTGCTCCGGTTGCGCCAGTAACTCCTGTTGCTCCAGTCGAGCCGGTTGAGCCCGTTACTCCTGCTGGGCCGGTTACTCCAGTAGCTCCGGTTGCCCCGGTCGAGCCTGTTTCTCCAGTTAATCCCGTTACACCAGTTACTCCGGTCGCTCCTCTTGCTCCGGTTACTCCTGTGGGACCCGTCACTCCTGTGGGACCTGTAATTCCTGTTACGCCAGGTTCACCCCCGGTTTGCGCCAATGAAACATCGTCTATTAAAACCGTGCCGGAAGAAACTTTACTTAATACAATGACGGCAGAGGCCGCGCCAGAAGGCACACTGCTTGTTTTATAGATTTCAGACCATGTGTGAAAGAGCACGTTCGGCAAATTTCCGGGTGTGATATTTTCTTGAATGGAACTGATTTGTTCACCTGCTGCGCTGACATAGATGATCTGGAGAGTGACTTGGGGACTTGGCTCATTTCCGAGCGTTGCGAGTGATACGAATAGAGTCACTGACTTGGCTGAAATGGGAACGATTTGACTGAGGTAAGCATATGGCTGAACTCCAATAAATTGCGCGGAATATCTCCCTGAATGTGCAAACAAACTGTTAATCTGGGTATTTGCCGAACTCCAGCCCGCTAATGTGCCGGTTTCAAAGCTCCCGTTTATAATCGGATTATTCATTCAATCTTTTTCCCTCTCCTTCCCGTTGTTGACCGTCTTACCTATTAAGACAGCATATTAATACGGGCTGTGTTTTGACAACCTAAATAAAAAAGGTGATTTCTTTTCATCACCTTAATCCGATCCTTGAATGGGGAATCCCGTCGCAATGAGGGAGCGGTTTGCCGCTGCGACTTGTGTTACGAGATTCGAAGAAAGGACGGATAAATAGAGCTGGTACGCGGCTGTTTCATCCGCCTTCATTTCGTCGATGTACGTAAAAGGAATTCCTATGATTTGTCCGCCTGAAGAAAAGAGGTTCAGCTCTTGTCTCTGTGTTTGTATCGATACGCCATTTCTTTGCAGATCGACAGCTA
Source organism: Bacillus sp. EU63 (assembly GCF_038592915.1). Taxonomy (NCBI): domain Bacteria; kingdom Bacillati; phylum Bacillota; class Bacilli; order Caryophanales; family Bacillaceae; genus Bacillus; species Bacillus sp. EU63. The sequence continues at coordinate 741,211 of NZ_CP151944.1, read as the reverse complement.
AGACCAATGAGAAATGAGACGCGAGCGGGTCTAATTCCACATTTACTTGTATGACGGCATCCGTTTTCACCAATTGATCTGTCGGCGCGGCTATCACTGTGCTTAACACGTTTATCGGTGTTCCTTCTAACGGAATCATCATCTGGTCTGCTGTATTTTGAAAAGCTACCGCAGGAACCGCTCCGGGCGGCCCCTCAGGCCCCGGGGGACCGGGCGGACCCGCCTCCCCTTGCGGACCGCGGGAGCCGGCGGGTCCTCTTTTGCCTTCGGGACCTCGCAGCCCGGGTACGCACAAGGCAGATCGATTTTCATCTGAAGACGGAAACTGTTTTTCCGTCTCTGTTTCAGGTCTTTCAAGTTCACATGGTAATTGTTCATACCGGCGTTTCATATGTCTGCTCATATATTTGTAAGGTTTCTGTTTCAATATCATGTATTGATCACGGCCGCTGCTCATATTATCACCCCGGCAATATTCTATTCGCACTGAAGTCATCATGTGCAGGCCCTTCCCATTCCCTACAGAAATAAAAAAGGCAGACCTGAGTCTGCCTTTTTTCTTCTACCATAACCCTAATACTTTCCACCATAATCCGCCGATCACAAGCCATGTCACAATATGGACGATTGACAGGATAAAGCCGATGGACCACCATTTGCTTTGCGATATATAACCCGCTCCGAAAAAGACCGGAGCCGCTCCCGAGCCGTAATGCGTCGTAGAACCGAAAAGGTTGCTGAAAAACGCCAGGCTGAGCGCCGCCAACAGCGGCGGAGCGCCTGCCGCCACGATGACGGCGAGAAATGCCGCATACATGGCGCTGATATGCGCGGTTGCGCTCGCAAAGAAGTAATGCGTGTAATAATACACGACAATCAGAATCATAAATGCCACAATCCATGAAAAACCGGAAACAGAAGATTTCATCATATTGCTGAACCAAGACACCATGCCGAGCTCATTCAGGAAATTCGCCAGCATCACAAGCGCCGCGAACCAAGTCAGCGTATCCCATGCACCTTGTTCCTTTTTGATGTCCTCCCATGTTAATACCTGTGACAAAAGCAAAACGGATAATCCGATCAGGGCCGTCGTCGTTGCGTCGATATTTAAGCTTCCTCCGAAAATCCACAGCGCAAGCACCAATAAAAAGACGATGACCATGGAGAGTTCGGATTTTTTAAACGGACCCATTTCTTTCAATTTTTCCGTTGCGATTTTAGCCGCATCCGGTGTTTCTTTAATTTCCGGCGGATACAGCTTATAAATGACCAGCGGCGTAATGATTAAGCTCGCCAATCCCGGTACAATGGCCGCGATTGCCCAGCTTGTCCATGTGATGTCCACCCCTGCGACATCGTGGGCCAGCTTGGCGATCAGCGGGTTCGCCGCCATTGCCGTCAAAAACATCGCAGACGTAATCAAGTTTCCTTGAAAACCGGTTTTTAATAAGAAAGCGCCGATTTTCCGCTCTGTTCCGTCTGCCGGCGTTGATCCGAAAGTTTCGGATAATGATCTGATAATAGGAAAAATAATGCCGCCCGCCCGTGCCGTATTGCTCGGAATGGCAGGTGATAAAATTAAATCACTGAAAAGCAGTGAATAAGAAAGGCCGAGTGTTTTCTTCCCGAACCGTTGTACGAATACGTAAGAAATCCTGGCGCCGAGCCCGGTTTTGATGAACCCCCGAGAAATAAAAAAGGCGATGACAATCAGCCAGATTGTCTTGTTTCCAAATCCGCTTAACGTATTTTCAATAGATAGCGTTCCCGTTAACGCGGTGACTGCCAATGCAAAAATTGCAATTGCGCCCATTGGCAAGGGCTTGGAGATAAAGCCGATAATTGTTGCGACAAAAATAGCGAACAAATGCCATGCTTTAGGTTCAAGTCCGGACGGCGCGGGAATAAACCAAATGATTAATCCCACAGCAACAGTAATAAGCAAAGGAATGATTTTTACTGCCTGCTGTTTTTTTGCGTCTTTTTCTGAAGCCATTACAGGTCTCCTCCTATTTTGTTGTCTTCCATCCCCTATCCCATTTTACTACTTAACTAAGTTAATAAACGTTTTTGTTAATTAAAAAACACAAAGGAATATTTTCCTTTGTGTCTCTTGTTTCTTATTTTAATATGCCCGACCCGGCTTTAGATATAACATCTGATTTTACATTTGATGATGAGCCGATGGAACCGTGCAATGACGGTGTCCAGCCGACGGACTGACTTAATCCGTTGGCGGCTGACGCGTTAATGGAGGCGCCGTTTAAAAGAGTGCCGTCTTCATGAAGCGCTTTTCCGCCGCTGAAGATGCTGATGACTTTATCAGCAGCCAGTCCCGGCACTTCAAAGACATTATTCTGGGCATACATTTTTGACGCGTGGCCCGCGCCCCACGCATAGCTGAACGGGTATGCGGCGCTTTTCGAGCCTGCGTAAAAATTATTATAAATATGAACCTGCCCGTACCGGACCCGCGGTGCGCGCTGGACGATGTTCTGGTAATAGTTATGGTGAATGGTCACCTTCAGTTTTCCTTCATCCGACGTCTTGCTGTCGCTGTTTCCGATGACGGAGCCTTTGTCATGGTCATGATATTTATTATAGGACAATGTAATATAATTCGCCCCGTTGGCTATATCCGTCTGGCCGTCATGGTGCTGATATTTTCTCCCGTAATAGTAGGGAAAACCGCTGTCGGGATTCGATCCGTCATTAAAGGTGCAATGATCGATCCAGATGTGCGTCGCGCCGTTAATGGTGATATTGTCATATTCCGAGTTCCAGTTGCCGCTGCTGCCGTCCGTCGGGTCCCATTGCGGAAAATAGTCGTAAGCGTCTTGAAATTCAATGTTGCGGATGATGACATTGTCGACGCCGTTCTTTATATTAAAACTTCCGCCTGTCACTTTGGCATTTGAACCCGAGCCGATGATCGTCGTATTTGAAGGAATGTCAACCACGACCCGTGCCTTCTGGTTTTTTTGCGATCGCTGTCTGGCGTCTTCCTGGGTGCCTGACGGCGCTTTTTTTCCCCATTTGTCCGGGTCGTACGCCTTGAGATAGGCATTGAGATCATATGCCGGATCTTTATAATCATTAAAGCCGAGCGTTTTATTGCGGTCGTCCGTATTCATATTGATTGTGCCTTGTATGTAAATAATCTTCGGCGTGCTGTTGGCGCTTCCCCCTAATGCGGAAACGAGCTGCTGTCTGTTTGATACGGTGTATACATTCGATGATGAGGCTTTCGCGCCGCCGGTTGTCCCGCCGGAAGCGGCTCCCCAGCCGTCATTTGTTCCTAACGTCTGCCGTCCCAGATCAGCGGCATAGACGTCCGCAGGGATCATACATAAACAAATCGCCAGCATAAGTAACATTTTTTTCATGAATTGTGCTCCTCCTGATTCCGTATTCCAATTTATTACAATTGAATTGTATCAAATCAGTTGAGAAACAGCACCGAAAATGTACAGAATGTGCCTTTCGGTTTTATTGCGGAAACCGCAAAAAAATCCCAAGGGACCGAAAACCCCTTGGGATCTGTTCAGCTTACGCCCATGATTTCACTTTTTCGTTATCCGTGACAAACAGAAGAACTTTTCCTTCATCTAAGCGCTTTTCAAATTGTGATGCTTCCTCTTCTGAAAAGCCGATTTCGTGAATTTTGTTGCGGAGCTCGTCGCCTTTTTTATTAAACATATTGCCGACTGCGTGTTTAATGCCCGTTTCTTTCGCTCCGATGGTATTGACATCAGTATTATCTGCCAGGCGGTCCGTTCTGTCGTCATCATGAGAAAGCACATATACGTCTTCTTTTGCGACACCCAATTGCTGAAGCTCTTTTACGTCCTGCATCAGTTTTTGATCATTTGTATATTCTCTTACTACCGGTTTCATTGATAAGTCCTCCCTTTTGTTTTTGTATATTGGATGTTTACCCGCTCAACCAAAGGTCAAACAAAAGAAAGAGAGTTCCGTGAAAAAACGGGCAGATTGTCGGTGGATATTTTCTGGCGGGACATGTTACAGTAGGGAAAGCTACTTTTATCAGAAAAATAAAAATCTTCATGAGCCGATTAAGCAGGGAGGTGGTTCCTATTCATTACTTTTCACCGGAACAGCGATTTAACGCTTGGATTGTCAGTGATTTAGTGAAGCAGGTATTCCGCCGGCATACCCGCTGCCCGGATGGAATAAAAGAGCTTACGGCCTTTGCTGAAGATACTTTTCATATTAATATCGATTTCGTTTTCTCTATCATTATCAATATCGGTGATATCGAATCCGTTCTGCCGAAAGAAATTGAAAATAGGCTGGGTTCTTATCTGACCGCGCTTCAGCCCGTCGTTACCGCTGACATGCTTCATTCTTCAAAAACGAATGCCTATGAATATTTGGAACATGAGAAAAACACCGATGTGTACCGGTTATTCTATTAAATATGCATATAAGGAAAGAAGGGCCCTGGCCCTTCTTTTTTTATGGCCGCTGACGGTTTGATTTTGTAATCGGGAAATGGTTCGTGTTACATTTGGAACAACCACTTATCTTGAAGGAGGATTCAGTATGCCGAATAATCAGCAGCAAATTCAATTGGCAAGACGCCCCAAAGGCGTTCCCGCCCATGACGATTTCCGCTTTGAAACGATTGCCGTGCCCGAACCGAAAGACGGCGAAGTGCTAGTGAAAACGAGTTATGTGTCCGTTGATCCGTACATGCGCGGACGGATGCAGGATACAAAATCATATGTAGAGCCCTTCGCTTTAGATGAAGCCATAACAGGCGGAGTGATTGCCGAGGTTCTGACAGACGGCGATCAGCTGAAAAAAGGAGATGTTGTGATCGGAAATCTCGCGTGGCAGGAATATTCAGCCGTTAATGAGTCCGCCCTCCGCAAGTTGGATACGGATATCGCACCCGCCCAGGCGTATCTCGGCATTTTAGGGATGACCGGACTGACCGCTTACTTCGGGCTGCTCGACATCGGCCGTCCGAAAAAAGGCGAAACCGTCGTCGTTTCAGGCGCGGCGGGCGCCGTCGGCTCAACAGTCGGACAGATTGCCAAAATCAAAGGCGCGCGGGTTGTCGGCATCGCCGGATCTGATGAAAAAATCGCGTATTTGAAAGAGGAGCTTCAATTTGATGAAGCCATTAATTACAAAACGGCGGATGATATTCAAAAAGCGCTGATGCAGGGATTCATCGTCAGTGATTATGCTGACCGCTTTTCTGAAGGCGCGAAACAATTGGCCGAATGGCTCAAGGACGGAAAGCTTCATTATGAAGAAACGATTACGGAAGGATTCAGCAATATTCCTGACGCGTTCCTCGGCCTGTTTAAAGGAGAAAATAAAGGCAAACAGATCATCAAAGTCAGTGATCTAAGTTAACATGATGATGAAAAAAAAGGAGGGCTTTGTCCCCTCCTTTTCTGTTTATTTGGGATCAGCCGCGAAGAATCAAAGTAAGAAAGCCGTCTTCATCCGGCTCCGTATCTTCCAAAGTGAATCACGCTGCTTGAAAGCAGGCTAAACTGATTTGATTGTCTTTTTCGATGCTTGCCGCCCATTCCCCACGCTGGTAAACCCAGGATCAGTCAGCAGTTTTTGCAAGATCTGTTTTCCGTACCCTTGAAGCTGGTATAAAGGATTGACGATCAACCCGATATACGCCCGCTCATCCACAAACTCTATAGAGTCCATGCCTGCCGGACACTCCCCGTCATATGCCATAATGACAGTATCGTCTTCATCTTTATTCAATCGTGCATACCACGCGTCTAATGGCAGCATCGCATCCATTCTCCGTTTGATATTATCGTTCTTAAACCAGTGTTCAAGTATTTTCAGCTCGGGTTCCTTCAATATTTGAAATCTGTCTATTGAAACCATCTTCCCGCCCCCGCCTGAACCTTTTCTATTATTTTACAACAAAAAAAGAAGGGCTTCCCGCCCTCCGTTTCTTATTTCTCAGATAGTTTTCCGCCTGAATAAACGGCCTCTTTCAGCTCAATTCCGAGTGATTTGGCCATTTTTTTCAGTTTGGATTCTTCCATCGGCGTGACAAGGCTGAGTACGGTTCCTTCTTTACCGGCCCGGCCCGTCCGGCCGGATCTGTGGATATATCCGTCTTCATTCGGTATGTCCGCGTGAATGACGTACGGAAGATCATCGATATCAAGTCCGCGCGCCGCAATGTCAGTCGCCAGAAGCAGCGGAAATTCTCCCCGTTCAAACGCTGATAATATCTTTGCCCGCTCCATTTTTTTCGCTTCTCCGTGCAGGATGCCGAGATCCACGTGATGATAGGCGAGTTTTTCCGCATAGACGCTTAAATTTCCGATATCTCTGACGAACACGAGCGCCTGCATGCCGTTCAGCCGTGACAGCTTTTGCAATAGCTTTACTTTATCCCGCTGATCGCAGACGAGATATTGATGCGTGACCCGTGCTTTTTCCGCCGTATTCCGCTCCACTTTCAAAACGGCCGGTTCGTGTGCGATGGTATTCAGCACCTGTTCTGTTTCCGGCTGCAGCGTAGCGGAAAAGCTTAAAAGCTGTCGGTCTTTCAGCGTCGTTTTAATGATTTTTTTCATCGTTTCGCGGTGTTCCTTTGTCACGAGCTGATCCGCTTCATCAAGAACGATCGTCTTGACTTCATGCATTTTCAGCTTTTTCGCCTGAATCAATTCGAGCACCCTGCCCGGTGTGCCCGCAATGATATGCGGTTTATTTTTGAGCTTCTCCACCTGCTTTTTCACGTTTGCCCCGCCGATCAAAGACAAAGCGCGAAGATCGGAGCCTTTTTTCCACTCCTGAATCACTTGAAAAATCTGCATCACAAGCTCGCGGGACGGCGCTAAAATGATCACTTGCGGATGTTTCTGTTCCGGGTTGATCCGCTCCAGAACCGGAAGCGTGTACGCCAATGTTTTTCCCGTTCCCGTCGGGGATTCGGCAATGACGTCTTTCCCTTCCATGATCACCTGAGCGGCTTTTTCCTGAATAACGGTCGGCTCCTGAAAGCCTGACGCCTCCCAGTTTTCGGCGATAAATGGTTGTGTATGCTGTAAAAATGGCCATGTTTGGGTCATGTCGTTCTCCTCAATTCTTAAAATCTACTCCATAGTATCTCAAATGCACGCGGCAAACGCAATTTTCTTTTTCCTTCCAAGCCTTTTAACAAACGGTCTCCTCCTTTATAATCATAAATGAGAAAGACACATGATAAAAAAAGCGTGTCTGATAACGATAGAGGTGTAATGATGAGTATTTTATCCGTAAAAGATTTAAGCCACGGCTTCGGTGACCGTGCGCTTTTTAACAATGTATCGTTCCGTCTTTTAAAAGGGGAACACGTCGGCTTAATCGGAGCAAACGGCGAAGGTAAATCAACGTTTATGAATATTATTACCGGAAAGCTTGAGCCTGATGAGGGTAAGGTTGAATGGGCGAAAAACGTGCGTGTCGGCTATCTCGATCAGCATACCGTGCTTGAAAAAGGAAAAACGATCCGCGACGTGCTGAAGGATGCGTTCCATTACTTATTTGCGATGGAAGAAGAAATGAACGAGATTTACAACAAAATGGGCGAAGCGGACCCTGATGAGCTTGAGCAGCTGCTTGAAGATGTCGGTGTCATTCAGGACGCCCTGACAAACAATGATTTCTACGTGATTGACAGCAAAGTTGAAGAAATCGCCCGCGGCCTCGGCCTGCAGGAAGTCGGCCTAGACCGCGACGTCACTGACTTAAGCGGCGGACAGCGGACGAAAGTGCTGCTCGCCAAACTGCTTTTGGAAAAGCCGGAAATACTTCTGTTGGACGAACCGACGAACTACCTTGATGAACAGCATATTGAATGGCTGAAACGCTATTTGCAGGAATATGAAAATGCGTTCATCTTAATTTCTCACGACATTCCGTTTTTAAACAGCGTGATCAATTTGATTTACCATGTGGAAAACCAGGAGCTGACGCGTTATGTCGGTGATTATCATCAATTCATGGAAGTATACGAAGTGAAAAAACAGCAGCTCGAAGCCGCCTACAAAAAACAGCAGCAGGAAGTGGCTGAGCTGAAAGATTTCGTCGCCCGCAACAAAGCGCGCGTCAGCACGAGAAATATGGCGATGTCCCGCCAGAAAAAGCTTGATAAGATGGATATGATCGAACTGGCGGCCGAAAAACCGAAACCGGAATTCCATTTCAAGCCTGCGAGAACGTCAGGCAAGCTCATTTTTGAAACGAAGGACTTAGTCATCGGCTACGATACTCCGCTGTCACGCCCGCTCAATCTCAGAATGGAGCGCGGACAGAAAGTCGCCCTGTACGGCGCAAACGGCATCGGGAAAACGACGCTGTTAAAAAGCCTGCTCGGTGAAATCCAGCCGCTGGAAGGCACGGTGGAACGGGGCGAGCATCAATACACGGGCTATTTCGAGCAGGAAGTGAAAGAAACCAATAACAATACGTGCATCGAAGAAGTGTGGAGCGAATTTCCTTCCTTTACCCAGTACGAAATCCGCGCCGCCCTCGCCAAATGCGGCCTGACGACCAAACACATTGAAAGCCGCGTCTCCGTTCTCAGCGGAGGAGAAAAAGCGAAGGTCAGACTGTGCAAGCTGATCAATTCAGAAACAAACCTGCTCGTGCTTGACGAACCGACAAACCACCTGGATGTCGATGCGAAAGAAGAGCTGAAACGCGCGCTGAAAGAATACAAAGGCTCCATTCTGCTGATTTCCCACGAACCCGAGTTCTACATGGATATCGCGACGGAAACATGGAATTGTGAATCTTGGACGACGAAAGTGCTGTAAACACAAAAAGGAACTCCCGCCTGTGCGGAAGTTCCTTTTTTTCTTAATGTCCGGCTTTTATTCCGGCGAGATGTTTGCGTCCCATGAGAAGGACAAGCATGCCGACAAAAACGACGATCCCGCCTACTGTATATGGAGTGCTTGCGGTGAAATGTTCTGACAGCATTCCCGCAATCCACGGAGCGAGCGCACCGCCGATAAAACGGACTGAGCTGTAGGCTGAAGACGCGATTGAACGTTCAACCGGCGCAGAACCCATTACAGCGGTTGTCATGATCGTATTCACCATACCGAGAACAGCACCGGCGACAACGATACATGTAATGATCAACTTCTGATGGTCAGTCCAGATCCCCATGATGATGAGAATGACCGCAAAGGCGATAAAGAGAACGACGAGCGAACCCACTGTTCCCAGCACTTTGTGCACGAGCGGCGCCGTAAAGACTGACGTAATTGCCAGCAATAACCCCCAGCCGAAGAAGACGTATCCAAGGCCGTGTTCATCTAAATCCAGCACGAACGGAGAATAAGCAAGCAAAATAAAAAATCCAAAGTTGTATAAGAATGCAGATACTGCCATTGTCAAAAGGCCTTTATATTTGAGCGCCTTCATCGCATCAAACACACCGACGCGTTTTGCCGGTTTCGGCAGCTTCGGCAGCATGAGTGAAATCGCGCAAAGCGCTATGAACATGAGGACAGACACTCCGAAGAACGGAGCGCGCCATGAAATGCTGCCAAGCTCTCCGCCTGCAAGCGGCCCGACGGAAATTCCCAGTCCGAGCGCGGCCTCATACAAAATAATGGCTTTGGCGCTGCCGCCGACAGATACCCCGACAATGACGGCAAGCGCGGTTGAAATAAAGAGAGCATTCCCAAGCCCCCAGCCGCCGCGATAGCCGACAAGCTGAGCAATTGAACTTGAGCTTCCGCCGAGAGCGGCAAACACGATGATAAAAATAAGTCCGAGAAGCAGCGTCCATTTTGCGCCGATCCGGCTTGAAATCGCGCCGGAGAAAAACATCATAAAACCGGTAACGAGCAAATAACTTGTAAATAGCAGAGATACTTCACTAGGTGAAGCATGTAATTGTGCGGCGATCGCCGGAAGAATCGGATCGACAAGACCGATTCCCATAAAGGAAATCACACAGGCAAACGCAACCGCCCAAACGGCTTTCGGCTGGCTGAATAGGCCTGTTTTCTGTTGTGATGATGTATCCATTTGACCAAACCTCCTGTTTCATCCATTAAAAGAAACGCTATATCCATAGCGTTTACAGCAAAATCATTCGATTGATTGAATGGCGCGGTCAGCTTTTTCTTTCATTCCGTTAAGGCGCGTTTTAAAATGCTGAAATGTGCTGATCTTCTCATCAATCATCTCAAGCTGGTGGTTCAAAGCGTGCTGAATCTCTTCCAGCTTTTCTTTCCGTTCCTTCGGATCCAGTGACAACAAGTACCCCTCTTTGTTTAATTCCAGCTGACGGCTCATCTCCATAAACTGCTGAAGCTCCTGAAGGGAAAAACCGAGCACTTCTTTTGTGCTGGTTACTTTTTCGAGCTCCTCCATATCATCTTCAGAGTAAAGCCGGACGCCGCCTTCTGTCCGTTTAGGAGCAGGAATCAAACCAATCTCCTCGTAAAAACGAATGGTTCGTTTTGTCAATCCGCTTCGCTTGGCAACTTGATCAATCTTCATCCATTCCAAGGTGAATCCCCCTCTTGTCGTATCTGTTTCTATTATACACCATTTGAACCTTAACGTAAACGTAAACTTTTTTACGCCTGATAAACTTTGCTTGGACAAAACGTTTGTCTTTAAAGCGCCGGGAGACATCTGTGTAAGATAAAAAAAGCCGGTATGACCCGCCATCTTCTCGGGGGCCGTACCGGCTTTTCTTAATTCTCAAGTTCTTCAATCATCAGTGACAATTCGGTCCAGCGCTCCATCGCCGCTTCGAGCTCTTCAGCCGTTTTTGCCTGTTCGGCCATCAGTTCTTGAATCTTTCCGAAATCACTTCCCGCTTCAGCGATTTCCGCCTCCAGACGCTGATGCTTTTCTTCAAGGCCGGCGATTTTGTCTTCGATGCCGTCCCATTCGATCTGATCCTTATATGAAAGCTTTTTGCGCTTTTTCTTCGGCTCTTCTTCCGCCTTTTTCTCTTCGGCCGGCTGTTTTACCGCCGTCTTCTTCGCTTTTGCGTGTTCCATGTATTCACTGTACGAACCTTGGAAACGGGAAATGACACCTTGTCCTTCAAATACGATCAGGCGGTCAATGACGCGGTCAAGGAAATAGCGGTCATGGGATACGGTGATGACGACGCCTGGGAACTGTTCGATATAATCTTCGAGCACGCTTAATGTTTCCGTGTCCAGATCATTGGTCGGCTCATCTAAAAACAGCACATTCGGTTCCTGCATCAGTACATTCAGCAAGTACAGACGGCGCTTTTCCCCGCCCGACAGCTTTCTGATATACGTCTGCTGCATCGGACGCGGGAACAGAAAACGCTCAAGCATTTGTTCCGCGGTGATGACATCGCCTTCCGCCGTTTTGACGATTTCAGCCGTCTCTTTTATATATTCAATGACTTTCATATCACCGTTCATTTCGCTGTGATCCTGGGTGTAGTAGCCGATCCGGACCGTCTGCCCGATGGTGATATTGCCGCTGTCAGGCTGAATTCTGCCGGCGAGGCTGTTTAAAAGTGTCGTTTTCCCGATTCCGTTCGGCCCGATGATGCCGATTCGTTCCCCCGGGATGACAAGCTCATTAAACTGGCTGATCAGCGCTTGGCCGTTATAGGTAACGGAGACGTTATCGGCTTCGATCACCTGTTTTCCGAGACGGTGGGAGCCGATCGCGAAATCGAGTGATCCGGAGACTGCCGGCCCTTTTTGCTCTTTGAGCGCCTCCGCTCTGTCCACTCTCGCTTTTTGTTTCGTCGAGCGCGCTTTCGCCCCTCTTCTGAGCCACGCCAATTCGCGGCGCAGGAGGTTTTGACGTTTTGTTTCTTTCTGCTCCGCCAGCGCTTCCCGTTCGGCCCGTTTTTCCAAGAATACTTCATAGTTTCCTTTATACGTATAAAGGCTGCCTCTCTCAAGCTCGTAAATTCTATTCGTCACCCTGTTCAGAAAATATCTGTCGTGCGTGACAAGCATAACGGCGCCCGGATATTGCGATAAGTAGCCTTCCAGCCATTCAATCGTTTCATTGTCCAAGTGGTTTGTCGGTTCATCCAAAATGAGCAGGTCAGCCGGCTGGATGACGTTTTTCGCAATCGCGACGCGCTTTCTCTGGCCGCCGGACAGCTCGCTGACATCCTTCATCAGATCGGTGACGCCAAGTTTGGTTAAAACCGTTTTGGCTAACGTATTCGCCTCCCACGCATCATTCGCGTCCATTCGGGCCTGCGCATCAAGCAGCTGTTTCTGGCGCTGGTCATTTTCCGGTTCTTCATTCAGCGCCTGAAGCGCTTTTTCGTACTCTCTCATCGTTCTCATGACGGCTGATCCGCCGGAATAAATATGCTCAAGTACGGTTTGTCCGGCCGGAAGCTCAGGGTCCTGATGCAAAAACTCAATATGCACGTTTCCTGAGGCCGTAATCTCGCCTTCCTCCGTTGATTCAAGGCCGGCAATGGTTTTCAGAAGCGTAGACTTCCCCGTTCCGTTCGGGCCGATTAAACCGATTCTTTCATTCTCTTCAATATGAAAGGAGATATGGTCGAATAATGTCTTATCTCCGTATGTTTTATAAAGGTTTTCCGCTTTTATGATGCTCATGGTTCCTATCAATCCTCACGTAAGTTCATGTGTTCATTTTAAATCAGGCGCTGGAATAAAACTAGTAAAAGGACAGACAAATTTCTTGGAAGAGATCATTTTGTCCGAAGAATGTTTCCGCCTCTCCTTTTATACACTGGAGGGGAAGAGGTGATGACATGATCAGCGTCAGTTTGTGCGTTATCGTGAAAAATGAAGAGGAAGTGCTTGCGGGCTGTCTTGATTCCGTCAAAGACATTGCGGATGAAATTGTGATTGCTGATACGGGCTCGACCGACCGGACGAAAGAAATCGCGGCCCGTTATACGGATAAGATTTATGATTTTGAATGGATCGATCACTTTGCGGCCGCCCGTAATTTTGTGTTTTCGAAAGCGGAAATGGATTATATTCTGTGGCTGGACGCCGACGATATGCTGACGGAAAAGGACCGTGAAAAGCTGATTGAACTGAAGGCGTCGCTTTCAAAAGAGGTGGACGCGGTATCCATGTATTATCACGTCGGCTTTGATGATCGGGGAGAGGTCAGCTTCAGATACCGCCGCAACCGACTCGTCAAGCGTGAAAAAGGATTCCGCTGGATCGGAGCCGTGCATGAGTATCTTGAAGTATACGGAAACATCATAGAAACCGATATTGCCGTCACACACCGGAAATCCGAGAAAAAGCACTCGCCTCCCTCAGACCGCAACTTGAAGATTTATGAGAAAATGGCGGAAAACAGTGAAACGATGACACCGCGCGATTTGTTTTACTTCGCGAATGAATTAAAGGATCACGGCCAGTATCAGCGCGCCATCACGTATTATCACCATTTTCTTTCCACAAAACAGTGCTGGATCGAAGACGAGATCAGAACGTGCCAATATCTATCCGATTGCTACAGGGCGGTCGGCCATGAAGAGGCCGCCATGACGTCTCTCTTAAAATCATTTCTGATCGATTGTCCGCGGCCGGAGTTCTGCTGCAGGCTCGGCGACTATTTTGCGGAGAAACGGCAATACCGGCAGGGCGTGTTTTGGTATGAGCTCGCCCTATCCGCCAAAAGCAGCGATGCAGGCTTTACCCAGCTCGAATATTCCACCTGGTACCCCCATCTGCAGCTCTGCGTCTGCCACTGGCAGCTCGGCGACAGAGAAAAAGCGAAGATTCATAACGACAAAGCCGCCTCCTATCATCCGTCACATCCGAGTGTCCTGTATAATCAAAACGTGCTCGGCACATAACAACGAAAATAAGAGCTGCCCCGTATGAAGGGCAGCTCCTTTTTGATTACGCTGTCGGAATTCCTCCGCTTACACTGTAAATTTGGGATGTCACATAACTCGATTCTTCTGAGGCCAAAAAGACATAAATCCCTGCTAGCTCCGCCGGCTGTCCGGCACGCTTTAATGGGACGGCCGGTGTTTCCTTGCCGAATTTCGGAATGTTTTCACCGGGCTGTCCTCCCGAAATCTGCAGCGGCGTCCAGATCGGCCCCGGCGCTACCGAGTTGACTCTGATTCCTTTATTCGCCAGCTGCTTTCCTAAGCCGACGGTAAAACCGATAATGGCATGTTTCGTCGCGGCATAATCCAACAGCATCGGGCTTGGATTATACCCTTCTACGGACGTTGTCGTAATAATAGACGCGCATTCCGGCAGATACGGAAGCGCGGCTTTGACGAGCCAATACAGCGAGAATACGTTGACTTCAAATGTTTGATAGATTTGTTCTGTGGCAAGATCGCTGATATCATCCACTGCCTGCTGTTTGCCGGCGACAAGAGCGAGCGTGTCAAGACCGCCAAGCTCTTGATACGCTTTTTCCGCCAATTCTCCGCAAAACGTTTCATCGCTTAAATCTCCCGGCAGCAGAACGGCTTTTCTTCCCTCTTTTTCAATTAACGCTTTCACTTCTTCTGCATCCGGCTGTTCCTCAGGCAGATAGTTAATGGCCACATCCGCCCCTTCCCGGGCATAAGCAATTGCGGCGGCCCGGCCGATACCTGAATCGCCGCCGGTGACGAGGGCTTTTCTTCCCTTCAGCTTGCCGGCTCCTTTATAGCTTGTTTCACCGCAGTCCGGCACAGGCTTCATCTCTTTCTGCAAACCGGGCGGTTCTTGATATTGTTTTGGAAATTCATCATGATCATATTTCGTCAGCGGGTTGTGCAGATTTGCATCAGACATACAAGACTCTCCTTTATCATTGGTGATGTATTCGTATGTGTACCCCTTTAGCATGACGGATCAAACGTGTAAGTGCAGTTTCCGCTTGATAAAGGGAAAACAAAAAAGGAGCCCGTAAGCTCCCCTTTTTTTATGATTCTCCGAGCACGTTTTCAGCCATTTTCGCTAAATGCTGGGCGCTTCCCGAAATTTCCTGCATCGTGGCAGAAATTTGTTCAACCGCCGCCGCTTGGCCGTCCGTGTTCTGGTTGATGGATTCAATTGAGTCCTCCAGCCCTTTCAGCAGGCTGTGGATTTTTTTCGTAATTTGGTCAATTTGGCCGACATTGTCTTTTGAATGAGTGGCAAGCTTGCGGATCTCATCCGCCACCACGGAAAAGCCCTTGCCGGATTCTCCTGCTCTCGCGGCTTCAATGGCCGCATTCAAACCGAGCAGATTGCTTTGATCCGAGATGCCCTTGACAGTGACGGAAATGTCGGCGATTTCTCCCGCGCTTTCACTGACTTGTTTCGCCTGAGCGGAAATCCCGTTCATCTGTGCTGAGAAACCGCTGATGGATTCTGAGATATCCGCGATCGCCGAAGCGGTCTGTTCCACGACGGCGGACAGGCTTTCAGCGACATCATGAAGCTTGGCTGATTTTTCAAGGCTCGTGCCGAGACCGACGCCGCCGATGACTTTTCCGTTTTCATCATGAAGCGGAATCGCTCTGGCGATCAGCGGAAATCCGAACAGCTCTTTCGGCACCATGCTTGTCTTCTTCTGATTCATGCGGATCGCGTCTGTAATGATGTCCCCTTTTTGCAGCGGATCTCCCGGCTTTACATTAAGAGAAAACGTTTTAGCCGGAATATTCACGATTAATTTTTCTGTATCATAAATTCCGATGGTGATGTCATCTTGGATCAGGCTGTTTAAAAAAGGCGCAACTTTGACAAAAGCGTCAAGCAGGCTGTGCGTTTGCTGCTCCGTCTGTATACTCATTTCTTTCACTCCTTCTTAATATGGGAATTGACGTTTTTCATGCTGAACCGAAATCCATTTCAGCGTGGTGAATTCTTCAAGGCTCCATTCTCCGTTCAGCCTGCCGAGACCTGATTGTTTCTCGCCGCCGAACGCGACATTCGGTTCATCATTAATGGTCGTATCGTTGACGTGAATCATGCCGGTTTCGATCCGCTTAGCAAACTCAACGCCCCGCTCCACGTTTGCCGTATGCACGGCTCCGCTTAAACCGAACGGTGTCGCGTTTGCGATGCTTACCGCTTCATCCTCCGTTTCAAACGGCATGATGCAGACGGCCGGTCCGAACAGCTCCTCCTTCGCGATGCTCATCTCAGGTTTCACATCTTTTAAAATGACGGGCTCAGCGACCGTTCCGCTGAATCGGCCGGACAGCATCGGAACCGCTCCCTCTTCTATCGCTTTTTCGACAGACCGTCTCAGACCTTCCGCCTGTCTCTCATTGATTAAAGGACCGATAACCGTATCAGGGTCCATCGGATCGCCGACTTTCAGCGATGACACTTTCGCTTCGTAAAGCTCTGTAAATTTGTCATATACAGATGTGTGAACGAGCACGCGGTTCGCCGACATACAGATCTGGCCTTGATGCGTAAACCGGCTGAATACGGCCGCATTGACGGCGTATTCAAGATCAGCATCCTCAAGCACGATCAGCGCGCTGTTTCCGCCAAGCTCCAACAGCGGTTTTTTAAAGTGTTTGACCGCAAGCTGTCCGATATAGCTGCCCACTCCGGTTGAACCTGTAAATGAGATTATCCGCGGCACGGGATGCTCAACAAAGCTGTCGCCGATCTCCCCGATATCCGTCACGATGACATTCAGCAGCCCGTCCGGTACGCCGGCCGCTTCAAAAATTTTCGCGATAAGCGTTCCGCCGCAGATCGGCGTTTCTTCATGAGGCTTCAGCACGACGCCGTTCCCCGCGCCGAGTGCCGGCGCAACAGATTTCATCGAAAGGAAAAACGGGAAATTAAACGGGCTGATCACCCCCACGACTCCGGCGGGTATTCTGTACAGCCTGTTTTCTTTTCCGTCAATCGTGGACGGGAGAATTTTCCCTTCCATCCGCACCGGAAATGTTGCGGCTTCTTTTATCATATTTTTGACAAGTCCGATTTCAAACTCAGCCTTCAGCCGTGTTCCGCCAAGCTCCTCCATGATTAAGTAAATAATCGCTTCTTCGTGCTCTTCAATGAAAGAAACGGCTTTTTCCAAAATGGCCCGCTTTTTAAAAGGGTTTACTTTGTCCCATTCTTGTTTCGCAAGAGCCGCGGCGCAATATGCCGCATCCACGTCATCAGGCGTCGCTTTTCGGAATGAGGTGATGACTTTTTGAGTATAAGGATTTCTGTTTTCCAATACGTTCCGGCTGCTTCCATCCCTCCATCGGCCGCCGATAAACTGCTTATTTAGTTCTTCATATTGAAACATGTAAACATCTCCCTTTCACCGAAACTTGAAATTAGTTGATGAGTCATCTTTTGTATCGGTCTTAAGGTGAGAAAATTGAACTATTTCACAATAAAATTCCCTTTCCTTCCGTGCATCGACGCTTTTTAGCTTTGTCCTTTTAAAGTGGAAAATTCTTTAATTGACTGCGAGAAATTTCGACAATATAATACAAACGTCAGTGTATATAATGATAAGAATATTATGAATTTTCAGGAGGACCCATATGTCTTTACTATTTCGGAAAAAGCCGCTGGCCGACTTAAAGGCCCAGAGCAAACAGACCAGCCTGTCCCGCTCGTTAAGCGCTTTTGACTTGGTTTTGCTCGGAATCGGCTGTGTTGTCGGCACGGGGATTTTTGTGATTACCGGGACTGTGGCCGCGACAGGCGCAGGACCGGCTTTGATTCTGTCGTTTGTGCTCGCGGGCCTTGCCTGCGCGCTCGCCGCGTTTTGTTATGCGGAATTTTCTTCATCCATTCCGATTTCAGGCAGCGTATATACGTATTCATATGTCACTCTCGGGGAGTGTCTCGCGTTTTTAATCGGATGGGACTTAATGCTTGAATATGTTATCGCGCTCGCCGCCGTCGCAACCGGCTGGTCATCTTATTTCCAGTCGCTTCTTGCAGGCTTCGGGCTGCATCTTCCGGAGGCGCTGACCGCCGCACCCGGCAGCAAAACGGGTGCCGTGTTCAACCTGCCGGCCGTTATCATTATTTTGGTCATTACCGCGATTGTTTCAAGGGGCGTGAAAGAAAGCACCCGCTTTAACAATGTCATTGTATTGATGAAAATTGCGATCATTCTGCTGTTTATCGTCGTCGGTTTCGGCTACGTGAAACCGGAAAACTGGTCGCCGTTTATGCCGTTCGGGATGAAAGGCGTCATCACGAGCGCCGCGACCGTTTTCTTCGCGTATCTCGGATTTGATGCCGTGTCAAACGCGTCGGAAGAAGTGAAAAACCCGCAGAAATCAATGCCGGTCGGAATCATCGGCGCGCTTGCCATCTGCACCGTCCTTTACATTACGGTATCGCTTGTCCTGACGGGAATGCTTTCGTACACCAAGCTGAATGTCGGAGACCCTGTATCGTTCGCGCTCCAATTTGTCGGCCAGAACAAGATAGCAGGCATTATTTCCGTCGGCGCGATTATCGGGATTACAACGGTCATGCTCGCTCTGCTTTACGCTCAGGTGCGCCTTACATTTGCGATGAGCAGAGACGGCCTTTTGCCCCGCATGTTTTCCAAGGTTCACCCGCGTTTTAAAACACCGTTTCAAAACACATGGGTGACGGGGATCGTTGCCGCCGGGATCGCAGGTTTTATTGATCTGGGAACCTTGGCGCATCTCGTCAATATGGGAACCTTGGCGGCCTTTACGGTCATTGCGATCGCCGTCATCGTTTTAAGAAAGAAACATCCGGAGATCAAATCTTCCTTCCGTGTTCCTTTCGTGCCTTTTGTGCCGATCATCAGCGCATGCTTATGCCTGTATCTCGCAAGCAGCCTGCCGGGCGTGACATGGCTCGCCTTTGTCATCTGGATCGCCGCCGGGATCGTCGTTTATATGATGTATTCGAGAAAACACAGTTTGTTAAATAAATAAAAAGGGAGGCTCTTTTTTCTGTTTGAGAAAGAAGAGCCTTTTTTGCACTTGATAATTCATTCACCTTATGAATAATATGGTGTATGCTTCGTTTACATAAAAAGGAGGAGAATCACTTTGGCAATTGCCGCCCCGCTTAAAGAAAAACCTGTCCATCGTCCCGAGACAACCATGTATTCTATTTTGTTCATTATCGGGATCTGTCATCTGCTGAACGATTCACTGCAAGCGGTGATTCCGGCGATGTTTCCGATTTTGGAACGTTCCATGAATCTTACATTTACGCAGCTCGGAATTATCGCCTTTACGCTGAATATGGTGTCTTCCGTGATGCAGCCCGTCATCGGCTGGTATACGGATAAACGCCCGATGCCGTATGCTTTGCCGCTCGGGCTCACTGCAAGCATGCTCGGCATTTTAGGTCTCGCGTTCGCCCCGTCTTTTCTGACGATTTTATGCTGTGTCTTTTTTATCGGCCTTGGCTCCGCCGTCTTTCATCCTGAAGGATCGCGTGTCGCCTACATGGCCGCCGGCGAAAAGCGCGGCTTGGCGCAATCGATTTACCAAGTCGGAGGGAATACCGGCCAGGCGATGGCGCCCTTGATTACCGCGCTGATTCTCGTTCCGCTCGGTCAATTCGGCTCTGTCTGGTTTACGCTTGTCGCCGCAATCGCTGTGCTGTTTCTCATTTATATCGCCAAATGGTATAAAGGCCGCCTGATTCATTTGCGCGCCGTAAGTAAAAAATCACCGGCCGCCGCTGTGCAGACCGTGATTACAAAACCGATTATTCTCGCCCTTATCATGATTATCTTCTTAATTTTCGCGCGCTCCTGGTATGTGAGCGCGATCGGCAACTTTTATACGTTCTATGCGATGAATGCCTATCATGTCAGCATTCAGCAGGCACAGAGCTACATCTTCGTCTTTTTATTTTTCGGAGCTGTCGGAACGTTTCTCGGCGGGCCGCTTGCAGACCGTTTCGGAAAGCGGAACGTCATCATCGTTTCCATGACGGCATCGGCTCCCTTGACGATTTTCCTTCCGTTTGCGGGACCTGTCATCGCCTATGGCGTACTGGCGCTGATCGGCGTTGTTCTGATGTCCAGCTTCTCCGTGACGGTTGTCTACGCGCAGGAGCTTGTTCCCGGCAAAATCGGAACGATGTCAGGGCTTACGGTCGGGCTCGCCTTCGGAATGGGCGCGATCGGAGCCGTTGCGCTCGGAGCTCTTATTGATTCAGCGGGATTGACGCCGACCATGACAGCCGTCGCCTTTCTGCCCGTTTTAGGTCTGCTCGCCTTTGTCCTGCCGAGCGACAAAACATTAAAAGAATGGCATTCATAAAAACATCCCTGCCGAAAAGGCAGGGATTTTATGTTTCAACCGTATAAAAATGAGTGTCAGGAACCGCATATTTCGGAATAAACCCGTCTCTGAAATCGGGAAATGCTTTTTGAATTTCATCAATCCATTTTTTCACGTTTTTGATGTACGGCACGTAAATCATATTGACTGTCGCCTCGTCATCAATGTGATAGTACCAGCACAGATTGAATTCGTTCTCCGTGACGAGCGTAAAGCCTGAAAAATGATAAAA
The DNA here is from genome assembly GCF_038592915.1 of Bacillus sp. EU63. Lineage (NCBI taxonomy): Bacteria > Bacillati > Bacillota > Bacilli > Caryophanales > Bacillaceae > Bacillus > Bacillus sp. EU63. The sequence goes on along the minus strand of NZ_CP151944.1, from coordinate 720,731 downwards.
TATCAGCGGGGTGTCATTGACATACACAGCCCCGTCACGCAGGCTGACGTCATATTGCTCAATATTCCAAAGCGCCGCATTCGCGCCGATCGACTCCGTGACATGAACGTGTTCAAACTGCGCGGGCCACTTTTCAACATACCTTTGGTCACCGTATGTCTTTTTTTCTTCATTCATCTCCACCGTACAATAGGAGATGCAATCCTGTCTCCACTGCCAGACCGCCCGATACGCTTCCCCGGTATTCCGCGCGCCGACAAACCCGGTGTTGTACTGCCCCGTCAGCTTGTAATAAGACGCAAACCGTTCTGAATTGCGGTGATCCGTCAGAAAAAGGGAAGCATCCGGCTTTTCCGCAAACAGCTCGCCCGCATCTGAGAAGAAAAAGAGATCGGTGTCCAAGTGGGCAAAATATTCAGCTTCATCATACTCTGTCATCACATGGAACAGAAATGCCGGCTTCAGCGTCCAGCAATATTCATGAAACGTCCGGCCGCCCTTTGCTTCAAGCAGCTCCGGGTCCTCCATTTCATGGAGCTGAACCGCCGTGACATGTTCCCACGGCACCTGCTGAAGCAGTTCATACGCTTTCTGATCGACACACAGCACATACAGATGAAAATCCCGGCAATGCTCATGGAGAGAATGAATCATCGGCATCAGTTTAAAGATATGCGTTCTGGAAACAATGGTTGAAAAATGATATTTACTCATCATATCACATCCAATTTATTTAAGATCCACATGCAGTAAATCAGCAGCCAGCGCTTTGAACGCCCTTGCAAAGTGCGTGACGCCCAGCTTTTTTTCCGCTTTTGCCAAAAGCTTTCCGACCTCCGGCAGATTGAAGCTGTTCGCCGTGATCCGCGGGCTTTTCGTCTTCCAGTCCGGGTCGAGGTTGCGGTCTTTAACCGCGTGCAGCAGTTCGAGAAAAATGTGCAGCAGGCTTTCATATTTCTCATAATCAAGCAGCACTTCGATGTCTGCCATCATGCTGTTGGTTAACTCCGCGTCAAACGGGCCGTTAAACGCGAGGTGCACGTCAAGCGAATGAATGTCATTGTACTTGTCGCACATGTACGCGATGTTCGCCCTGATGTCATCAACGGAAGCGCAGTTGCTCGGATGCTCCTGATGGACGCTCATGATATCGCGCCGCAGCTGAAATCTCATCCCCGACTGATGAAGCCTGATGCCGAGATCATAATCTTCAAAGCCGTATCTGACAATGCCTTCATCAAACAGGCCGAGATCTGCCACGTGCTGTCTCTTAACTGACGAATTGTTCGTAATGAAAAAACGCCACGGCAGACGGTAGCCGTTCAAATCATCTCCGTATTTTTCCAAAATGCTTTTCAGCACACGGATAAAGTCGGTATCTAAATCAAAGCATTGGTCGAGAAAACTTCCGTCTCTGATGTCACTTTCATCAAGGAGCGCCTCTTTATCGCCCGGCAGCTCTTCATACAGTTCGGCTAGTTTTTCCTTATGCTCTTTTTCAAAACGGTCATAATAAAAGCTGTAAATCCGCTTCCAGAACATACCGCATACGACAAGATCGTCCCGGTTCTCATGAGCCTTGATATGCTTCGCCACCAAATCCTTTTCGGCAAGCATGTCGCTGTCATGGAAAATCAAAATATCGCCTCTGGCATTGCGGACCGCCTGATTCCGGCCGTAAGCGATCCCTCTGTTTTCTTTAATTCTTACAAAAATCAGCGGAAAATTCGCGCTGAATGATTCAAGCATGGATAAGGTTCCGTCTTCCGAACCGTTGTCAGCCACAATCACTTCGAACGGCTCTGTGCATTCCTGTTCATTCAAAGACAGCAGGCTGTTATAAAGCCTCTCCTTGGAATTATATGCGGGAACAATGACGCTTGCCTTCACTTTTCGTTCACTTCCTGTATATGATCATTTATTTGTTATCATCCTCAGATGCAAAGCCGCTGAACTCCGGGCAGACGGCGCTGACCGTCCCGATCACCCGCTTCAGAATGTCCTGATAAAGCTGATGGACAAACGGCAGGTCGGACCGGTCCGTCTCATGAATCTGCCGAATGTCGCCGGCTGTGACGATCCGGTATCCGCTGAAATGATAGAAAATCAGCGGACTTCCGTCTTCGAGCACAAGACGCCCGTCCTTCCATGAAAACGTGTGGCGGCCGTAATTCCAATGGCCGATATTCACGCCGGGCGTGGTGATGTCACACACATTCGGGAACAGGCCGGACATGTAATCCAAGTAGCCTTGATCTCCGAATTTTCCTTCGCCCGGCGCATTTTTGCATTCTTCCAGGCAGCGTTCTTTCCACCCTCTGAGACAATCTGTGCCGGCACTGTCGGTTTTGAAGCTGAGAAAACCGGAATTATACCGGCCTAAAAGACGCTGCAGCATGTCGATTTCCTGTTTTTCAAATGAGGGAATGACGATATCGCCCCGTGACAGAAGCACCGAACAATCCGGCTGATTGTCAAAAATCGCGCGCGGATCAGCGAAGAAAAACAAATCGGCATCAATGTACGTGACACGTTCTAATTCCGGATGTCCGTCCAGCACGAATTCGAGAAATACCGGCTTCACCGTCCAGCAGTATTCGCTCTGATCCCTCGTCCGCTTCAGTTCAAGGAGCTCCTCATTTTCCAGTGCGGACACCTGAATCAAGGTGACATTATCCGGCCGCATTGCCTGAAGCACGTCATAGGTGTCTTGATCCATACACAAAGTAAAAATGGGGGCGTCCGCCTGAACCGCTTTCAATGAGCCGAACAAAGCGATGGCCTGATACAGCCTTCCTTTTGATAAAACTGTGCAATATGCGCTTGTCACGTCTTTCTCTCACCTCTGTTTCTGTTACTTTTGAAAAAAGGCTTTATACCATTCGATCGTTTTTTCCAATCCTTCATCAATGGTATGCGCGGGCGTCCAATTCAGAAGCTTCCTCGCCTTTTCCGCCGATAAATATTGGTGCTTGATTTCATGGCTTCCCTGGTTGAGCACTTTCGGCTTGAGGTCACTGTCCATGGCCTTAAGAATTTTTTCTACAAGCTCCAGCACCGTCAGCTGAATCTCATTGCTGAAGTTGAACGCTTCTCCCGCAAGATTGAGCTCCTCCATCTTTTCCGCCAGCAAAAGGTATGCCTCGACCGCATCCTCGATGTAAAAATAATCACGGATAAATGTGCCGTCGCTGCGGATTTCCGGCGCTTCACCGTTCAGCACGAGCTGAATCGTCTGCGGAATAATCCGGTTGAAGTTCAAATCTCCGCCGCCGTACAAGTTGCCGCAGCGCGTAATACAGACCGGAAGTCCGTACGTATTAAAATATGTGTGGCTTAACAAATCGGCACAGCTTTTTGATACGTCATACGGATGTTTGCCCTGAAGAGGCATGTTTTCATCGTACGGCAGTACCGGCTGGTCGCCGTACGCTTTATCACTGGACGCGACGATCACCCGCTTGATGAGCGGATGCCTGCGGCACGCTTCAAGGATGTTCCATGTGCCGAGAATATTGGCTTCAAATGTGGAAATCGGATTGCGGTTTGCCACGCCGACGATCGCCTGAGCGGCTAAATGAAAGACCGTGTCAATTTCATATTCGCCCAGCGCCCGCTCAATCACATCCAGATCTTCAAGCGCGCCCTGCACGATATTCATTTGCTTCACTTGTTCTCCCTGATACAGGTTCGACTTGGGCACAGTGTCACGGACAAGTCCCGTCACATTAGCCCCCTGATCGATCAGTTCCTTCACCAGGCAGCTTCCTAAAAGACCTGTACATCCCGTCACAAACACATTTTTATTTTTCCAGAAACTCAAACTTGATCACCATACCTTCCATACATGTTGTCCCCGGTCCCACATCTTGTTGATTTCCAGCAGGTTTTTATACGTATCGATCGCCGTCCAGAAACCGTAATGCCGGTATACCGCCAATTCGCCGTCCTTCGCCAGCTCCTTCAGCGGTTCTTCTTCAAACATGACGTCCCTGTCTTTCGGCAGATAATCAAATACCTTCGGGCTGAGCACGAAAAATCCGCCGTTGATGATGCCTTCACTTGAGGTTTTTTCAGAAAAGCTTTTCGCCATACCGTCTTCAACCGTCAGCGTTCCGAATTGCGAGGTCTTTTCTATACCGGTGACGGTTGCCGCAGCCCCTTTTGATTGATGATAGCTGATCAGATGAAACAGGTTGATGTTGGCCAGTCCGTCCCCGTACGTCATAAGAAAGGTTTCATCACCGATGATGTCCTTCGCCTGTAAAAGCCGCCCCGCTGTCTGCGTGTGTTCCCCCGTGTCTAAAAAAGTGATTTTCCACGGCTCGGATTTTCCCAATATCCGCACTTCTCCGGTAGAGCTGTCCAGCGTCATGCTGTGATTCTTCCAGTCATAATCTAAGAAATATTCCTTAATCATCTCTCCTTTGAAACCAAGAAGCAGGATAAATTCGTTCACGCCATAGTATTGATAGAGTTTCATAATATGCCATAGAATCGGTTTGCCGCCTATCATGGCGAGCGGTTTGGGACGTTCATTGGTGATTTCGCTCATTCTCGTTCCTTTTCCGCCGCAGAGAATGACTGCTTTCATCTCTACCCCTCTTCTCTGTGAATATTGGATTCGAAACCGCCCGTATAAGAGAAACCAACCCGATAATTTGTCCGATTCTCTATCACCGGTTTCAAAATCTACTGTAAGATATGAGAGATTGGCGCCCTTTGTGACCAAAAGCTCTCTCTTTTTTCAGATTGGTGAAGATACACACAAAAAAAGAGCCTTACGGAAATTCCGTAAGGCTCTTTCTATTATTTATTATCCTGATTCAGCTTTTCTTTGCCGTAATGATATTTAGACGGATCAACCGGCGTAAAGTCGCTCAATTTGTGGAATCTGAGCAGGTCTTTGTACATCACGCTGTCAGACAGCTTCAGCTGCTCTGTGACTCTGGCTTTCAGGTTTTTCGTTTCCTGATTGCCTTTCAGTTCTTTTCCTGTCTTCGTATCGTATACGACATTGGAGATGGAAGTATATTTCGGCGTGACGTAATCTCCGTTACGGAACGCCACCGTATCATCATGGTCTTTCGAGAAGAGATCGGTGCCGAAATTAATATATTTCCTAGAATCGATGCCTTCCAAGTGAAGGATCGTCGGCACAACGTCCATTTCACCGCCGTACGTATGGTTCACCCCGCCTTTTTTGCCGGGGATGCGAATCATAAGCGGCACACGCTGATTCTGCGCGTTTTGATAAGGCGTAATTTCTTTGCCGAGAATTTCTTTCATCGCGCGGTTATGGTTTTCAGAGATTCCGTAGTGGTCTCCGTAAAGCATAATCACCGAGTTGTCATATAAACCGGATGACTTCAGATCTTTAAAGAACTGTTCAAGCGCCTCGTCGAGATAACGCGCCGTCTGGAAATAGTCATCCACAGTCGCGTCGCCCGTTTTCGCTTTTTCGATCGTTGCGTCTTTTTCATCAAGCGTAAACGGATAATGGTTCGTCAGCGTGAGCAAATGCGCATAGAACGGCTGTTTCAGCGATTGAAGCTTCGGAATGGATTCTTTGAAGAATGGTTTATCCTTCAGCCCCAAATTGACAAGGTTGTCATCAGACATATCGTATGTGCTGGCGTCAAAGAATTTATCGTAGCCGATATGTTTGTATATCTGGTCACGGTTCCAGAATGATTTGTAGTCACCGTGTAAAACGGCGCTTGTATAGCCCTCACTTTGGTTAAGGATGGCAGGAAGCGATTGATACGTGTTTTCCCCTTTTGTCACGAAGGCTGACCCTTCAGGCAGTCCGAACAGGCTGTTATCCATCATCAGCTCGGCGTCAGATGTTTTACCTTGGCCTGTTTGGTGGAAAAAGTTATCAAAGTACGTCATGTCCTCTCCGCCGCGGGCGAGTTTATTCAGGAACGGCGTGACTTCTTTTCCGTCAAGTTTGTAGTTGATCAAAAACGTTTGGAAACTTTCCAAGTGAATCTTAATAATGTTTTTGCCTTTGGCCTTGCCGAAATACTCGGCGTTCGGCTTCGCATAATGCGAGGATGTGTAGTTTTCAACGCTCGTCAGGTCATCGCTGCTGGCATATGCCCGCTGTGATTCCGTCTGCGCCGTCTGCACGCCGTCATAAATCGTGTAATTATAAAGGCCTAAGTATTTTACAATGTAATTGCGGTCAAACGTTCTTGTCAGCAGCTCCGGGCGGTCCTCTTCGGCAATCGCCAGGTTCACGAAGAACAAAACAATACCCGTCACGATAATTAATGACGTATACCGTTTTTTCAGCTTGAATTCCTTCAGCTCACGTCTCCACACCAGAAGCGCGATTAAAATAATAATATCAACAAAGTATAAAATATCATGGCCGGACATAATGCTGAAGATGCCGTCTCCCATATTTCCGACATTACCGGATTGCTTTAAGTTCGGGAATGTCAAGAAATCATCGAAGAATCGATAGAATAGGATATTTGCATACAAAATAAACGTCATGATGAAATCAATAATCACCATGATAATCGCTGATTTGCGGCCTTTCGCAAACAATGCCAGTCCTAAAAAGAAAATGGCGCTTGAGAACGGATTGATCACAAGCAGAAACTGCTGCGTCGGACCCTTCACCCCAAGGTTGAATTCAGCATGATAGGCTAAATACGTTTTGGCCCAAAACAAAATAATAGCCAGTACAAAAAAACTAAGTCTGTAAGAAAATAATTTCTTCATGGCAACCTCTACTTTCCTAAACACTTTAAATCTGTATTCTTACTTTTTGCTTCAATTCCTGCTTTCCGAGCAAAACGAAAGCATCACACAGCCCCATAAACACACCATTTTTAAAAACGATATATTTATCATTCGTGTCATGCCCATTGAACATCTTATCCCGCCAGCCATTAGACGCAGGATATCCGTTCTTCGTTTCACATTTTTTTCTGGCATTAAAAGGTACCGTATCAGACCCGGTCTGAAAATAGGAGATACCAAATATAAGAATAACACAAACTTCTAAAAACGAAAAATGAATATCAAAGACAGCCGCCCAACAGGCGGGCTGAAGTTATTGTATGCAAAGGGGTTGAAAAACTTGAAGGTTTTTTTGGCTGATGTAAAAAAAGGACTGGAGTCATCCAGTCCTTTTCATCAAATCGGTCAAATCCCGGCCCAAACATCTTTTGCGTAAATGCCTTTTGTCTGGAGGTCCAAAAGCCATTCTTGCGCTTGCCGTTCGTCTGTTTCGTGGACCGACTGATACGCTTTTTGCAGCGTTGCCTCTACATCGGGCGCCATTTTGCTGCCGTCGCCGCATACGTAGAGGTGCCCTCCCCGGCCGAGGATGGAAATTAAAGCGCCGGCGTCTTTCGCCATTAAGTGCTGCACATACGTTTTCGGTACGCCTTCTTTGCGGGAGAAAGCCGTATGAAGCGTCACGATTCCGTCTTTTTCATAAGCTTCAAGCTCGTCACGGTAAATAAAATCATGATCGTTTCTGCATCCGAAATACAAATGAGCCTCCCCCAGCTCTTTTCCTTCTTTTTTTAACGCCGCCCGGGCCTGCAGAAATCCGCGGAACGGGGCGACTCCTGTGCCGGGACCGACCATAATAATCGGTTTTTCCGGATCTTCTGGCAGCCGGAATCGTGTTTCCGGAGTGCGGACAAACATCACGATACCATCCTCAGGGCCGCGATCCGCTAAATAATTCGAAGCGACTCCGCGATACTCACCCAAACCGCTCCGGGCGGGACCGCGAACGACGCCGACGGTAATTGAGGCCTGCCCGGGATGTTCCCGAGGCGAACTTGAAATCGAATAATACCGCGGCTTCAACGGGCGCAAAAGCTCCAGAAATCGCTCAAACGGAAGTTCACACTCTTCATATTTTTCAAGGAGATCGAGCATCGAGACGCGCAATGTTAAGATTTTCTCCTGATAGACGCCCTCCTCAAGAAAATCTTCCAATTCCCGTTTGTGCGGCGGGCAGACCGTATAAGCGGCCATTTCCCGGATTTGAGCCCTTGATGCCGCTTCCTGCAATTCGACACAGCTGCTCAGAAGATCATGCAGCCTAACCGGCCGATCGAGCGGGAGATGAGCCGCGCTCTGTCCGCTGGCCGTCAGCAGCACTTGATCATTCCCATTCAGATTGAACCGGCGGAGAACACGGCTGACCTGCTCTTTACTGTTTACCGGCAGCACGCCGAGATGATCCCCTTCATGATAGGCAGCCTCTTTCGGCAGAGTGATTTCGATATGCCTTGTGCTCCGGCCGCTTTCCGGCGCCTGAAGTTCCCTGTTTTCCGCAACGGATGCGTAAACCGCTTCATACGTCTGTGCCAAAGGAGACCCGCCAAGCCCGCTGACAAATTGAAGGCCCAGCGCACTCCGCTCTTTTTCAGCATTTTCATTCAGCTTGAGACCGAATGCCTTCATGGCGTCCGTCCACATGCTTTTTTTCCACTCATCAAGCTTTCCTTCAAAATCGCCGCTGACGTCCCCTTCGCCTCGGGAGGAAAAGCGTTCCGCCCCTTTTTCGGCAAGCTTCTCATCAATAAGCCTCGGCACGGCCTGATATGTCGCCGCCCAGTTATGATCACCGCAGCCGAAGACGGCATATCGGACGCCTTCCAGTTCCCCGGGTTTGACTTCTTCAAGCCATTGAACGAATTGTCCCGCGTTGCTCGGAGGCTTTCCGTTATAAGAGGACGTAATGATCAAGAGAGCTCCTTCTTTCGGCAGTTTTCCGATCCGGTCATTTAAAGGCGCCGTTTCAGTCCGGACGCCGTGCATCCCGGCAGTATCGGCAAGCTCCCGCGCCACGCCTTCTGCGGTTCCCGTATCTGAGCCGTACAGAATCAGAAGCGGTCGGTTATCAAGCCCGATAATGGATGCGCCTTTTGTTTCCCGTTTTTCTTTTTCGACGTCTCCCGCCGCTTTTTCAGCCGCCGGGAGGGCTGCCGCAACGGCTCCTTTGTTTCTCGGCCGCACCCGGATATGAAAGTCGCCGGGCTTGATCGTTAGCGTCTGTTTAATATCGAGCTCATAATCGGTGTGATCGATAAAGGTAAAATGCTGCAGAATCATCCCCAGAACAAGAGTTGCTTCATGCAGGGCGAACTGCATACCGATACACGCCCTCTGACCGTTTCCGAACGGCTTGTACGCATGATGAGGCACTTGATCAGGATGTTCAAACCGCTCCGGATAAAATTCCTCCGCATTGTCTCCCCACGCGTCTTTATCACGGTGAAGCTGGGGAATTAAGACGGAAATTCTGTCTTTCGGCGTGATCGGATATTTCCCGCCGATCACCGTATCCTCTTTCGCATAAAGGCTGAACGCAGGCGCGGTCGGCCATAAGCGCAATGACTCCTGCAAAATCATTCGGATAAAAGTAAGATCCAGCACTTGTTTATATGAAGGAACGGGATCGGTCAAAACCCGATCGGCTTCTTCATAGGCTTTTTCCAAAACACGGGGATGTTTCAGCAGAAAGTAGATGGCAAAGGAAAGCAGGCCGCTGGTCGTTTCATGGCCGGCAATTAAAAACGTAATGATTTGAAACCGGATATTTTCATCATCAAGTTTTTCGCCCGTTTCCGGGTCTTCCACATTCAGCATTCTGGCCAGCAGATCCTTTTCATCCCGGCCGCCTGACCGGCGCTCTGCGATAATACTGTCTACTAACGAAAACATCGCCTGAATGTCATGATGAAATTGGCGTTTCGTCCTGATCATAAGCTTATCCTGAACATCAAGGCGCTGCATTTGGTGCATCGCTTCATCAAGGGCGCGCACCATGCTGTTGATAAACGGATGAGGCGTTTCCCTGTAATAGCTGTTAAACCGATAGTTAAAGCCGCAAAGCCCGATCGTATCGAGCGTCAGGCGGGTCATATCAGCAGGCACATCAACGGCCTCATCCGGGTTCAGCCTAGCCCATTTTTGAATCAGCTGCACCGCGATATCAGTCATCATCGAATGATAATCTTTCATCGCGCGCTGGCTGAAGGTCGGCATCAGAATATTATGCGCCTTTCGCCAGTTAGGCTCATGCGTCCAGCTTGTAAACAGCCCGTCACCGGAAAACGCCCGGACTTTCTCTAAAGCCCCTTCAATGCTTTTATCGAACCGCTCTTCATCACAAACCTCTTTCACCAGTTCATGGCCGGACACGACGATAATGGCGCCCGCCGGCGTATGCAGCTGAAAAATAGGCCCCTGCTCGTTTGCCAGTTTGATAAGCGACATTGTAGGCTTGTCTTTATCAAGCAAAGGAAGATTGCCGAGCGGGCCGAATGTCTTCGGCTGCGGAATCGGACCTGTTTCCTTCATGAATAACACCCTTTCTAACACGTTGATGCGTTCCTTCCAACTACATTGCCCTTTTCACCGGCCGATTATCCGCCGTCACGGATCAATCATCGGATTGACGATCGATAACGGTTTTTTCTATACTGGAGAGGCTTGTTAAATACAGAAATAAGGTGAGTTCACATATGGATTTTGAAATCAAGTTTTTATCGTTTTATGTCATTCAAGTGGAAGGAAAAGACGAACAGGCAAACAAACAGTTCAAACATTTCCAGACCCTTGACACGGAAGAATTTGAAAAAAGCGAGCTGAAGGATTTTCTTGACGGGGAATTGAAGAAAATCGTCAAACGGAAAGCCGAACGGCATCCGCAATCCGAGCAGGTCCCCACAAAAATCGGCCATTTTATCACGGAGCCGGGCCATGAGCTTGATTCAAATCCGAATTACAACCTTTTCAACCGCGCCAGACTTGCGGATACGAAGGAAGCATTTATCGAAGCAAGCGAGCAGTTCGTCCGCACTTACCTTGACACGAGCGCCGTGCGCGGCGGTGTTTTTATCGTGGCATCGGCCGTTCCGCGCAAGTATTTTGAAGACAAATTCGTCTTTATGATGAAATGCGATTTCGAGCCGAAGGTCGCCCGCATCTCAGACGCCTCGTCTCTCATTAAAAAGGTCGAAATGGCCATCACGACAAAAAACATGAAAAGCATTCAATATCCGTATATGCCGGAAGAAGGCATGACGGAAGAGCATGAGCTGAAAATCCACCAGGCCTCGCACGCCCGTTATTTCGAAGATTTTCTCAAATTTGTCGAATACGGCGAATCGATGCCGGAAATCATGAAAAGCCAAGTCATGAACATGGTGCAGGAGCACGTGTATGAAACTTTTGAAGAAAACAGCGAAGAGCTTCAGCAGTTTGAGCACGACATTGAAATTTGGGAAGCGAGTGAAAAGCGGGAAATTCAGGAGCGCCTCGACACCCATCAAGTCATCGAGGCATCCGCGCAGATCATTGAACACACGCCGGAAGCCGAGCTGAAAATGAAAGTCGGAGAAACAGAGATTAAAGGATTACTGGCTGATTTCGGCGAATCCATCCATCTCGCAAAAGTGAACGGGCGCTATGTCGCGCTCATTGAGGCGGAGACGATCTCGTTTGAAAAAGGCAGTTCGCCGGTGGAGTTTCACAAGCCTGAGGGGCTGCATGAGGTGATTGAGCGGATACGGAATAAATCTGAACAAGACTGACAAAAGTCCAGACGCCATGTTCTGGACTTTCTTTATTTAATAAGGCTCTTTGAGCAATCGATAGCATTCACTGATGATGTCTTGGACGCCGGGCGTTCCCTTTATCTCGCGGCGGACGATTTCAGATGAGAGATTCTGCACCTGTAATGCCCGCTCCGCCCGTCTTTCGAAGTATGCTTGACATGCAGTTTCATGGTTTTCGTGTTTTTGCAGTTCTTCACTAAGCACAATCGCATCTTCAATCGCCATCGCCGCTCCCTGGGCCAATGTCGGCGCTCCTGCATGGACGGCATCCCCGCCCAGAACGACGCGGCCTCTGTGCCACGGTTCTTTGACCGCCATCTGCTCAATCTTATGAAACAAAACGGGATATTCCTTTGACATATTCTCTGTCACAAACTTTACTCCCGGAAATCCGTGCAGCAAGTCTTTCACCCTTTCAAAACGCGTGTCCTCGTCATCCCTGAAGTCAGCGTCATACGGCCGGATGATAAATACGTATCCTGTTTTTTCAGAGAGCGGCACGACTCCGACCTGCGTCTGCCCCTTTTTATACATCAGTGTTGAATCATGAAAAACCGGCTCGGGAAAAGAAATGTAAAATCTGTGCGCTCCCATGCCGAGATACTCTGTTTTCACTTCTCTTTGCAGCATTTGATTGCGGACAGCGGAGCGGATGCCGTCAAAGCCGGCGAGGATGTCAGCCGTCATCGCGGTTCCGTCTGCACAATGCACCGTTATGTCATCTGCTGTTTCTTCGTAAGACACGACTTTTTTACCGAGAAGAATCGTGACCCCCGCCGCTTCAGCATGCTTTTTGAGGATATCGTTTAACGTTTGCCGCAATATATTATTCCGCCCCGGCAATGAATCATCTAAAAACGCCTCACTCACTTTAAACTGCAGCGTTCCGTTTTCATCATGCTGCTTCAGCCATTCCGTTTGAAAGCCGTGTTGGCAGCATTCATCATACACACCGATTTCCCGCAGCACCCGCAGCGCATTTTGAGGCTGGAGAATGCCCGCTCCGCTTTTTCGCATGCCGGACGCCGCCTCGCAAAGGATCACTTCAAAACCCGCTCTGCCGAGAGAAATCGCTGCGGACAGACCGCCGATCCCTCCGCCCGCTATGATGATCTTTTTCACTTCATGGTTCATCCCGATACCGCCTTCTCTATTTATTTATCATTCATTAACTATTAGCCACCTTACTATATAGGCTGAAAAACTGTCAATCTTTATAGGTTGCCTTTTGAATCCGGCAAGCTTATACTTTGAATCACTAAAATGGTACGGAGGCTTACAAAAATGGAGTTGAGACATTTGCCGGATTACTCGCAGATTGCCGGACGCGCTGAGATTTACGCCGATATGGATGCTGAATCCTTGAAAACATTTTTGACGTTATTTGATATGTCTAAAAAAATGAATCAGGTCATGGAGCATTATTTCTCAAGTCACGGATTGTCCGAAGGGAAATTCAAAATTTTAATGTTTCTGTTTGACGCACCCGGCCACAGCCTGAGCCCGACGGAACTGGCGAAAAAATCCAATGTCACCAAAGCGACCATCACCGGGTTGATCGACGGACTCGCACGGGACGGCTTTGTAAACCGCAGCCGGCATACCGGCGACAGACGAAAAATCAGCATCGAACTCACAAAAGAAGGAAAAGAAAAGCTGATGCTGTTTCTTCCCGGCCACTTCTCCAATATTTCAGGAGTCATGGAAAGCTTCACCGCTGAACAAAAAGCGGAATTGACAAAAATGCTTGAAGTATTATTTGATAAGCTTCTGCTGTTTTCCGGCGGCAGAATATAAAAAGGCGCCCCTCTCAGCAGGGCGCCTTTTTCGCGCGGTTAATCATCACTGTTTAAAATCCCGAAAAACCGAAGCAGGTTGATAAACAGGTTAATAAAGTCGATATAAAGCGTCAATGCCATCAAAGGAATCAGGTCAGCCGTGATGTCCCGGTGCTTGATCTGGTTCAGATCGTATAAGATATACATTGAAAACACAATCGTTCCGATGACGGAATACGCCATCATGGCGGCGGAATTCAGCGGGCTGAAAATATTAAAGATCCCCACTGCGAGAAGCGCGATAACAGCGACAAGCAAGAAGGACCATAAAAACGACAAGTCCTTTTTCGTCTTAGCGCCAATCGTGCCGAGCACCGCAAAAATCACAAACGAAGAACCGAATGCCTCCAATACAACATAGGCCCCCGCTGCGGACGCATAATGGCTGATAATCGGAAACAGCGTCATTCCGGAAATGAAAGCGAATGAAAACACAAACACATATCCGACGGCTTTTTTTCGGCGCAGCCAAAACGCGGCGATGATCATGACGACCTCTAAGACCGACAGCGGCAGCATCAATGCCGGCGGAATGAACTGGCCCGTATACAGGCCGATTGTCGCAACTAACAGTGTAAACACAAATACCGTTATAATGCGCTGCATAATAGATTGTTTGCTCTCATAAGCAGCAGTTTGCATGTCAAAAGTCCTCCCAAAAAATGATCGTGATAGGTCTATTATAAATAAAATGGGAGAAATTTGTATGATTTTAAGAAGATTTTAAGGATGTCAGGCCTGACGTTTTGCTGCGCACTCCTGCATATCCATGAAATCATGCAGTTTTTTCGTCAAACCGCCGTGCCCGAATCGGATTTTCCCCTTCTTCCCCGGCGTTTTCGCGAAATCGAGGAATGCCAGCACATAAAGACGCCTGACGGGAATCGGAATGACGCCCGCATCATAAAACCAGCCGTCAATTGTATTGAGCACGCCTTTGTTAATGCCGTATTGCTTCGTGCACCAATGCAGAAAGCGCACTTCGGGCAGGTGCAGATACCGGCTCTCCCGGAAAGGAACAGTTGAATGCTTCATATGTACCGCCTCCTGTCATTGGCTGTTTTTTAAGATTGTTTTACTTCTTTGCTCTTCAGGGAAAATCGATATTTCTCCACCTTATCAATTTGTGTCACTTGGGAATTATGAACCGTAATCTGAACTGTCCCGAAATCGAGCGTTTCCAGCGCGCTGATAATCTTTTCGATCACATGCGGATCTACGTTTCCTTTGGACGTCATCATGCTCCCCCTTTATGTCTGGCCGTTCGTCTTTTGACAATGAGCGTTTTAATTCATACTATTCTGATAAGAAATATATAATTATACTATTATGTTTTCATTCAGAAATCAATAACATTTACACAATTTTTGGATATGTTTTCTTTGCGAAAACTTTCACTTCCTTCGCTTTGACATAAACCGTGTCACCGACGCCCGCCCCCAAGGCGTCATATTGCTCTTTTGAGAGCTCAATCTCCAAGTGCTGGCCTGTGTCGGTACGGACGGCTTCCAATCTGACGGACGGTCCGATGGCGCGAATATGAGCCGCCCTTGCTTCAAATGAATGCAGACCGGACGGTTTTTTTTCTACGGTAAAATGGTGTGGCCTCACATAAGCGATCCCCTTATCCTGATCAGCATGCCCGACAGGTATTGCCGCGTTTCCGGTGATCAGCTTTCCTTCCTCCACTCTTCCTTCAAATACGTTGACACTGCCGAGAAAGTCGTACACAAACGGATTTGCGGGGTGATCATACACCTCCTGCGGCGTTCCGATCTGTTCAATCGCACCTTCATTCATAATAACGATGCGGTCGGCCACATCAAGCGCTTCTTCCTGGTCGTGAGTGACGAAAATACTTGTCATGCCGAATTCATCATGAAGCCGTCTGAGCCATTGTCTTAACTCTTTTCTTACTTTGGCGTCAAGCGCGCCGAACGGTTCATCCAACAGCAGAATGTTCGGTTCTACGGCCAAGGCGCGTGCGAGGGCGGCTCTTTGTCTTTGTCCGCCTGACAGCTGCGAGGGATAGCGCTTTTCATAAGGTTCCAGTTTCACAAGCGCCAGAAGCTCTCTCACTCTTTCGGCAATTTCCTTTTTGGCGGGACGCTGCTTTCGCGGACGGACTTTTAATCCGTAGGCGACATTTTCAAAAATCGTCATCTTGCTGAATAACGCATAGTGCTGAAACACAAAACCGACATGTCTGCTTTTCACATGCGTATCCGTCACATCTTGTTTTCCGAACAGGACACGTCCCCCATCCGCCTGCTCAAGACCGGCAATGACTCTCAATAATGATGTTTTGCCTGAGCCTGACGGACCGAGAAGCGCAACCAGCTCGCCATTATTGACGTGAAGATTGATATCCCGCAATGCCTGATAGTTTCCGTAATGCTTAGAAATACTGTCGATCGTAATCTCCATAATGACTCCTTCCTCATCCGGCTTTGACAGAACGATAACCGGCTTTCCATTCAATGATGTTTTTCAAAAACAGTGTCGCAATCGCAAAAACCGACATGACGGAGGCCGCCGCAAAAGCGGCCGTAAACTGATATTCGTTGTACAAAATTTCGATATGAAGCGGGAGCGTGTTGGTAACACCCCTGATATGACCGGAAACGACTGATACGGCGCCGAATTCGCCGATTGTCCGGGCCGCGCTCAAAATCACGCCGTAGATCAGCCCCCATTTGATATTAGGAAGAGTGACATGCCAAAACGTTCTCCAGCCTCCCGCGCCTAGCGTGACGGAGGCTTCTTCTTCAGCATTTCCTAAGCTTTGCATAAGCGGTATTAATTCCCGGGCGATGAAAGGGAGCGTCACAAACAAGGATGCAAGCACGATTCCCGGGACAGCGAATACGATTTTTATCTGGTGATCAAGTAAAAATGGACCAAGCCAGCCGTGAAGCCCGAACAAAAGGACAAAGATTAAGCCCGCGATTACCGGAGACACGGCAAACGGCAGATCAATCAGTGTCATAAACAGACTTTTCCCCCTGAATTCATATTTGGTCACAGCCCACGCCGCGGCGACGCCGAACAGCGTATTCAGCGGAACCGTGATGAAAACGACGAGGAGCGTCAATTTCATCGCGGCAAGGGAATCCGGATGCGTGACAAAGAGGATATATGCTTCCGCTCCCTTTTTAAAAGCTTCAATAAATATGAATGCAAGCGGCATGATTAAAAATATGGACAAAAAGAGCAGGACCGCTGAGATCAGCACCCATTTCACAACGGGTGATTCCCGCATCTCCCGCTTTGGCACGGCTGTTTTCGCTGTTTCCATCTGCATGGCATATCCCCTACCTTCCTGCGTATTTTCTCGCGGTGAGCCATTGCAATCCATTGATGACGAATAAAATAAAGAATGTGATGACAAGCATGACTGCCGCAACAGCCGTTGCCCCGGCATAATCGTATTGCTCTAATTTCGTCATAATGATCAGCGGGGAAATCTCGGTTTTAAACGGCATATTGCCCGCGATAAAAACGACAGAACCATACTCCCCGAGGGCGCGGGCAAAAGATAATGCGAAACCCGATATAATAGAAGGAAAAAGCTCCGGCAGAATGACCTTTTGGAAAGTTTTCCATTTCGAAGCTCCAAGTGAAGCAGATGCTTCTTCCGTTTCCTTTTGGAGATTTTCTAAGACGGGCTGAACCATCCTGACGACAAAAGGCAGCCCGATAAACGTCAATGCGATAACAATGCCGATCGGCGTAAAGGAAATACGGAAAGGAAACAGCTGTCCGATCCAGCCGTCCGGTGAATACATTGCCGTTAATGTAATGCCTACGACGGCGGTCGGCAGCGCAAACGGCAGATCAACCAGGCCGTCAGCCAGCCTTTTCCCCGGAAAGTCATATCTCGTCAGCACCCAGGCGATGACAACGCCGAAAACCGCATTGATCAAAGCGGCGCAGCCCGCCGTCAAGAAGCTCAGCCGATAGGAAGCCGCGGCCCTCGGCTCAGAAATGATATGCCAGACGTCCCCGGGCCCCATTGACATCGTATGAAAAAACACCATGGACAGCGGCACGATAACCAAAACGGCCATATATAAAAATGTAAATCCCATCGTTAATCCGAAACCCGGAATCACGGACGGTTTTGTTTTTTTGAAAAGTAACGTTCTCATACTCGTTTCCTCTTTCTATTTCTCATAGATGCTGTCAAAGGTTCCGCCGTCATTGAAATGGGTTTCCTGCGCTTTTTTCCAGCCGCCGAATTCCTTTTCGACCGTCACCGTTTTAATCTGCGGGAATTGTTTTTTATACTTTTTCAGAAGCTCTTTATCGCGGGGCCGGTAAAAATTCTTCGCGGCGATCTCCTGCCCTTTTTTGCTGTAGAGATAGGATAAATATGCTTCAGCCGCTTTTTTTGTTCCTTTTTTATCCGCCGTTTTGTCGACGACACTCAGCCAGAATGCTGATTGAAGGATTGACAATCTCAAATTTCTCCTTGCCGAATTCCTTCAGTGTGAGATAGGCCTCATTTTCCCAGGCGATCAGCACATCCCCCATCCCTCTTTCTGTAAAACTGGTCGTGGCTCCGCGCGCCCCTGAATCAAGCACTTCCACATTGCCGTAGAGGTCTTTCATAAACTGTTTGATTTTCGTGTCGTCATGATGATACGTTTCATCCGCATATGCCCATGCCGCTAAATAGTTCCATCTGGCTCCGCCCGATGTTTTCGGGTTGGGCGTAATGACCGAAACGTCCTTTTTCACCAAGTCAGCCCAATCATTGATGTGCTTCGGATTCCCTTTTCTGACTAAGAATACGATGGTTGACGTGTAAGGAGTTGATTGATCCGGCAGACGTGACTGCCAGTTTTGATCAATGAGTCGCGCTTTTTCTGCTATCGAATCAATGTCATAACCTAAAGCAAGCGTTACGACATCAGCGTCAAGTCCGTCTATTACGGATCTGGCCTGCTTCCCCGAACCTCCGTGCGACTGCTGAACGGTTACATCTTGACCCGTTTTCTTTTTCCAATAGGAAGAAAAGGCCTGATTATACTCTTTATACAGCTCCCGGGTCGGATCATACGATACATTCAGCATCTGAACGGTCTTTCCGTCTGATGACGCGCTGCCGGACTCAGATTGACAGGCTGACAGCGCCCCTGCCAATAAGATCAATACTAAAAATGCCGCTGTTTTTTTCATGTGCCTGATTTCTCCTCTCTTTTTCCGCATAAAAAAAGGCATATTATCCCCTTTCAAAAAAGGGAAATAATATGCCTTCAGTTGACTGATGGGCAATTATACCGGTATCAGATTTGGGCAGAACGGCCAGCTTTCGTTTGTGTACGATCAGCTATTTGTGCCGGTTCGATGTGTATAAGAATAATTCAAACTATCCCTAGCTGTCAACTAATTTTTAGACTATTTAAATTGTTTTCCGCTGACAAAAAAAGCGCTCCGCCTCTGGCCGGAGCACCTTTTTTCTATGCTTTTGCTTCCTCGATCACACATGTGACACCCATGCTGGCGAGCGCCTGCTCCAGGGAGCCGTAAGTTTGATACTCTGAAAAATCAAGCCCTAATTGGATAGAAGTCTGTGCCACATCAGGCCGAATGCCGGAAAACACGGTTCTGATGCCGAGGAGAAATAACGTTTTCGACAGCATATACAATTGCTGCGCCACCATCGTATCGACAATGGGCACACCGGACAGATCGATCACAAGGTTTGTGATCCGTTTGGCGACACAGTTTTCCGGCACCGTCTCCAAAATCACGCGCGCCCGTCTCGTATCAATCGATCCGATGAGCGGCAGAGTGCCGATCGTATCCGCGATCAAAATAACCGGACAGCTCAATTCGGAAATAAGCTCCTGCTGAGATGACAGCCTTGCGATCATTAATGTCTGAAACTGTTCAGTAAAATCCGTCATCAGCTGATCGAACGAGCTGTTGACAAGGTGATTCCAGCGGCGGGCATCCTCGTTTGTTACGATGTCCTGATGCTCATCCATAAAACGGGTGACCGCCTCCCAAAAGACGGTTCTTGAATTGCCGATCGCCTCAACGACCTCATGAACCTCCGCGTCCTGCTCCACTCTGCTTTTCGCTACCTGTGCGGCCCATTTTTCTTTGTTATGCTGAAAAACGGCCGGATCTTCCAAAAAAGCGCTTGCGATGACCGTGTTTGTAAAGGTATGCTGCTCGATCAGCAGCCGTTTCATTTCCTCACTTAATTGATCCGCAGAATAAAAACGCCCTCTCAGCTTCCGTCTCAGCTTGAGCCATTTTTCCGTCAGCTCTGCCGAATGTGTAATAATATAATCATGAAGTAACTGGTCTTTGTTCACTGCCGTCTCCTCTTTCAAGAATATGTACTTTTGTCTAAATTATAAATCGGAATCGCCGATCGCACTAGAGAAATTAAAAAAACCGGCACATTAAAGCTTTTGATTGCTTTTTTTGGCAGGAGGATACACTATAAAAGAAATGAAACAGGAGGTCAGTATGATGATCAAAAAAATCGCGACAGTCGCCGTATACACTGATGATCAGCAAAAAGCGAAAACATTCTGGACGGAAAAAGCGGGGTTTGAAACCGTCGCCGAGCATCCGATGGGCCCGGGCGCCTTCTGGCTTGAGGTAGCGCCCAAAGGAGCCGCCACTCATTTGGTTATTTATCCGAAATCGATGATGAAAGGCGCCGAGCATATGAAGGCTTCTATCGTATTTGAGTGTGAAGATGTCTTTGCCGCATACGAACAAATGAAAAAGAACGGCATCACCTTTTTAGATGAACCGAAACAAATGGAATGGGGCAGCTTCGTGCAATTTAAAGATGAGGATGGTCATGTCTTTCTCCTGAAATCGTAATCCGCCAGGCATCTCAATTGACTTTGAGAATCATTTTCATTTAAAATATTGGATAAAGCGTGAAAATGATTGGAGAGATGCCAGATGTTCGTGCAAATCAGAAAAATGACCGTAAAAGAAGGACATGCCGACAAAGTAATCGAACGCTTCAGTTCAGAAGGCGTGATTGAAAAGCAGGAAGGTTTGATAGACGTAACGGTCCTGGAAAAAAAAGTCCGCCGCGGTGATGAAGAAGTCGTCGTGTTAATCCGCTGGGAGTCAGAAGATCATTGGAAACAATGGGAAAAAAGCGAAGACCACATCGCGGCCCACAAAGCAAACCAAGGCAAGCCGAAACCTGATTATATGCTTGGGACGGATGTCGGTATGTATCATGTCAGAGCCGTTAAAACAGGCGTACACGAAAAATAATAAAGAGCATTTGCCCCAGGGCAATGCTCTTTTTATTTTTTCTCCTCATACGGCAGGACAAACAGCGGTTTATCGGGCTTCCATTCCGCATACAGCACGTCCTCCGTTTTTTTGATGTTCAGCTTTTTCAGCTCCTGATTCAGCTGCTTTTCTTCCAGCCCGGCTTCTTTCAGATTTTCATACAGCACTTCGCCGTCAATAATCAGCGTGACCGGCAAAGAGACCTGCTTCGGCTTTATTTGCATGTCGCCGTTTTTCGTCGTATCATATTGAAATTTCGGCAGGACGCTGACCATCCCGTTTGTTTCTAAAATCGCGTACTCCGCTTCCTGTATGGAAAAGCAATTCGCCTGTCTGAGAAGGCTTTGCAATTGATTAATGTCCAGCTTATTCTTTTTCAGCACATCATATTTCAGTTTTCCTTTATGTATGATAATACTCGGCTCGCCTTCCAACAGCTTTCTGGTGCTTTTTACTTTCTGCGTAATCAGTTCGATGAGATAAATTAAAACTCCCCATAACAGAGAAGCAAAAATGATTTCAATAATCCTGACGTTTTTATCATACACCGCATTTCCGACCAGTTCGCCGAGGATGAGCGCAGAAATAAAATCAAACGGCGTAATTTGCGAGAATTGAGTTTTTCCAAGCAATTTTAAAATCACAAATAAAATACCCAAACCGCATACTAACTCCCAAGCCACTGTAAGTAAATGTCCCATATTCGCACCTTCTTCTTAAAAGTCATTACCATTATGGACATTCGCCTGTTTTCTATACAGCGGCCGGCAACACACAAAAAAACGCAGCCGAGGCCGCGTTTTTTCACTTCTGCTTACTGTTTTTGATTCGATCTGACGACCCGTAAACACACCTCAGCGGCATAACCGGCGGCCGCTCCGGAACCCGCAAACATCGCGGCAAGCCCCAAGCCCATTCCTTCCCAGCCGCCGACACCGAAAATGCTGTAAACAACCGTACCGAAAGCAGTCAGGCCCAGCACCGCCAAAAGGCACTCAGGCCACATCTTTTTCGGCCATTTCTTACGGAGCACAGCCGATACGGCAAAGTTAAGACAAAATGCGGCCAGACAGATCAGATAAAAAAACCCCATGTCTTTTGCACCTCCGTCATGAGGAGCTTTTTATTTGCTCATCTTTTTTTCAAACAAATGATAACCCGGCGCGAGTCCTTTTGATTCGTACCCCATTCCGCTGTAAAACGACTGAAGCGCCTTGTTTTCGGACACGCAATCGAGCCGGATTTTCGTTTTTCCCGGACAAGACACACCCGTCTCCGCCCAAGTCATGATTGTCCGGCCGAGCCTCTCGCCTGCAAACCGCCTGTTAATCGCCAGCCGGTGGAGATATACGGACTCCTCATGTCCTTCATCGCCCCAAAGACGTCTGTCCCACCCGCTTGCTTCGGGAAGCAGCATGACGACGCCGGCCAGCTCTTCATTCTGCCTGAATAAAAAAACATACCCTTTGGCGATCGCCTCCCGCATATTGTGGGTATCTTCCCCTTGCAGAAGGCCGCTCCACTGGTTCGACCCTTTATCGCGAAGCCATTCTGCCGCTTGCACGAGCAGATCCATGACCTCTTTTTCATCATCCTTCCGGGCGGGGGTGACCCGGAATGCCCCCGCCTTCTCCTCCGTGATCGTAAATGGTGTCATAAAAGCCTCCTGTAATCAGAATATTCGACACCTTTATTATAGACCAAACGCAGAAAGGAAAAAAACAGCCGTCATGTTTGAGGGCCGTTTAAAAAATTTTCTTCTTATCACGTTCTTCTTTTAAAATCTCAACCGCTTCCCTGAAACGCATAGAGTGGACGATTTCACGCTCACGCAGAAAACGGAGTGAATCATTCAGGTCAGGATCATCGGAAATATCAATAATCCATTGATACGTCGCTCTCGCCTTTTCTTCAGCCGCAATATCCTCATATAAATCAGCGATCGGATCTCCCTTCGCCTGTATGTAAGACGCTGTGAACGGAACTCCGGCCGCATTGTGATAAAACAGCGCGCTGTCATGGTTGACGTAATGATCACTGAGCCCTGCATCACGCAGCTGCTCCGGGGTCGCATCTTTTGTCAGCTTATAAATCATCGTCGCAATCATTTCTAAATGCGCAAACTCCTCCGTGCCGATATCCGTCAGCAGGCCGATCACCTTGTCAGGAATCGTGTAGCGCTGGTTTAAGTACCGGAGCGCTGCGGCCAATTCGCCGTCCGCCCCGCCGTATTGTTCAATGAGAAACTTAGCCAGCATCGGGTTGCATGTACTCACTTTAACCGGATACTGCAGCTTTTTTTCATATACCCACATTTACAGATCCCTCCTTATACTTGCCATGGCCAAGGACCGCGGCCCCAGTCCCATTGAGCGCCGACCTGACTCACGCCGAATTGCAGAAGCGGTCCGTACTCAGGCTCAAACCGCTTTCTCAGCTGTCTTGAGTACCGGGAATATTCATGAAACTGCTGAAGCGCGAGACGGTCATGGGGATGTGTATCCAGATAAAGCGTCAGCTCCACCAAGACAAAGTCCGCCGCCTGGATTTGTTCCAGCAGCCGATAGTATTCATCATCAATCTTTTTCGCCATATTCGATTCCCCCCCGATAAGGATTATCATAGAAATCGTAAAGATCCTTCCAAAGGGTCCCTTTTCTCAATGCCTCCATCGGGGAAAACTGCTCCAAGTGATACGGCTGAAACCGCATATAAAGATGCGGCGGCGTTCTGTAATATTTTCTCCCGATCGGCGGGCAGGGATCAAACCGGCTGTGGAAGGGTTTATAGGATTTGACCGGTGTAAACGGCTGATTTTCTTTCATTACGATCCTCCTTTCCTAAACACATGACCTTAATAGGTATGAATCCGTATCGGCATTTATGCCCTGTAAGAAAATAAAAAAGCCCGTTAAAAACGGACTCAATGTAACTCATCTGGAATTTGAAGTAAAAAAATCATAATGAAAAATCTGATTGAAAGCGCTGATAATGTTTCAATGTATATTCCGTAATTTGTTGATCATATTCAGGATATTCATATCTCAATAAAACAGCCACTGACTTTGAATATGCTCTGAAGAGACCTTGGCAGTCAAACAATGCCTTCCACACGCTTTCATAAGTATTGCCGACATAAGTATTCAGCAGGATTTCCCAATCTTTCGCATTCATGTAATGTTGAATATACTTATAATTCTTCCCTACACTTAATGAAAACTGATTCTCTATCCCGATATTCCACGCAATCATACGCAAAACATTAGGCCTTAAAATGTCATTCATATGATCCAGCGCAAACAGTATTTCTTTACGCATTAATCCTTTAATCACATAGGTTGAAACCATCCAAAATTCATTACAGCAATCATCAAACTCTCGGGGAGTCGGTTTCTTTATATGATATTGTTCATCACTCGCAATAATCTTATGGTTGATTCGGTCATCCTTGTCTAATACTATTTCCGCCAAACCATCACTCTGTGTAAAATAATCCTCTGTTTGACTCAGAGGGATCAAAGTTAAGTCGATTTTATGATGATCTTTAAATAGCATTAGATAGGAGAACCAGTCTCCGAGTTCCGGAGGGAAAAGTTCCATATCTTCAGGTTTTTGCATCATCATTCTTTCGCCAAACTGATCCAGCCAGCTGTCGTCAGATGTGAAGGAGTCCATATCGGTCACAAAATAAGAAATATCATAGTCTTGAAATCTGTCTCTCGGTACATTTTTATTGGTTCTTGATCCCTCTAAAGTGACAAGACGGATTCTCTCGTCCTTCATCGCAATATCAAGAATCAATTTCATCATTTCGTCTTCACTTCTCACATGTAAAACCTCCCGATAAAGAGATTTTTACAGATCATGCTTTTCAGTTTATAAACAACAGAAAGAAAAGGTTTGTGAGCTTGCTCATGATTTACAGAAAGCCTTATGTACTTGATGATTTTGCTCCAATCGTAACACAGCTGCAAGAACATGAGAAGAGCACTCCTGCTGTTCCAAGAGTGCTTTTTCCCGAATGGTCAGATATATTGGCTGTCCCGATGATGATGATGGAACGGGTAGCCGCCGTAGCCTCCGCCATAGCCGCCAAAACCGTACCCCGGATATCCCCCGAAGCCTCCGTAGCCGCCGTAGCCGCCAAAACCGCCGTAACCGCCAAAACCGTATCCCGGGTAGCCGTAGCCTCCGCCGAAACCGTATCCCGGATATCCTCCGAAGCCTCCATAGCCGCCAAAACCGTACCCCGGGTAGCCTCCGAAGCCTCCATAGCCGCCGCCAAAGCCTCCGCCGTAAATCGGTCTTCTTTCATTCATGACTTATCGCTCCTTCACATAGGTTACAGTCCAGTTTATGACATCCGGAAGGAAACGTATGGGCATCCGCCCAGTTTTGGCGAAATAATCAATAATTGCTTACGGAGACATACGATACAGGCCGACCGCGTAAGCAAAATAAAAAGGCCGGAACTTATGCCGCCCCGGCCTGTTTGTCTTTATTCGCCTAAATCTACATTGTGATAAACCTGCTGTACGTCTTCGAGATCTTCCAGCACATCGATCAGCTTTTCAAATTGAGCTTTCGCATCTTCCGGAAGCTCAACTTCATTTTGCGCAAGCATCGTCAGCTCCGCAACCGTGAACTCTTCAACGCCGGCATTTTTGAATGCCTCCTGCACGGCATGGAATTGGTCAGGCTCGGCATACACGATAACACTGTCATCCTCTTCTAAAATATCGCGCACGTCCACATCAGCTTCCATCAGCAATTCCAGCGCTTCATCCGCCGTCTTGCCTTCAACGCCGATAACGGCGGTCGCATCAAACATGTAAGCGACAGACCCGCTCACACCCATATTTCCGCCGTTTTTCCCGAATGCGGCGCGCACTTCAGGCGCCGTGCGGTTTACATTATTCGTTAACGCATCAACGATGATCATTGAACCGTTCGGCCCGAAACCTTCGTAACGCAGCTCGTCAAAGTTCTCCTCCGCGCCGCCTTTCGCCTTTTCAATCGCACGCTCAATAATATTTTTCGGCACACTGTACGTCTTCGCGCGCTCAAGCACCACTTTTAACGCCTGGTTCGATTCCGGATCTGGCTCGCCCTGTTTTGCCGCCACATAAATCTCACGGCCGAACTTCGCGTAAATCCGGCTCGTATTTGCGTCCTTCGATGCTTTCTTTTCTTTAATATTGTTCCACTTACGGCCCATTTTGTTCCACTCTCTTTCACGAATTGAATCTGTATGATAAATACTCTGCTTCTATTATACCTCAGCGGTTAGGTTGTTTCGAGTGTAAGACATTAGAAAAAACAGGCACGCTTAAAATCACCGGAGCGCAGTAAGCCGAATTTGAAGGTTATTGTACAAAACATAAAAAGCCTCCCTTCATACAGGAAGGAAGTCGCAAGCCAAAAGATTCATTTTATTCTTATTACCTATTTCCTACACTGTATATCCCGACTCACGTGGTAAAATTTTGATATCGAACAAAAGAAAGGATATGGTCATGAAAGTTTTCGAAGCAAACAGCCTCCTCGCCGCTGCCAAACAGCGCGCGGGTGAATACAAAAAACTGCGCGGCCAGATGGTTAATCTGAAAAAAGCGTTTCAAGGTATGGCTGACCTTGGTGACAATGATTTCTCAGGCCGGGGCGCAAATAACATCAAAGCTTTTTTCAAGGACCACGCCGGCGTCACAGACAGCTGGCTTGATCTGATCGATATGAAAATCGCATTTCTCACAAGCCTTCCCGGCAAGGTCGAAGACGCCGGACTTTCCAATTCGCATGTGGAGGAATCATTTCTGGAGCATGAGCTCACCCACGCCCTCAGTAAATCAAAGGCGATTATGGAAGAGCAGAAAAAGGACATGCGCTCCATCCTCGGAGAGATCGAAGACATCATCTCGCTTGATCTGTTTTCAACCGAAAGCACAGATCAGAAGCTTTCTTCAGCTGACAAAAAAAGAAGCAAAACGATACATAAACTCGGCAAACTTGATCACGATCTAACGAAAGAATACGCAGAAACCGAAGCAAACGAACAGTTCCTCCAAGCCGACTTTCAGCAGCTCCAAAACGCTACAGGCAAAGGAAAAGGCGCCACGCCGCTTCACTACAACGCCAAAGCGTACCGTGAAAGCGACATCCATAAGAAGAAAGGCGAGATTGCAAGACATTCAGATGCTTATTTGACGATTAAAAAGGAAGAAGCGAAAGAGCGGGAGATCAAGGATCTGAAGAAAAAGCTGGCCGATGGTGTCACCGATCCGGATGAATATTTGGAAATCGCGAAAAAGATCGGCTATGAAAACCTTGAACCCGCTCAGGTGCAATATGTGATGCAGCTTGAACAAGCAAAACAGCTCGAAGAAGTCGGAGAAACGGCTTGGGATATCGTTAAAGGAGTAGGCGTCGGCCTTTATGATGTCGGGAAAGACACCATAACAGGCGTCAAAGATCTGGCTGTCGGCGCATGGGATTTTTACCATCTCTCTGATGAACAAAAAGTCACTAAAACCATATCGGCTGTATTGAACACGCCCTCCTACGCAAAAATCATATGGACAAACCTGGCGGATTCATGGAATGATAAAATGGTTAACGGGGATGCGTATTCAAGATCACATTACATCACCTACGCCATCGGGAGCATTGTCGGACTCAAAGGTTCCGGCTCAGCTGTGAAAGTCTCAAGCAAACTCGCGAAAACAGGTGCCGCCAAAGTGGATAACGTCTTGGAAGCCGGAGAAAAAGCGGCTGCAAAACATGTAAAAACCGGGATTGAAAAAGGAAATGACTATATTAATTCCGTTTCGAAAAACAAGTACGAACCCGCGCTTGCCGGAATAGCACAGAATATTGAAAATACTCACAATGTGAAGAATACGCCTTTGTTGAAAAGTATTATTGAAGATAAAAAAGAGAGTGTGCTCAGTAAGTCTGAAACTTCTAACAGTACGGCCGTAGGTAATGTCAAACAAGGTGATAGTACCCCTCTCGCACCAGGCGGTGGCTTAGCTGCTCACGAAGCAAAAGGCGGACACCTTATAGAAAGACATGTTGGTAAGAGCGACCAAGAACTCATGGAAAGGCTTGAAAAAAGCAAAATGAGTAACAAGAAAATATCCGGATCATCATCTTTTAAGGATAGAGCAACTGCAGAAAAGGTTGCTAATATTACCTTATCAGATAATAAAGATAAAATAGAAAAATGGTTAAATAATGATGTAAAGAAACCTTTGGTACTCTCCTATAAAGGATCAGAAGTGTTAGGCCGAGGAATTACCAAAGGTTCAGCCGAAATTTCTGACTTAACTAATGCTAAAATTATATTGAAAAAGAAAAATGATGGTAGCTTTATATTAACAGGCTATCCCACGAGGTGAGATCAATGATTGAAACAAATATTTCTGAACCTGTATTTCAATTTTTGGGAGGGATTTTCCATCAAGATATAGACACTCCTGAGTCAGCTCTTGGAGAATACTTAGCAGAGATACCTAAAAAAGAACAAGAAAACGATGTAGTAGCACTCAAAACGTTTATAAATAGCGATTACTCAGATGAAGAAAAAAATGATTTTATAGAAGAATCTGCAGATGGTGTAGATATCAATAGTTACGGACTATCCCCAATACTATGGCTCAGACAAGTCATTCAAAAAATCGAAAAGAATATTGAGGCTTTATAGATTCAGGGAAACCCTATTCCTATGTTTGCACAGTCTCTGATAAGTTTCTTAATCTTTCCCTCTATAAACCCCCGAATGAAAGGATATGGTCATGAAAGTTTTCGAAGCAAACAGCCTCCTCGCCGCTGCCAAACAGCGCGCGGGTGAATACAAAAAACTGCGCGGCCAGATGGTTAATCTGAAAAAAGCGTTTCAAGGCATGGCTGATCTCGGTGACAATGATTTCTCAGGCCGGGGCGCAAATAACATCAAAGCTTTTTTCAAGGACCACGCCGGCGTCACAGACAGCTGGCTTGATCTGATCGATATGAAAATCGCATTTCTCACAAGCCTTCCCGGCAAGGTCGAAGACGCCGGACTTTCCAATTCGCATGTGGAGGAATCATTTCTGGAGCATGAGCTCACCCACGCCCTCAGTAAATCAAAGGCGATTATGGAAGAGCAGAAAAAGGACATGCGCTCCATCCTCGGAGAGATCGAAGACATCATCTCGCTTGATCTGTTTTCAACCGAAAGCACAGATCAGAAGCTTTCTTCAGCTGACAAAAAAAGAAGCAAAACGATACATAAACTCGGCAAACTTGATCACGATCTAACGAAAGAATACGCAGAAACCGAAGCAAACGAACAGTTCCTCCAAGCCGACTTTCAGCAGCTCCAAAACGCCACGGGCAAAGGAAAAAGCGCCACGCCGCTTCACTACAACGCCAAAGCGTATCGAGAAAGCGACATCCATAAGAAGAAAGGCGAGATTGCAAGACATTCGGATGCTTATTTGACGATTAAAAACGAAGAAGCGAAAGAGCGGGAGATTGAAAAACTGAAAGAAAGACTGAAAAACTACGATTATGCGAATGCTGATGAATTCTACTCAATGGCCAAAACGATCGGCTATAAAAACCTGACAAAAGAACAGCAGCGCTACTTCACTCAAATTGAAAACACGCGTGAACTTACAGACGGTTTCAAAGGCGTTGCCGTCGGCCTTTATGATTCCGGAAAAGACGCGGTCACAGGCCTGTGGGATATGGTCACAGATCCGGGCGGAACGGTTGAAGCCATTACAGGAGCGATGGCTCACCCGATCAAAACGTATGAAGCCATTTCAGCGGCAATCGAAGAATCGTACCAAAAAGACATGGTGAATGGCGACACCTACTCCAGAGCAAGATGGGTGTCATATGCAGTGGGCACCGTTGTGACATCAGTTGTCGGCACAAAAGGCGTCGGCGCCGTCTCAAAAACAGGCACAGCCGCCAAAGTGACAACCAAAGTCAAAACAGCAGCAATCAAATCCGCCACAGCTCAAAAAGCGATAACAGTCTCAAAACAAACCGTTGATCACATCAAACAAAAAGTAAACACAGGCATGGAAGTATCAAAAAAACGTGTCAAAAACAAGTTACATCAAATCGGAGATCTCACCTTGGCTGATATGCTCCCGTATCATCCGCGTCACGACTTAGTGCCGGCGGGCGTGCCTTACAATGCTGTCAACGGGGTCACACTTAAAGAAGGACTTCAGAAATTCGCCAAGGTCATCCTGCCGAAACCGTACGGAACCTCCGCAAGCGGCAGGCGGACACCGGCACCGCATGTACCGCCGGTAACGGTCAAATACGGCGAGCATTTTGCGAAATGGACCAGAAAGAAAGTATTGAAGCCGAATGTCATCTATAAAACAAAAGAAGGCTACACGTACACCACTGACAACTATGGTAGAATTACAAGTGTCAAAGCAGACTTGCAGCTGGGAGAAGCAAAACGCAACCAATATGCACAGTCAAAAGCAGGTAAACCAGACCGTCTGACAGATGACGACGGAGGCCACCTAATCGCCACTCAATTCAAAGGCTCAGGCCAATTCGACAACATCGTGCCGATGAATTCTCAGATTAATAGGAGCGGCGGGAAATGGTATAAGTTAGAACAGGCATGGTCGCAAGCGCTTAAAGAAGAACCTCCAAAAAAGGTTACGGTCACAATTGAAAATGTGTATGAGAGCGATTCGTTAAGACCCACTTTATTTGATATAACATATAAAATTGGAGAAGAAAGAACAAAGAGCATAACAATTAGAAACCAAATTGGAGGCTGATGAAAATGGAAACTACAAAAATGGAACAACTATATCAAAAGATTGCTGAAAAAATAAATGATATGATTCCCTCCGAATGGATGAGGGTTACTCTATACGCCGAAATTTTAGATGACTCCAGAGAAGTTTATTTTTTCTTTAACACACACGAAGACGAAGAATATATTTATTCACACGATATTCCAGAACATTTTCAAGTAAGTAATCGAATTTACAAAAATATGCTGCTAGACCTTCAAGATTTATTTGATGAATTAAGGGATGAATTTAAAAAGCAATCCTCAGATATTTGGACTAACCTCACACTAAAATTAGATAGAAACGGTGAATTCTCAATTGATTATGATTATGAAGATATACTCGCTTCAAAATATACTGATACTGAGCGACAAGTCATTTGGGAATATAAGCACTTGGGAATTACGCCAATAAGCGAGAGCAGCAGAAAGTTCCTTGAACAATATCTAAATGAACAATGAAAAAATGGGTGAACTATATCAAAAGATTGCTGAACATCTAAATGAAATGATTCCATCTCAATGGGAACAGATCGCTTTATATGCTGAAATACTTGATGACTCAGCGGATATATACTTTTATTTTACAACACCAAATAACAGTGATTATTTATTTTCTCATAATATACCTGAACATTTTGATGTGAGCGAAGAGATTTACGATCAACTGCTAATTGAACTTCAAGAGCTTTTTGAAGAACTAAAAGAAGAATTTAAACTAGGCAATCAAGATATTTGGACAAATCTCACTTTAAAATTAGAAAATACCGGAAAGTTTTCAATTGATTATAATGATGATGATGTTTTATCCTCTGAACTTGATGACCTTCAAAGACGAGATGTTTGGAAATATCAAAATCTCGGCATACTGCCAGCTGATGAGGAAGATAGAAAATTCATAGAAGAGTATCTAAACATATAAAAAATTAAAAAGGATTCTGATATTGTGGAAACTGAAAAGATGGGAGTACTATATCAAAAAATCGCTGAGCGAATAAATGAAATCATTCCGTCTGAGCGGGAGAAGGTTGCTCTTTATGCCGAAATTTTAGATGATTCTTCAGAAGTTTACTTCTTCTTTACTACTCCACAAAATCAGGAATATATATATTCACACGATATTCCTGAACATTTTAATGTTGATGAAGATATATATGACGAACTTCTATATGAATTGCATGATTACTTTGAAGAGTTACGGGATGAATTTAAAACAAACAACGAGGACTTATGGACAAACCTCACTTTGCATCTCGAACGAAGCGGTAAATTCTCAATTGACTACGATTACACCGATGTCATCGCCTCAGACTTAAACGGAACACAACGGCAAGTGGTATGGGAATATCAAAACTTGGGGATTTTGCCTGAAGATGAGGATGATAAACAGTTTGTAATAAGCTACTTCGGTCTATAAATCTATAATGGCTCAGCGCTTTACTGCTGGGCTATTTTTTATAACTAGGATCTCTCGACGATTGAGGGTGAAAAAGGTTGGAAACTAAAAAAACGTAAGATTTGTACCAGAGAATTAAATGACATCATGCCTTGTGAATGGGCAAAAATATATCTTTATGCAGAAGTATTAGATGACTCTACCATGGTTCTCTTTCACTTCAAGACACCAAAAAAACGTCAACTGATTTATTCGCAAGATCTACCAGCCTGATACAGTGTAAATAAAGATATCTTCAACACTTTTTTAAGAGAAATCCGAGAACTTTTTGAGGAATTAAGAATTGAGCACAAAAAGAATAATGATAAACAAAACAGGCAGCATCCAGTAAACGGGTGCTGCCTGTTACATCGTTATGTATCGTCTGAAGAAGTCATTTATTTTGTTTTTTAAATATGAAAATAGATATGACGGTAAATATGATGGCTGTAATGACAATGACCCACAAGCTCGCAGCCGTACTGATAAAATGGCCGTTTAACTTGTAGACGATCCCGTAATGCTTTTCATATTCCTGTATTTGGTCCGCAGAAGCATGTTTAAATACTTTATCAACTGAGTCTGTCATAAACGCTTTTCTGAACAGAACGGCGGTGTGGCTGATAGGGAAATACATAATAATCTTCTGCACAAACACCGGTACGCCGCCGATCGGTACATATACTCCGCATAAAAAACCGATGGCTGTTCCGACAATCGTACTTAACGTCGAAAATGCATTTTGTGTGTGAATAAACAGCGTTAAAAATAAATTTATGGAACTCGAGAGTGCAACTGAAAGAATAATGATCCCCAATACTTCAAGTATATCTGTACCGCTTAAAAGCTTGCTGCCTGTTGAAACGAGAAAAATTTCACAGCCTAAAAAGGCGATGAAAGAAAAGATCAAGCCGATGACAAATGAATGAATGACATAACTCAATTGGATGGTCGCCCTTGATAAAGGAGCTGTTAAAAAGTCATACGTTCTCTTGCTTTCTTTATCTTTCACCATAATTCCGAAAGCGCCTAAAGTCGTTGTCACAGCTGTAATGGACAGCAATCCCGCCACCATCCATTCGTTCACCATTGCTTTGGAATCATCTGTCGAACCGACCAAGGCCTTAATGGCGTCCAGCTGTGTCTGCTGTAAGAACACGGCATATAACAGAATGACGATAAATACTGACAGCAAAGAAAGAAGCAAAAGCGTTCGATCACGGAAGTATATTTTTATATTTCTGCTGATTAAACTGGATAAAGACTTCATTTATGCAATGCTCCCCTTTACTGGCAAACTGCTTCCTTGTTCCTCGATAATATGGATAAACACATCATCCATATTCCCTTTAACCACCTCGAAAGATTCAATTTTTCCTTCAAGACCTTTCAAAATGTCCAGCGCATGGAGAGTGGACTCTACACGAAGAGAATAAATAGAGTTTTTAACCGTAAAATCCAGTTGTTTATTTTCAAACCATGCCGTCG
This sequence comes from Bacillus sp. EU63, assembly GCF_038592915.1. Classification (NCBI taxonomy): domain Bacteria; kingdom Bacillati; phylum Bacillota; class Bacilli; order Caryophanales; family Bacillaceae; genus Bacillus; species Bacillus sp. EU63. The sequence continues at coordinate 687,260 of NZ_CP151944.1, read as the reverse complement.
GATCAACGCCTTGCTTAAACATCATATGCAGACTGTCAAACGCATATTGATCTTTCAGCTGACTCGGTGTACCCTCTGCGATCAGACGTCCTTCTTTGATGACCACAACGTTATCAGCCACAGCGGCCTCCTCCATGTAATGGGTCGTTAAAAAGATCGTCATGTTTGTTTCTTCCTGCAGCCTTTTAATCGCATTCCAAACAAATACTCTCGTTTGCGGATCAAGACCTGTAGTAGGCTCATCTAAAAATAATATAGTCGGTTTATGGATGATGGCACGGGCAATATCAGCTCTTCTTCTTTGTCCGCCTGACAAATCGCTGTATTTTTTCTCCTTAATATCATCCAATTTTAAATAGTCTGTTACAAACTGATAGTTCTCTTGCACTTGTGCCTTGCTTAAATGATAATATTGTCCGCGGTTCATGATATTTTCATAAACGGTCAATCGTTCATCCAAAATGCTCTCTTGGAAAACAACTCCGATCTTTTTGCGGATATGATTATTCTCTTTCCCCTCACCAAGCGTATAACCGTCTATTACCACTTTTCCGGATGTCTTTTTAATCAGCGTACAGAGAATATCGATAGTGGTCGATTTCCCCGCACCGTTCGTTCCCAGAAATGCAAACAGTTCGCCGCGTTTGACAGAAAAGGATACCCCTTTCACTGCTTCAAATGATCCATATTTTTTGCGCAGATCCGTTACTGTAATAATGTCTTGTTCTTCTCCCATTCTGTTCACCTCGAAAAGTAAGATTACTAAATTATGCTAGATTGTTAGTCCTCCGTCAACTGCAATCATTTGCCCAGTGATGTATTTGGATCTATTTTCCGCCAAAAAAAGTGATAATTCACTTACATCATCCGGACTTCCTACATACTGCATTGGGATAAGATTAATCATCCTGTCCTCGTCCAAATTACTTGTCATGTCTGATTCTATAAAGCCTGGGCAAACGGAATTGACCCTAACATTATACTTTGCCAACTCTTTCGCTAATGTTTTTGTTAGCCCGTTAACCCCTGCTTTTGCCGCACCATAATTAGTCTGACCTTCAATACCTTTTATACCTGAAACCGAGGACATATTAATAATTGAACCATAACCTTGATTGATCATATATTTCGAGACGAATTTACAACAATTGAAAGTACCGTTCAGATTTGTATCGATCACTTCTGACCAAGACTTTTGATTCATAAAGGAAATTGTTTTATCTTTATTAATTCCGGCATTATTAATCAGACAATCTATTCGTTCATGCGTGTTATATATTTGCTCGATAAATTCTTTCACAAGGCTGTATTCTCTGACATCGACCTTTATAGCTTTTGTTCCAGGGTATTTTTCTTCAATCATTTTAGCTCTCTCGACATTTCCGAGATACGTAAAATAAACAATATAATTATTATGATGAAATTTATCAATAAGTGATTGTCCTAAATCTCCGGTACCACCCGTTATAATGGCTATTTTTTTCATAATCTGATCCTCAACTAATTTTTGAATTTATTTTAATGATGCTATCGTTTCCAACTTCATTCGTCTCGATCACTAATGTTTCACCTTCCATGTCCATTGATACCAGCAACTTCAAAAACCCGGATAAAGCATTGGACATCCCGGAGCTTCGAGATATATCCAATATATTTAATTCATCGTCAAATTTTTTGCTTTTTAAATAGTTAAAAATGATTTCATCATTGCAATTATTTGAACCATAAATTAAATTTTTTGTTATTCCGTCATTTAAATCTTTTTCTAAGTTCATAATGATTTTATCTCTATTATCTTCAGTATGTTGGAAACTATTTATATTTTCTATAATTGGATAGTTTTTATCATCTTTTTCTATAATAAACGAAATTGCACCTGTAACAGCATTTACTTTTTTTTGAAGGTTCCCTTGTTGATAAATGGATCCTGCTTCGTTTCCCTCAACAGCAGTCACAATGGCAACATCAATAACATTATTATTTATGTATGAAACTGCCATTTTCAAAGCGTCTATTCCAGAAAGATTTCCTGAAATTACAGTTGAGTTTAAGCCTGTTATCCCGTAAACAATGGAAGCCCATCCGGAAATATTATTTAATACGGAACTAGAGAATTTAACCGGACTCACAAAATCCGGAGAAGCTTCATAGACATCTGTCATAAAGTGATAAGCGGCATCCAAAGGGTTTAATGTACTTCCCACAAAAACACCGATTCTTTCTGGAGAATGTTCACTGTATCTGCTTCCCGCATCTGTAATTGCCTCACTTATTGATGCAATTGCTAAATTAGTTGCTTTTGTTAATGAACGGAGTCCTTTATATTTAACATACTGTTTTATATCAAAATTCTCAGGTTCAAGAATACCGTTTATCTCTACGTTATTTCTTATGCTCTCCACGCTTATTGTTTCAGAAAGGACTTTACCTCTTCCAATAATATTCATTTTTACTCATCTCCATTTTTAGCAATTGTCTCTGAATTTCTTAAAAATGATGCTGGAATTGGCGCCACCAAAAGCATAAGAATTATTCATAGCATACTCAATAGGAAATGACCGTTTATTATTCGGAATACAATCCACATCACAATTTATATCTTTTAGTTCAAAGTTTATTGTTGGAGGTGCAACGTCTTCTTTTACAGCGTTACAACATACAATCGCTTCAAGAAGACTTGCCGCCCCCATAGAATGACCTATCATGGACTTAATTGAACTCATCGGCACTTTTTTATTAAATAATTGGTTAACTGCAAACGACTCCGCTTTATCATTGGCTTGAGTACCTGTACCATGAGCGCTGATGTAATCTACATCATCAGTTGTAATACCAGCCTTTTTTACAGCTTTTTCCATGGCTTGTATTATCCCTGTCGAATTAGGATGCGGCGCAGTGATATGATAGGCATCACATGAAACTCCATACCCTTTAACTTCTGCCAGGATATTAGCCCCTCTTTGTTGGGCGTGTTCTAATTCTTCTAATACTAAACAGCCCGCTCCTTCAGCAACAAGCATTCCATCTCTGTGAGCATCAAATGGTTTACATTCTTTTGCTGCAATAGCCTTTAATCGGTTAAACCCGTAATAAGCAATAGTCGAGAAAGGATCTTCTCCTGCTGTAAAACAGATAGATTGTTCTCCGTTTCTTATCTTTTCATAACCTTGAATAATTGCATAATTACCTGCAGAACAAGCGTTTGCAACAAGCATTGTCTCTCCCTGCAACTCAAATTCTCTGCAGGCATTTGCTAATAACGTATGCAAGAATCCTTGGTCTAAAAGATGTTGAGGGCTAGCTTCTTCCAAATGACGATTATAGTCAGTTTTTTCAATGGATATTTCACCCATAGTGGTTCCAACATATAAATCTGCCATTTTATAAGTTTCAGGCTTCAATTCAGCATTTTTGATTGCATCATACATACTTGCAATTAATAATTGAGAACCTCTTCCAATTGACTTATAATCGTTAACTTTAATCCATTCAGAAGCATTGAAGTTATGAATTTGACCGCCATATTTAGGATCCAATAATTGAAGTCCGTCTTTTTGAATAGGTGAAATGCCGGACTCTCCACTCAAACAAGATCTCCAAAAATCTTTTGAATTAAGGCCTATTGAAGTAATAGCTCCTGTACCGGTTACTACAACTCTTTTCAAATTATTCATCTCCCACAAGTGTAAAGGTCAATTCTCCCGATGCACATTTAGAATCATCTACTTTCACTTCAGCTTTCACAATTGCAGCCTTACTAATTTTCTTTATTATATTTAATGTAATAATCATTTGATCTCCAGGTACAATTGGCTTTTTAAATTTCACATTTGTGTGGTAAAGGAGAGGAAGAGTTTGTTTTGTTTCTGCAGAATTTTCGTTCTGTGAAAACAAAAGAATAGCTGTTTGAGCAATCGCTTCTGTAATATACACACCCGGAAATATTTTCTTTTCAGGGAAATGCCCTTGGAAGCACGGTTCATTTCCTGATACATTTTTCATAGCTGTTATGTAAGTTTCATTAGCCTCGATCACTCGATCTATCATTACAAAAGGGTATCTCTGCGGTAATTTCTCTAAAACCTCATCATGCGACAATGAATTCATATTATTTTTCCGTTATTCTTTCTTCAATAATTGAAATAATATTATTTACTGTGGTGAAGTTTTGTAACTCTTCTTCCGGTATTTTTATTTGAAACTCCTTTTCGACACAGGCTAAGATTTCTAAAGCCATCATTGAGTCAGCATCTAATTCTTCAACCAGATCTGTATCATCCTTTATTTCTTCTGGTTCCACTTCCAAGATTTCCGCGATCATTCCCACTAGCTTTTCTTTTTTTTCTACACTAATTAATGTTTCCAGACTCATTTGCTCCATCCCTTTCATTAAATAAATTCCGATATATTTACTACCTTTTCGCTTACTTTCATTACGTCAAGTTTCATAGGACATTGGTACGATTTTTCTCTGTATAATTTATAATCACCGATTTGTTTAAACCCTATTTTTTCGTACATTTTTTTAGATTTCTCTCTGCTCTGCAAGAGAAGATGAGTAATATTTTCAGAGATAATAATATCTTTCACTGTATCAAATAGAAGGTTCATTACTTTACCTTTCATTGAAATCGTTTTAGTAAAAGATGTTTCTAACACGACTAATCTCATGACTTCTGCATATTTTTCATTAGCTTGCGGTTTCAAATTATGAGTTTGTTCAACCTCTAATAATTCATCATCTTTTTTCACAATTAAAGTCATAAACCCAACTAATAAACTGCCTTCATAACAACCGATTTGGTAAGCATGATCATCAGAATGGTCCTTTAATAAACCGTCCTTATAATTTTCAGCAGGTACTGATTTTTCCTGTTCAACAAAGATTTTATATCTCGTTGCATATAGTTCTTTTTTCTCTTCTTCGGTTTCTAAGATCTTTACTTTAAACATTATTACCCCTCCCTTTGTCCCGTCTCAAGATTATATCCTGACTCTGTAACTCTTTAAAAAGTTTACTCTGTCTACACCTTAGCTGAAGTGCATCACAGTATTTTTTGAGGTGTATCAAAAAACAACATCAGTGAAAATAGTATATTCCGCCTCTTTTTAACCAATATTTTCTTCTCTACATAAAAATATCAAAATATTGACTCAGATGAAATCCGTAAATCACGCCAAAAATATGGCGCGATGTCGCCAACTTATTATTGTTAATTGCATGTTTTTTTGAGGCAATTATCAATTTAGGAAATTTGAGTAATTAAAAAAATGAATTATTAAGAAATATGTAACAAAAAGGGTTAGTTATTATACTTTTATCTAGATTAATAACAAGGGAAATGATATAATATTCCATAAGGACCATATTATAGACATATATCTATAAAAAAGTTTATAAACCTTCTTCCCAATGATCAGAATCTACATCATTTTAGAAATGACTAAAGCCCAATGCAGATATCTTATATTCGATCCTTTTCTGTTTTAATTTATAACCAAAGAGAAAACGTTTTAACACAATATTGTTACAACTACTTTTTCAATGAATGGAGTAAATCAGTTGAAAATCAAAGTATTGCTGTTAGATGATCATATGATGATGGTACAAGGTATTAAACAATTGCTAGAACGCGACAGAGTCGTTAAAGTAGTTAGCACTTTATCAAATCCTGCAGAGATATATGATGAAATTGACTATCATCGTCCGAATATTCTAATTATTGATATTAGGATGAAATCTTTTAATGGAATCTCCTTGACAAGAAACATTAAGAAAACATTTCCGGAGTTAAAAATTGTAATATTATCCGGTTATGAGTATGATGAATATATATATGCAGCATACAATGCCGGAGCTGCTGCTTATGTAAGGAAAGAAAATTCAATTAATGAACTAATAACTGCAGTCAAACAAACTTTTGCAGGAAACCATGTATTTCCTCAACATGCTGTAAACCTTTCTGTTGATCGCCTTACTCATAAGGAACTGGAGGTACTGAAGTTGATAGCAGAGGATAAAACAAATATGGAAATCAGTTCTGCATTAAAGTTAAGTAAAAGAACTGTAGAACGTCATATTTCTTCTATTATTCAAAAAATGGATGCCAACTCAAGAGTTGGAGCAGTTGTGAACGGAATTAAACGAGGGCTGCTACATGTATAACTTAAGGATTATAAAATAGCAACTTTCTTAAATGAGAGGAGTAAAGATATATATTATCTTTACTCCTTCTTCTTAGTAACAGTTAATGAACTGCACCCTTAGAATAAAGCACAGCCACACACTCCACATGATTCGTATGCGGGAACATATCCACCGGCTGCACTTCGAGCGTCGCATATCCGCCATCCTCAAGCACCCTCAGGTCTCTTGCAAGCGTGCCTGGATTGCAGGACACATACACCACCCGCTTCGGTTTCATGTCGATGATTGTCCGCAGGAGGGCTTCGTCGCAGCCTTTTCTTGGCGGGTCGACGACGAGGGTGTCGGCCGTGATGCCTTCTTCGTACCAATTTGGAATGACGGTTTCCGCTTCTCCGACTGCGAATTCCGCGTTTGTGATGCCGTTCAGCTCAGCGTTGCGTTTCGCATCCTCGATGGCTTCCGGCACGATTTCGACGCCGTACACTTTTTTCGCCTGCTTCGCCAGAAATAGAGAAATGGTACCGATGCCGCAGTAGGCGTCGATGACGGTTTCTTCTCCTTGCAGCTCTGCGTACTCAAGCGCTTTGTCGTAGAGCACTTTTGTCTGTTCCGGGTTGACCTGATAGAATGATCTGGCGGAGATGGCGAATTTGACGTCTCCGATGAGGTCGTAGATGTATTCTTCTCCCCAGATGACGTTTGTTTTGTCCCCAAAGATGACGTTTGTTTTATTTGGGTTGATGTTCTGCACGATTGATTTAACGTGCGGGAATTGCGCCGTAATGTCTTCGATGATCTTCGCTTTGTGCGGAAAATCACTTGTTCTTGTGATGAAGACGATCATCATTTCGCCCGTGACGACGCCGTATCTGACCATAATGTGACGGAGCCAGCCTTTGTGGCGTTCTTCGTTATAGGCTTTGACACCGTATGCTGCACAGATGTCTTTGACGGCTTGGACGGCTTCGTCGTTTTTGGATTGCTGAATCAGGCAGGCGCTCATGTCGATGATGTCATGGCTTCTTTGCTGATAGAATCCGGCGACGAGTCCGCCTTCTCTTTCTCCTACCGGCACCTGCGCTTTGTTTCTGTAGTTCCACGGGTCTTCCATGCCGAGCGTCGGGTGGACGGTGACGTTTGAGAGGTCCAGCTTGCCGATCCGTTCCAAGACGTCTTTAACTTGTTTCTGTTTAAACAAGAGCTGGCCTTCATAGGTCATGTGCTGAAGCTGGCAGCCGCCGCATTGTTTGTAGATCGGGCACGGGGCATCCGTTCTGTGCGGGCTTTCTTCCTTCAGCTCAATCAAGCGGCCGAAAGCGAAGCCTTTTTTGACGCGTGTCACTTTGATTTGCGCTTTTTCCTCAGGCAGGGCGTTCGGCACGAAGATCGGGAAGCCCTGAACCTTTGCGACGCCCGCTCCTTCGTGCGTCAAATCCTCAAATGTCACGTCATAGTATTCATTTTTTTCTATCGGGGGTTTCATTTTCATCTATAATCACCTCTAGTTTTACCAATAACCTTGTTTCAGCGTGCTGGCAAACCTTCAAATTCAATGTCAGCCTTCAAAGGTTTCCGATCACGCTGAAAAGATGACAAAATCCTAAAACGAATACTGTTTTAGGATTTTGTCCGCGTATTAATCATCCAGCTGTTCCGCTTTCTCCTTCGGCATGATGACGTGAATATGCCGGTACAGGTTCACGAATTCGCCCGGCAGCATGCCGCCGTACTCGCCGTCCAGGTTCAGCTGCATCTTTTCTGATACATTGACTTTCACACGATTCGCTTTTGTGTAAATAATGTGCTGATCGTTAATATGATCGCCTCTGAGCGCCATGCTCGCGACTCTGATAAACTCCGCGAGATTGGCTTTTTTCAAAATAATTAAATCAAACATGCCGTCATTCAGGCTGGAATCAGGGGCCAGCTTCTCGAATCCGCCGACCGAGTTGGTCAGCGTCACTAAAAACAGCATAATTTCGCCTTGAAACAGCTTGCCGTCATATTCAATCTCGACTTCTGTCGGTCGAAGTGAAGGCAGCATTTCCATTCCCTTTAAATAATAAGCAAGCTGGCCGAGCATCGTTTTCAGTTTGCTTGGCACATCGTACGTCAGCTCCGTCAGACGGCCTCCGCCGGCGATGTTGATAAAATATTGACCGTTCACCTGTCCGATGTCGATCGGGCGGGCCACGCCGTTAATGACGGTATCAGCGGCATTCAGTATATTCTCTCTCGGAATGCCCAGCGCTCTGGCGAAATCATTTGTCGTGCCGACCGGAATGATGCCGAGTGTCGGGCGTTTGTCTAACGGCGCAAGGCCGTTGACGACTTCATTAATCGTTCCGTCTCCGCCGGCTGCGATAATCAGGTCAAACTCCCGCAAAGCGGCTTCTTTTGCGGCGTTGGTGGCATCCCCCGCGCATGTGGTGGCATGGGTAGAGGTTTCATAACCGGCTTGTTCAAATTTTTGCAGGACCTGGGCAAGATTTTTCTTAAAAAGCTCCCGTCCTGAAGTCGGATTGTATATTATGCGTGCACGTTTCATTATCTCATCATCCTACTTAAGAGTATCCGATCCATTATTAACACTAACAACCTTTAATTATACTATGACTTGAGAAAATCGCAACAATATGTACAGGAATTTCCAGAAGAAAAAAGGCCCCGGCTCCGTTTAAGGAGCCAAGGCCCGCTGTCTTACTCTTCTTCCGTTCCAGGTTTTTTCTTACGGAATTTCGCTAATACTTCATATACGATCGGCACAATCAGAAGAGTCAGCAGAGTCGAACTGATTAAACCGCCGATAACAGTGACACCGAGTCCTTTAGAAATGACTTGGCTTCCGCCTTCAAAGCCCAATGCCAATGGAAGCAGGGCGCCGATTGTCGCGATCGCCGTCATCAGAATCGGACGCAATCTCGTAGAGCCGGCTTCCAGGAGCGCTTCTCTCGTCGATAGGCCTTCCGCTTCTTTATGGATGACGCGGTCAATTAAGACAATCGCGTTTGTGACGACGATTCCGATCAGCATCAGCATACCGATCATGGCATTCAGACTGACCGTCTCTCCGGATACATACAGGCCGACTAATGCGCCGATGACTGTAAACGGAAGCGAGAACAGAATCGCAAACGGCGCTAATGCTCCGCCGAACGTGATCACAAGAACGAGGTATACGATGGCGATTGCGGCAAGCATCGCTAAGCCGAGTTTCGTAAAGGAATCAGCAATATCCGCTGATACACCGCCGGTATCAATCGATACATTGTCCGGCTTATCCAGTTTGTCAACTTTCTTTTGAACGGCTGATGACACCTTCGTGACGTTGTCAGAAGTGACGGTTGCCGTTACGTCAGCGTACACTTTGCCGTCGCGTTTGGAAATGGTATCGGATGTCGTGCCATTTTTCACTTTCGCCACATCGCCGATTTTTACTTCTTGGCCTGCAGGCGATGTGATGGTTTTATCCTCTAATTCTTTTACACTCTTATACTGGTCTTTTTCTGTTTTGATGTTGACGTCAAGCTCTTTGCCGTCCTTTTTCACCGTTGTCAAAGGAGACTGTGACGTTTGGGACATCAGGGCTTGGGAGATTTGCGAAGCCGTCAGGCCCTGCTTGCTGAGTTTCTCCTGGTCAGCGGTGAACGTGTACTCATCATATGTGCTGGAAAGGCCTGAGTTGATGTCTTTCAGATCCTTCTGCTTTTTCATGATGCTTTCGATGTCTTTGACCGTGCCTTTAATATCAGACTCTGAATCTCCGTACACATAGTACGTTAATTCGTTGTTGTTGCCTGACGAACTGAAATTTTGTGATTTCCATTCGCCGCGGCTGGATGTTTTTTTGATTTCTTTTAAGACATTGTCTTTTTCTTTGTCAAAATCAGGCGTGTCATCCTCGTATTTCACGTAGAACAATGCGCCGTTTGAGCTTCCGCCGAGCGGACTTTGCGAGCCTAATGAATACTGAACGGTATCGACATGTTTGCGTTTAAGCAGCATATCTTCCGCTTTTTGCGCAGCTTTTTCAGCTTCGCTTTTCGTTTCGCCCGGTTCAGGCGTGTATGTGAGCTGCATCGTTTTGTCCGCTTGCGCAGGCAGGTAGCTCGCGCCGATCAGAGGTACGAGGAATAAACTGCCGACAAGCATCAGAACCGCGATGATAGATGTAATCCATTTATGTCTTAATGACCAATTCAGCACTTTTTTATAGAAATTGGCCAATCTGCCCGGCTTATGCTCTTTCGCTTTAACAGGCGCGCCTGTGAGCGATTTTTTGAATAAGCTGTGCGCAAGCATCGGCACCAGTGTGATCGAAATCAACAGTGATGCGGCAAGCGCGAAGACGATTGTTAATGCAAACGGCATAAACAGTTCGCCGATCTGTCCGCCGACCATGGCAAGCGGCAGGAATACAGCAATGGTTACGATCGTTGATGACATGATCGGTTTAAACATTTCTTTCGTCGCTTCACGCACCAATTGCTTCCCGCGTAAAGGTTCATCTTTCAGCCTCATGCGGCGGTAAATGTTTTCGATCACGACAATCGAGTCGTCGACTACCCGTCCGATGGCGACCGTCATCGCACCGAGCGTCATTATGTTCAATGTGACATCAAGCTGATTCAGCACAAGAAGCGCAATCAGCAGTGACAGCGGGATGGAAACGATAGAAATCATCGTTGATTTAATATCTCTTAAGAATAAGAGAATGATCACGACCGCAAAAATCGCGCCGAAAATCGCTTTGCTTAACATCGTATCCACCGACTCTGTAATCGGCTCTGCCATATCAAGAGTCGAGCTGTACTTGAACCCTTTATGGTCTTTTTTGTATTGATTCAGTTCATCTTTAATCGCATCGGCCACTTCTACCGTGTTGGCGTCATTGGCTTTTACGATATTAATTCCGATGCTGTCCTTTCCGTTCGTGCGGGAAATGGATTCAGCTTTTTTCACATCTTTAATGTCGGCAATGTCAGAAAGCTTGACTGTCGGCACCCCTGCTGACGCGCTTTGCTGTGCCTGCTGCATAGCCTGAGCGTCCGCCGCAGACGCCGCACCGGCTCCGCCCGCTTGACCTTGAGCGGCAGAAGAAGATGTGACCGGAATTCTCATCTCTTTCAGATCTTTAATTGACGTAATATTTCCGTTAACGACAACTGATTTTTCTTTGTTGCCGAATGTGTACAATCCAAGCGGCGTATTGACGTCAGAGCCTTGGATCACTTTCTTGACGGTATCTTCATCAAGTCCGTACTCTTTCATTTTTTTGTCTTTGAAAGAGAATTCCACCTGCTCTTCCTGCTGTCCGGAAACTTGTACGGACGCAACGCCCTGAATGCCTTCAAGCTTAGGAACGAGAGTGTTTTCCACATTTTTAGTCAGATCTTCAAGCGAGCTTTTGCCGCTTGTCACACTGAGCGTCAAAATCGGGAAAGAGTTGAGGCTGTAACGGGAAATGTCAGGTTTTTTCGCGTCGTCAGGAAGGCTGACACTGTCCAGCGCTTCAGCGACTTCGGTTTTCGCCTTGTCCATATCCTTGCTGTAATCATATTCAATCATAACCGATGAGACGTTTTCAGAAGATGTGGACGTTACGACGCTCACTCCTTCTAAATTCTGGACCGCCTGCTCGATCGGTTTTGTCACGTCATCCGCAACTTGACTCGGAGCAGCTCCGGGATAAGTCGTATTTACTGAAAGGTAAGGCATGTTGACGTCCGGTATGGATTCCTGCTTCATATTCATACCGGCATACAGCCCTGCTACAGTAACGATAATCGTCATCAGCCAAACTGCGAATTTGTTCTTCAGTACAAAGTTAATAATGTGGTTCATCATGTCCTCCGTTAATTTTTATTGACTGACTGGTCATTCTATATAATACTAAACGGTATAACTCAACATCGTCAACTAATAAGGCAGTAAATTTTTCTAAATTTTTCAGGATTAAGGGGAAGCACGTCATGAACGAAAAAAAAGAGAAAATCATAAAAACAGGCATCCATTTATTTGCCAAAAAAGGGTTTTCTTCAACAACCATTCAGGAAATCGCCGGTGAATGCGGAATTTCAAAAGGAGCCTTCTATCTCCATTTCAAATCAAAAGAAGACCTTTTGCTGTCAGCATGTGAGTATTACATCGGCATGTCTATGGAAGAAATAAAGAAAATCAAAACAGAACATCAGCATAAACCGCCTAAGGACGTATTTCGAAAACAAATCGCTTATCAATTCCAGGAATTTATGGAGCACAAGGACTTTATCATTCTCTTGCTGAGCGAAAAGGTCATTCCTGAAAATCAAAAGGTCAAGCAGTATTTTCATGAGGCCAATATTCAATTTAACATGCTGTATCGGGATGCGTTGCTCTCCGTTTACGGAGATGCCGTCACACCGTTTTTAGCGGACGCGTCCGTTATGGCGCAAGGAATTGTGAGCTCCTATATTCATTTCTTGATTTTTAATGAACATACGGCATTCCGGACGGAAAACGTGGCGGCCTTTCTGATTGCCAGAATCGATGATCTGATTACGGGACTGATAAAAGACAATCCCGATCCGCTGCTGCCTGAGGATATCTTCACTCAGCCCGCGGCGGATAGAGAAAGACTGCTTGCGGATATTCAAAAGATAAAAGCACAGCAGGAGCTGCCTGAGGACGTCCTCGTATCGCTTGAAGTCATTGAAGAGGAATGCGCAAAGGAAGAGCCGCGAAAACCGATTATTAAAGGAATGCTGTCCAATTTGGCAGGCAGCGGAAATGAGCAGATTGAAACGCTGCGGGCTTCCATTGAAACCTATTTCAGCTTATAAAAAAAGAGACCGGCGCTTACCGGTCTCCGTGTCAGCAGCGCCCTTAGAGGCGGCTGCTTTTTTTATCGTTTTTTGATTTCTTCAAGTAAGATCTTGTTGACCATCGGCGGGTTGGCCTGTCCTTTTGAGGCTTTCATAATCTGCCCGACAAGGAAGCCGATCGCGCGGTCTTTTCCGTTTTTGAAGTCTTCAATTGACTGCGGGTTGCTGTCAAGCGCATCTGTTACCAGCTTCAGAAGCACGCTTTCGTCAGAAATCTGCACGAGGCCTTTTTCTTTGACGATTTTTTCTGCGTCGCCGCCTTTTTCAATTAATTCTTTAAAGACTTTCTTCGCGATTTTGGACGAGATGGTTCCTTTTTCAATCAGCTTAATCATGCCGGCAAGGCCTTCAGGAGTCAGCGCGACATCCTCAAGCTCTTTTTGTTCGGCGTTCAGGTAAGCTGAGACTTCACCCATCAGCCAGTTTGATGCCTGCTTGGCTTCTGCGCCTTTATTGACCGTTTCTTCGAAGAAATCAGCCATTTCTTTCGTCAGCGTCAGAACCATTGCGTCATAAGCAGGCAGGCCGAGCTCTTCGATATAACGCTTGCGGCGCTCGTCCGGAAGCTCAGGAATGGTTGCTCTTACGCGTTCTTTCCATTCGTCATCAATGTAGAGCTCGACAAGGTCAGGCTCAGGGAAATAACGATAGTCGTCCGAACCTTCTTTGACACGCATCAAAATGGTTTTTTTCGTCGCTTCATCGTAGCGTCGCGTCTCCTGCTGAATGACTCCGCCTGACAGAAGGACCTGCTCTTGGCGTTTTTCTTCATGCTCAAGTCCTTTTTGCACGAACGCGAAGGAGTTCAGGTTTTTCAGCTCCGTTTTTGTGCCGAATTTCTCCTGGCCGATCGGACGGAGGGAAATGTTGGCGTCACAACGCAGTGAACCTTCTTCCATTTTACAGTCGGAAACGCCTGTGTATTGAATAATTGATTTCAGCTTTTCGAGATATGCGTAAGCTTCCTCCGGTGTGCGGATATCCGGCTCAGATACAATCTCGACAAGCGGCGTGCCCTGGCGGTTGAAGTCAACGAGGGAATAGCCGTCGCCCGTATGCGTCAGTTTTCCCGCATCTTCTTCAAGGTGAAGACGGGTAATGCCGATTTTTTTCGTTTTTCCGCCGACTTCGATTTCGATCCAGCCGTTTTCGCCGATCGGCTTGTCAAATTGAGAAATTTGATATGCCTTCGGGTTGTCCGGATAGAAATAGTTTTTCCGGTCAAACTTCGTATCCGTTGCGATTTCACAGTTCAAAGCCATTGCGGCTTTCATCGCGAATTCAACCGCTTCTTTGTTCAAAACGGGCAGCACGCCGGGATAGCCGAGGTCGATGACGCTCGTTTGGGTATTCGCTTCCGCGCCGAATGGCGTCGGTGAGCTTGAGAAAATTTTAGATTTTGTTTTTAATTCCACATGGACTTCAAGTCCGATTACCGTTTCAAAGTTCACTTCATTTCACCCCTTACAGTTCAGGTTTCGCTTTATGATGATCTGTTGCCTGCTCAAAAGCATGAGCGACGCGGTATACAGTGCCTTCATCGAAGTGTTTTCCGATGATTTGCAATCCGAGCGGCAGCCCGTCCGCAAATCCGCACGGCACGCTGATTCCCGGCACACCCGCGAGGTTGACAGGGATCGTTAAAATATCGTTGGCGTACATTGTGAGCGGATCGCTGGTTTTTTCGCCGATTTTGAATGCCGGTGTCGGCGTTGTCGGTCCGACGATGACATCGTATTTCTCAAATACGTCTTCAAAATCTTTCTTAATAAGCGTGCGCACTTTTTGCGCTTTTTTGTAATATGCATCATAGTAGCCGGAGCTGAGCGCGAAGGTGCCGAGCATGATGCGGCGCTTCACTTCATTACCGAATCCTTCAGAGCGTGTCTGTTTATAAAGGTCGATCAGGTTGTCCGCATTGTCTGAGCGGTAGCCGTAGCGGATGCCGTCAAAGCGCGCAAGGTTTGCAGACGCTTCGGAAGAAGACAGCAGATAATACGTCGCAAGCGCGTATTTGCTGTGCGGCAGAGATACTTCTTCCCATGTCGCTCCGAGGTCTTCAAGCACTTTTAAAGCGGCTAAAACCGATTCTTTCGCTTCTTTGCCGACGCCTTCTCCGAGATATTCTTGCGGTACGGCGATTTTTAAGCCTTTAATATCGCCAGTTAATGAAGAAAGAAAATCCGGCACTTCGACATTGGCGCTCGTAGAGTCCATTTTGTCCGGGCCTGAAATCGCCTGAAGCAGGAATGCGTTATCTTCTACGGTTCTTGTGATCGGCCCGATCTGGTCCAGTGAAGACGCAAAAGCGACCAAACCGTAACGCGACACGCGTCCGTATGTGGGCTTTAATCCGACGACGCCGCAGAAAGAAGCCGGCTGGCGGATGGAGCCGCCCGTATCAGATCCGAGTGAAAACGGCACTTCGCCCGCGGCAACCGCAGCTGCGGAACCGCCGCTTGATCCGCCGGGAACCGTATCGAGATTCCAAGGGTTTTTCGTCGCTTTGTACGCGGAGTTTTCAGTAGAAGAACCCATCGCGAACTCGTCCATATTCAGCTTTCCGATCGTGACGGCTTCAGCGGCTTGAAGGCGCTCCACGACCGTCGCATCGTAAATCGGATCGAAGTTTTCGAGGATTTTGCTTGAGCATGTTGTGCGAAGCCCTTTGGTCACGATGTTGTCTTTGACGCCGATCGGCATTCCGAAGAGAAGACCGTGTTCAGACCGTCCGTCAACCGCTTCGTCAAGTTCTTTCGCGTAAGCGCGGGCTCTTTCTTCATCAAGCTGTAAAAACGCCTGCACCTTATCATCCACGGATGCGATCCGTTTGTAAGATTCATCAACAAGATCGGAAATCTTGATTTCTTTTTTATGTATCATTTGTTTCAGTTCTGTGATTTTGTGATCAAATAATGACATACTGTCTCCCTCCTTTAATCCAGAATAGATGGCACACGGACATAGCCGTCTTTATGATCGGGAGCATTTTTCATGACATCCTCGACCGGAAGGCCTTTACCCGCTTCATCTTCTCTCATTACGTTTTTCATTTTCAGCACGTGTGTTGTCGGTTCCACGTTATCCGTGTCCACTTCATTAAGCTCCTCGGCAAACGAGATGATGCTGTCAAGCTGTTCTGTGAACATTTCAGCTTCTTCATCCGTAATGGCGAGTCTCGCCAAATGAGCGACATGCTTTACTTCTTCTATAGAAATTCGTGACATAAGATCCACCTCCGCATAATTCTCCGTTTCGTCATATAATACTGATCATATCAAAAACGAGCCCTCTAAAGCAACAAAACGCCGCCTTCTGAGGCATGATGAAACCCTCTCTATTTTATCCTAAATCGGGGAGAAAGAGAAACGAATTATATGTCAGAAAATTTTTACTTTTATAATTTATTGGTAGCGTTTTCATCTCTAAGCTGTTCTATGTTGGCGGGGATTTTTTCCTTGAGCGGGCCAGGTTTCGAGAGTTGATTGATCGGGGATACTTTGTTAGGTTTAGTAACCATAGCCAGCACTAAATCATGCGATCCGCATGGAATGATGACTAAAGGCTGGATCGCCGGCGCATATTCCGGCACTACTAATCTACAGAGGTGATGCAACATTTACATGAAAGAAGAGAGGGTCCAAAAACGTGAGTATTGAATTAATTATATCTCTTGGCATTTACTTTGCTGCCATGCTGTTAATCGGCTGGTACGCATTCAGGAAGACAACGAATATTAATGATTACATGCTGGGCGGAAGAGGACTAGGCCCGTTCGTAACGGCGCTGTCCGCAGGTGCGGCCGATATGAGCGCATGGATGCTGATGGGAGTTCCCGGCGCAATGTTCGCAACGGGGTTATCGACCTTATGGCTGGCGCTCGGTTTGACGATCGGCGCGTATTCAAATTATCTGCTGCTTGCTCCGAGGCTGCGCGCTTACACGGAAGTTGCGGATGATGCGATTACGATTCCCGATTTTTTCGATAAACGGTTCCGCCACTCGTCATCATTGCTGAAAATTGTTTCCGCCGTGATTATTATGATCTTTTTCACGCTGTACACATCGTCCGGGATGGTATCCGGAGGCAGGTTATTTGAATCGGCATTCGGCGCCGACTACAAATTCGGTTTGTTTTTAACGGCCGGTGTTGTTGTGCTTTACACGCTGTTTGGCGGTTTCCTCGCTGTCAGTCTGACTGACTTTGTACAGGGAGCGATCATGTTTGCGGCATTAGTGCTTGTGCCGATCGTTGCTTTTACCCAGCTCGGGAGCGTTTCAACGACGATTGATTCGATCAACGCCGTTAACCCGAAACTATTGGATATCTTTAAAGGCGCGAGCGTCATTAGCATTATTTCTTATTTGGCATGGGGACTCGGCTATTACGGCCAGCCTCATATCATCGTACGATTTATGGCGATTAAAGAAGTGAAAGATTTAAAACCCGCCCGCAGAATCGGGATGAGCTGGATGGTTATTTCAGTTGTCGGTTCATTGCTTACCGGGATTATCGGGGTTGCGTATTCTCATCACTTCGGGGTCTCCGTAAAAGATCCCGAAACGATTTTCATTATTTTTTCTAAAATCTTGTTCCATCCGCTGATTACGGGCTTCTTGCTGTCCGCAATTTTAGCGGCGATCATGAGTTCCATTTCCTCACAGCTTCTCGTAACGGCAAGCGCCATTACGGAAGATTTATACCGCGCCTTTTTCAGACGGGAAGCGAGCGATAAAGAATTGGTCATGACCGGACGCCTGTCGGTATTGATCGTGGCCGTTATCGCCATCCTGCTTTCCATGAATCCGAACAGCACCATTCTTGATCTGGTCGGATATGCGTGGGCAGGCTTCGGTTCGGCTATCGGCCCGGCGCTCTTGCTCAGTCTGTACTGGAAACGGATGAATGAATGGGGAGCGCTTGCGGCGATGATTACCGGGGCCGCGGCCGTTTTAATCTGGATCACGACAGGGCTTGCCGCTTCAACCGGCATATACGAAATCATTCCGGGGTTCTTCCTCAGTCTGATTGCCGGTATTGCCGTCAGCCTGCTGACCAAAAAACCGGCCGATGCTTCTTATCAGCTGTTCAGCCGGATGGAAGCTCTTTTGAAAAACAAGAAATAGACAAAAAGCCGTCAGATTTTATCCCTGACGGCTTTTTTCTTCCGCACTTGTCCTGCTATAAATACTGTGAGAAAATCATATCAATTTATTATAAGAAAAATTGCGGAGGTGCTGTGCAAATTGAGCTGGCCTATCGAACCAGACATTTTATTAAAGCTGGGCATTGCCACGCTGATCGGCATGATCATCGGTCTTGAACGCGAGCTGAAAAACAAACCGCTCGGCCTGAAAACCTGTATCGTCATCGCCGTCAGCTCCTGTATGCTGACGATCGTCAGCATTAATGCGGCATATCATTTCCCAAAATATTACCGTATCATGATGGATCCGCTCCGCCTCCCCGCCCAAATCATTTCCGGCGTCGGTTTTATCGGCGCGGGCGTGATCCTGCGTAAAAGCAATGACGTCATATCCGGCCTGACGACATCGGCCATCATCTGGGGCGCGGCCGGGCTCGGTCTGGCTACAGGCGCCGGCTTTTATAAAGAGGCGTTCGCAAGCCTCTTGTTTATCCTGATCAGTGTCGAATTTCTTCCGTGGCTGATCAGAAAAATCGGTCCCAACCGCTTGAAAGAAAAGGATATCCGCGTGAGAATGTCTCTTTCCGATAAAGACAAAATGACCGAGATTTTAAAGGAAATGAAAAGCAAACAGCTCCGCATTCACTCCGTCCGGATTGATGATCTGCACGAAAAAGAATTTCCGATTATGGAAGTGAAAGTCAGTGTTCACAAAAACCGCTACACCACTGACGTCTATTATGATATTAAAGAAATTCAGGGTGTCGTCGGAGTGAAGTGTGATACGCTATAAAAAAACGCCGGGCTGGACTCAGCCGGCGTTTTTCTATTTATACGAATGCAGAAAAGTGATACTCCGTAATCGGGGTTTCGTTTTCGATATCGCGCCTGAAGGTTTTCAGCATCTCACGTTCCTCGTCCCCGAGTGCATTGAGGTCAAACGCCTGATGCAATAATCCGTAGATCAGCATATGGCGCAGCCGGAGAAAATCCGGGATGTGTTCAAGCCAGGCGGGGTCAAGGTCATTTTCTTCCCTGTAGCCTTTCATAAAGTGTGTCATGAATTCACCCGTAAACGCGGCCTTGTCTTCATACGGGATGACCGGATACCACAACATGTTGTACAGCAGAATACTGATATCATTCACAAACCAATTGTAGCCGGTATCATCAAAATCAAATGCAGTGATTTTATCGTTGTCCCAATTGAAATTGCCGTGGTGCAGATCGGCGTGCACAAGGCCGTAGTTTTCAGGATTCTTCGGCAAACGGCGCAGTTTTTCCATTAGAGCATCCGCCCGCTCAAATACGAGATGCTGATCTGCGGGCACGTATTTTCTCAGCTTCAGCTGCTCCTCTTCATCCCATTCCTGCCTTTTATATGCCGGATCGCTCAGACAGTAGCTTTTCGTCAGCCGGTGCATGTTCCCCGTGTATTTTCCAAGCTCGTAAAACAGAGTTCCGTTCCAGTCTGATTCCTCCACTTTGCGTCCGGGCGCTTTTTCATAGACTCTTACTAAAAATGCTCCGCCTTTTCCATCCGGCACTTCTTCGACATCTTTGCCATTTAATGAAGGAATCGGTTTCGCTGCTGAAAGCCCGCCCTTTGCCAGATGATGAAGCCATTCCATTTCTCCGAGAATATATTCCGGTGTTCTTCTGATCGTATGCGTAATTTTTAAGATATAAGGTTCGTTATCTTTCACAATTTCGTATACGTAGTTCTCTGCGTCCGCGATAAATTGAAACTTGGTAAAGCCGTATATTTCACCTGCTTCAGCGAGCACCTTCTCTTCCTCAAAAATCGCTTTAATATCTTTATGCATGCTGATTCACCCTTTTCATAACGTTTGTAGGCGGTGTGTGTACTCAGCAAATGTCATTCATCAACATTCCTGCCCTTCTTTTTTCACAGCAGATTCGTAACATCCGCTTAGAAATGAAATGTGTTTTCCTGTTAATTCCTAATTATACAAATATCTTAACATACCTCATTCCTAGCTCCAACGATATTCACAATAAAAAACCCTTGCTCATACAGAAATGAACAAGGGCATCTTGGTTAATCGTAAATATGGACGGTCGGTTCTTTGTCACCCGCATTGCGGACGATCAGCGCTTCCTGTCCGTCAGACGAGGTAATGTTAATTTCGACATCAACTGAGCTTTTTGAATAATAATCCATCAGCTCACCTGTTAAGTATTGGGTAAAGGCGATAACTTCGCTTTTCCCGTAAAATTGCATCGGGATTTCAATCTTCATTTTTCTCATTTCATCGTTTTCGTACATTGCCGTTCCGACGACTCCGGTGTAATTCGGGAAGTAGCTGTCGATGGCGTTTTTGAAGCGTTTAAACACTTCGGAATCATCAGGGTATTTCTTTGCCGTGTCTGTATCCGCCGGATAGAAGACGTACTTTTCTTTGACATCATCCCAGTTTGAAATGGTGGATGAGCCGGCCTTGACTTCTGTTTTCGCAATGTAATTCCCCGGCACGATTGATGTTTTCGGCGCTTGTTTATAAAGGGCGACGGTAATCGGCACATTTTTCAGGTTATCCATTTTCCGAAGGCGGTTAACGACTTCCTGGGCGATTTCTTCACCGTGGCTGCGGATCGTTTTGTCGCTGAGCTCCACTTCCTGCTGCGGATCACCTGTGTTTTCGCGGTAATAGTAAACAGAGTTGAGAGCGAGACCGATCATGACACCGCCAAGCTGGATGGAATTTTTATCTTTTCTTACTAAGTAATCCTGTTCAAGCATAGACGCTAAGTAAATCGGGCTGTTTTCATTTTTCTCTTTTGTCGATCCCGAGCTTGGCAGCACCGGGTTTAAGCCGAGATTCTGAAAATTGGCGTCTGCCTTTTTCGCCTTTTTCAGATCACTGCCCTCTTTTTTGCGGTCAAGCCAGCTGAGTACCGTGTCCTCATCTAAATACTGGCCTTCCTGATACAAATAGTCATCCGTCGGGAACGTGTCTTGAGCGAGCCGCATCAGACCCGTCTCGAATTCATCGATGTCCAGCCTCGTGTTCAGCCGGTCCGCGGTCAGGCCGCGCGCTTTTCCGGCCTTAAACGGAAGCACCATTTTATAGTAGGAATCAGAGATATTATATTTCGGTATGATCGCTTTTTCAGAAGACTTTGCCGTTTTCTGCGTGATCTCTTCCTCTTTGTTCCCCCCGAAACTCGGCGAACAGGCCGACAGCATGAGTACTGCCGCCGTTGCCGTCGCCGCCAATGCCAACATCTTTTTCAATAGAAAACACTCCTCTTATTTCTTTAGCTCTCCCAATAGCTGTGCTTCATTCCATACTTCAATGTTTAATTCCTGCGCTTTTGTCAGCTTGCTTCCGGCCGCTTCTCCGGCAATCAGCAAGTCTGTTTTTTTGCTGACAGATCCCGTCAGCTTTCCGCCGAGCGCTTCAATCTGCGCCTTGGCTTCATTTCTGGACAGCTCTTCAAGCTTTCCGGTTAACACGATGGTTTTGCCGGCAAAATAAGAGTCGCTGTCCTCCGCTTTTACTTTTTTCGGGCCTTTGTAGAGTGTGTTCACACCGAGTTCCTCAAGTTCATTCAATAGCTCAAGCATTTCTTCTTTGCGGAAATAGGTAATAACGGCATCGGCCATCTTTTCGCCGATTTCATCTACCGCAAGCAGCTCTTCTTCCGTGGCTTGTTTCAAATTTTCCAGGCTTTCAAAATGCATGGCGAGTGTTTTTGCCGCTTTTGAGCCGATAAAACGGATGCCGAGACCGAACAGCAGGCGTTCCAGCGAATTCTCTTTCGACTTTTGGATGGAGCTGATCAGATTGTCAGTTGATTTTTCCCCCATCCGCTCAAGCCGGATGACCTGCTCTTTCGTCAGCTTATACAAATCAGCGACATTACGGACGAGATGTTCACGGAAAAGCTGTGTGATGACACGTTCTCCGAGTCCGTCAATATTCATCGCGTTGCGTGAGACAAAGTGAATCAGGCCTTCTCTGATCTGCGCCGGACATTCCGGATTGATGCAGCGCAGCGCGACTTCCCCTTCAATGCGGACAAGTTCGCTCTCGCACTCAGGGCAGCTGGTAGGCATATTGAATTCTTTTTCTTCCCCGGTCCGCTGTTCGATTAAGACATTGACGACCTCAGGGATGATGTCGCCCGCTTTTTTGACGACCACTTTATCGAGAATGCGGATATCCTTCTCTTTAATTAAATCTTCGTTATGAAGGGATGCTCTTGAGACCGTCGTTCCCGCGACTTTTACCGGTTCCAGAACGGCGGTCGGCGTAATGACGCCCGTTCTTCCGACATTCAGTTCGATATCGAGCAGTTTTGTCACGACCTCTTCCGCCGGGAATTTATAAGCAATCGCCCAGCGCGGGCTTTTTGCCGTATACCCGAGTTCTTCCTGTTGATCGAGCGAATCGACTTTGATGACGATCCCGTCAATTTCATACGGGAGATCGGCCCGCTTCGCCTGCAGCTCTTCGATCATTTCAATGACTTCATCTATCGTGGCGCATTTTTTCCGTTCCTGGTTTGTTTTAAAACCGAGCTCATCCAGAAAATCCAGGCCCTGACTCTGTGTTTCCACACCCATTTCGTCAAGCTCCGCTATACTGTAGACGAAGATGTCAAGATTTCGTTTCGCTGCAATTTTCGGATCGAGCTGTCTGAGTGAGCCCGCAGCCGCGTTCCGGGGATTGGCGAACGGCTCCTCTTCATGTTTCAGCCTTTCTTCATTGAGGGCTTCAAATGACTGTTTCGGCATGTACGCCTCTCCGCGCACTTCTATGGAAAGATTCCGTTTCATTTTCAGCGGAATGTTGCGGATCGTTTTTAAGTTTTCCGTGATATCTTCGCCCGTCGTTCCGTCTCCTCTTGTCGCGCCTCTGACGAAATAGCCGTCTTCATAACGGAGAGAAACAGCAAGACCGTCTATTTTCAGCTCCACATTATAAGCGACGCCGGCACCGACAGCCTGACGGACGCGGCGGTCAAAATCGCGGAGATCATCATCGTTAAATGCGTTGCCGAGACTGAGCATCGGCGTGCCGTGCTGCACCTTTTGAAACGATTCAAGCACCGCTCCCCCGACCCGCTGTGTGGGCGAATCAGGCGTTCTGAGTTCCGGGTGCTCTTCCTCTATGGCAATCAGCTCCTGCATCAGTCTGTCGTACTCGGAATCCGGCACGCTCGGTTCATCTAAGGTGTAATATTCATAACTGTACTGATCGATGGTGCGGCGCAATTCTTCTGCCCGGTGTTTCGCTGTTTCTTTGTCCATCATGTTCTTCCTTTCCTCTTCAGGTTACTGCTTTTCAATCGGCGCAAAAGCGGCAAGCAGACGCTTCACGCCGACTGGGCTCGGGAATGCGATATCAAGCTCGGTGCTTTCGCCTTCTCCTTTTACGCTGACAACCGTTCCGGTGCCCCATTTTTTATGGCCCGCTTTATCGCCGACCGCCCAGCTGAGCGAGTCGCCGCCTGTTTTGTTCGCATAGGAAACGGGACGGGATACGGGCCCGCGTTTTGGCTGCACTTTTCTTCCCGGCTGCATGCGAGGTGTTTTCTTCTCATTTAGGTTCTCCAATAAATCGCCAGGTATTTCCCTAATAAAGCGGGATTCCGGATTCATATTGGTGCGGCCGAATAAGGTGCGCATTTTGGCATTCGTTAAATACAGTTCTTCTTCCGCCCTCGTAATGCCTACATATGCGAGCCTGCGTTCTTCTTCCATCTCGGCTTCTTCCATCAGGGAGCGGCTGTGCGGGAACACGCCTTCTTCCATGCCCATTAAGAACACGACAGGAAATTCAAGCCCCTTAGCGGCGTGCAGTGTCATTAAAGTGACGGCATCCTTTCCGCCTGATTCCTCTTCCTTCTCGTCGAGCTGGTCAATATCCGCAATCAGCGCCAAATCAGTCAGAAACGCGACGAGAGACTTGTCTTCGCTTTTTTGTTCGAAGTTTTTCGTCACGGAAAGAAACTCGTCGATATTTTCAAGGCGGCTTTGGGCTTCGATTGATTTTTCGGCCTTCAGCATTTCTCTGTATTCCGTTTTCTCGAGAATTTCTTCCGTGAGTTCCGTAATGGACAGGTAATCCTGCATGTTCGTCAGATTTTCAATCATTACGCCAAAACCGTCAAGCGCGTTTGCCGCTTTCGCGCTGACGCCGATGAAATCAACCTGTTTGATCGCCTGGAACATTGACATTCCGTTCATCGCCGCATATGAAGCGATTTTTTCTAGCGAAGTTGCGCCGACGCCCCGCTTCGGCACATTGACGATCCGCGTAAAACTGATGTCGTCGTCCGGGTTTGACACAAGGCGCAGGTATGCGAGAATGTCTTTAATTTCTTTCCTGTCGTAGAACTTGGTTCCGCCGACGATATTGTAGTTCAGTCCGGATTTTAAAAGGGTTTCCTCAATGACGCGCGACTGGGCGTTTGTCCGGTATAAAATCGCGATATCGGAAAGCTTCCGCCGCCCCGAGCTGTGCAGCTCATAAATTTTGCCCGCGACGAATTGGCCTTCGCCGAATTCATTGTCGCCGCTGTAATAAGAAAGCTTGATGCCTTCGTCATTTTCCGTCCACAGGTTTTTCGGCTTGCGGTTTGAGTTGTTTTTGATCACTTCGTTAGCCGCTTGCAGAATCCGCTTTGTTGAGCGGTAGTTTTGCTCGAGCAGAATCACGTTTGCGCTCGGATAATCTTTTTCAAAGGAAAGGATATTCGCGATATCCGCCCCGCGCCATCTGTAAATGGACTGGTCGGAGTCACCGACGACGCAGATATTTTCAAGACGGGCCGCAAGCTGCTTCACAAGCAGGTATTGCGCCCTGTTCGTATCCTGATACTCGTCTACGTGAATGTATTGGAATTTACGCTGATAAAACTCAAGCACTTCCGGCACACGCTCGAAAAGCTTAATCGTCGTCATGATTAAATCATCAAAATCGAGCGATTGGTTTTTCAGCAGTTTTTTCTGATAATCGGTATACACGTCACTCGTGACCTGATCGTAGTAGCCGCCGGCCGTTTTTGCGAATTCCTCAGGTTCGATCAGCTCGTTTTTTGCGCTGCTGATGGAGCCTAAAATACTTCTCGGATCAAACTTTTTCGGATCGATATTCCGCTCTTTCAGAATCCCTTTAATAACGGAAAGCTGATCAGCCGTATCAAGAATGGAGAAATTTCGGTTGATGCCGATTCTGTCAATATCCCTGCGCAGAATCCGCACGCACATGCTGTGGAAGGTGGAAATCCAGATTTCATCCGCGCCGGGTCCGAGAATGCTCTCAACCCGCTCCTTCATTTCTCTGGCTGCTTTATTTGTAAATGTAATCGCCAGAATGTTCCATGGCGCCACGTGTTTTTCCGCCATTAAGTATGCGATTCTGTGCGTCAGCACACGTGTTTTTCCGCTTCCCGCGCCCGCCATCAGAAGCAGCGGACCGTCCGTCGTCTTGACCGCTTCCTGCTGAACGGGATTTAATCCGCTTAATAATTGATTGCTAATGTAATTCATATCCGTTCACCGCCTATCAAACATATGTTCTATCATAAATCAATTTCGTCCGCTTGGCTACTTTGTCTTTACAGCCGCCACCGTTTTAAGCGCCTGATCAAAATCTTCATATACGGCATTTCCGACAACGATGACATCGGCATGACGGCCGAACCGTTCCGCCGTTTCCGCGTCTTTAATGCCGCCTCCGTAAAACAGGACGGACTTGTCCAGCACAGCCTTCGTTTTCTCCACCGTTTCTATGTCCGCCAGCATCCCGCTGTATTCCAGATAAAAAATCGGGAGATGAAGCAAATGTTCCGCGACCCGCGCATAGGCGAGAATATCTTCTGTTTCTATATGTGTATCCGCCTCCGTCAAAGCGGCCGCCTTACAATCAGGGTTGACGATGCAGTAGCCCTCCGTAACGATTTCCTCCATTGACATGAGCTCTCCGTATTCTTTCATCGCCTGATGATGCATGCCGACAATCCAGTCCGCCTTTTTGCTGTTGAGCACACTCGGAATGAAATAAAGATCAAACCCGGGCACAATGGAATCAATCGTCGACACCTCAAGTACGCACGGCACTAAAAACCGCCGCACCTTTGACATCAGTCTCAGCACATTGTCCTCGGTGATATTGTCGCTTCCTCCGATCACAATGGCGTCAGTCCCTGATTCACAAAGCCGTTCCAGCTGTTCATCCGGTAAATCTTTATTCGGATCGAGTTTAAAAACATGCTTCCACTCGTTAACATCGTACATGCGTTTTCGTTCCTCCATTCGTTTCTTGCCATTTAAACATTATAACAAATTCGTTTGGCCCGGAAAAACGGAAAAAGACGTCATTCACCTGATTCACAAAAAAAGATTGCGCTCCGCCGGACGGGAAACGGCTATGTTTGAAAACAGACAATATGTGGAATGTCAAAGAGAAAAAAGACAAGGAGTCTGATCTCAATGGAACAAGCCATTATCGTACTGATTTGTATATTGATCTTTATTATTTTAGTTCCCGCCGCATTGTTTCTCTGGATATACATAAGAGACGAAAAGCAGGAAGAACATTCAGTGCTGCGCAATTATCCCGTAGCGGGAAAACTGCGCTATATATTTGAAAAAATCGGACCTGAGCTGCGGCAGTATTTATTCAGCAATGATAACGAAGAACAGCCGTTTTCCCGGAGAGAATATGAACAGACGGTCATGTCGGGAAAGTATAAAAGCAGAATGATGGGCTTCGGCTCAGAACGGGATTTCGATCAGCCGGGCTATTATATCCGTAACGCCCTCTTCCCGAAACAAAGGGAGGAGCTGCGCGCAGATCAGACGCCGAAGATCGACACGATGATATACAAAATTGACAAAGACAACCTGCTGAAACGCAGCGAACACCGCGAAAAAGCAAAGGCGGACCCTTATTACCTGCATCCGGACGATGTGCAAGTGATCGGCCGCGATACATGCAAGAAGCCGTTTTATGTGAAAGGGTTAATCGGACAATCAGCGATGAGCTACGGCTCACTTGGCGACCGGGCAATTACCGCCCTGTCAAAAGGGCTGCACCAGGCCGGCGGCACATGGATGAATACAGGCGAAGGCGGCCTGTCTGAGTATCACCTGAAAGGCGGCGCGGATATTATCTGCCAAATCGGTCCCGGGCTGTTCGGCGTGCGCACTGAAGATGGAGAATTTTCATGGGAAGAATTTAAGAAAAAAAGCCGCCTCGAGCAGATTAAAGCCTTTGAATTAAAGCTTGCGCAAGGGGCGAAAGCAAGAGGCGGGCATATTGACGGTTCAAAGGTGACCGAAGAAATTGCCGCCATCAGAAATGTGCAGCCCGGACAATCCATTGACAGCCCAAACCGCTTCAACGAGTTCTCAAATGTTCCGGACATGCTTGATTTCATTGAGAAATTAAGGACTGTCGGCGAAAAACCGGTCGGCATCAAAATTGTCCCGGGAAGCCGCAAAGACCTTGAAGACCTTATTTCCTGTATGAGCTCATCAGGCAAACTTCCCGACTTTATTACGATTGACGGCAGTGAAGGGGGAACGGGAGCTTCTTTCCATGAGCTGGCGGATTCCGTCGGCCTGCCGATTCTGACCGGCCTTCCCCTTGTTGACGGCCTTTTGAAGACATACGGGATAAGAGATAAGCTGAAAATTTTCGCATCCGGAAAGCTGCTCACTCCGGATAAGATTGCCGTTGCCCTCGCGTTAGGCGCGGATTTTGTCAATATTGCCCGGGGAATGATGTTTTCAGTCGGCTGTATCCGCGCTCAAGTATGCCACACCAATCATTGTCCTGTCGGAGTGGCGACAACCGATCCAAAACTTCAGCGCGCGCTCAGTATCGAGGATAAACAGCACCGCGTCTGCAACTACGTGCTCTCGTTGCGTGAAGGGCTGTTTCACCTTGCCGCGGCGGCGGGCATCAGCTCGCCGGTTCATTTCTCAGCTGAACACATCGTATACCGGGAGGAAGACGGAAGCCTGAGGGAACTTCCCGGCCTTTTGAATCAGCACGCATAAAAAAACCGCCTGCCGTCATCGGCAGAGCGGTTTTTTACGTAGCTGAGGAGGATTCTCCTTTGTTTACGCGGTCAAGCGCCATTTCATAGGCGTCGTTTCCGTAATTTAAGCAGCGCTTCACCCGGGAAATCGTCGCTGTGGAAGCACCCGTTTCGCTTTCAATTTTGTGATACGTATTTCCTTCGCGGAGCATTCTTGCCACTTCCAAACGCTGCGCCAGCGATTGGATTTCATTAATCGTACAAAGATCGTCAAAGAAACGATAGCATTCCTCCAGATCTTTCAGCGATAAAATAGATAAAAATAACTGGTCCAGTTCTTTTCCGCGTAATTTATCGATTTGCATCGTCAAACACCTTCTCCTTTACTAATGGAAGCTGCATCGAGATCAGGCACGATATTAATCCATGTCTTTCCTGGCACAAACGGAAGAATCTCACCGCCTTTTACGGGCAGAATACGGCCGTCTTTATATTCCCAGTCTGACTCCATAACATCGCCGTGCTGAAGCAGGAGGCCCTTCCCCCCTGACTGAATATCGATGGCCCGCCTTCCATCTTTGTCTGTCATGCGATGGCCGGCTTCAACAATAAAAATGTTGTGCATGGCTAAAGGCTTTCCGGTCTCCCGGTCTGTCGCTTTCACACCATCAGAGCTTCTTGTATAAGCATCAGCTTTTTTATCATAATCGTATTCGACAAGATTTGTAATGTTTTGTGTTCCATAATCTATCCGAATATTGTAGGTTTCGTTTCCGGGTTTTGCATCTGATGTCTGAAATGGGAGCGGTTCTGTTTTTCCGTTCAGCTTGTATCCTTTTTGTTCCGCCGCCTTCCTGATATTGTCATACGACGTGTAGGAATTGTGGGGCGGCTTGCTGAAATCGGCTCTCCAAAACAGGCTTCCGTCAAAATCCAAACCGTTTATATAATCGTAAGCTCCGGACTCCAGCTGCTTTTTTGCGCCGGGACTCCAGCCATGATGGACAAATATGCTGTTAAACCCGCTGCTGAGCGTGACAAAATATTCCCTCGCGCTCCGCACAGGCCCGACCGTTTCCGGCATCTCACTTTGAAAAATCGCAAGAAACCGCGTAATCCGGCCCTCCGCAAGCGCCTCGATGACAACATCCGCCTTTGACAGCCCGGATTGGGGCCTCGCCTTCGGATGATTGTTCACTGCGACTGCAATCGGACGGCGTTCTGCAAGCTTCTGCTCAGTTTTCAGCCCCGTTAAAGGAGCTTCCGCTTCTTTCGGCTGCACCTGATCGGCATTGTTCTGCCGGCAGGCGGCAAGCAGCAAAAACGCAAAACAAAGCATACAAACGGTTTTCCATCTTTTCATATGTCGGCTCCCTGCTTTTATATTTTAACGCATTATCGATGGAAAGAGTACAGTTTTTTTCATCACGTCGAATATTCCTCTCGGCGTAATGCGGATATAAGGCAGGTGTGTGCTCTGCAAAAAGAGCAGCGTATAGATCAGATCGCAGAATCGGTAGCCCCGCTCCTCCAGCAGCGTCCTCAGTTTTTGCTCTTTTTCAAGCACTTCTTCATAATTCTCCGCAGATGCAGAACCGTTTAAGGCGAGGGGAATCTCATGCAGAATCTTCCCGTTTTCGGCAAGCACGATTCCGCCGCCGATTTCTTTCATCCGAGAGAAAGCGAGCAGGATATCTTCCTTATTTTTTCCGACAGCGATAATATCTCCGGTTGTCGTGTAGGAACTGACAAAACCCTGCACCCGATCGGCAAAACCTTTCAGCATTGTATTGACCCGCCATTTTCCATGCTTATCGAGAAGCGTGAGATAGCATTCATCATGATCAAAAGAAAGCTGGTCAACAGAATTATCAATCGCAATCATATACGGCTCCATAATGACCGCGTTGCGCATGGTCACACCCATCGGCATTGAAAACTGTAAATCATCCATCGTCATATCATATGAAAGCTCAAGAGGGACAAGACCGCCCTTTTTCCAATCCGTTTCTGTAAACGCATTCATATTTCGGCCGTCTTCCCTCAGCAGGATGCCTTTGGAGATCACCGTGACCGGGTCAGGATTCATCGGGTCATCGAGAATGTTCAATGAAGCAAGCCGGCCCGGACCGATCACACCGAGAAAGTCGTCCATCTGATAATACTTCGCGATATTAAAGGACGCCATATTGTAGGCATCGATCGCCGGAACCCCTTCCTCCAAAGCGATTTTGATCAATTCATTCGTCATGCCGCCTTTATAAAAATGCGGCGTCGCTCCATCCGTCGTGTAGAAGAAATGATCATAATGCCGGAAGCCTTTTTGATGAAGATCCTGCAAAATCGTTCTCAAATCAGGGCGGATGGATGAATGTCTGAGCGAAACATAGTAGCCCAATTCAAGCCGTCTCATTACCTCGCCGCCATTCATCGCCTCGTGGTCGGAATCAGCTCCGAACAGTTTCATCTTCGTCAGTGTTTTTTCAGAGGCTCCGGGAAAATGCCCTTCTATCCGCTTGCGCAGTTTCTTTGTCGCCTGCATGCAATGAAGCATCAGGTCATCGCCGTCCATGAGGCGCGGCCATCCGGTCAATTCTCCGCCTTGAATGACATCCGGGTGCTCAATCCATTGCTTTCGGACATCAAAAGAAAGAAGCTGATCCTCATTCAGCACTTCAGTCTGCAGATCATATCTGGACCACCAGAAATATTGCACCGGCTGTTTTTTCAGTTCTTCCAATATAGTAAGCGCTTTCTTTTTACCGCTGTGCAAAAGAAAAAACAAGTTATCATTAACAAACGTCGTTGTTCCGAATTGAGACACATATTCGGCGAGCGTTTGGGGATTATATATTTGAAAAGGATGTGTATGCGGTTCAATGTAACCTGGCACAATGTATTTTCCTTCACAATTTATGGTATGAATGTGCTCAGCTGCATCAGGAAGCTCATCACCAACATATACAATTCGGTCTCCGTAAATCCAGACGTTCTTTTTCAGCCATTGTTTTAAAAAAGGATTTAATACGAGAGCATCCCGTAAAAGTAGCGTTGGAAGCAGCTTTGAGTCTACAACATCCGCCTGTGATCTGATGTCTTTATTTTTCCAGTTAAAGGTACGTTCGGACATTCACATACTCTCCTTCGCTTATATTAGACCCATCGTATCACATCCGCACAATTATCGCACGGCTAAAACGTTACAAATTATTGAAGATGAATGAAAAACTTTTTCTAAGGGAGCTGAAATGATGAAACCGAATATCAGTTTATTAAATGCCGTTATGCGCATCACTTGCGGCCTCACCATTTTGTCTGCTGCTTCAGCGAAATACACGAGAAAACCTTGGTGCAAGATGCATCTCTTCTGTATGATGATGGGCGCAATGAAAGCGGCGTCCGGCATCCTCCGCTTCTGCCCGGTGACATATATGTTCCAAACCGGAATGAATCAGGATGACAGCCATCAGCAAGAAAAATAACAAGCCGTTTCGGCTTGTTATTTAATTTCTCCTGTCCCGCGAGTCTGAGAAGAATCCGTCTATACGCCTTCATCGATGACTGGCAAGCCGACAACCTAGGCCGTCCTCAGCTTACGTAAAAAACCCCGCAGCTTACATAACGCGGGGTTTTCCTCTTTATCGCTGCGATGCTTTCAGCGCTCGGGCGCCGATGTCGCTTCTGTAAAACAGTCCGGGTTTTGTCAGCCCTGAAACGGCGCTGTACACTTTATCTCTCGCCGCTTCAAATGTCTCAGCAAATGCGGTGACATTGGCGACCCGGCCGCCGTTTGTAACAAATTGGCCGCCGTCTTTTTTCGTTCCGGCATGAAAAACAGCGATCCCGTCTTCAGCGGACGTCAAACTGCCGATCGGCGTCCCTTTTGCATAGCCTTCCGGATAGCCTTCAGAAGCCAGCACAACGCTGACGGCGGCCGTATCTTTCCACCTTAGGTCAACATCCTTCTCATGCAGCAGATCCAAAAGCACCTGGATGAGGTCAGATTCCATTCTGGGCACGACAACCTGTGTTTCCGGATCTCCGAAGCGCGCGTTGAATTCAATGACTTTTGATCCGTTTTCCGTCAAAATCAGCCCCGCGTACAGCACGCCCGTGAAGGAGCGTCCCTCTTTCACCATTGCTTTTGCCGCCGGCTTCACAATCGTTTCGACTGCGCTTCTGACGATATCATCGGAAATGTGCGGCACCGGTGAGTAGGCGCCCATTCCGCCCGTATTCGGCCCTTTGTCTCCATCGAAGGCGCGTTTATGATCTTGAGCGATTACCATCGGATAGACGGTCTCCCCTTTTACAAACGCCATTAAAGAAAATTCTTCGCCGGCGAGGAACTCTTCAATGACAACAGATGCGCTCGCCTCGCCGAATTTCTCATCCTCAAGAAAATCGTGCAGGCATTCAATCGCTTCTTCTTCCGTCATCGCGACCGTGACACCTTTTCCGGCGGCAAGCCCGTCCGCTTTAATGACAATCGGCGCGCCTTTTTGCTGCACATATGCTTTCGCCTCTTCAAATGAAGTAAACGTCTCATATTCCGCCGTCGGAATGCCGTATTTTTTCATTAAATCCTTGGCAAACTGTTTGCTTCCTTCAATGATTGCCGCTTTTTCAGACGGTCCGAAAACAAGCAGTCCGGCTTTTTCAAACTCGTCCGCTATTCCTTCAATCAGAGGAACTTCAGGGCCGATAATCGTCAGCCCGACATGATGTTCTTTCGCAAACGCAATGAGTGCGGCATGATCGCTTTCTTCAATGTTGGCCAGCGTCGCGCAGTCTGCCATACCGTCATTTCCGGGCGCGGCGTACACCGTGTCAACAAGCGGGCTTTGCGCCGCTTTCCAAGCCAATGTATGCTCTCTGCCGCCTTTTCCGATAATCAATACATTCACGCTTCGTTCCCCCTCTTAATGTTTGAAATGTCTGATGCCGGTGAATACCATGGCGATCCCGTATTCATCCGCTTTTTTAATCGAATCTTCATCGCGGACCGATCCGCCTGGCTGGATAATCGCCGTGACACCGGCTTTTGCGGCTTCTTCGACTGTATCCGGCATCGGGAAAAACGCGTCTGATCCGAGCGCGCTGCCTTTTGCTTTTTCTCCGGCCTGCTCAATGGCGATTTTAGCTGAACCGACGCGATTCATCTGTCCTGCGCCCACACCGACCGTCATATGGTCTTTTGCAAGAACGATCGCGTTGGATTTTACGTGTTTGACGACTTTCCAGGCGAGCTTCAGATCTTCCCATTCCTGCTCGTTCGGCTCTCTTTTTGTCGGGATGCTGATGTCGGCGTCATCAAATCCATGGACGTCTAAATCTTGAATCAAAAGGCCGCCCTGTACGGATGTCAGCTGTTTTTCTTTCTTCCCTGATGCGGTCACGTCAAGCGTGAGCAGACGAAGGTTTTTCTTCGCCGTCAGCACGTTCAGCGCTTCTTCACTGAAAGAAGGGGCGATAATGATTTCTAAAAAGATGCCGTGAAGGGCTTCAGCCGTTGCCTGATCAACTTCACGGTTCAGCGCGATGATGCCGCCGAAAATAGAGGTTTTATCAGCTTCATACGCTTTATTGAATGCTTCCTCAATTGAAGCTCCCGTACCGACTCCGCACGGGTTCATATGTTTAACGGCGACAGCCGCGGGTTCTGTAAACTCCCGGACGATTTGAACGGCCGCATCCGCGTCCTTAATATTGTTGTAAGAAAGCTCTTTGCCGTGAAGCTGTTTTGCCGCCGCGATGGAACCGGAGACAGGAAGTGCGCTTTGGTAGAAAACCGCCTCTTGGTGAGGGTTTTCACCGTAGCGGAGCGATTGTTTTTTCTCAAATGTAACGGTGAATTGTTCAGGGTCTTTCTCACCGGCCTCGCGTGTTAAGTAATCAGCGATTAATGCGTCGTATGCCGCGGTATGGCGGAATACTTTGGCCGCAAGCTCGCGTTTTCTTTTAAGTGAAACGCCGCCGTGTTCTTTCATCTCATTGAGCACGGAGCTGTAATCGGCCGGATCTGTGATGACCGTCACATCCTGATGGTTTTTCGATGCGGCGCGCAGCATGCCGGGGCCGCCGATATCAATGTTTTCTATCGCTTCATCGTATGTTACATCTTCTTTTGAAATCGTTTCTTTAAACGGATAAAGGTTGACAACCACAAGGTCAATCGGTGCAATGCCGTGCTCATTGATCTGCGCCATATGCTCTTCATTGTCTCTTACGGCAAGCAGGCCGCCGTGAATATTAGGATGGAGGGTTTTTAACCGTCCGTCCATAATTTCAGGAAATCCGGTCACTTCTGAAATGCCGATGACATCCACACCGTTTTCCTGGAGAAGTTTTTTTGTTCCTCCGGTCGAAATGACTTCGACGCCGAGCTCTGTCAGTTCCTTTACGAAAGGTACGAGATTTGTTTTATCAGAAACACTGATTAGTGCGCGTTTGATTGTCATGCCTTTTCACCTCTGTTATTTAGTCCCAGCAGCTGTTTCACAACGCTCGGATACCATTTGTGCTCAAGCTCGTGTATTGTATGCTCTATGTCTTCAAGCGTATCGTTTTCCTGTATTTCGAATGCTTTTTGCGCGATAATCGGTCCGGTGTCCATGCCTTCGTCGACGTAATGAACGGTAATGCCCGCCACTTTCACACCGGCCCGATACGCCTGTCCGACAGCGTCAATCCCGGGGAATGCCGGAAGAAGCGAGGGATGTATATTAATAATGCGGCCCCCGTATGCTTCAAGCAGCGTATCTCCAATCAGTCTCATATAGCCGGCGAGAACGATTAATTCCGCCCCGTGCAGGCGCAGCTGTTCAATAACGGCCCGTTCAAAGGCCGCTTTGTTTTCAAAAGATGACGGTTCAAAGGCAAATGACGGAATGTGTAAAGCCTCCGCCCTTTCCACCGCCTTTGCCTGAGGCTTATCCGTCACGAGAAGCGAGAGCTCCGCATCCCACTTCTCTTCTCTCATGCGTTTGGCAATGGCCTCGAAGTTCGATCCGTTTCCTGAAGCAAATACCGCAAACTTTTTCATGAAAGAGCCGCACCGCCGAAAGAAATGCCTTCGCCCCGCTTGACCCGGCCGATCAGATAAGCCTTCTCGCCCTGAGCTTCAAGCGTGTCGATGACGTCTGTCAGGTTTTCTTCTTTAACGGCAAGGACAAAACCTATGCCCATATTAAAAACATTGAACATTTCTTCTTCTTTCAGCTTGCCGTGCTCCTGCAGAAACGGAAAAATCGGCGGGATCGGCCATGATCCGTGATCAATTTCCGCACTCAATCCGTCCGGCAGCATCCGCGGGATGTTCTCGATGAATCCTCCGCCTGTCACATGCGCCATGCCGTCCACCTTACCGCTTTTCACCGCCTTGAGCACCGGCTTCACATATATTCTCGTCGGTTCCAGCAATTCTTCTCCGAGAGGACGCGCAAACGGTTCATAGACAGTATCCAAATCAAGTCCGCCGTCATCAAGAAGCACTTTTCTCACAAGGGAAAATCCGTTGCTGTGAAGGCCGCTTGAAGTAAGTCCGATTAAGAGATGCCCCTCTTCGATATGTTCACCGGTGACGATTTCGTCTTTTTCCGCGACGCCGACTGAAAAGCCCGCAATATCGTATTCATCAGCCGTATACAGCCCCGGCATTTCCGCCGTCTCACCGCCGATAAGCGCTGATCCTGACTGCTCGCATCCGTCCGCCACGCCCTGAACGATCTGCTCAATTTTTACCGGATCAGCCTTGCCGACCGCCAAATAATCAAGGAAAAACAGCGGCTCCGCTCCTTGGGCAAGCACATCATTTACACACATCGCGACCGCATCGACGCCGATCGTGTCATGTTTATCCATTGAAAATGCGAGTTTCAGCTTGGTGCCGACACCGTCTGTTCCGGAAATTAAAACAGGCTTTTGATACGGAAGCTCTGACAGATCAAACATTCCGCCAAAACCGCCCAGGCTTCCCATAACGCCGAGCCTTTTCGTGCGCTCCACGTGTTTTTTCATTCGTTTGACGGCTTCGTATCCGGCTTCGATGTCAACTCCGGCATTTTTATAAGCATCAGACATCCCTATCACTCCTTGTCAATTCGTTTCTCCTTAAAAGGCAGAAAGAGAAAGGCAGCCTGAATTCCCGCTGCCTTTATGTCATTTTCACATTTTATTTTGTCAGCACCGCTTCTTTTACGTGAGGAAGCACTGTATCCTGATAAATTTCCGTCGGATATTTGCCCGTAAAACAAGCGAGGCATTGTCCGCAGTTGGTGTCTTCAAATTTTCGGCCGACTCCTTTTAACAATCCGTCTACACTTAAGAAAGAAAGCGTGTCGGCACCGATGATCTGGCGGATTTCTTCCACGGAATGAGAAGAAGCGATCAGCTCCTCATGGGTTGATGTGTCGATGCCGTAGAAGCACGGATGAGCGATCGGCGGTGAACTGATCTTGACGTGCACCTCTGTCGCTCCCGCTTCTCTGAGCATTGTGACAATCCGGCGGCTTGTCGTCCCGCGCACGATGGAATCATCAACCATGACGACCCGTTTTCCTTCAACAACCCCGCGCACCGCAGACAGCTTCATTCTCACGCCTTGCTCACGCAGAGCCTGGGACGGCTGAATAAATGTTCTGCCGACATAACGGTTTTTAATGAGACCGAGTTCGTACGGAATGCCCGTTGCCTCGGCATAGCCGATGGCTGCAGAAATACTGGAATCAGGCACGCCTGTGACGACATCCGCTTCAACCGCGGACTCCTGGGCAAGCATTTTTCCGAGGTTTTTTCGGGCGCTGTGCACGTTAATGCCGTCGATATTGCTGTCAGGTCTTGAGAAATAAATGTACTCCATGCTGCAGATGGAACGGTTGATATTCATGGAGAAACGCTCTGATTTCATGCCTTCATCATTGATGATCAGCATTTCGCCCGGCTCTACCTCGCGAAGGTATGTCGCGCCGACCACATCGAATGCGCACGTTTCTGATGCCACGACGTAAGCATCGCCCATCATGCCGATTGACAGCGGTCTGAGTCCGTTCGGGTCAAGCGCTACGATCATTTCTGTTTCAGTCATGATTAAAAAGGCATAAGCGCCTTTCAGCATAGACAGCGAATTTTTGATCTGATCCTTCAGCGAAAAGTGTCCGCTGCGTTTAATCAGATGAGCCAGCACTTCCGTATCGGAGGAAGTCTGAAAGATGCTCCCTTGGTTTTCAAGCTGCTGCTTCAACTGTGTGGCGTTGACCAAGTTGCCGTTATGAGCAAGCGCGAGGCTGCCGTTGTTTTGCGAACGGAACAGGAGCGGCTGGACATTTTCATATCCGCCTCCGCCTGCCGTCGCATAACGGACGTGCCCGATCGCGCCCTTTCCCTTCACTTTGCTCAGTTCGCCGTTTTGAAAAACCTCGGTAATAAGCCCCTGTCCTTTATGCGCCGTCAGTTTTTCACCGTCAGTTGCGACAATTCCCGCGCCTTCCTGTCCTCTGTGCTGGAGGCTGTGCAGGCCGTAATATGTGATCTGCGGGGCTTCTTCATGTCCCCAGATGCCAAACACACCGCATTCTTCATTCAGGCCTTTGATTTCAGCAAGCATGGAATAGCTCCTTTCCACGCGCGCTCAAGTTCTTTCGTTTGCGCGTGAACCAATTGTTGTCCGTCCTGGTTTTGAATCGCCAGAAGTCCGTCAGCCGTTACCTCACCGATATGAACCGCATCAGCCGCAGCCGCTTCAAACGCCGCTTGGTGTTCTTTTTTCACCGAAACGACGAAGCGTGATTGAGATTCAGAGAATAATAATGCCGCTTCCCCTTCTACAGTCACGTTGGCGCCAAGGTTTTCCGTCGTCATGACGCTTTCTGCAACCGCTACGCCTAAGCCGCCTTCAGACACATCATGCGCTGATTGAACGAAGCCTTTTTTAATCGCGTCAAGCAATGCTTTTTGGCGTGACAGCTCTATATCAAGATCGATTTGCGGCGCTTTGCCGTAAATGCGGCCTTCTGTCATTTTTTGCAGTTCGCTTCCGGCAAACTCAGGTTTTGTTTCGCCGATCACGTATACAAGATCCCCCGCTTGTTTGAAATGCTGTGTCGTAATATGAGCTGTATCTTCAATTAAGCCGACCATGCCGATAACAGGCGTCGGGTAGATCGCCGTTCCGTTCGATTCATTATAAAGTGATACGTTACCGCCGATGACGGGAGTGCTGAGAACATTGCACGCCTCGCTGATGCCGTCGGCCGCTTTTTCGATCTGCCAGAAAATTTCAGGTTTTTCCGGGTTCCCGAAATTCAGATTATCCGTGACCGCAAGCGGTTCGGCGCCGGAGCATACGATGTTGCGCGCCGCTTCGGCAACGGCGATTTTCCCGCCTTCTTCTGGATCAAGATATAAATAACGCGCGTTGCAATCCGTCGTCATCGCCAGCGCTTTTTTCGTGCCGCGGATTCTGAGCACTCCCGCGTCAGAGCCGGGAGCGACCACCGTATTTGTGCGCACCATGTAGTCATATTGATCATACACCCACTCTTTGCTGGCGATTGTCGGCTGCTGCAGCAGGTCAAAAAGCGTCTCTGTCGCATCTTTCACTTCAGGCGCGGCAACTTCTGTTTCCTGAAACTCGCGGTAGTACGCGGGTTCCGCTGACGGTTTGTGGTATACAGGCGCCTCTTCTGCCAGTGCGTCGACCGGAAGTTCGCAAACAACCTCTCCGTTATGGCGGAGGCGGAGCATTTTATCATCCGTAACATGACCTACGGAAACCGCTTCAAGATCATATTTATCAAAAATATCGACAATTTCCTGTTCACGTCCGCGTTCAATGACGAGAAGCATGCGTTCCTGAGACTCGGAAAGCATCATTTCGTAAGCGGTCATACCCGTTTCCCGCTGCGGAATGAGATCAAGGTTCATTTCAATGCCGGAGCCGGCTTTGCTTGCCATTTCAGCACTCGAACTTGTCAGACCGGCCGCCCCCATATCCTGAATGCCGACTAAGGCGTCGCATTGGATGACTTCAAGGCATGCTTCCAGGAGAAGTTTTTCCATGAAAGGATCGCCGACCTGCACGGCAGAACGTTTTTCTTCAGATGAATCTGACATTTCTTCTGATGCGAAAGTAGCGCCGTGTATGCCGTCGCGGCCCGTTTTAGCGCCGACGTACATGACCGTGTTGCCGACACCTTTCGCCTGGCCTTTTTTAATATCTTTATGATCAATCAAGCCGACGCACATTGCATTGACAAGCGGATTGCCTTCATAGCTTGCGTCAAACTGCACTTCTCCGCCGACCGTCGGGATGCCGATACAGTTTCCGTATCCCGCGATTCCCGCCACTACTTCTTCAAACAAGTACTTCACACGAGGTGAAGTGAGTTCACCAAATCGAAGAGAGTTTAATACAGCTATCGGACGGGCGCCCATTGAGAAAACGTCACGGATGATACCGCCCACTCCGGTCGCAGCACCCTGGTATGGCTCAAGCGCTGACGGATGGTTATGCGATTCAATTTTGAACACGACCGCCTGATTGTCACCGATGTCAACGATTCCCGCGCCTTCTCCGGGACCCTGCAGCACTCGTTCGCCGCTAGTCGGGAATTTGCGTAAAACCGGTTTTGAGTTTTTATAGCTGCAGTGCTCTGACCACATCACGGAAAAAATCCCGATTTCCGTGTAGTTCGGCAATCTTCCGATAATAGATTCAATGAGTGCGAACTCGTCATCACTGACACCCATTTGCTGATAGAGTTTCTCTTCTTTTATTTGTTCTTTACTTGGTTCAAGCAGTAGCGACATGAGTTTCCCTCCAATTTTTCACGATAGACCGGAACAATGTAAGACCGTCTGCGCTGCCGAGCAGTTCATCGACTGCGCGCTCAGGGTGAGGCATCATGCCTAATACGTTGCCTTTCTCATTCACGACGCCGGCAATGCCGCTGACGCTTCCGTTAATATCGCCGCCGTATGTGAAGGCGATTTGATT
The DNA here is from genome assembly GCF_038592915.1 of Bacillus sp. EU63. Taxonomy (NCBI): domain Bacteria; kingdom Bacillati; phylum Bacillota; class Bacilli; order Caryophanales; family Bacillaceae; genus Bacillus; species Bacillus sp. EU63. The sequence goes on along the minus strand of NZ_CP151944.1, from coordinate 647,084 downwards.
GTTTTCTTTTAATCTTTCAAGCGTTTCGTCATCACAGTAGAAATTGCCTTCGCCGTGGGCAACCGGAATCGTAATCGATTGTCCTTTTTCATAGGAAGATGTGAATAACGTGCCGCTGTTCTGCACGATTAATTCAACCGGGCGGCAGATGAACTTTAAATCTTTATTGCGTCTCATCGCGCCGGGCAGAAGTCCGAGCTCCTGCAGAATCTGGAATCCGTTGCAGACGCCGAGAACCGGTTTTCCTTCGGCAGCCGCTTTTTTCACAGCCGGCATGATGTTTGCGAATCTGGCGATGGCGCCGCATCTCAAGTAGTCGCCGTATGAAAACCCGCCGGGGATGAGCACGCCGTCAAATCCGTCAAGGTTTGTTTCCTCGTGCCAGACATACTCGACTTCTTCGCCGAGTTCGTCCTTTACGGCGTGGAACATATCAATATCACAGTTGGAGCCGGGTAGCACAATCACCGCAAATTTCACTGTGCGACAACCTCCTCAACTTCATATCGGTAGTCTTCAATGACTGTATTGGCAAGGAGCTTTTCACACATTTCTTTCACGAGCGCGTCAAGATCGCGGTCAGATTTTTCAATCGTCAGCTCCATGTATTTTCCGATGCGCACATCCTGCACTTCATTGTAGCTCATGCTGTGCAATGCATGCTGCACCGCGCTTCCTTGAGGATCGAGCACACTTTCTTTTAAGCTGACATAAACTTTCACTTTATACATTATGAAATGCCTCCCAGTCTTTTGAAAATCTCTTCATATGCGTCGGTTAAGCTTCCCAGGTTCCGTCTGAACAAATCTTTATCGAGCTTTTCGTTTGTGTCTTTGTCCCACAGACGGCACGTGTCAGGAGAAATTTCATCCGCTAAAAGCACCCGTCCCTCTCCGTCTAAGCCGAATTCCAGCTTAAAATCTATTAATCTGACGCCGCAGCCTTCAAAAATATGCTGCAGCTCTTGATTCACCTGGTTTGTAATCGATTTGATCGTTTTGACCTGCTCAGGAGCAGCCGCTTTCAAGAGCCAGATATGATCTTCTGTGATGAGCGGATCGCCCAGCGCGTCATCCTTGTAGTAAAATTCGATAATCGGCTGCGGAAGCTCTGTTCCTTCCGGGATGCCGAGACGTTTCGACATGCTTCCGGCGGCAATGTTTCTGACCACGACTTCAAGCGGAATGATGCTCACTTTTTTGATAAGCTGCTCTGATTTTGAAACACGCTCCACAAAGTGGTTGTCAATTCCTTTGGCGTGCAGATGTTTGAAAATCAGGCTTGAAATTTCATTGTTCAGACGGCCCTTTCCGCTGATCTCCGCTTTTTTCTCACCGTTAAAGGCTGTTGCGGAATCCTTGTAGACCACGCGGAGAATCTGTTCGTCTTCAGTTTGATAAATCCGTTTCGCTTTTCCTTCATAAAGAAGATTATTGTTCACAATATTCACGGAAGGCCTCCTAACCCGAATGTTGGGAATATTCAATCTATGGCGACTGAAGAAGCCGCCTCCGGCTGGCTTCTTCTATAAACCTAAACGATCAAAGATCAAGTCGACGTTTTTCAGATGATAATTGTAGTCAAAGCAATCGGCAATCTGTTCCGGTGTGAGACGGGACGTGATTTTTTCCTCCGCTTCGACAAGCTGGCGGAACGGCACTTGTTTTTCCCACGCTTCCATCGCTTTCGGCTGAACCGTGTCATATGCTTCTTCACGAGGCAGACCCGTGTCGATTAAAGCGAGCAGCACGCGCTGAGAGTAGATTAAACCGAGTGTGCGGTCCATGTTGCGTTTCATATTTTCCGGGAATACCGTTAAGTTTTTGACGATATTGCTGAATCGGTTCAGCATGTAATTCAGCGCGATTGTCGCGTCAGGAAGAATGATGCGTTCAGCTGATGAATGAGAAATATCACGCTCATGCCATAACGGAACATTTTCGTATGCCGTCAGCATGTACCCGCGGATCACGCGCGCCATGCCCGTCATATTTTCCGACCCGATCGGATTCCGTTTATGAGGCATAGCCGATGAACCTTTTTGTCCTTTCGCAAAAAACTCTTCCACTTCACGTGTTTCACTCTTTTGCAGACCGCGGATTTCCACTGCGAATTTTTCAATGCTCGTCGCGATCAAAGCCAGTGCCGCCATGTAATCCGCATGACGGTCGCGCTGTAATGTCTGAGTGGAAATCGGCGCCGCTTTCAGGCCGAGTTTTTCACAGACATACTGCTCTACGAACGGATCAATATTTGCATATGTGCCGACCGCGCCGGAAAGCTTCCCGACTTCGATCCCTTCTTTTGCCTGCTTGAAACGTTCAAGGTTGCGTTTCATTTCTTCATGCCAAAGCGCGAGTTTCAGGCCGAATGTCGTCGGTTCCGCGTGTACGCCGTGCGTGCGGCCCATCATGACCGTGTATTTATGTTCTTTCGCTTTTTCTTTAATAATGTCAACAAATCTCTCAATGTCCTTGAGCAAGATCTCATTCGCCTGTTTTAATAGATAGGAAAGAGCGGTATCCACGACATCTGTTGACGTCAGGCCGTAGTGAACCCATTTTCTTTCTTCGCCTAATGATTCTGAAACCGCGCGGGTGAATGCAACGACGTCATGGCGCGTATCCTGCTCGATTTCCAAAATGCGGTTGATGTCGAAAGACGCGTTTTCGCGCATGACCTTGACGTCTTCTTTCGGAATGACGCCAAGCTCAGCCCAGGCTTCACAGGCTAAAATCTCGACTTCCAGCCATGCCTGGTATCTGTTTTCGTCCGTCCAGATCGCGGACATTTCAGGTCTTGAATAACGTTCGATCATTATGCTCGTCCTCCGTCTCTATTCATCCATATGTTCGTGATGTCCTGAATCCATGTTTCATCAGGCTTCCGCAAAAATGTCATATGCCCCATTTTGCGGCCTTTTTTAATCTCGTGTTTTCCGTACAGGTACAGTTTGGCTTCCTTTAAAAGCTCCGTATGCTCCTCCGCAAGCTTCACTTCATCACCGAGCAGATTCACCATCATTCCCGGTTTGAGAAGATCGGTTCTGCCGAGAGGAAGTCCGCAGACCGCTCTGATGTGCTGTTCGAATTGGCTCGTTTCACAAAGGTCGAGCGTATAATGCCCGGAGTTGTGAGGACGCGGCGCCAGTTCATTAATCAAAAGGTCTCCGTCTTCCGTGACGAACATTTCCACCGCAAGCGGCCCGACAAGTTCCAATTTCTCCGCGAGCTGAACGGCAAGCGCCTCTGCCCGCTTCTGAACCGTTTCCTCCGCTCTCGCGGGCACGATGCTTTGGAACAGAATATTATTTTTGTGGATATTTTCAGCAGCCGGAAAGGTTGAAATCTCACCGTGCACCGATCTCGTCACGATAACGGAAAGCTCCATCCGGAACGATACCCAGCTTTCAAGTATGCACGTGCCGTTTTCTAACAGCGCGGCCGCTTCATCTGTCTGTCCTTCTTCCTTAATGACAAATTGGCCTTTGCCGTCATATCCGCCGCGGCATGTTTTCAGCACCGCCGGGAGCCCCAGTGCCTGAACGGCTTCCTCAAGCTCCCGTCCGCTGTTTACGATCCGATAAGGAGCGACTTGACAGCCTGCTGACTGGATCGCCTTTTTTTCCGTTTCCCTGTTTTGGGTGATGAGCAGCAGCTCGCTTCCCTGGGGAAGATATGCATGTTCTTTGAGCCAGTTGAGCGCCTCGTAATCGATATTTTCAAATTCGTACGTAATGATGTCACTGACTCCGGCCAATTTTTGAATCGCTTCACGGTCATTGTACTGGGCGGTAATCTCAATATCGGCGATCTGTCCGCATGGCGAGTCTTTCACGGGATCGACGACAGCGACTTTATAGCCCATCTGTTTTGCGGCGACAGCCATCATTTTTCCGAGCTGTCCGCCTCCGATAATGCCGATGACGGCGCCGGGATAAATCGTTTTTTTATCAGACAAGCTGATCACTGCTTTCCAGCACCGTTTGTTTTGTCGCATTTCTTCTCGCCTCTAGTTTATCCGCAATATCACCGTCAAATGCCGACAAAATTTGCGCGGCTAACAGACCCGCGTTCACTGCGCCCGCTTTTCCGATCGCCGTCGTCGCGACCGGCACGCCGCCGGGCATCTGTACGATAGACAGAAGAGAATCAAGCCCGTTAAGCGATTTTGTCTGAACCGGTACGCCGATCACCGGCAGCGTCGTTTTGGCCGCCGTCATTCCCGGCAGATGCGCCGCTCCTCCGGCTCCGGCAATAATGACTTTTAAGCCCCTGTCTCTGGCGCTTTCTGCATATTCAAACATCAAATCAGGCGTCCGGTGCGCGGATACCACCTGTTTTTCATAAGGAATGTGAAGTTCGTCAAGTATGTCGCATGCATGTTTCATTGTCTCCCAATCGGAGGTGCTTCCCATGATGATTCCTGCTAGCGGCTGCATTCTGTTCCCACCTTCTCATGCTTTGTTTTTCAGAAAAAAAAGCCCGGCTTATATTGCAACTATGAGGAAGCAATACAAACCGGGCATGGCGCGCGTATCGTCAGTCGTTCGCTTCTGCGATATCCATGTCAGCTGTTTATCACTTTCCTGCATAGTCCGGCCGTTTACGGCAGCCGGGTAGAAACTTATGGGCCATATTCCCAAGATTATATGAGGTCGTGTTTTGATTTCATGTTTATCTTAACAACGGACTTGGATAATGTCAACGACATTATCGAACGATATAAAAATTCTTTCTTTTAATGTTCGTGTTTAGATCAATTTCCCTTCAAATACGATTTTTTTCCCGCAAGGAACGACTTGAATTGATCCATTTTCTTTCTTTTCTGTAAAGATCGGCTCTTCCATCCGCCGGACGGGCATATAACCCTCTTCCTTCATTAAAGTGAGAATGGTGTCAATCGTTTCATCTTCCGTTACTTCAAACCGTTTCTTTTTTGGCTTTGTCATTCCTTAATTCTCCTCTTCTTCACTGCTTTCACCCAGAATCCGCCGTGGATCGTTTTCGGCTCAAAGGCGATAATAAACGCTTTTTCATCAAGCGTTTTAATCGTATCATAAAGCTGAAGCTCATATTTGCGCGGCGTCAGAATCTGCATGGCGGTCCGGTCTCCTTCAAGTCCGCCCGCAACCCAGCTTGTAACCCCGTATCCTTTTTCCCGGAGCTGTTTCGGCAGGTCCAGATCGAGCTCCTTCGTAATGACGTTGACTGTAATATAGCCGAGCGCCAGTTTCTCTTCAATTTTCATTCCCACTATGACGCCGAGGCCGTAGCCGAGCGCATAGGCAATGACGTTTTGAATTTGATTCAGATTGCCGAGCACGAGACTCAGGCCGGTCACATACACAAGGATTTCAATCGTACTGATGCCTGCGGCGAAATAGCGCTGTCCCTTTAATGTCAGAATCATCCTGATCGTAAAGAAAGAGACATATATAATGTTAATGATGAGAATAATGAGAACCATACCTATACTGTTGGATAAAATCGTCTGCATCACTGATTCCCCTCCTCTGATACTTTGAAAAGCATCAATCCTTCAATTAAGGATAGTTTACCCTCTTTTCATCATTTTCAAAAGAAAAAAAGCCCGCCCCGCAAGGCAGACTGTTAAGCTCTTATCAGTGAAGCTCGGCTTTTTTCAATCGTTTGACGGCTTCATATTCCTTCTCAAGTTCACTCAGCGTGTACCCGGACAGTTCCTGAACATGGTCTTGATAAAACCCTGAGCGGATCAGCTTTGTCCTCAGGTGCTGCTTTTTCCGATTAATGGCTTCTCGCAACAACGGGGCCATCTTCATCATCCCTTTCCGAATCATAAAGAGCAGTGCCGCTTTCGAATTGCTGTTGCTCTCATCATATCTCGGCCGGGTCCTCAAAACAATACGCTTTATTAGAAAAATTTGTAAACATTGTGAAAGACAAATTTCGACTTATAAAGGGATCAGCGAAGCAGTAAAGTACTCGGAAATGAGCGGCCATGTCACAGCCGTAAAAACGAGCATGATGATGACCGCCGCGGAAATACAGTACATCACGTCAGCCGCAGGCTTTTCAGCCGATTTGTATAGAATCTGCACAAACTGCACCATCGCCGAGGCGGCCAGAAACAAGGTCAGCGCCGTAAACACCACGGTGACGACCGGCAGATTCAATATCGCGAAAATCATCCACACGATAGAGCAGGCGACAGCCGGAACCAAAAGCGATCCGACCCCCGCGGCCGCATCCCGCATCGTAATTTTCTGTTTCATCACATAACGTGATACAAGCCAGACCGCGCCGGCCGCAGCGGCAAAAAAGACGAGCGTATACACGAGAACGACGGTAAAGCCGTCAAAAAACGTATGATGCCGCTCCCCGTATCCGAGAGGCCTTTGCTGGCTTGCCCTCAGCTGAAACCAATTTCCGATTGAGAAAAAGATACTGAATACAAGCATTGAAATAAGAGCATATTTAAAGCGGGAAAAGCCGTCTTCCCCAACGACCTTCACCGGTGATGTCAAAATGCGCAGCGCGAAACGGCAATAACGTTTGACCGCGGCCCATGCAGAAGCGAGTTTTTCCGTAAAAGCCGGAGCCGGGCGCCGTTCCTTTTCTTTTTTCTTTTGCTTTTGATAACGTCCCGCATTTCTGGACATTCTCGACAGCGGTTCTTCATCAGTCCCCTGATGCTGTTTTTCTTCTTCCAACGTTTCTTTTCTTTCTTCCGTCATGTCAGCAACTCCTATCAAAAAAATACGGCGGAATTTGTTAAACAAGAAAATAAAACACTTATATAAGGTACCGAAGCGTCCTTAAACAGTCAAGCGGTTTTCTTCACCCGGACACCCACATGACGTTTTATAGTATGTATTGGTTTTACGGAATAGGACAAAAACAAAAAACCGGCTTTCCTCAGCCGGTTTTTCCGTTATTTCAAGAAGATGAAATACAGGATAAAGATGACGAACAGCCCGTACATAATCGGGTGAACGCTTTTTCCTTTTCCTTTGCAGATCATTGTAATCGGGTAGAATATAAAACCGATCGCAATCCCCGTCGCAATGCTGTACGTCAGCGGCATCATAATCATCGTTAAGAATGCCGGCACAGCCACCTCGAATTTATCCCAGGCGATCTTACCGAGCGGCGCCACCATCAGCGCGCCGACAATAATTAAAGCCGGAGCCGTCACATTCGTGGTGACAACTGACAGAAGCGGCGAGAAAAACATCGCCAGCAAAAAGAGAATGCCCGTCACAACAGCCGCGAAGCCGGAGCGCGCCCCCGCCGCAACGCCTGAGCTGGATTCAACATAAGAAGTCGTTGTAGACGTACCGAGTACGGCTCCGATAACGATTGATGTTGAATCTGCCAGAAGCGCTCTTCCCGCACGCGGAAGTTTGTTTTCCTTCATCAGCCCGGCCTGTGTCGCTACAGCCACCAGCGTTCCGGCCGTATCGAAAAACCCGACGAACAAGAAAGTTAAAATGACAATCAGCATTTGTACGGAGAAGATATCCGGAAGATGCATCCACGCCTGTCCGAAAGTCGGCGCAAGACTCGGCACGCTGCCGACAATGTGCGTCGGAACCGGAATCAGCCCGCAGACCATGCCGGCAACCGCCGTCAGAAGCATTCCGATAAATACGCCGCCGTTTACGCGAAGCACCATCAGAATGACAGTCACAATAACACCGAAAACCGTCAGAAGCACAGGGCCGCTGTGAATATTGCCGATAGACACCAGAGTCGATGAGTTCGCTTCAATAATGCCCGAACCCTGCAAACCGACAAATGTGATAAACAAACCGATACCCGCGCCGACCGCCAATTTCAGCTCAGGCGGAATCGCATTAATGATTTTTTCCCGCAGTCCCGTCAGCGAAAGCGCCACGAAGATAATTCCGGAAATCAAGACGCCGGAAAGCGCAGCCTGCCATGAAATCCCCATGCCGAGGACGACAGAGAAAGCAAAAAACGCATTTAATCCCATACCCGGCGCAATCGCGATCGGATACTTTGCAATGAGCCCCATTAAAATACAGCCGGCCGCAGACGCCAAGGCTGTAGCGGTGAACACCGCGCCCTGATCAATTTTTAATGCTTCCGGAAATCCCTTCACACCGTTTAAAGACAATGTCAGCGGATTGACGAACAGAATGTACGCCATTGACAAAAAGGTCGTTAAACCGCCGATGATTTCATTACGATAGCTTGTCCCCAGCTCATCAAACTGAAAAAATTGCTTCAAGCCAATTGCCTCCTTCATTCTCTCCCATTTATTCTGCCCGTTATCCGCCAAATAAAAAACGCCCCAAATACATTTGGGACGCTTGACTACATACGTTCAGTCTGAATAAATAAGAATGGATTATTTATATCAAACGATTGAGATTGATCCGTAGTCAAGCCATTTACGGTAGCTTGGTAGAAACTTGCGGGCCATATCCCCGCCATTATACGATATCTGCATATTTGATTTCTGAGTCTATTGTATCAATTCAATTTTGAAAACTCAATAAAAAAAACGAACAATCCCGGTAAAAAAATTTGGTTTATTCGTTAATTGACCAAAAATGGAAGACGGCAAAAGCCGCCTTCCCGACATCATTTTCCGTCCGCAGGCCGAACCGGCACCGCGAATGTGATCCCCTTGTCATCCGCCAGCAAGTTCATAACCGTTTGATTGACGTACAAAGCATATGAATCGAATGAGAAATCGCGCAATGAATAGTCTTTATCGGATGAATCATCCAATTCAAAAACGGATTCCATTTCACCCGTTTTAAGATTCGTGACTTTCGCCTTATTCCCTTTCAGATAATAGCCTTTTTCATACTCATTAAGCGATGGCCAAGTTTTCATTTTTTTCGTATTGCCGAGACCGATTGATTCACCGACATTCATCAGCTGATCTTCATCCGCCTTGCTTACATCAATTCCGCTGAATTGATAATCGACAATTACCCGTCTGTCTTGCTGTTTGATCTTTTTGATGGTAATGCCGACATGATGATGTTTCGTTTTATAACTGACGGGCAGTTTTGTTTTCAGAGGCACGATTTCTCCCGGCTCTGATTCTGTTTTTATATCGCCCGTTATGAAAAGTGTTTTCGCTTTCGGGTCTATCGGTTTGCTGAATTGAGTTTGGCCGCGTATTCTTTTCCCGCCGCCGGGAAGATTCTTTCTGCCGCCAAGTTCAATATTCGACGCCGTCATTTCATAATGGTTTCCGGCATCATCCGTTGCCTCGTAAATCGAGATGGCATCATTTTTGGCTGCATCATAGAAGTCGATAGAATACAGGAGAGCCGATCCCGTCGTTCCGTTTTCCGCCCGGATATCGAAAAAGCGGTATAATCCGTGATTTACATTCACAGCTTTCGTTCCTTCAAGAGAAACGGACTTTTGTTTTTTAATAGGGAGTGTAAAGCGCCAGTTTCCGGGGATATCCTTGATTTGTGTAATGACAAGCGGAAGCTTATCACCGTCTTTCAGCTTTGAGCCGTCCGTGAACAGGCGAAGCTGCCCCGCGTACCGCCCGTCTTTCATTTTTTTCATATCACTGCTGTCATAATCCTCTGCTAACATATTCCGTGGATCTTTATAATCAACTTGAAAAGAGATGCTCTCCTCATCTGATTTCAAATTATCAACGATAAAATTGTAAACGAGCTGTCCGCTGTCGTAATACACACTTTTCACTGTCACCGTGATTCCGCGTGATTCCGCTTTCTCGTTCAGTTTTGTCACCAAATTGCTTTTAAACAGCGCAGAACCTGCCTTATCCTGAAACAGACTGTAAATTTGTCCGGCAACAGGAATGTTTCCCATAGCCGTATTAACGGAGGGCATGAACAAGCCTGAGGACAGATACAGAATAAACAAAGCAGCAGCAACCGCAAGGCCGTTTATCACTTTTCGTCCCCATCTCCGTCTGACGGCGCCTTCTTTTCCGGCACGGACAGCGGCGCTATGTATCACGTTTTTCAATTCAGCTTTCGGCACGTCAATGTTCTGATACAATTGCTTCATTTGATGCTTTTCCATATGTGTTTATCCTCCTTTTCCAGCTCCTGCTTCAATGCTTTTCTCGCCCTGTGCAGATGCGTTTTTACAGTGCCTTCCGCCATTCCGGTCTGTTCAGCGATCATAGCAATCGAGAAATCTTGAAAATAATAAAGCTGAATGGTCAGCTGTATATGTTCGTCAAGCGTTTCAAGGGCATTCCGAAGATCTATGTATTCTTCAATGTTCTTATTCTCCGCGCGCGTATCATGCTGCGGCTCAAACGGAATGACGTCTCCGTGCTTTTTCCTCATCGCAAAAATCGTATGAAGCAGAATCCGGATCAGCCACGTTTTAAAATATTTCGGCTCCTTCAGCTGCGCGATATGAAGAAAAGCCTTGTAAGCCGTTTCCTGAACAGCGTCCAGTGTATCTTCCTTGTGATGCAAATAGAGATAAGCTGTTTTATATAAAGTCTCCTGATGGGTTGTGATCAGTTTTTCAAAGGCTGAGGCATCACCTTTTTTCGCCTTTTTGATCAATCGTTCTTCCTTCACCTTATCCACCTCCTATGCTGTTAGATATGAATCAAGGCAAAACGGTTTCAAAAAGATGAAAAAAAAACGCCTCAAAGTCTAATTTCGGATAACAACGATCCGTTTTCAAACTTGAAGGTGTTTTTTATTTGTCTCATCTTATGGGGTCAGTCCCTTAGATTAATACCTTCTTTGTTCGCCGTTCAGTCTGTATTCCTCTCCCCAAAAATATAAACACTCTTGTTTCCCATTCTGATGGGGCGCTGCTGAAAAGAAAAAAGCCTTTAAACCTTTGAGGTTCAAAGACTTTGCCATTAATTCTTCATTGTGTTAAAACATTTAACTCCTATGAGATTCTGTTACATCAACTTTTGAATGTCCGCTCTTATCAAGATGTTTTTTTGCCAAAAATAAAACCGGAATTCCCGAGGCTGTCGTTATAAAAATGATCAAAAACATATAGAAGGACCCGTTTACACCAAAAAAGGAAAGAAGAATCCCTCCCAGCCAAGGACCGATTACATTTCCTAAACGGTTAAAGCCTGCTGCTCCAAAGTATGTCCCTTTGAAGCCTGGTTTTGCAATTTCATCCACCAGCATATCAACCATCGAAAAAATCAAAACTTCCCCTATTGTGAAAAACACGACGATAGAGCCCCATATGAATGGGTTAGCCGATAGCGAAAAAAATAATAAACTGAAACTAATTAAAGCATTTCCCAGAATGATTGAATGAATCGGCGGGAACTTTTTCATGATATTCACAATAGGGTATTGAACAATTAAGACGACAATTGCATTCAAAGCTAAAAGCCATGAAAATATGGTCACCCCGTCCTCTATTTTGGCGGCAAAATATTGGGGCAATGTTGTAGAAAAGTGCGCATATCCGGATATTGATAATATCACTCCAAGTAATGTGATAAGAAAAACCTTGTCTTTCCTTGTCACATTAAAAGCCGTAGCAATAGTCGTTTTATTTTCTTTTCGAATGTTCTCGTCTAATTTAAATTTTCGGAATGAAAATACGAGAGATAGACCATAAAGAAAATATGTAAAACCTGCGAACAGAAATGGGAGAGCCGTCTTGGCAGCTCCCAATCTAAGGCCTAAAAGAGGACCGAAAACTACGCCGATATTGATCGCAGTATACCGCAAATTAAACATCTTCAAACGATTTTCTTCTTTGCTTATATCGGATAATAATGCTCTTGACGCCGGTTCAAAGATAGATTGACACAGCCCGTTAAGCGCATTGATGACAAAAAATGCGAGTACACTATCTGCAAACATAAAACTTACAAAAACAAGCGCCCAACAAAATACAGACGTTATAATCACAATTTTCCTGCCAAAAAGATCAGACAAATACCCTCCGTAAAAGCTTATTACAATCCCAGCCAGCGAACTTACTGAAACAATGATGCCGGTTAAAGCAGGAGAAACACCTTTTACTTGTGTTAGGTAAATAGAAAGGAAGGGAATGCTCATCGAGACTGACATTCTGCTAAACAAGGTGCCTAAAATGATATTCCAGCCCACAGGGTGAATTCTTAATCGTATGCCTTTCAAAAAACCACCTGCCTAAACATTAGATGCAGATATAAAGAGGCTCGTTTAAGCTTTCAGCGCTCTGTTATACCTTAACTGCCAGCTGAGTTGTAAAATTATTAATTCTTTTCAAAGCCTCTGTGATAAGATCCTTTGGTATGGCAAAATTCAAACGAATGTTGTTCGGCTCTCCGAATGCTGTGCCGGGAACAGCTGACACGTGCTGTTTTTCCAACAGAAGATGACAAAATGTCTCCGCATCAATTATTTGTTGATCTTCAAACGCGGGTGACATTGTGAATGTTCCCGTAGCCGGAATCACAGTCAGCGATGACCGGCAAATTGCATGATTCATTCATAATGACGGCGGCTTCAAGAAATTCAGTCATCGTTAATATACTGGCATCAGGTACAGTTTGCACAGCCGAGATTCCCAAACCGCTTGCCCATACGGCATTAAATCCGTTTTTCTCTGCTAATTTGGCGCTTAAACCGTCATGAGCTCCCGCAACTTTCACCAAACCTTTACTGTTTAAAGCATCTCTAAAAATTGATGATTTTCTGTTTTTCACCATCATTCTCCCCTTCACCTAATGATTATTTTTATTTTGTCAATCGCATCATGTAATGCGTGATTGACTTCTCGCTCATTTTTCCCCTTTACAATCATCCATCCTGCTCTATCGTAGCTGTTTTTGATCGGTCTGATTCTATCACCGACACTGCAATTTACATGAAAATCTACTACATTCCCCATCATTTTGAGATCGCTGATCCCTTTGATTGCGCGTACAACCCCTTGGTTCGTTTCTAAAAAACGAACGGCGCATACTTCGCTTTGAGCATGTTTCCTTTCCGGTTGATATGGGATGCCCGCCAGTTCCGCAAAAATAGGTGTATGCATATCACATTTCATGGCGATTTCTGTAATGGTCACTATGTTGTCTCCGCCATAGCGGGTGTGTACCTCGCCAACCACAAATCCTTTATTTGTGTGATACCCTTCAATATGCAAGGGGCCAAATACGATCCCCATGACATGAACAACTTCCTTGACCAGATTCTTATACAAATCCTGATGTTTTTCTTTATGTTTATACGGCGATATATGCCCAGATTCTACAAAAGTCCCGGGGTATAGCAGCTTTTCGGTCACACCAAATATGTCGGCCTTGCCTTGGCAGACAACGGCTTCTATTGAAATTTCCTGCCCTTCTATAAATTCTTCGGCTAATACTGACTTCTCCTCGTCATGTTTTGAACACTCTTTAAAACACGCCTCAATGTCCTCTTTTTTCTCAACTTTTATGACGCCTATACTGCCTTGCTGAGATCTCGGCTTTAAAATGATAGGATGCTGAGATGTATTCCAAAAATCGTATACGTCTTCCACGCTCCTGCACAATCCAAAATCGGGAGAGTTTAGTCCTGCCTTTTTTAAAAGCCGGCGCGTTGTATATTTATCAAGGCATGCTTGCACCACAGACGGAGGATTTCCTTTTAAATGAAATGCCTGCTGAAGTTTGGATACATTGAATAAGCCGGCTTCTTTGAAAGTAAATATGGCATCTAAAGGCTCTTTGTCATGGATTTCTTTAGCGACTGAGAATAGATTCTCATGATTGGTATAATCTAATGCGATTTTTTGGTCAGCTTCCTTTATTAAATGCTCATATTTTTTTAATGAAGCTTCTGTATCTCCTAATAAGACGTCAAAACCAAGTTGTTTTGCCCTCGTAACGGCCTTCTCAATATGCGTTTCAGGAATCCCGATCAGGAACAGTCTTTTCCTCTCCATTGATGAAACACCTCACTTCAGATAAAGCATTTTCAGCATATTCGATCGCTTTTTCTGTATCTTCAGCTTCTGTGATGACATAAGCAATCCGGGAATCATGAAACTTTTCAGGCGGCAGGCCAACATGATCGCCCGGCTGCTTTTCTAAAACAAATTCAACGACCCCGGGCATTTCTTTGATCGATTCGACACCTTCCCACTTTTCTATCACACCAGCACGGTCTGCAATTAAAAACCTGACGCAGGCAGCTCTTCTTTTCGAAGCTTCAAAGCTTATTGTTTCTCCTAATACAGCCAATAGGTTTGCGCGCGTTATATTTATACCTTTGGCTAGAGGAACCAAATGGGTAGTAATAAAATCGCCGCCCAGACGACCGTTGATCTCGATAATCTTGCACCCTTTCTCTGTGATCATGACCTCGGCATGAAAACCACAATTGTTCAGCTCCAAAGCTTTTATCCCTTCACTGGTGATGTGGAATAATTCACGTTCCACAGCCTCCGGCAGCCTGGCGGGAAATGCATGCTGGTATTCTTCGAAATACTGATCCGTCCATTTTTCAGTAACACCTGCAAAGTGAATGACTCCGTCGGAAATCACTCCCTCAATGCTGACTTCTTGTCCGTTCATAAACTCTTCAACAATATACTCGTTTTGATAAAAAGAAAACATTTTATCGTTTTCCGGCACCGCAGCGTTTAACAGCTGCTGATATGCGCGGTTTAAATCTTCAGGCTTTGATATTCGGAATACGCCTTTACTGGCAGAAGCACCCACAGGTTTAACGATCAATGGGTATTCCATATCAATGCTTGCATGATATAATTCGGTCCAATTTGTAAATTTGCAATATTTTGGATGAGGAACTTGTGCGCGGTTCAAAAATTGACGCATCTTCCATTTGTTTCGAGCCCGTTCTGCCGCTTCCACCGGACTGCCCTTTAAGTTAAGTTCTCGGGCAGTTACCGCCACCGGAACCACATCTCTATCCCAGAATGTAATGACTCCATCAAAAGGATTTTCTTTGGCAGTTTCCTTCAGAACAGCTATAGTCTCATCAATCTGATAAGTATTTGCGGAAATGTAATGGTCAACGAATGGCCGCGACCATTCAGGCAGTTCAGGGCCGACAACAGAAACCGTCAAGCCCAAATTTTTAGCAGTCTCCAAAGTAGAAATTTTTTTAATATAAGTAGCATTAAAAAATAAAATATGTTTTTCCATCCTTCCGAGCCTCTTTCAACATTTTTTTCTGCAAATTAGAAACCTTCTGCGTTTCTAAAGAACTGAATGCAGAAGATAAAAAACCCCTTGGAAAACTCAAACCATCATATGTTTTATTTGTATATATTCATAATAACATACATTATTTGTTATTAAATGAATATTTTATGAATTCAGTTTTATTAGAAAAAATGAAATTATAGGGAGAATATTAGGAATACAACTGATTAAAAAACTCGAATATATAAAAAACTGCTGCACATCTTCTCCGGTGTTAATGATAAAAGGCCCATTATTCCTAGAACCATGTAAATTAAAAAAGCCTCAAATCTTTATAAATAAAAGATTTGAGGCTTTTCTCATTATTCCCACTCGATTGTATATAGTGTATCCAAAAACCCTTTAAAATTCTAGGTTTCTCAACTGTATAAATTAATTTGGTGGGGTTCTCGGTGGGATACTACTCTTTTTCATCGCCATTCACCAATGGTGGTTTAACGATTCCATGAAGTATGATTCCTTTGTCTTTAAAATAGCTAAAAAAATCATGCTGGTTGGCGAAATGTGGTAATCCGTCTATTTCTTGTTCGTTCATGTTTGATGTAAACACCACTATTTCACCATTTTTAAGTGAAAGCTTATATGTATTAGCCATATCTCAATGCTCCTTAGACAAATGATTATAAAGTTCCTTCTGCTCCTTTATAGCCGTTTTACCTCTTACGTTAACCTTATTTAATGCTTGATTTCCATTAAATTTGATTTTTGTTCGTTCAGCAGTTTTGATTTCAATATTTCCAGTCATTGCATCAGCAATTGCAGTATCAGCACCACTCCACATATGAGCATAATGTTTTAAAGTGATTTCTGGACTTGAATGCCCCATACGTTGAGATAGAACAAGAACCGAAACGTTAAATTCATTAATAAGGTAGGAAGCGTGGGAATGCCGCAACCCTTTAGCTTGTATCTTTTTTACTCCTGCAAGCTTAGAATAACGTGCAATAATTCGAGCTATCGTTGATTTAATCATCGGTAACCCATCATAACTAAAGACAAAATTATTTTCCTTACCTAAACCAACTTCTGTTTGTCTATTTTTCCACTCTTTTAAAATTTTTATAGTGTCATCATCAAGCGCAATTATTCTCTTTCCATCTTCTGTTTTTGTATATGAATTTCGTTTCCAATCCGTTCTGTTTTTCATAATAAGCATATGATGAACTCGTATACGTTTCTTTGTTAAATCAATGTCATTCCAATATAAAGCTGTTCCTTCATTCACACGAATCCCTGACATATAATAGACCCACAACATAACGAAATTCAAATGTTCATAAAAATCACCAATATAGATTTGATTTATCACTTTTTCAAATTCTAGCTTGGTCCAATAGGGTACAATTGCTTTTCCTTTTGGGATTGCTTTAACTTTTTTCGAAACATTATGCTCCAAGTATTGCATTTCTACAGCTTTATCCAAGCTTTTGCGAAACACTCCAAAAATTAGACTAGCATAAGACTGAGCATACCCAGCTCCGCCATTTTCTTGACTTGTTAATAACCACGTACGAAAATTTTGCACGTCCTCAACTGAAATAGAACGGAGGGGGATAGAAGCAAATCTATCCCTTATCTTTTCCAATATTCTTTGCTTAACAGAGAATGTACTTTCTTCAACGTCTGTTTGATAGTAAGGTATATACACATTATTCATAAATTGCTCGTAAGTCATTTTATAGTTAGCGTAACTGTTGACTTTATGATATTCTCTTTTTAAACGAGTTAACTCTTTGTTAGCTTCGAATGCGGAAGAAAAGGGTTTGCCATTAACGTCTTTTCTTCCTTTTTTTCGTATTCGTTTTCCTGTAACCCGATCAATACCAAATTCTGATTGATAAAAGTAATTTCCTTTATCATCAACATATACACCAGGATATTTCGTTGTTTGTTGCGTCTTATTTTTCATTGGGAGTTGCTCATTTCTTTTATAAGAGACACTCCTAAAATGGATTCAACCACGTCTCTAGGAACTCTCCCCAGTCTTTTGTTGTTATAATAAGGACAACCTTTTTGCACCATGATTGCTTTTGCTTGCCTAATTAATGAAATAGCTTGATATTTTTTATATCCCAGTTTAATTAAATCATCTTTACATATTGTTGTACCCATTACAACACTCCCTTTCCACGCTAATATTCATCTTCGCTCATAAGTTCTAATACACGTTGCTCGATTAATGTTTGGTCAGATTCAGTTATTTTTCCTTTCCCCATATGTATTAACTCTTTCAAATAGAGATCAGCATATTCTTCCCCATATAATCTAGCAAATGACTCATAAACCATACTGATTGATTTTACGGTAGACTTTTCAATCCAGCCTTTCTTTTTCTTTAAAGTGATCTTGTCACGAGTTACTTTTAAAGGTATCGTTTCAATGCCATCTATAAATTTTTGCCACCATTTCATAGTTGGCAACCTATTTTTATTATGAAAATCACTAGCTTTTTTAGGCTGAGTTTTGAAACAATAGTGAGCTGACAAAATTCCTTTGACTATAACACTAAGAGGCTTTCCACCAGTCATATGAAAGCCTACTTGCATAGCCTTTCCGTCAGTCAACTCAAGTTCCCACCTCACCCACTTTTCAACATTTACAACCTCATCATTATTATCTTTTCTTTCCTGTTTCTTATCATAAATTCTCAATATTTGAGGAGATGAGCCAATATACAATGAAAAACCTGTCAATTTCCCATCAAGGATTCTACCACTGTTGATTTCAATGAATTTGTGACTTTTTGTACTTAACTGCCCTCGTTTTATATAATCTTGTAATACTTTAACACTCGGTGTTGAATCATCAAAAATATCTAAAGCGAGGTCAATTCTTGTTATTTTACCTTGCCTATCTAAAATAAATGAAATGAATCCATGCCAGTGCCACCCATCTACCCTAGACATATATTCTTCATATTGGCGACATGCTTGTCCTGACATATCTACAAGAATACTGCTATGATTTTTAGATGAATGAAGTTTAATATTTGCAAAACTTATAGATTCATCATAAGTGGGGTAAGGTGATCCCTTAACCTCCGAAGAGAATTCGGAGATAGGGATTCCTAATATTTCATTAGCAATTATCGTAAAATCGCTATTTGGAATTGAAAATCGCAAATAATCAATTAAACACTGATTACTTAGCTTTCGGCTCATTGACTTCTCCAATAGTATAACTGTCAGCCTCAATTTTTATTTCGGAATATTGCCATGTATCTACCATAGGTTTTCCTTGTCCCACAAAAGATTTCTTTTGAACCTTTCGTGGTTTCACATTAAGCCCTTTAAAAGTGATAGGAATAAATTCACCATCTTCATAATTATCAAAGATAGGTAAGCTATCTTGTTTTTCAACTACTACAGTGATAGGAGAACCAATTTCTGTACTACCATTCCCCAAGACCATTTCTATAAAATTTCTGTCATAGACTTTGAAAGTAATAGTATACTCTCCAGTTTCTACGAGTTCACCATTTGCATTTCTCTCTCTTGCCACTCTAGATGTAAAATCATCTTTCTGCACTACCATAGCTGAGGGAACTTTGAATTGTGAAATATCAAAATGCAACTCACCTAAATCGATATTTTCCGAATCATTTAAAGAGATTAGTTTTGAAGACTTCAAGATTAATTTTGCCATGTTTTCCAGCTCCTTTTTAACAAAAACTTTATAGTTAGTTAATCCCCAGTCTCGGGATTTCCGACAGCTTTTCATACCTAGAGCCCCAACGTTTCCCACGATTTCCGCTGAGGGAGAATCACCCGTGTTACTCAACGGGTGCAGCGTTTTTTGGCTGTTAAATCATGTTGAGCAAAGAACGCTCAACATGAGGCCATCATTTTTCGTGAACGTTTTCGGTCACTCCGTTCGGATGGCTCCGCCACCGCCTCAACCCTTCACAAAAAATGACGGTCAATTGTGGGGTGAGGCTGAAACATTTTAATACTGCCATCCATTCTCTTTCCAGGTAGCCAAAGTAATCTTTGATATTCTGTACCACCATTAACAGTAATGTCGATTCACAATTACTTTGATATTCAACCCTTCTTCATTAAATTTTCAATTTCGGCTATAAAATCAAAATCTTTATCTATATAGGGAGTTTCAAAATAAACAGGGGCAGTGTGTTGTCCATCTATTTGAATATAACCTCCACCTTTTTCTGTAACTGTCTTATATTCAATATTATTCGTGTCAAAGATCATGTTATAGCCAATCGAATCCATAGCCCCTAATCCAGCTTTAAAGCCCATTTGTGCCCTAATATTTGTTGGTAAGTCATCTGCTGATGGTCGTTGCATTAGTATTTCAATCATTACCCCTGCTTGTCTGCCTTTCATAACCAGAGTAAAAACGTAGTCTAGGGCTTCTTTAGCTAATTTCTTATCTACGGAATGCATAAACGCGGCAAATTCATCAAAAATCACGATTACTACAGGTAAATTAAAATCTCTATACGTTTTCCCAAATGCTGATACATCATTAAAATAATCTGTATATCTTCGCTCCATTAATTCGACAGTTTCTCGTAACATTCGACATATTTGATTAGCTTCAGTTGCAACCTTACTTTCAAACCCTGTAACAAATCGAAGTAAACTCAAATCAGCTTTTTTAGGGTCAATGATTCGTAAATCAGCCTGTGGAGAAAGCTTTAAATAACTTACAATTTTCCCTAAAATAAAGAATGACTTTCCTGATCCAGTACCTCCTACAATGAGGGAATGGGGAACCTTATGAAGCTCATAAGATATGTTGCTGGTTATTTTGATTTCATCTGAGTCATTTACGTTAGTTACAGTAGAATTTAAATCTATACGTTCATCTTTATGCTTTAAAAATACATATTCAGCAAAATCTACAGTCTGACTACTTGAGTCTAGCTCTAGTCCTAAACTAGATTCCAAGTTTTCTCCTAATTTAGTTGCCTCACTTGTAAAACGGTCACCATCACGCATTATTCTCACACAAACATGTTTTTCAGTTTCTCTATAAAAAATGCGTATAACTCTTACAATTCGCTTTTCTTTAATGACTTTGTCGTCTTTATTGGTCGTTTCAAAGAATTCTTCATCATATAATTTTAAGGAACCTATCATGTAAGCTAGATTATTCGCAATCCAAGACTTATTTCTTTTAACTAGCTTAGAGTAAAACCTAATTGCTTTATAAATAGAATATCCCCATAGAACCAGTATTATCAGCTCAACAAGCCAACTAAAACTTATTGAACGATAAATCAATGGAACATTGATAATTAACGGAGGAATGGCATTTGACACTTGAACCAAGAATATAGTCAGCATAAGAATGAATATTACAAGAAAATATATTAATAATTTATTTTTCTTCTGTGGATAAACAACTTGCTTCCAATCATTCTTATTTCTACTCAACATATTGGTAAGTGTCTGAACATTCATGCGTTCACCCCTTCTCAATTAAACGTTTTATTTTTACTCGTTTCTCTAGCAACCTTACTAGTACTATGTAAATTAGCTTGCCAATTAAAACTAAAAGAATTACAGATATTAACCCTCCCCAAAAAACTTTGGAAACTTCAAAATTGTAATTCTTAATTCCTTGACCCAAGGTATCAAACTCTATCCAGCCGTATTTTACTGCAGACCCATAAACTTCTTTAAAATCTGTTCCAGAAGGAACCACAAATGTCCTACCGAAATCTGTAACATTAGATAGCCACATGCTTAATAGTATATAAGAGATGCATAACGGTAATAGACTAACTATGGTCTCAAGAATAAATTTGATTACTACTTTAATTTTATTTTTCATCTTCCCCTCCAGAGACACTTCTTCTGATTTTGCAATAAATTAGAGAGTAACTAGTTTAGCCACTCTCTATTTAGTTCACCGATACTCGATAAGATAATTGTTAAATACAATTCTCTTATGATTGATAATGTCATCTAGCATAGATCTCCCAGTAGTAAAATGGTGATTTTCTTTTGCATAATTCAGTGCTATCAATGTCTCTCTAGCGTATTTAGGGTTTACACGTCCAGCACCAGAAAAAATTTCCTCTAACTCTTTTTGTGCATTAGCTACCAAGATATTGTCAGGAACATTTTTTGTTCCTCTTATTTTTCCTTCTTGTGCATGAACCTTCTTCAAAACTTGCTCTGGTAATCCTTGTATCATTTTTCATCCCTTCTTACCTTTTGTAAATTAGTCTTCAACAATAATCTCGTCATTTGAACCAATACGATAATCACCGTTTCCAAGAGCAACAGATTCCATATACTCACCTAAATACTCAATGACCTCAAGTTGTTCTTCTTCTGACAAATTTTCAAGTTCTTCTTCAAACATTTTAATTAACACCTCCCCAAACTCGGTAAATATCCTTAAAGAATATCAAATATTCCTTAATACTCTTAAAGAATATTATTTAAAGATCACAAAGTCAACCGTAATCTTCTTAAATCATCTTAAATCTTCTTGAATTCACATAAAAAAATCCGATAAGAGTACCTTATCGGATTAGTCAATATACTTATGATTTTATTATTTTTTATCATTTTTATTATTATCTACGTCCTCAGGGAATTCTTTCTCATACAACAAAGCCATTGCTTTATTCAAAACATAAGCAGTAGTGACTCTCCCCCCTTCTTCTTCCCATTTCTCACGAACTTTTCTTTCTTTTTCTTCATTAGCTAAGGTCAAATTATAAGATACTTTTCGTCCCATTTTTGCCATAGTCAAAACTCCTTCCAAATGAAGAATCTTATAGAATCTTTAATATTATTATATCATCTAATAAGTGGAACTTCCAAATTGAATCATAAAAAATCATTATTATTCATTGCTACAATAAATTGAATTAAATGCATTGGAATATCATAAGTAAATATGTCTTATTGGGGGGGAGTTTTGGGGGGAATCAAATTAATATAAGCCTATTTCACAAGTTTATCATCACAATAAA
The DNA here is from genome assembly GCF_038592915.1 of Bacillus sp. EU63. Lineage (NCBI taxonomy): Bacteria > Bacillati > Bacillota > Bacilli > Caryophanales > Bacillaceae > Bacillus > Bacillus sp. EU63. The sequence goes on along the minus strand of NZ_CP151944.1, from coordinate 624,961 downwards.
CACTGTAAAATAGGCTTTTTCAATTCAAATCATTTTAGTTTCTTATTCCCACTCAATCGTTGCAGGCGGCTTGCTCGTAATGTCATACACGACGCGGTTGATGTGTTTCACTTCATTGACGATCCGTGTCGAAATCACTTCAAGCACATCCCAAGGGATACGCGCCCAGTCAGATGTCATGCCGTCAATTGATGTTACGGCACGGATACCGATTGTGTAATCATACGTTCTCGCATCTCCCATGACGCCGACGCTGCGGATGTCAGGAAGAACCGTGAAGTACTGCCAGATGTCGCGCTCAAGGCCGTGGTTCGCCACTTCTTCACGCAGAATCGCGTCTGATTCACGAACGATCTCAAGTTTTTCTTCCGTTACTTCGCCGAGTACGCGGATGCCAAGTCCAGGGCCCGGGAACGGCTGACGCCATACGATATCATCCGGGATGCCGAGCTCTGTGCCGAGCGCGCGCACTTCATCTTTGAAAAGAGTGTTCAGCGGTTCGATCAGTTCAAACTGCATATCTTCAGGAAGTCCGCCGACATTGTGGTGCGATTTGATCGTTTGCGCAGTTGCCGTTCCGCTTTCAATAATGTCTGTGTAAAGCGTTCCTTGTGCAAGGTAGTCGATTCCTTTCAGCCTGTCCGCTTCATCATCAAACACGTAAATGAATTCGTTGCCGATGATTTTGCGTTTTTGCTCAGGATCAGAAACACCTTTCAGCTTGTTTAAGAATCTGTCTTTCGCATCAACTTTAATGACATTCATATTAAAGCCTTCGCTGAACGTTTTCATGACGCCTTCCGCTTCGCCTTTGCGGAGAAGGCCGTGATCTACGAAAATACAAGTCAGCTGGTCGCCGATCGCTTTATGAATCAAAACGGCTACGACAGAAGAATCGACTCCGCCGCTCAAAGCGCAAAGCACTTGTTTGTCTCCGACGGTTTCGCGGATTTTTTGCATTTCGATTTCGATAAAGTTTTCCATTGACCATTCGCCTTTACATTCACAAGGCCCGAAGACAAAGTTTTTCAGAAGGTCATTTCCGTATTCTGAATGACGGACTTCCGGATGGAACTGAACACCGTACCATTTTTTGTCTTTTTTGCTCATCGCCGAGTTCGGGCAGTGATGGCTTGTCGCGTCTACCGTAAACCCTTCCGGCACTTGTACGACTAAGTCGCCGTGGCTCATCCAGACAACTTGTTCTTCCGGAAGATCTTTGAACAAGTCAGGAGTTCCTTGAATCTGAATGCTCGCTTTTCCGTATTCGCGCTGGCTTGCCGCCTCGACTTTCCCTCCGAGGTAATGAGTCATCAGCTGCATGCCGTAGCAGATGCCCAATACAGGAATATCAAGTTCAAAGATTTTTTCATCACAGCGGAAAGATCCTTCATCATATACACTGTTTGGTCCGCCTGAAAGGATAATTCCTTTTGGATTCATTTCTTTGATTTCCTCAGCTGTCAACGTATGGGGATGCAGCTCGCTATATACGCCAAATTCACGGATCCGGCGGGTAATCAGCTGGTTATACTGACTGCCGAAATCAAGAACAAGAATCATTTCATTCACTAACTTCGTCATGGTTGTCACCTAATCTCCTCTAAGTTTTTGACACAGAAAAAACGGAGGACACACGTTCAGCCCTCTGTCGGCAAGACTTGTCCGGAAGCCCGGCTTTTTAACGCTCCCGGGCTCCCATTTAACATTCATTTATTCTAACAACAGGACGATATGCGGTCAAGACTATCTTCTTTTAATTATATTTTCCCACAACTGTCCCGATTCATTCCAAAGCTCCGCTGCATTATCCCTGCGGTATAAGGCCCGCTCATAGAGCAGCGTCAGCTCGGACATGTCGTTTGTATGGTACGCCTCGTCAATCCTCGCGGCAAAATCGCGCAGTGTTTCTCCGTCTCCCCTGCTGAATCCTTTTCGTTTCAGCTGGCGGAGCAGCGCGGCATATGCGTCGAAAAAGACGTCTTCATCCGTTCGCCGCTTCAATCTGGCTGCTGTAACGTGCGGAATCCAGCGCGCCCGGAGCAGCCAGGCGAGTGCCGCCGCGGCTGAAATCACGATGACGATGGCTGCATACGGCCACAGGTGTGCCGCGGTTTTGTTGCGGATCACAGGCTGCGGTGCCGCACTGTGATCCCGCTTTTTCGGTGTTTCTTCTTTTTCCGGCTTTGTTTCCTGACGCTGCTTGTCAGACGGTGAATCCGAATTCCCCGCTGAGCCTCCGCTGTCTTTTGCCGCGGTATGATTTTGCTCTGACGTAAACTCCGTCGGATTGGTGAAGCCTTTTGTCGGCTCAAACGTCACCCAGCCCTGATCGGGAAAATACACTTCTACCCACGAATGGGCGTTATTGTTTGTGACTTCATAAATGTGGCCGTTATGGTCGCCTGCCCCTTTATATTCGCCGGATGTATAGCCCTTCACCCAACGGGCGGGAATTCCCGCAGAGCGGAGCAGCACAGCCATTGCCGATGAAAAGTTATCACAATATCCTCTTTTCGTTTCAAACAGAAATTGATCGACATAATCCTGATTGGGCTCCGGAACCGCGACATCCTGTGTATGATACGAAAATGCGGAAGATCCGAGATAATCCTCGATCGCCTTCGCTTTATCGAACATATTATGATGATCCCGCGTCAGTCTGTCCGCAAGCTGTCTCACTCTTTTCGGAAGGCTGTCGGGGACCTGTAAATACCGGTCATTGAATTGATTCTGCTCACGGTATCGTTTCACTTTCACTTTTCTGAGATCATTCAGCTTAAAGACGGGCGCCTGAAAAGTCACCGTGTACCGTCCCATATTGCGGATGTTGCCCACTTGTTCACTGACCGGCGTAATTTGCTCGGTGTTTCCGTTCATTTCAAGCTGAATCGAGTGCTTCGGTTTAATATTGGAGACGCCGATCGGATACATGACGTGATTATAGAGATAATTCTCATCAATGGACACCTGTGCCGTATACCGGCTCGTCTGCACACTCCGGTCAAACCATATATCTTCCACGTTGCCGCCGTTCAGTTTATAGGACATGCCCTGATCGGTCTCCACCCAGCCTTTCCCCGTGTATGTATCCTTCGTTTCCACCCGGAAGTACGCCCGTTCTTTTCCCTTCCATGTAAAAACCGGCGTATCATCCTGCTGAAAAGGGCCGCCCAATGTTTCATCATGATTGCCGTAGCCGATTTTGCTTTCGGCGGCGGGCACTTCCTTGTGGTTTGTTATTTTTTTAAGAAACGGCACGGGGTCCGGCCAGTTCGGGTCTGATTTCGGAGCCGCCAGCCCGAACACGACGGAAGCGCAGATAAACAGCATCAGCGGCAGAAACCATTTGAGTATCAATCTTTTTTTAAACGCTATGTGTTCCGTAAGCCGGATGCGCTCCATATACAAAAGCCCCATCATCAAAAAGCCGATAAAGACGATCCGGATGACGGCGTACGCGGCATCATAAGGAGTAAACGTATCAAGCACGGTGATATACGCCACCGTCATGATAAAAAAGAATAATATTTTCCGCTGATAGATCACCCAGTAATGCAGCAAATACACGAGCAGCCATAAAAGCACAAAAAACAGCAATGTGCGGAATGACGGATTCATGTCATTCCATCTTCCGGACCCGATGTGGCGGGCATTTTGCATCACGTCCCGCAAAAAAGAAACGAGCCATTCCGGCTGAAAAACCGAACCTTTATAAAACAGGATGTGAATACTGATCAACGTAAACAGAATGCAGGACGGCACGGTGACGTACCACCTCATCCGGAAGAATGACAGCAGAAATGCCAAACCGATAAAAACGATGAAAAAACCGGTATGTTTTGTATCTGTAAAATTGTGCAGCGGCCTGAGCCATTCCCATAACAATAAAAAAGCGAGAAAATAAAACAGCAGCAGACTCAGCCTGCTTCCCTGGTTCTCGTCATGCGGCATGGCGCGCCACCTCTCTTTCTAAACAACATGGGACACCCGTTTGTCCCTGATCATTTGCACCTTAATATTTTTTTGAGCGAAGATGAGAGCGAGTTTCCGTTCTTTCTCTGAAAGCGCGGCATTCGTTTCTTTCGCCAAAAACACCGTCATGTCAGCACGGCCGGGCTCAGCCTGTTTGAGAAGGTCTTCTGTAAGACTGCCCGTCACGACGGCAATGGAAGCTTTGCGGACGCGCGGATCCGCCAGCTCTTTTCCTAAACGCCCGCCTGCATCAGCTTCTTCCGATTCTGAAGCTGATGCCAGGTAACGCAGCATCTTTCTGAAATGCCGGTCTCCCTCCCGGACGGGAAATACGGTCCGGTCGCTCCCCAATGAAATAAATCCTGCGGGAGAGCCCTTCACAAGCGCCGTGTAAAGCAGGGATGCCGAAGCTGATACCGCGGCTTCAAACGATGGGGACGGCCTGCAGTCCAAAAGGAGAGTCATATTCACACTCTGCAGCGGGTCAAATTCCTTCGTCATCAGCTCATTTCGCCGCGCTGATGTTTTCCAGTCAAGTGCGGAAAACCGGTCGCCCGGCTGATAATTTCTGACGCTCGCAGCCATTGCGGAGCGGTGTACCTGAAACGGAGCGCCGGCAGCCGCACCCTCTTCTCCGGATGCGGCCTGCGGCTTATAGTGAACAGACCCGTACGCCGGGAAAACCAGAACCGTATCCGTAACGGAAAACGACGCCGTCTTGTCCAAAAGCCCGAGAACATCTCCCGTCCGCACTCTTATCGTATGTAAATGATGCTCTCCGCGCGGCACCTGCGGCAGCTCATATTGTAACGTCAGCTTCCTTTGAAACCACGGAAACACGAGCTGTTTCGCACTGCGCCTCTCGCCAAGCGTTTCCGGCATCACATCTTCAATGACCATATATGTCAGCGGAAACGGCAGGCGCCTCGTCAGCCTGATGGTGACAGACAGCCTGTCGCCTGAGGTTAACTGGGCAGAGGACACGTCACGCGTCACCTGAAACGCCCGCAGCGGGTACACAGCGACCAGCCCGGCGTAAACGGTAAACGGCAAAAACGCATAAAATAAAAACCAGCTCACAAATCCGCCCTGAAACATGGCATAAGAAAAGACAGCCGCCGTCAGTACGGCCAACATAAGCAGCTTCCAGCCATATAGAAGCCAATGCATCTTCTTTCTCATTAGCGGACCGACATCCTTTGAACGGGCACTTTTTCCGTTTGCATGATGTCTTCTATAATCGCTTCCGGCGTCACATCGTTAAATTTCGCCTCGGCGGTCAAGATCATTCTGTGCGGCAGCGTATACGGAGCCAAATACTGGACGTCATCAGGAATGACGTAATCGCGGTCATGAAGCAGCGCGTACGCCTGCGCGGCTTTCATTAATGAGATTGAACCACGCGGACTTACGCCCAGATGTACGGACGGATGCCGGCGGGTATGCTGAGTAATGCCGACGATATACGCTTTAATTCCATCATCCACCCGCACCTGCTCCAGTTTTTGCTGAAGGCTGATAAACTGTTCTTTAGAAATGACGGGCTCGATTGTTTCAAGCGGATTGCGCCCTTCCTGCAAAGACAGAACTTGAAGCTCTTCCTCGGCAGTCGGGTAGCCCATGCGCAGCTTAAATAAAAACCGGTCAAGCTGGGCTTCGGGAAGCGGATACGTTCCTTCATATTCAACCGGGTTTTGTGTGGCCATGACGAAAAACGGCTCAGCCAGCCGCATTGTCTTTCCGTCAATCGTGACATTCCCTTCCTCCATCGCCTCAAGCAGGGAAGACTGCGTTTTCGGAGAGGTTCTGTTAATTTCATCAGCCAGCACGATATTCCCCATGATCGGTCCCGGGCGGTATTCAAATTCCATCGTTTTCGTATTATAAATAGAGACACCCGTCACGTCTGACGGCAGAAGATCCGGCGTGAACTGAATCCTCTTAAAGTCAGCTCCGATCAGCTTGGCCAAAGCGCGGACCATCATCGTTTTTCCGACTCCCGGCACGTCTTCCAGCAGCACATGCCCTTTTGCAAGAATGGCGGCCAGACTGAGTATGGCGATATCCCGTTTTCCTATGATGATGTTTTCAATATGCTCAACGGCTTTCTCCAGCAGCGGATGCAGCTCTTCTTTATAAGCCATTCTTCTCCTCCTAGTCATCTCTCAAATTTCAATTATCGTAACCTAACTTTACCACAAAATATAAACAGTATAAAAAAACGTTTCCAGCGAATTGTTTCCAGTCTGAAAAAGGAAAAAGCTCCCTTTAGAAAGGAAGCTTTATTTCAGCTGGAGAGGCTCCATATGAACGTGTGAATGGTCAATGGCATGTTCCTCTTTCATCTTGCGTTCTACCTCATTTGCGATCTCATGACTCTCTTTAATGTTCAGATCAGACGGCACTTCAATGACGACATCAATATGAACGGAGCTGCCCAGATATCTCGCTTTAATATCTTTTAAACGGCTGACGCCCGCAATCTGTTCAATCGTCTTTTTATAATCAGAAATATGTTTGACATCAAAACCGTCAGTCAGCGAATGAGAGGATTCCTTAAAAATATCCCACGCGGTTTTGCAGATGATCACCCCGATGATAAACGCGGTAACCGTATCCACCCAAGCCAAATGGAACTGTGAAGCAAAAATTCCGATAAACGTGCCGATACTGACGAGCGCATCTGATTTATTATCAGCGGCCGCAGCTGAAAGGGCCTGGCTGTTTACCTTTTTGGCAAGCCCTTTCGTATAGCGGTAGACCACCAGCATCACGACGGCGCTCCCCGCGGCCGTCCAGGCGGCTATCATATCCGGTGTTTCCTCTTTAACGGAAAAAATAGATTGCGCGGCGCTGAACAGCACTTGCATTCCGACAAGCATCATAATAATGGAAGCGATGAGTGACGCGACGGTCTCTGCCCGAAAATGGCCGTAAGGATGATCTTCGTCAGGAGGTTTCTGAGAGATGCGCAAACCGATGAAAACAGCCGCAGATGCCACGATATCAGTCGTATTATTTAAACCGTCGGCCTGAAGCGCTTCTGAGTGAAACAAATAACCGATCACAAGCTTCACAGCCGACAATGCCGCATATGCGCCAATACTGACAATCGCTCCGGTTTCGCCTTTTTTCAATTCATGATATCTCTCCACTGAAAATCCTCCTTCCCGTTCAATTTTTCCTTCATTATCATACAAAGCGAAGACACAGTGGGTCTATAGAAACATGATTCACTTTCCACAGAAAAATAGTAAGCATAGAACATTTATGCGCTCAGGAAACTTATTTTTATTCACGAAACCCCTCTCATCCCAATCGTATCAAGGATTCTCGCCACCCTATGTTCATGGAATTATTTTCAAACCCATTAAAACACAAAAATAACAGAAAATTATTTCTTTTCCTTCCGGCACCTTCTGCTGTACGGACGAGAAAAAATGTCATATTTTCTTACATCATTTTCAACTGTCTGTGGCATTTATGATAGAATAATACTTGTCGGAATATTCAGCATAAACAAGCCAAAAGGAGGCAAAGAATGAATCAGCCTAACTCTTTATCAAAGGGATTAAAAACCCGGCATATGACTATGATTTCAATTGCCGGCGTGATCGGCGCCGGATTATTTGTCGGAAGCGGATCCGTCATTCATTCCACCGGACCCGGAGCGATTGTCTCCTACGCTTTAGCAGGATTATTAGTGATTTTTATTATGAGAATGCTGGGGGAAATGTCCTCCGTCAACCCGACAAGCGGTTCGTTTTCACAGTACGCGCATGACGCCATCGGTCCTTGGGCCGGTTTTACGATCGGATGGCTGTATTGGTTTTTCTGGGTCATCGTCATTGCCATTGAAGCCATTGCAGGCGCCGGAATCATACAGTACTGGTTCCCGGGCATTCCGTTATGGCTGACGAGTCTGCTTCTGACCGTGCTGTTAACACTGACGAATATTTATTCAGTTAAATCGTTCGGCGAATTTGAATACTGGCTTTCCTTAGTGAAGGTAGCGACGATCGTTGTCTTCTTAATCGCGGGATTTGCGTTCATTTTCGGAATCATCCCCGGCAGCAAGCCGGTCGGGCTGGAAAATCTGGCGGGCAGCGGCGGATTTTTCCCTAAAGGTCCAAGTTCCGTTCTGCTCGGCATCGTCGTTGTCATTTTTTCTTTCATGGGATCTGAAATCGTCGCAATCGCAGCGGGAGAAACGTCAAATCCGGTCGAATCCGTCACAAAGGCGACCCGCTCAGTCGTTTGGCGGATCATTATTTTTTACGTCGGCTCCATTGCGGTTGTGGTCACACTGCTGCCGTGGGATTCAGCCAATATTTTGGAAAGCCCCTTCGTTGCCGTTTTGAGCCATATCGGGGTTCCCGCAGCCGCTCAAATCATGAATTTTATCGTCCTGACAGCCGTTCTGTCCTGCCTGAACTCCGGGCTTTATACGACGTCACGGATGCTGTATTCACTGGCAGAACGAAATGAAGCGCCGCGGCATTTTATGAAACTGAGTAAAAGAGGCGTACCGGTTCAAGCCATTATCGCCGGCACCTTTTTCTCCTATATTGCCGTTGTTATGAACTACTTTTCTCCCGACTCCGTATTCTTATTTCTGGTCAATTCATCAGGGGCGATCGCACTGCTCGTCTATCTCGTCATCGCCGTCTCACATCTGAGAATGAGAAAGAAAATCGAACGGACAAACCCTGAATCTCTTAAAATCAAAATGTGGTTCTATCCGTACTTAACCTACCTGACGATCATCGCCATTTGCGCCATCTTGTTATCTATGCTGTTTATCAGTTCAATGCGGTCTGAATTTCTGCTGACAGGATTTATTACTCTGCTGGTGCTTGCCTCATATGTATTCCGCAAAAAACAAAAACCGAAAGAGAGCGCTTCCGAAAGCCGGGTTGCGCAATAACCGCAAACACCCCCCTCAAAAAAGGGCGGGTGTTTTTTTAACCAACCTGTTCCAGGCAGCATTAACTGTAGTACAGGATTTCAATAAATGATAAGGACAGGATGAAAAATGGCACTAGAAAAATTTGCAGATGAACTGCCGATTATCGAAACACTCCAGCCGCAGAAGAAATCAGACGGCAGCACGTATTATGAAGTCACCATGAAGGAATGCTTTCACAAGCTGCACCGCGATCTCCCGCCGACCCGGCTGTGGGGGTATAACGGTTTATTTCCCGGCCCGACGATCGACGTGAACCAAGATGAGAACGTCTATATTAAATGGATGAATGACCTTCCGGATAAGCATTTTCTGCCCGTGGATCATACCATTCACCATTCAGAAAGCGGCCATCAGGAACCCGATGTCAAAACCGTCGTCCATTTACACGGAGGAGCAACCCCGCCGGACAGCGACGGCTACCCGGAAGCATGGTTCACAAAGGATTTTAAGGAAACGGGTCCTTATTTTGAGAAAGAGGTATACCATTATCCAAACAAACAGCGCGGGGCTCTGTTATGGTATCACGATCACGCCATGGCGATTACGAGGCTCAATGTGTACGCCGGGCTTGCCGGGATGTATATCATCCGCGAGCGAAAAGAAAAGCAGCTGAAGCTTCCCTCCGGAGAGTATGACGTACCGCTTATGATTTTGGACCGCACGTTAAATGACGACGGTTCCTTGTCTTATCCGAGCGGACCTGCTAACCCTTCCGAAACGCTGCCCGATCCTTCCATCGTCCCGTTTTTTTGCGGAAATACCATTCTCGTTAATGGTAAAGCGTGGCCGTATATGGAAGTTGAACCGCGGACATATCGCTTCCGCATCCTTAATGCCTCCAATACGAGAACATTTTCTCTCTCGCTCAATAACGGCGGGAAGTTTATCCAAATCGGTTCTGACGGCGGACTGCTTCCCCGCTCTGTCAAAACACAATCTATCAGCTTAGCCCCGGCAGAGCGGTATGATGTGCTGATTGATTTCTCCGCTTTTGACGGAGAACATATCATTTTAACGAACGGCACCGGCTGCGGGGGCGACGCCGATCCGGATACAGACGCCAATGTGATGCAATTCCGCGTCACAAAACCGCTGAAGGGAGAAGACACAAGCCGGAAGCCTAAATATCTTTCAACAATGCCTAATGTGACATCAAAGAGAATACACAATATCAGGACGCTTAAACTCACAAATACGCAAGACAAATACGGCCGGCCCGTTTTGACGCTGAATAACAAGCGATGGCATGATCCTGTGACAGAAGCGCCGAAGCTCGGCACAACGGAAATCTGGTCGATTATCAATCCGATGGGGGGAACCCATCCGATACACCTGCACCTTGTGTCCTTCCAAATCCTTGACCGGCGTCCTTTTGACTTAGAGCGTTATAACAAATTCGGCGACATTGTGTATACAGGCCCCGCCGTCCCGCCTCCTCCAAGTGAAAAAGGCTGGAAAGACACCGTGCAGGCGCACTCGGGGGAAGTCATCAGAATCGCGGCGACTTTCGCTCCATACAGCGGACGCTACGTATGGCACTGTCATATTTTAGAGCACGAAGATTACGACATGATGAGACCGATGGACGTCACGGATAAGCAGTAAACAAACATCTCCCCCTTTTCTCCAGAAGGGGCTTTTTTCATTTATCCAAAAAGAAAAAATAAGAAGACACTTATTTGCATATACTGTAATAACAGGAAGACGATGCACCCTCATTGGAAATCTGGATAGAAAAAGGAATTAGGAGATTAGGGAAAAGTATGAGACAATGAAGGAGTGCACGAAAATTCATAAGGGAAGAAGTGACTTTATGTCTTACTACAACAAACGTAATCAGGAACCGCTGCCTAAAGAAGATGTCAGTACGTGGGAATGCACAAAAGAGGACTGTATCGGCTGGAGCAGAAAGAATTTTGCCGGCAGTGATACCCCGACTTGCCCCCTTTGCGGCAGTAAAATGATCGACGGCGTCCGTTCGTTGGTAAATCTCCAAAACAATAATCAAACGGCATCAAGTTAGACCTCCCTTTTACGAGTCTCAACATAGAGAAGGCCTCCATGTCTCATGAGAGGCCTTTGCGTTATCATGTCCTTTTATGATGCAAAGGAGTAATGAACATGAAAAACGATCGGCAGCAGAAAGATCTGAAGGAAATGGCAAAACGGCGGAAAATGAACCTTGCCGCACAGTCATTCATCGAAACGCTCCATTTTGCCGTTCCGATTCTCCGTTTTTTCAAATGGCTCGCCTCAGCCGCAGCCAGCTTTGTTCATTTAAAAAACACCCAGCAGGCGCTGAGTGTTTTTTTCATGATTGGATGACGGAAAAACTGTTGATAATGCCGTTGTCATTTTCCCAGACTTTTTCGCATTTTTTCGTATCCAAATGATAAGCATAAATGGTCCGGACCTTCGCATTCCGCCCCGTTTCATCCTTCAGACGCTTAGCGCCTTTTGCTTCCGCCATGAAATAAATGATGCTGCCGTCTTTAGAAAACTGAGGCTGGGCATCAATCAGCGGAGCGAAGTCCTTCCCGTTTGAGATAATCGTTTCATCTTTTTTCGTTTTGACATTCATCAGACGGATGGACGCTTTTTGTTCCGTCCCTTTTTGTGTATAAGATGTAAAGACAAGGTTCTTTCCGTCCGGTGACACCGCCACGTCGCTGATAAACTGTTCAAGGTTTGTCAGATCCTGAAGGTGTTCGCCCGCTCCTGCCGCAAACCGGATATTCGTCGGTTCAGGGTCAATCCCCTTCTCATTTGCCTCATCCGTTTTTTGATAATCCTCTTTTACGGAATAATGCAGAAGCGCAAAATCGTTTTGGCTGCGGTTATAAAAGAAGCTGCTTACACTGTCGTCTTTCTCATCGGCGGCGGGATACAGATTTTCATAACGTTTCGTTTTCAAATCAAAAGATGCGAGACGGAAAATATCTTCATCCGCTTTTCCGAGACGGAAATAAATGTGCGTCAGATCCTTTGATAAAAACAGACTGTCAGCGCTTGCCGTTCCTTTATAAAGCACCGTCTTCTTTTTCGTCTTCAGATCAAGCTTATACAGACGCATCTCATTTTGGTCATTATTCCCGACAAAATAGAGCACCTGATGGGCATCATCCAGCGCAAACGCCGGATATGCCGAAAGCTTTTCCTCGTACAGCACGCGGCCGTCCTCGTAATATTTCGTCATCAGATCTTTGTCTGTAATGGAAACAAGCAGCTTGTCATGACCGCCGGAGACAACGGCTTTCCCGCCGCCGTCGCTTTTTCCTTTAATCAGTAAAACGGCCGCGATGACCGCCGCCGCCAAAACGGCGGCCAGCAACATCCAGATCCATCGTTTCTTCTTCATTATCAATCTCTCCGTCAATCAGAAAAAGCAAGAATCAGTGTCCTTGCTTTTTAAGATGGTCTATTTTAATAGCTGTAGTGTCCGGATACTCTTCCTTTGCTTAACGGATATCCGAGCGCTTTGAACGCTTTCGGGCTGACATCCAATACGGCATTCGGCAGACGGCCTACATCATTTTTGTATACGGTGATAACCTTTTTCGGTTTTGCTTTCGCATAAGCTCTGATTTTCGTTCCGTTTCTCGGAACGTCAAATCCTAATTTTGTCGCGCAATCCCAGTGTCCCAGTTTTTTACCGGAAGATCCTTTTTTACCGACTCCATTATACCATGTAATATTTCCGTTCACTTTTTTAGCACTTGCATCAGAAGAGTAACTGATCGCTCCCAGCGTGCTTCCTGCTAAAATCAATAAGGCTAAGAATAACTTCTTCAAGCTTTCGTCCTCCTGATTCTTTATTCTAGGCAAAATTATACACCAGAAAGACGATTATAATATTTCAATCACTTTACATGTTCATTACAACGTGATGAGACATGCACATAACGACGGCACAATTTCCTGTTCTATATAATTCCATGGTAAATTATGCTACAAAATTTAATTCATTAGCGTTATAATATTCATAGAGTATTTCTGCATTCAATATGGACTTTTTATAAGGCCTATTGATAGTTGCGTAATATGATATATTTTGAGAAATCAGGCTTTAGGAAGCAGGCACTTTATTCCTTTTAACCGTGGTTCATATTGATCATGTACCTATACTCGTTTCAATCAGACTAGGAGTGATAATCAATGAAAGCGGCAAGATGGCACAATCAAAAAGACATTCGAATCGAAAACATTGATGAACCTAAAGCAGAACCGGGTAAAGTCAAAATTAAAGTCAAATGGTGCGGGATTTGCGGAAGCGACCTTCATGAATATTTGGGAGGCCCGATCTTTATTCCGGTCGGCGAACCTCATCCGTTAACAAACGAAATGGCGCCCGTCACGATGGGTCACGAATTCTCAGGAGAAGTCGTTGAAGTGGGCGAAGGCGTCAAAAATTACAGCGTCGGCGACCGTGTCGTCGTGGAACCGATTTTTGCCACACACGGACATCAGGGAGCCTATAACCTTGATGAACAAATGGGATTCTTAGGCTTAGCCGGAGGCGGCGGCGGATTTTCTGAATATGTATCCGTTGACGAAGAATTGCTGTTTAAGCTTCCTGAAGAGCTTTCTTACGAACAGGGCGCGCTTGTTGAGCCGTCAGCGGTAGCGCTTTACGCCGTCCGCCAAAGCAAATTAAAAGCGGGCGACAAGGCGGCAGTTTTTGGCTGCGGACCGATCGGGCTGCTTGTGATTGAAGCCCTGAAAGCGGCCGGCGCCACAGATATTTACGCGGTTGAACTTTCACCGGAACGTCAGGAAAAAGCGAAAGAACTCGGCGCTATCATCATTGATCCGTCAAAAACGGACGATGTCGTTGAAGAAATCGCTAAACGCACAAACGGCGGCGTTGATGTTTCTTATGAAGTAACAGGCGTTCCTGTCGTTCTCCGCCAGGCGATCCAGTCAACAAACATTGCCGGTGAAACGGTTATCGTCAGCATCTGGGAAAAAGGAGCGGAAATTCATCCGAACGATATCGTCATCAAAGAACGGACCGTAAAAGGCATTATCGGATACCGTGACATCTTCCCTTCCGTTCTTGCACTGATGAAAGAGGGCTACTTCTCAGCAGATAAGCTCGTCACGAAAAAAATCGTGCTCGACGACCTGATTGAAGAAGGCTTCGGCGCTTTAATCAAAGAGAAAAACCAAGTGAAAATCTTAGTCAAACCGAACTAAACCGTTAGCTGAATATCAGACTCATCCGAAAAAGAGCCGTTCCGGCTCTTTTTTTCATCTCATCGTCTTTCCTTCCTTTTCCTTTTAAAAATGATCCCCTCTGCGCAAACTATTTTTTACCCTGTCCCGTCTATCCTTAGGCAGCAGCCTATGATACGTATTTTTAAAAAAGGAGCCCTTTGAAGCAATGAAGAACGAAACAGCCAAAGCGTCGCTTGTGACGTGCATAACTGAGCGCAAGGAAGACTTTTACCGGCTGGCGTACAGTTACGTAAAGAACAAGGATGACGCGTTAGATATTGTTCAGGAATCAATTCAAAAAGCGCTGACATCGGTCGAATCCGTCAAAAACCCCGATGTGATCAAAAGCTGGTTTTATAAAATTTTAGTCCGCACGGCCATTGATTTTCTCCGCAAACAGAAAAAACTGAAAGTGATGGACGATGAAACGATCGAGTTTTTAAGCCGCGGAAAGGAAGATCACTACAAGGACACAGACCTTCACGAAGCGCTCGATGACCTGCCGCATCAATATAAAACCATTATCATTCTGCGTTTCTTTGAAGACCTGAAATTAGAAGAAATCGCGGACATCACGGGGGAAAACATCAACACCGTCAAAACACGCCTTTACAGGGGGCTGAAGCTCATGCGCATTCAGCTGACGAAGGAGGATCTTTCTTAATGGAAAAGAGATTAGAACAATTAAGAGAAGAGTATAAAAGTGTGCCCATTCCTAAGGAACTGGACAGCATTGTCGAAAAAGCCCTTCGGCAAAAACCGAAGAAAAAACGAATCGTGATGTGGCCGACATCCGCGGCAGTCGCTGCGGCCGTCTTATTTACCGCCGTTGTCAATATCAATCCGGATGCCGCACAAGCCATGTCTAAAATCCCCGTCATCGGCAAAGTCGTCCAAGCCATCACATTCACGGAGATGAAGGAAGAAAAGAACCAATCAAGCATTGATGTGAAAACGCCCGCTCTGTCCGGACTTTCCGATCATAAACTCGAAGACAGCATCAACCGGCATTATATGAAAGAAAGCAAAGAGCTGTATCAGGAATTTATGAAGGCGACCTCAAAAAGCAAAAAAGGCCACCTCAGTATTTACAGCGATTATGAAACCGTTACTGACACAGCGGATCTGATCTCAATCCGCCGTGATATCGAAAAAACGCAAGCTTCATCTTATACGCAAAGCCGTTACATCACGATTGATAAAAAGAATGAGGCCGTGCTTACGTTAAAGAGTTTATTTAAAGATGACCGTTATATTAAAGTCATCAGCGAAAATATTAAAGAACAAATGAAAAAACAGATGAAAGAAGATCCGAATAAAATATACTGGGTCGAAGAAGATGATATGACGGAGCCTTTTAAAGCCATCCGCGCCGACCAGAATTTTTATATTACAGATAAGCACAAACTTGTTATTTCATTTGATGAATACGAAGCGGCACCCGGATATATGGGCGTTACAGAGTTTACAATACCGACCTCGGTCATCTCCAAGCTGCTTGTCGGAGACCGCTACATCAGATAAAGAAAGAAAAAAATCCATGATATCCGCAGATCATGGATTTTTTCTTTCGTCCCGCAACAGCCAAGATGCACAAGGGACCCTTTTCATATAACAGACGCCGGACAGGGGCTGAAAAGTTTAAGAAAATCACAGCATTTCATTCATTTTTTCTGAAACAAAATCCCCTTCCGAATGCGTCTAATTAACGGAACAAATGGAAGACTGTACAGAAATCTGCCATAGCCATCCGCAAAACAGCGAGAATTTCCGCACACATTATTGGAGGAATACCATGTCAGACAAGTCACTGCATCACCGCTATATTCCCGGACTGGATGGACTTCGCGCCTTTGCCGTCCTCGCAGTTATCGCATATCATCTGAATTTTAACTGGGCCGACGGCGGTTTCATCGGTGTTGATATCTTTTTTGTTTTATCGGGGTATTTAATTACATCTATTATATTGCCTGCCCAAGGCAATGCCATCACCCTTGATTTGCGTGATTTTTGGGTGCGCCGGATCAGGCGGCTTCTGCCGGCGGCTTATCTCATGATTATCACGACGGTCATTTGGGTCGTATTGTTTAACAGCGAGCTCCTGCATACCGTACGCGGAGATGCGGTCTCCTCTCTTTTTTACATAAGCAATTGGTGGTTTATCTTTCATCAACTTTCTTATTTCGACAGCTTCGGCTCCCCTTCGCCATTAAAAAACCTTTGGTCGCTGGCGATTGAAGAACAGTTTTATATCATATGGCCCTTCCTGCTGCTTGCGGGAATGTACATATGTAAAACACGGGCCCGGCTTGCGGCCGCGGTCATGTTCCTCGCGTTATGTTCGGCAGTCGTAATGAGTATGATGTATGTGCCTGGCGGAGATCCGAGCCGCGTTTATTACGGGACGGATACCCGCTCATTTGAATTGCTGATCGGCTGCGCTTTAGCTTTAGTGTGGCCGATGAAACGATTATCTTCCAAACGGCTGCCTAGCAGCATGAAACACCTGCTTCACGGGACGGAGCTTGCCGCTTTTGCCGCGCTGCTGCTTTGCGTCTTTTACACGGATGAATATGAACCCTTCCTGTACAAGGGCGGCATGCTTTTGATCAGCATCACCGCAGCGGTTCTTGTCGCATGTTTATGCCATCCGAGCAGCTTTTTGGGACATGTTCTTTCATGGAAGCCGCTTCGCTGGATCGGAACGAGATCATACGGAATCTATCTTTGGCATTACCCGGTTATCGTGCTGAGCACACCCGTACAGGAAATCGGAAATCCGGTTTATTGGCACTGCGCCGTCAGAATCGGCGCCACTTTCATTCTTGCCGAGCTATCTTACCATTTCATTGAACAGCCGATCCGCACTGCGGGCTTCCGGCCATTTTTACGCCGCGTGTTTCTGAACCGCTTTCTGGAATGGAAGACGTCCTCTGTCATCAGCAGAATGTCGCTCGGCCTCATTCTTGCCGCCATTCTCGTATTTGCGGGCGGGCTGTCAGGGATAGCCGAAGAGAAAAAACAGCCGCAATGGACGTACGCGCAAAATGATCAGCAAGAAACCGCCGCCTCTTCGCACAAAACGGCCGATCACGATCAGCCTGCAAAAGAAGAAGACAGCAAGAAAAAACACGGCGGCGAAAAAACGGACACCGCGTCAGACAAAAACAAGAAAGAACCAACAGACAAATCAAATACAAAGAAAAACGAAGAGAAAAAGGAACGGTCATCTCAAAAAACGGCTGATTCAAAACAAACACAGCCTCAGCAAGACGTGCTGGCCATCGGTGACTCGGTGATGCTGGACATTGCGTCATACCTGCGGCAGTCCCTCCCTCATGTCACCATCGACGGAAAGGTAGGAAGACAAGTCTCTCAAGCACTCCGGCTCACTTCGGAATATGCGTCATTTAATCAGCCGAACAAAGCGGTCATCATCGAGTTAGGGACGAACGGCTATTTCACAAACAGCCAAATTGAATCACTGATCAGCTCCTTTTCAAAAGCCGATATCTATCTTGTCAACACACGTGTGCCGCGGCAGTGGGAAAGCAAAGTAAACGAATCATTGCGCCGGCAGGCCGAGTCACGGAAAAATGTGACGCTTGTCGATTGGCACGCAAAAGCATTGCAGCACCCTGAATACTTCACACCGGACGGCGTCCATCTCATACCTGAGGGTTCTAAAGCGCTGACATCCCTCATCGTTCAAACGATGAAATCATGACAAAAAAAAGAGGCCCCAAAAAGGCCTCTTTTTCGTATATCGTCAGGCAAGCTTCTGTCCGCAATTCGGGCAAAAATTCGCGCCTTCCGTTTTCGTTCCGCAGTTCGGACAGAATTTCGGCTTATCCGCTCCTTCCGAGCCGTTCGCCGGTGCCGTCCCCTGATTCTGCTGACTTTGATCTTGCTGCGGCTGGTTCTGCTGATTTTGGTTCATTTGGTTCATCATTTGATTTGCCACATTCATTCCCATCATCATGCCCGCCATGTCTGAGGCGGCGCCGCTTCCGTTCATTTTGCCGGATGACATTCCGTCCGTCATGGAAATCTGCTGATAGCGGTTCACATCGCCCACCATGCCGTAAGAAGCGTTTTTCGTAATCATATCCTGAACTTCCTGCGGATAGTTAAAGCTCATAATATTGAAGCCCGTAATCGACATGCCGTCTCCGATCAGCTGCATATCAAGATCTTCTTGAATCCCTTTTCCGATTTCAAAGGAATTCGACTGCAGATTGAACATGTCTTTTCCTTCTCTGGTGATCCATTTCATCAAAAGCTGATCGAGAATAGACGTAATCCGGATTTTAATGTCCTCCACTAAATAGCTGTCTTTGACACCCGCAATCTTATCAATCAATCCGATGTAGTCAATGACCTTGAAGTTAAATGTGCCGTTTGCGCGGATCGGCATACCGCCCGGCATACCCGCCGCCGGAATGTTGATAGCGTTTTTTGTGCCCCACTTCACGGTGAACTCCTTCGTATTCACAAACAGCACTTCAGCCCGCATGCCGCTGTTAAAACCAAACTTAAACCCTTTTAGTGTAGATAGAAACGGAATGATTTCTGATTCGATATCATAATCGCCGTCATCACGGAAAATCCCTTCAATCTTCCCGTTGTATAAAAAGATGGCATCCTGTCCCGGCCGGATGATCAGACGGCTGCCTTTTTTAATTTCACGGTTGTTCCATTTATAGAAAACCATGTCGTCTCTGAATTCTTCCCACTCCACCACATTTGCTAACTGATTTCTGAAAAAACCCATGTATGCTCAAATCCTTTACATATAATTTAAAAACTTCCCTTGCTTCCGCTGTAACTCGTGCCGCCCCTCGTGACTCCGCCGTCATTGTCATTATCTTTATCAGGCTTTTTTTCTCTTGTAACGTCGGTTCGGATATATGTGTCGTGCTGGCTCAGCACTTCAGACGTATCGTGATCCATATACGTGCTGCCGGTGACGGTGACCCTGCCGCCGGAATTGTACACCATCACGGTGACGGCGATTCCGGCCGCGGCTGCGGCGATAATCAGCTGAAACCACCATGTGAGCAGCAGATTGTCAGACTTGTCGTCCGGGCTTTTCCCCATATCTTTATAAGCCATCTTGATGTAGGTCTGAAACGCCTTTTCATAATGGCCTGCGGAAATATCTGACGAGATCGTATTCCTGATCGTATTCAGCCGGCTGTTATTCAAATACGTCTCCGCCTTTTTATATCCGGAGATAAATACTTCCCGATTTTTCATATCAATGGTCAATATCGCCGTACTTCCGCTAAAATGACTGTCATAAAAATCACCGGCGTACTGCTCGATGTCCTTACCGCCCGTTCCGTTTGCGGTCAGAATGATAAAATCGGTATGGCGCTTTGCCCCGAGCTTCCCGGCCAATTCCTCAAGTTTCTTCGTTTCATCCTTCGTTAATAAATGAGCATTGTCGTAAACATATTGCTTCTGTTCCGCGGCAGACGCCGATGTATGTAAAGAAAAAGACAGCATCAGAAAAAGGACAAAGCAGAAGAGACACGCTTTTTTTATGGATACTTTCATCAAAAACCGCCTCCTATCATAAGTGAGACGAGTCTTAATGCTACAAACGCACCGGCGGTTATGCCGCCGAACCACGCGGCCACTTTTCCGGCACTGATCGGCGGTTTGCCGACAACCTTGCCCGTCTGCCCGTTCATCGCAAAAATGTGCTCAGCCCGCTCATAGTCGTAGCTGACCATCCAGACCGGAAGCAGTACGTAAAAGCTGCTGATTTTATCGGTCTGAATCTGCTCATCCGTAATGTCAGCCGTCGTATATCCGGAGAAGGTGGATCTGATATAAGAATCAATATAATGGCTGATTTTATCCTTCGCCCGCGGAAAGAGATCGTCATCGGTATAATTGTACTTTTCCGCTATATATCCCGCTAAATAGGCCGTATTAAACTCCTTCAGCTCACTGTATGAGTAAGGCTCCAATTTGTCCATTAATTCATCATTCATTTTTTCTGAAGCGTCGACCGGAATTTTGAGATAATCAAGATTGATATCGCGGTACGCGTTGTAATACTCGGTCTCCGTCACCCGGTATTCTCCATCATCATAGTGATGCACTCTCGTACAAACGGCATTGACCTGAACCTTGCT
Organism: Bacillus sp. EU63; assembly: GCF_038592915.1. Taxonomy (NCBI): domain Bacteria; kingdom Bacillati; phylum Bacillota; class Bacilli; order Caryophanales; family Bacillaceae; genus Bacillus; species Bacillus sp. EU63. The sequence goes on along the minus strand of NZ_CP151944.1, from coordinate 604,651 downwards.
GTTTAAATCAAACATCCAAAACGGCACGTACATGCCGGTTATGCTCTTCACCCGGTCGGCAGACATAAATCCTTTCGGTGTCAGACGGCCGTTTCGGCACCACTTTTTAAAAGCGCTCATGGCCTCTTCTTTACTGATCGTAAAAGGGATCACCATCGAAGGCGCGAGATTTCCCGATAATCGGTCGGCGAGAACGGCGGCTCCTCCGCAAAACCCGCACGTCGTGGCCGTCGTTTCCGCCTCAGTCATTAATACCGCGCCGCAATTCTCACAGCGGTACTCGTTCGCCTCATTTTCAGAAAATCTCGTCGTTATATACTCTTTTGGCAGGCTCTCAATCTGATCCTGCCGCCCGCAGCTGTGACATGTCAGCATGCCGGATGAACTGTCAAAGACCATATCATCGCCGCAGTTCGGGCATTTATAAGAAATGATCATTCTGTTTCTCTCACTTTCTCTTTATATCGGACAAAGCTGCAGCCCGCTGTCTATTGATCTTTACTGAAAAGCATTTTCTGCTTGAGCGCCGCCAATTCATCATCGACACTGCTTTGATTGCTGTCATATTTAGCCGTCAGCTCGTCAATATCGTCTTTCGGAGACGCGTTCAGCTCAGCCATCGCATTGGCGTGATCAAGCGCTTGGTTGACCTTGTCTTCCATTCTGCCGAAAGCTGTCAGCGATTGGCCCGCATTTGACACAGAGGACCCCAATTTGTTCATTCTCTCCTGCGTTTTTGCCACAGACCACTTCGCTTTGATGGCATTTCGGCGCGACTCAAGCTCTCCGATATCAGCGACAAGCTTGTCATGCATTTTGCGCATTTGAGACGCGTTGGATGAAGCGAGCTGATAAGCCGTTTGCAGCTCGGTCAGTCTTGATTCAACAGCCGCTTTCCTTTCCAAAAATGTCCGCGCATCAGCTTCATTGCCGGCCTGCAATGCTTTCATCGCATAATTTTCCATCTTTTCGGCATCAGCCTGGCATTCTGTTAACGCTCTTTTCGCCCGCTGTTCCTCAGCCATGACAGAAGCCGTCTCCGCTTTCACTTTTCCTAAATCACTGTTCAGATTCCGCAAATATTGATCAACCATTTTTTCAGGGTTTTCAGCTTTATCCAGCAGCGCATTGATATTGCTTGACATGATGTCTTTAAATCTTCCTAAAATACTCATTTTTCATTTTCCTCCCAAAATTAAATAGTAACAAGTTCACAGTTATCTATACTGTTTTTTTCAAAAAAAGTTTCATTTTCTCTTTAATTTATGTATTTTTATATGAAAATAGTCTCATTCAGCCCATTTGTGCCGGCGGAAATTCTTTATGAGCAGATACAGTGAGAACAAAAAATAAACAAACAGCCCGATCATCAACCCGCTCATTAACGGATAATGTTTCGCAGCATACACAAAGAAATCAAGCTGCGAAATCTGTTCAGGACTTGTAATCGTATCCGTCCCATTCAAAAGCTTTGAGAATTTAGCCGTATAATTCCAATCAAACGAATCAGAAACAAGCTCACTCCCCTGATACCAATTGACAGCGGCGAGACAAAGAAAACACAAAACAGAAAACGCGCATTGCACAATAAGAAAAACATGTTTCATGAAAAACATTCCTCCGCGGTTCAATATCATAGGCCGTCACACTATACATGACGGCAGCAGCAGAAACTTGGTTTTACTCAGAACTGATAAAAACGTGATTGTATGTACTTCACAGCGGTTCAATTTACTGGATGCCTTTCTAAAGTATACCGTATATCGTAAAGGGTTTCAGACCTAAATAAAGAGGATGCTTCCCGAAGTCCGATGACTTTCAAGAAACATCCTCCATACTTTACAGTGATACTTCAACCTCTTTTAAGCTCGGCAAAGCATCGATCGCACCGATTTTGGTGCACACGAGCGCCCCCACCTTATTGGCAAATGAGACAATATCACGCAGCTTCGCAAAATCATCGGCTGCCGTCTGAATCTCATCGGTGCGCGCCAGCTGATACAGCGCCGCGCCGACAAACGCATCTCCCGCTCCCGTTGAGTCTATTGATGTCACCGGAATGCTCGGAATGATGTCAATATCCTTCCCATTTGATAGAAGGGTTCCGCTTTTCCCGAGTGTCACCGCCACAATGCCGGCTCCGATCTCATGAAGAACCGCAACACCTTCTTTATGATCCTTCGCACCGCTGATGATCTCAAGCTCTTCGTCACTGACTTTCACAAAATCACTTACGGCAACGGCTTTTTTTGCGGTGTTTATAAACTCTGAAACTCTTCCTTTCCATAAATCCTCACGGTAGTTAGGATCGAAGGAAATAAACTGTCCATTGTCTTTCGCAATCGACATCAGCCGTAAATAGGCTGAGCAAAACGGATCAGATAACAATGCTGTCGCTGATCCGAAATGAAGGATTTTCGCATCGTTTACCTTTTCCAGATCAATATCATCCAGCGTAAACAAAGCGTCCGCTCCTCTGTTAAACACAAAGTCGCGCTCCCCATTTTGTTTTAATGAAACAAACGCAAGCGTTGTAGGCGCTTTCTCATCCATCACCAGCATAGAGGTATCGACGTGTACGGCGTCCAATGTCTGCTTCAGAAAATACCCGAACGGATCTTTGCCTGTTTTTCCGCTGAAAGCGGCGTCTCCGCCCAGCTTAGCAATGGCTGCCGACACATTCGCCGGTGCCCCGCCGGCACTTTTTAAGAAATTACGTCCTTCCGTCAAATCAACATCCACATCGGTACAAAAGAAATCAATTAACAATTCTCCAATACAAATAACAGATTGGCTTCCCACATTATCACACTCATTTATCAATTCTCGATTATAGTTTCAGTATAGTGCTTTCTGTCATAAATACAACCGTTTACATAGAATATTTTAAATTTTACGTATACTTATCTGGCAGCCCTTTGCTCCAGATCAGACATCATCTGCTGATATTTTTTTTCAGTTAAAGGATAAAAAGAAATAAGAATAATAGACAGCAGAATGAACAATCCCGGGATGAGCGCATTCATATTTTTAATCGCATTCAATGACGAGGCCGTCTGATCGGTATTCGCGGCATATCCGGCGATTCCGAGATAAACGGCCGAAAATGACCCGGCTAGCGCAACTCCGAGCTTATTGATGAAACTCATGCTCGAAATCACCACGCCATCAGCCCGGACTCCGGTTTTCCATTCTGCATAATCGACACAATCGGCAACCATTCCCCAAGCAAGCGTATTTAAAGGCGTCGTAAAAAATCCCGAAACGAAAAGCCAAAAGAAAATAAGCGGCAGCGAAGAATACGATGTAAACTGAAGGCCCGCATAAGAAATCAGCGATAGCGCCGCCGTGATGATCATAACCTGCTTCCGGCCCCGCTTCTCAGAAAAGAAAGGAATAAACAGATTGCTGATCAGCGCTGCGCCGAAAAACAACACGGTTCCTAAAAACACAAATTCCTTATGGCTGACGTTATACGTAAAATAGTACACCATCGTGCTGAGCTTAATGTTAAACCCAATCGCAAACGCCAAAAATGCAGAAACCAAAATGAGCAAAGGCTTGTTTCGGAACAAAACAGACAACGTCTTTTTCATTCCTTGTTTTTTTCTTTTTTCAGGCTGAATCCGTTCCCGCACAGTAAAGAAACTGAACAGATTCAACGCGATGCTCACCGCCGCATAGATAAGCGCCGTCATCTGGAATCCAAACGCCTGATCTTTCCCGCCGATCAGATCTGCAAGCGGTGTCGCACAGGAAATCGATAACAGAATTCCGATATAAACCAAAATCATCCGGGTCGTCGTCAGAACCGTCCGTTCCTCCACGGAATTCGTCATCCGCCCCGTTAAGCTGTTGACCGGAATCGTCTGCATGCTGAAGGACATCCCAAGCAGAATATAAGTGATGTACGCATAAACCATGTTCCCCGTCTCGCCGAAATGAGGCGTCGTGAAACATAAGAATGTGAATAGCGCAAAAGGAAACGCCACCCACAAAAGATACGGCCTTGCCTTTCCCCATCTTGTATTCGTCTTGTCTAAAATCACGCCCATAATCGGGTCAAAAATAGCATCCAGCACCCTTACGATAAGAAACAAAGCTGCAATGACCGCAGGCTTAATGCCGCCGACGTCTGTATAGTAGAATAATAAGTATGCGTTTACAAACTGAAAGATAATATTGTACGACATATCGCCGAATCCGTAGCCGATCCGTTCCATCCAGGACAGGCCGCGATATTTCGTCTTTACTGCCGCTGCTTTTTCTGTTTCAATCATCATTTCCCACCCCAAGAATCCGTTTTCATTTTTGATAAGCAAGAGGGAGAATGCAAAGATCCTCCCCGTTCACTCAGCGATTTGGATACACCATCACTTTTAAGCATTCATTTTTGTATTGAAAGGCCCGTTCCATCGCCTCTTGCGTCTTCTCCAGCGGATATTGGTCCGTTATAAGGTGCTTCGTGTCCACTATGCCGGAAGCGAGAAATTCAATTCCCTTCGGATACGTATTCGCATAACGGAAGATTCCGTAAATATCAATCTCGTTATCCGCAATAAACGGCACATTGAGCGGAATCTCGTTCTGAGAAGGCAAACCGACAATCGCCAGTTTTCCGCCCCGGCGCACGGAAGCCAGTGCGGATTGCAATGCCGCCGGATTCCCCGCTGTTTCCCAGGCAGCATCAACGCCTCTGCCATTCGTGATCGTTTTGATTTCTTCACCGGCGTCCTGTTCCCGTACATTAATGACATGCGTCGCTCCCATTTTTTTCGCGGCATCTAACCGCAGCAGCTCCAAGTCGGTCACAATGATTGTGCCTGCCCCGTATGCTTTCGCTGCCGCAACGGCCATCAGCCCCACAGGACCCATTCCCATGATCGCAACTGTTGAACCGGGCTGAAGCTTCGTTCTCGCGGCCGCATGAATGCCGACAGAAAACGGTTCAATCAAAGCCGCATCTTCATAGGATAGTGAATCCGGAATCGAGAAAACAAAGTCCTGGCGCATTTTGATATATTGGACAAACGCGCCGTCAACCGGCGGTGTCGCCAAAAACTGTACATCCGGGCAAAGGTTATAACGCCCTTCCTTACACGCCTCACAGCGTCCGCATGTGACACCGGGTTCGACGGCGACACAGTCTCCCACCTTGAATTGATCGACAGACGATCCGACGGCGGCAATTTCTCCCGCACATTCATGACCGAGGATAAATGGTTTTTCCACTACATAATTGCCTATTCTGCCATTTGTATAGTAATGCAGATCAGATCCGCAAATTCCGACAGCCATCACCTTAATCAACACTTCATCATGATTGATGTCAGGCACGGGCAATGTTTCGATTTTGATTTCTCTCGTGTTGTGCATAACCGCCGCTTTCATGTTTTGAGGCACTGTGTGAGTCATTTGGCAAAATCCTTTCTCTGCTCTGAAATGTAAGTGCATACATTTTTGTTTTCTCTATTACTGTCCCTATTTTATCTGCTTTTCCATACGTTCAACAGCCTTTCCTGCTGTATAAAAGGACAGCCGCACTGTACTTTTTATTTTTTCATATACAAAAAACACTGAATTGATAAAATAGTACTAATAGGAGGTGCAGGCTAATGGCTGAACTTGAAAACCGGACACATTTTGCAGAACTGCTGGCACCTGCCGTCAAATCGCTGAAACTTCATCCTGATTATAAAGTCAGAAGGAAAAAGAACGAAAAAACAGGACAGTCTTATATAGATCAAATCGCACTCCGATTAGGCGTTTCCTCTAACACGATCAAAAGCTGGATCGGACAGATGGGCGGAAACTACATTCCCGGACGAATTGACGACGGAAAGCTGTTCGGCATGATCTGGATCATTATAGAAAAGACTGATATGGATTCTGAATGGCTGACCGATCTTCTGGAAACCACCACCATTCCCGTCATCAAACCCGCATTGCCCGTTTGGACGGCGTCTTGTCTAAAAAAAGCAAAAATACTCCGGAAAGACGGATCATTCGGAGCGCCGAGTGATGACGATGTTGAAAAAGCAGTAAAGCGGCTGTTTCATGACAGACCAAGCCACGAAACGAATGCGCTTACAAGAAACTCCGTCACGCATAACTTACCGTCACGCCGGACGGGAAACTTTATCGGCCGCGACTTTGATATAGAGGCGATCCGGCAATGGATGCTGTCTCCGTCACCGGTCTGTTTAATCACAGGCTGGGCCGGCATGGGGAAAACAACGATCGCTCTTGAAGCAGCCTACCTTTGTGCCGGCAGTTCACCAGACTGGCCAGCATTCAACAGCATCATCTGGATCAGCGCTGACTGGAAAGGATTGAGCTTCAGCGATTTTTTAAACACGATCGCCTATCAGCTCGGACGCACCGAACAAATCGATAAATCAATCAACGAAAAACGGTTCGTCGTCCGCAATGCATTAGCCGCTCATTCAAATAAAAAACCGGTATTGCTGATCGTTGACAGCATCGATACAGCGGAACGTGACATTCACGAATTTATCATCGGCCTTCCGCAAGGCGTAAAAGTCCTCCTTACCGCACGGGAAAACGTAAAACAGACATACCGGGACGGCCTCGGGGAACTGGCGGCCATCCAGCTGAGCGGCCTTGAACAAACGGATGCCCTTGAATTTTTCCATCAAGAAGTGCACCGCTGTCTGCAAACATGCAACCTCCCGCAAAAACGGGAAAAGCTGGAGCAGCTGTTGGAGCTATCGCCTGACCTTAAAAATGAATTCATCTTAGCAGCCGCCGGCAACCCGAAGGCCATGGCACTGAGCATCGCTTACATGTCAGACGACGACATCCCCGCTCCGCAGCTCATTCAAGAACTTAAACAAGCGGGCTACTCATTATTGGAATTGTTTGAGGTTCTCTTTGGCCGCACATGGGACAGATGTCATGAAGACACACGAAAACTATGGCAGACGCTTTGCTTTTTCGCTAAGCCCCCTGATGAAAAAAGCTTGGCTCAAGCGGCCGGATTAGACGTCCGGCGGTTTCATTACGCGATTGAGCAAATGCGGTCATATGCTTTAATACAGCCGGAACGAAGCGCAGGAAGAATTCAATACGCAGCCCATCAAACCGTTGTCGCTTACGGAGAACAGCACTTATCTGAAAATCATGATTTTGCAAAAGAAGCCCGAAGCCGCTGGGCGCATTATTATATGGATTATGCGGAAACCCATATAAAACGGGAAAAGCCGAATTCCGTCTATTGGAGCTATCTGCTGGGACGGAATTTAGAGCTAATGAAAAAGGAATGGCCGAACATCCTAAAGGTCATCGAATGGTCGGGCGAAACCGGACAACATGACATCCTGATTAAACTCATCATCCGCATCAGCCATTTTCTAAGCAGAATCAACCTGCCTCTGCGAATCGAATACGGATTAAAAGCCGCCGATGCCGCCCGTCAATCAGACGAACACACACGGGAAGCCTACTTCAGGATCGACACGGCAGGCTGGGCGCTGATGGAAGTCAACGATTCAGACGGAGCTCTCAGGCAAATAGAAGCCGGCCTGAAGATACTCGAACAATCAGGCGCACCGGATCACGATGACTTGAAAGTATGGGGAATCGCCCTGCAATCGAGGCTGCTGTTAAAAACCGGAGATCCGGACAAAGCGGCAGCAATGCTGGACGGCATCAAAGATCAGCCCGTCTCGCCCATTATCCGGCACAGGGTTCTTCTGGTCCGCGGCGACCTGAGTTTCGCCCGCTCTCACTATGAAGAAGCCATCACATTATACGAAGCGGCAAACACAACCAGCGCCGCATACGGCGGCGAAAAAACGATAGAAGCCTATTTCAACCTCGGCATGGCTTACGTCAAGTGTGATCAACTCGAAAAAGCGGAAAAAGCCTTTGAACAGATGCTCTATGACAAACACAACGCCAATCAAGTTGAACTGATCTATTATCATTATGGAATGGCACAGCTGTTGTACCGAAAAGGAGAGAAAACGAAAGCAATAGAATCGAATCAGAAAGCAATTCGTCTGATTGATTCGTGGGAGCCGGGGATTGGGATTCGGGGTGAGGTGGAGCAGCTGAGAATGGTGCTTGAAGGAAATGGTGAAGTCACATTGTAGTTAGGAAAGTGTGAATTCCATCTAAGATAAACCCCTCACACCTTATTTATAAATAAATCAGGCCTTATCAGTTGAGTAAACTGATAAGGGCTATCTGATAGGGCCTCATGAGCATTTCAGATAAAATCAAATAGTTATTCAAGTTAATTACAGCAAATTCGATCCATGTTCTATTCATTTATAGCTACGATTGACAGACCATACTGAATATATGAGTCAGATAATAATTCTAATGGGACTGTTCCAAATGGGAAATAGAAAAACTTGCGATCATTTTTCGAATTCAGTTAATATTAGGAATCTTCAATTTAAATCGAACCAAATTAATTTGTTATCATTCCTTTTAAATATTTTAATTCAAGGAACTATCTCTTCCTTTACCTTTATTTATTCGTAGAACATTTGTCTGTCTAATAAAGAACAAATAGAAGAACAGAAATGAATAAAAAATAATTAAACTTGAAATTCTGAACATCCACTGAAATCCCAAAATATTCACCAAAAGCCCCAATAAACAAGAACCTAATGCAATTCCGCTATCGAAAAATAAATAATAGGTTGAATTCGCTGTCCCTAGAGCCGAGGAATTAACACTATTCACCATAATGGTTTGCAAACAAGAAAATACAGATCCGAAACCAATCCCCAATAATAAACCTGCAATGCAAAAATCTACATATGAAGAGGAATAACTAAGCAATAACATTCCACAGATATAAACAAAATATGAAACAGTTATAATTTTTTTCCCTTGAGCCTTATCAAATATTTTTCCAATTACAGGACGAGATATAATCATTGCAACCCCATAACATAGAAAAAAATAACCACCAGCATGGGGCTCATCCATAGCCTCAGTATACAGAGACAAAAAAGAACTGATCGAGCAGTATCCAAGTGCTAATAAAAATGCTATAAAAGAAATTTTCAAAACAGCTCTCTCAAAAAACTTAATTTTTCTTTTTATTTTCCCTTCTTTATTCATGCGAGGAACTTGAACCAACATACCTATCAAAAATGTTAAAAATGAAGATACTGTTGCAATTAAAAACATTTCGTGAACTCCAAAATTTGAGAATATATATAGACCTACAAAAGGACCTAGTACCATTCCAAGGCTCATTCCAGTGCCATAGTATCCTATGCCTTCTCCCTTTCTTGAGCTTGGAACAAGTTCGGCTGTAATTGTACTTAGAGTTGTAGTCATCATACCATAAGTACAACCATGAAATATTCTAAGCAATAGCAAAGATTCAAATGTCTGTGCTCCATAATATAAAAGGTTAGCAATTAAAAATAATATAGAGGATATTAGTAATAATATTCTTCTATCAAAACTATCGAGGCAATTTCCAATAAAAAATCTTGCAATTGTTGAGCCAATAATAAATACTGTTAAAATAATTCCGGCACTGATTGAACTTTTATTCATTATGTCAACTACATACATTGGTAATACAGCCATTAACATATAGTAACTGAAGAACATAAAAAAACTGGCTGTTATTAAGGCCATAAACGAATTTGTCCATAGTTTGTCCTCCATAGTATCTCTCCTATTAAGATTAAGAAACATATCTTTAAACACAAAAAGCCCAAAAAACTATATTGGGCTTTGTTTATTGAACCTTTCCATTCTGGTATTATTCAATTCAGCCATTCTTTCGTTATGGAAAATCTCTCTTGCCAAGATTAATCCTATAGAAGGTGCAATTTTAAAGCCGCTGCCATTAAATCCAACCATAAGATACAGATCATCAAATTCAGGATGAACCCCGATAATTGGAAGCCCATCACTTGTATAAGAATCGAAACTTAGTCTGCTCCCAAGATACTCTGCCTTATGAAGCAAAGGTAATCTTCCTACCAGTTTCTCTTTTGCAATCTGCATATCTCCATAGTCTAAATAAGAACGATCTTGAAGCAGAGCACCTGAGTGACTCATTTGAACTCCAAATAAAAGACGGTAATTTGAGAAAATTCGAAAGTATGTACCTATAGTTTCGTCAATACAGCTTGTTAAGTGTGATACCGATTTTTCTTTATCCCATTCAATAAAACCAAGGCCAATCGATTTCTTAAACATAGGCAGTCTCAATCCTAGTTCTTCCAACAAAAAATTTGCCCATATATTATTGGCAACCACATATTTATCTGCACGAATACTCCCGATATTTGTTTGTATCCCTGTAATCTTTTTTCTGTGATGTAATATCCTCTCGACTTTGACCCCTTCTAAAAGCTTCATACCTTTCTTTTCAGATTGTTTAATAAAGGTTAAAGCAGTTTTTGCAGGATCGGCATAACCGCCGTTAGGCTCGTAAACAATCGCACCTATTCCCTCAAGAGAAAAATCTGGTTGAAACTGTTGGAACTCATCTGGTGACAAAACTGAGACCTGGGAACAATATCGGTTTACTTTTTTCGCATTTGCTCTTAATTGGTCTGAACGAGTAGAATCTGTTATAAATGAAAACCCAGTTTTTTTAAAACCGCAGCTTCCACCAATTTTATTTCCCCAGTCAGCGTAAGTATCATAACTTTCAACAGCCCTTTTAGTATACCATTCGTTTTCATGAAAAATTCTTATGAATCCACCAGATTTGTGTGTTGCTCCATTCCCTGGTGGAATACCTTGTTCACATAACGCAATATTTTTCAACCCTAATTTTGTTAAATAGTATGATAAACTTGCTCCCATTATACCTGCACCAATAATTACTACATCAAAATGCATTTTCATAGTATTATTTCATAGTTTATCCAATTTTTATTAGTATTCACACCACCCATTTTTTCGTAAAGTGTCTGAGCTTTCAAATTATCATGAGATGTTTTCCAATTCATGACTGCATAGCCGTTTTCTTTAGAAAATTCCAAGGCATATTTAAACAACATTTCTCCTAACCCTTTCCCTCTATATTCTGATGAAATAAATAAATCGTTTAGAATAGATATTGCTTTAACCTTAGTAGTACTAAATGTGAAATATAAAGTAGCAAAACCAATAATCTCACCATTTTTCTCCATCAAAAACTGTTTTCCTGATCCGGGGTTATCGACTAAATAATTTATATGATTTTCTAATTCATTATCAGTAGGATCTGGGCATTTATAAAAATCAACAATATAAGATCTAACCACAGGGATTAACTCAAGTGTATCGTTTTTCGTAACAGGTCTAATTTTCAAATCAATTTTTGACATAAGAACAACATCCTTTATTTTTTAGTTAAATTTTATTTGTATTGCAGAGTATTTTTGAATGGACATTTTCCCTTAAATGGAATATTGTCATCATCATAAACATAATTCTTCCATCTCTCGCCTTGAACTTCCCCCAATTCTGAAAGATCGGGATGCGGAGGTACATCATCCCATTTTCCTAATCTAGTTCTAATAAGCTGTCGCACCTTCCTGCCTTTAGGATTATGACTTTCGATCCCATTAAAAATAGAGTTAGGCTGTATTACTAATACAAGTGAATTCCCAAGGTTTCTGCTCTTTCTTTTCAATAATGGGGGAAAACATGAGGTAATGAATAACTCCTCTCCACCAAAACAAAATCCCCACTGGGGATCTTCAGGATCTTTTGGTACATCTGATGGCCAACCTGATGGATCATTTTCATGAAGAAAATTAAGTATTTCCCACGTTCTTTTCCGATAAAATTCAATATTTTTTTTTTGTAATTCTGGTTTAAAAAAAATAATAATGTTCTGTTCGTATATATTATTTGCATCCCTTTTTTCTAGGAACGTTTTCAAAGCTTTAACAGCATCTAACAAGTCATCCTCAACATATGAATAATATAAATCCCCTTTGTTTTCAGCCGTTGTAGCAAAATAGCAAGGAAAATCTTTATTACATACCTTCTCTTTGTAATTGAGATATTCTTCCGTAAACCAGTCTGGGACGTTTATCCCTGCTTCTAAATCACTCTTTTTAAAAAGAATTGCCTCATTAGTTTTCAAAAAACAGCCCCCCATATATGTTGATAAATACCACTATTTTCATTATAATGATTATTGTGAAAATTACAATATGTAAATTTATAGGGGGAGTTTATTTGCAAGTCATTAGTAGAAATCCAGAGAATTTCACAGAAGAATATAACGTTATTCTAAGGAGGCTATTTCCAGCAAATGAACAATGTATAGATTCAAATATACCTTTTTCATCATCATGGGTCATAGTGGAAAAAAATAAATTTACTGATCCTCACCGGCATGATCTCCATGAAGTTTTCTTCATAACTGAAGGTGAAGGAATACTAAATATAGATGGAGAAGAAAAAATAGTTACAAGCGGTGACGTCATTTATATCTCTCCTAATAAGGAGCATACCATTAAAAATAAGAAAGAAAATAAACTTATTTTTCTAACAATTTATTGGAACAAATAGGAGGAAAATATGAATAAAAGATATCTTATAACAGTTCCGCCGCCTACACCTAATGGAGACCTTCACATTGGCCATTTATCAGGGCCCTTTTTAGCTGCGGACGTGCTTTCTAGAATATTCAAATTAAATAATAAACAATATCAATATCCTTTTAGCACAGATAGTTTCCAAAGTTATGTAACTTTTAAAGCCTTCCAATTAGGGAAATCACCCAAACAAGTCAGTGTGGACAACACCAATAACATATTAAATACATTACAAAAATTAAATGTACATCTTGACTTTTATAATCCTTTTAGAATTGAACATCAGAAGTATACACAAAAATTGTTTGTGGACTTATATGAAAAAGGTGTTTTTATTAAGAAAACAATAAAGATTAATCACTGTGAGCAATGTAACCAATACCTATATGAAGCTTATGTGATTGGTGAATGTCCGCATTGTGCTCACCAATGCGGGGGGAGCTACTGTGAAAAATGTGGTCTGCCAAATGATTCTGAAACTCTTCAGTATCCAAAGTGTAAGAAATGCGGGAGAGACGCTCAACTTAAAGAATTAGATGTAATTGTATTTCCTATTGAAAAATACAAACCTTTTTTAAAAAACTTTTATAGGAAATATAATTATTTATGGCGTAAAAACACACAAAATTATACGAAGGAAATTATAAACAAACATTTAAATGATATTATTCTTACTAACATGAATGACTGGGGTATTAATGTACCAATAAGGGGATTTGAGGGACAAGTTATAAATGCTTGGTTCGAGATATTGCCAGGTCATATCAATAATTCTGATTCCCAAGATTCGCTCTGGAATAAGGAATCAAATTCAGAAACAAACATTATCCAGTTTTTTGGGTTTGATAATATTTTTTATTATTTAGTGATGTACCCTGCTTTACTTCATGCAATGAATAATAAGATTATTCCAAAATATTTCTATTCGAACGAATTTTATTTAATAAATGGAGATAAATTTTCCACGAGTAGAGGAAATGCAATATGGGGAAAAGATTTTATTGATGAATATACCTGTGATTTTGTACGTTATTACTTATCTTTAACCTCTCCGGAAACTCAACAAACCAGTTATCAGCCTAAGGAAGTAGCTAAGGAGTACGAAAATTTTAAAGAATTAAATATGCTGATAAGCACTATTGAATCTTTAAATCGAGAAATCACTGAGCCTATCGCTTTGTTATTGGAAACCTATACGGAACGTTTCTATCAGGCATTTCAACTTGAAGTTTTCTCTTTAAAGACTATTGCTACCTTAATAAAAGAATTTATTACTGAAATTAAAAACCTGAATGCACTGGATAATTTTCATATTCTAAAAAGTTTAGCTGTTTTCTCATACCCGATAATGCCTGATTTCTCCAAAACCATCACTGAAAAAACAAAGACCGCCTTACTGTGGAATGAATTATTTGGATCTGTTCAGCAATTATGACATACAATACTCTTTATTCAAATTCAGTTAACTATCAATTCGAAAAAATCACACCAAATTTCTAGAATAAGAAATTAAAAAGCGAAGTAAATTCAGCATAGACTAGATGGATGGTTAAGCTATACTAATTCAATTTTTTATGCACTACAACAGTCGAAAGAGGCTTTTCACTAAGAGAGAAGCCTCTGAAGTTTATAACAGACTTAATAATGCTTTTTCGTTGATTTCCATTATTCTATCCACAGATTTCGGATAACATGATAACATCATATATAACCTTAATTAAACCGCACACTAGCTAAGCATGCGGCATTGACTAGCAGGTGGCTAGAGCTGCTATCTTTAAGATATGAAGTCTTAATGACAGATTGCTCTTTATCATTTCCTGTTTCAAATAAGAATGCAACCCATTTATCACCTTATTTACAATGAATTTTCATGTGTTACCCTAGACCTCATTAGGTTCTCATAAAACTGTCAGACAATATTCTCCTGTAGTATAAAGGTTCGTTTACGTCTGTTGTTCAGTTGTTTTGTCAGTAGATGTGTTTTTGACTCTCTTTATAGAAAAGAGAAATCCTAAAGCAATAGCAGCTCCGACACAACTAAATAAGCAGCCAAGAAATAAATAAATTGTTGGTTTCGAATCTCCAATACAAACTGATGCTATTCCACCTACTGCTGGAAAAAGTGCAACCATGTAACTGCTTATTGCTGCCCCAATTCTTTCGATTAATTTTAGGTAGAAAAACCACGCAAAAAAAGAAGCTATTACTGTTAGATAAATAAGGGAGCTCAGATAGGATACCGATATAGGTAAAGTAAACTTCAGTCCCTGAAACAAACATATTATAAGAAGGAGTAAAGAAGCTACGATAAACCCAACACTGTTAGCGTATAAAGGATTAATTCTATTTCTGGCATTTACTGCTGAGCTTGCGTCTCCTATTGCTGTCAGTATTGTGCCCAACAGTGCTATCCCTATCCCCTTTAAATTATCCAAGCTCAAGCTCTCTGTAAGAAGAGGATAAATTAATATACACACACCAGTAATTCCTATTAAACCACCAATTAAAATACGAGGATGAAGGCGATCTCCTATGAAAACACGTAGAGCAACTGGAGTTAAAACAGTTTTTAGGGAGTATATTAAAGTCACTAAGGCAGCAGTACTCCAAATAGTTGCATAATATAAAAATAAGTAACTAAGGGCGAAGTTACATATCCCGAAAGTGACAAGAGGCCCTATATCTTTAAAGGATGGGCGTCCTTTTGGGCGTACTATTAAAGTAAGTATCACAAACATAATTGCAGATCCAATAATACGGTAAGTTAATGACACTGCCGGACTGACAGGAGCACCTTGTATTTTGACTGCAATGAAGTTCAATCCCCATGCTAAGAGGCAAAATACATACATGAATGGGATCATATTTGCAATAATCCTTTTTCCGTAAGAGGGATATCAAAATAATCAAAAGTTTCAACTAATGCGTTTGTTAGTTGTAGTAACTGCTCCTCTGAATGATTCGGTGTTACATTTACTCTAAAACGTTCTGTCCCTACGGGTACAGTCGGAGAGTTTATTGGTTGTAAATAGATAAGATGTTTCTCTAATAATCTTTTCGCCGCATCCTTACATTTTTTCGCGTTACCAATTAGAACCGGAAGGATATGTGTTTCACTGCAATCCAAAACTGGGATACCAGCCTCAGCAAGAAAATTTCTCAATAGTTTTGTTTTGTTATGTAGTTCATTTCTCTCTTTGTCAGAGGTTTTTAAATGTTCAATACTTGCATAACAAGCAGCCACAACACCTGGTGGTAAAGAAGTGGTGAATATGAAACCTGTAGCAAATGACCGGATAGCATCAATAAGTACATTTGTCCCAGTGACGTAACCTCCAATTATACCAATTGCTTTAGCCATAGTACCTTGAATAAAATCTATACGATTTGCTACTCCTAAAGAAGCTGCCATTCCAGCCCCACGGGGACCATACATACCAATTGCATGTACTTCGTCAAGAAAGGTTAGCGCATTATATTTTTCAGCAAGATCTGCAATTTTTTCAATTGGGGAGATATCTCCATCCATTGAATACACAGATTCAAAAATAATAATTTTTGGTCGCTCATACGGTTGAGCAGTTAATAATGACTCTAAGTGTTCTACATCATTATGTTTAAAAATTTGACAATCTGCCTTTGTACTACGTATTCCATTAATAATTGAAGCATGATTAAGTTCATCCGAAAAAACAATACAATCTGGTAATAATCGCAACAAACATTGTAAAGTAGCATCATTTGAACTATAGCCAGTTGGAAATACAAGTGCGGCTTCCTTACCATGCCAATCTGCTAATGAAGACTCAAGTAAAGAATAGTGATAATGTGTACCCCCAATGTTTCTAGATCCTCCTGATCCTGCACCATATAATCTAATTGCCTTATGCATAGCTTCAGTAACAAGGGGATGCTGCGACATACCTAAATAGTCATTGCTACACCAAACCACTACAGAGTTTTTATCTTCTTTCCCATTTAATATAGCTGATGGATATTGTCCATTAATTCTGTTAATTGTTAAAAACTCCCGGTATTGACCACTTTCTTTTAAGGAATTTATTTTCTTGTTAAAGATTTCTGTATACATTTTTTCCTCCTTAATCCTTCACAATCGTTTATTAAAAAAAGGACTTTGTTTTCATGCTATTGTGATGCTCAATTTTCCAAAGTAGATACATAATAACCAATTAAAGTTTATTTCCTGTTAATTTTTTCTCCAACGAATCCCTCTCCTTTCTAAAATTTTGACTCAGATAAAACATAACATAAAATTTCAAAAATGTCATAAAAATCATTGGATATTAATGTTAAAATACCAATTAAAAAACTCCATACACTGGTTCTATATACTGAACATTATTTTATTGCAGCTTATTAGCTACTAATACATATCTCATGTCAAAGGAGTTTTATTTATCAAATATTGATTCAGAGAATGAACGCATTAGCGGTTATAGAAAAAACACTTTTTCAAAAAATGAAATAATTATTTATTCAATTAATCACTTTAACTGTTTAACATACGTTTTAAAATTTAATACAGCAATGGATTCCAAAAGAGACCTTTAAGTTGAGATGCGTTATCAAATGTTGTTGATATGTACCCAACAAAAGTGAAATGCACTCTGTGATTTCTTGATATAAAAACTCAAAAGAGCTAAGTAATGATTCAATTTTTGAAAATTCTCATATTCCTTAGCTGCTTCACCGAGACAAAACTGGTTTGTTTGACCTTAGGAGGATATAAACAATATGTAAAACAAAACCACTCCTGTAATTCCCTAATAAAAGCTTTATCCAAACTCAATTTCCTCCACTTGTTGAAAATCCACCTCCATTTTTATATAAAATTCATGGAGCAGAATTGTGCCGGAATAACCTTGTTATGTAGTGCTATCAAGCAATGCTGAATACATCACGAAATAATAAAAAAATTGTCAAATCCATAAAACTAACTAATCTTTGCTCCTGAATCAAGATCCTTTTTCAATAAGACATCGCGAGTTCAAGAAAACACCATCTAAAAACAGAAGGGTTACACTACGTTCATAATGTCCATACTCACATATTATAGTTTGCTGAAGCTAGTGTGACATCACTTCAAATTATGGACTGCTTGGGCATACAGAAACTGAAACCACTATACAGTTTATTTACGTATTACAAAAGAAAAAATAGAGGTTTCTCAAAAGTTTGCTAAACTAATGAGAAACCTCCATTTATTAAAAGTTTTAGGAACCTTTACGGCACCTAAATTATTTTCTGCTTACAAACCCTTGTTATATCAAGGGTTTTCGCCGTTTAATTACATCATGCCGCCCATACCGCCCATGCCGCCCATGTCAGGCATTCCTGCGCCGCCGGCGTTTTCTTCCGGTTTGTCAGCGACAACGGCTTCAGTTGTTAAGAGCATTGCTGCTACAGAAGCTGCGTTTTGCAGGGCTGAACGTGTAACTTTTGTCGGGTCAACGATACCTTTTTCGATCATGTTTACCCATTCGCCGGTTGCAGCGTTGAAGCCTACGCCGATTTTTTCGTTTTTCAGGCGCTCAACGATGACAGATCCTTCAAGACCTGCATTGTGTGCGATTTGACGGATCGGCTCTTCAAGCGCGCGAAGCACGATGTTGATACCTGTTTGCGCATCGCCTTCAGCTTCCACTGCAGCGACTTTGTTGTATACGTTGACTAGCGCTGTACCACCGCCGGATACGATGCCTTCTTCAACTGCTGCGCGAGTTGAGTTGAGGGCGTCTTCGATGCGAAGTTTACGCTCTTTCAGCTCAGTTTCAGTCGCAGCGCCGACTTTGATGACAGCTACGCCGCCGGCAAGTTTCGCAAGACGCTCTTGTAATTTTTCTCTGTCGAATTCAGAAGTTGTTTCTTCCACTTGAGCGCGGATTTGGTTGACGCGTGCAGCGATTTTTTCAGTGTCGCCGGCGCCTTCTACGATTGTTGTGTTTTCTTTCGTTACCACAACTTTAGAAGCGCGTCCCAATTGTCCGATTTCAGTAGATTTCAGGTCAAGGCCTAAGTCTTCTGTGATTACTTCTCCGCCTGTAAGAACAGAGATGTCTTCGAGCATTGCTTTACGGCGGTCACCGAAGCCAGGAGCTTTAACGGCAACAGCGTTGAATGTGCCGCGAAGTTTGTTGACAACGAGTGTAGCAAGAGCTTCCCCTTCAACATCTTCAGCGATCAGAAGCAATGGTTTGCCTTGCTGTACAACTTGCTCAAGCACAGGAAGGATTTCTTGGATGTTTGTGATTTTTTTGTCTGTGATTAAGATGTAAGGATTATCAAGAACCGCTTCCATCTTATCAGAGTCAGTCACCATGTAAGGAGACGCATATCCGCGATCGAATTGCATACCTTCCACAACTTCAAGCTCAGTTGTGAAGCCTTTAGACTCTTCGATTGTGATGACGCCGTCGTTTCCTACGCGCTCCATTGCTTCAGCGATAAGGCTTCCGACTTCCTCATCAGCAGCAGAGATCGCAGCAACCTGAGCGATAGACTCTTTGCCTTCGATCGGCTTAGAAATTTCTTTTAAGTTTTCGATTGCTACAGTCACGGCTTGTTCCATACCTTTACGCACGCCGACAGGGTTAGCCCCCGCAGTTACGTTTTTCAAGCCTTCGCGGATCATAGCCTGCGCAAGTACAGTCGCAGTCGTCGTACCGTCACCGGCAACGTCGTTTGTTTTGCTGGCTACTTCAGCTACAAGCTTCGCACCCATGTTTTCAAACGCGTCTTCAAGTTCAATTTCTTTTGCGATTGTCACACCGTCATTTGTAATTAACGGAGAACCGAATTTTTTCTCCAGAACCACGTTGCGTCCTTTTGGCCCTAAAGTTACTTTTACAGCGTCAGCAAGCGCATCGACACCGCGAAGCATAGCGCGGCGTGCTTCTTCACTAAACTTAATATCTTTTGCCATGTTAACGAAACCTCCTCGAATTTTTAAAAGTATTTATTTGCTTAGCCGATAACAGCTAAAATGTCGCTTTCACGTAAGATTAAGTATTCAGTACCTTCGTATTTCACTTCAGTACCGGCGTATTTTGAGAAGATAATGCGGTCGCCCTCTTTTACTTCTAAAGCAACGCGCTCTCCGCTTTCCAACACGCGACCTGAACCGGCTGCCACGATTTTGCCTTCTTGCGGCTTTTCTTTTGCAGAATCCGGTAATACGATTCCGCTGGCAGTTTTTTCTTCAGATTCTACGAGTTCAATGACAACGCGATCACCTAATGGCTTTAACAATGTAATAACCTCCTCAATAGTATGAATATGTAATTTTAGCACTCAGCTCTAAAGAGTGCTAACACAATTATTATAATAAAGAATCTCACTTCCAATTTCAAGTCATAAGAATAAAAAATTTTCACGCTTACATCATTCTCTCTCACACTGATTTTCTCCTTTTTTCACGTCTGGTTCACTTGTGTTACAATAAGAACAAATAAGTTGATTTTATAGGATAAAGGAGTACATATCATTTGAGAAAACAGTATTGGTATATCATTTTGACATACGTTATCATGCAGCTTTCCGCATTGATCGGCATTCCTTTAATGTACAAATTCGGCTATGCGGGCGGGCATCCTACGAATGCGAATCTCACCATGGCTCAAGGGATTTATTCCGTCGTAAGCTTTTTTATCTGCCTGATTATCGTTCTCTTGATTTTGAGAACCGCGCCGAAGCAGACATTAAGAAACGGGAAGAAAGCATCCGCCGGCATGTCCGTTCTCTGGGCGGTCGCGGGAATATGGCTCGCTTTATTTTCTCAGGGAATCGCCGGGATGATTGAGCAGTATGTCTTTCATGTGGGCAGCGGTTCCGAAAACACGAAAGCCATTCTCAACATTATTAAAGCCATGCCGCTCATGATTATCGTTTCTTCTATCGTCGGGCCGATTCTTGAAGAAATCATTTTCCGGAAGATCATCTTCGGTGTATTATATGAAAAAACGAATTTCTTTATCGCCGGACTGATCAGTTCCGTCATTTTCGGCATTGTGCATCAAGACCTCACGCACCTGCTGCTGTATACGGCCATGGGCTTTACCTTTGCGTTCTTGTATGTGCAGACGAAACGGATTATTGTGCCGATATTCGCCCATGTCATGATGAATACCATTGTCGTGGTCATGCAGCTCGGCCCCGCCCAAAAATATATTGAACAGCATAGTGAGCAAATGCAATTAATTATTGGAGGATTGTTTGTATGAGGAACCCAATGACTTGGGGCTTGATTTATTTCGCAGTCGGCTGTATCTTTACGTATTTGGCCGCAAGCTCTCCGGGAAGCATGTGGTCTTTTTATTCCATACTGCTGATGGTTTTCGCCGCTTATAATATCAGCATCTCGTTTAAAATGTTCGCCTTCTCATTTAAAGTGAAGAAAAATCAAAAATAAAAGAAAAGCCATTTCTCATCATGGAGAAATGGCTTTTTTTATGCTGATACGTCCTGGTCAGATTCACTGCCGGTCTGTCTTTTCCGGTACGCCGCTTTTGAAATCAGAATGCTGATCTCGTATAAAATGCAAAGCGGAATGGTAATCATCAAGTGAGACAGCAGCTCAGGCGGCGCAATCATCGCGGCGATCACAAGCAGCACAAAATACGCATACTTCCTGATCTTCGATAAAAACCTCGGCGTGATAACACCGAGTCTCGTTAAAAACATGATCAGCACCGGCATCTGAAACAGCAGTCCGAACGGAATCGTCAGCTGCAGCAGAAAATGAAAGTACTCGGTAATCCCGATCACCTGGTTGACATCCAGGTCATTCGAAACCCGCTTCATAAAATCAACGACCAGCGGAAATAAAATATAATAAGAAAACGACACACCGCCGACAAACAGCACGATCGAAATCGGAATATAGCTGAGTGTTACTTTGCGCTCCTTCTCATACAGACCCGGGCTGACAAACGCCCAAATCTGATAGAGAATAATCGGCGAAGTCAAAATGATGCCGATGATAAACGCGAACTGCAAAAAGATAAACAGCGGATCCGTCAGGTTAAAAGCATTAAGGGTGAGCTCTTTTACTTCATCGGCTTTTTGAAGATACACAATGATAGGTTTTGCCAGAAAAAAGCCGGCAATAAAGAAAACCGTAAAGGATAACGCCACAATCAGCAATCGTTTCCGAAGTTCGGCAATATGCTCCACAAGCGTCATTTGATTCACTCTCATACGCGTCATCCTATCTTACTGTTCTTCTTTCTTTTTTTCCTCTTCTTCACCGGCTAATCCCTTAGTAGCGTTCTTAAATTCACGAAGCGTGTCTCCCGCCGCTTTTCCTAATTCGGGAAGCTTCTTCGGACCGAAAATAATCACCGCCACCACACCGATAACCGCCAGGCTTCCAGGACCGATCATGTGCAGCTCCTCCTTTCGCTATTCAATTTCTTCCAAAACAGAATAATGCTTTAAGAAATAAACCAATGATTGAAGCTCTACAGCTAAATCTATATGATGAATTCGAATGTGATCCGGCACATTCAAACGGGCCGGCGTAAAGTTAAGGATTCCCTTGATTCCGAGCGACACGAGCCGGTCGGTGATTGACTGCGCGGCAACCGCCGGAACGGTAAGAATCGCCACGGGTTCATCCTTAATGTGAAGCTCTAAATCATTAAGATCAAAGACAGGCACACCGCCTACCTCAGTTCCTATTTTACTCTGATTCACATCAAAAGCCATAGATATTTTGGTGTTATTATTTTTTGTGAAATTATAGTGAAGAAACGCCGTCCCTAAATTCCCGACACCGATCAAAATGACATTCGTCGTTTCATCCTGATCCAGTGTTTTTCTGAAAAATGACAGCAGGTAATCCACATTATAGCCGTATCCTTTTTTGCCGAGCGCCCCGAAATAGGAAAAATCCCGGCGGATCGTGGCCGAATCGACTTTTACCGCGTCGCTCAGTTCAGCTGATGAAACGCGCTGCTTTCCTGACGCGTGTAAATTCTTTAAAAAGCGATAATAAAGCGGCAGCCGTTTTGCCGTCGCCTGTGGAATTTTTGATTGATCCTTGTTCATGATTGGTCCTCCACTTTATACTCAGATGCATCTCTTTTAAAATCACCGTTTTTGCCTCCTGTTTTTTCCATGAGGCAGGTCGGGCCGATGACCATTCCTTTATCCAGCGCCTTGCACATGTCATAAACGGTCAAAGCGCAGACTGAAGCGGAAGTTAGCGCTTCCATTTCCACACCTGTACTCCCTTTCGTTTTTACGCTTGCCTGTATATGAAGAACGGCTTCGGAATCCTTTTCCTCCCAGCCGAATGAAATGTCGACGCTGCTTAAAGAAAGCGGGTGGCACATCGGGATAATCGCTGACGTCTGCTTTGCGGCCATAATTCCTGCCACCTGTGCGACAGCCAGCACGTCTCCTTTTCCGATCTCGCGGTTTTTGATTCTGCTGTACACGTCATGCTTCATGTGTACGCTGGATATCGCAGCGGCAGTACGGACTGTTGAAGATTTATCGCTTATATCCACCATGCGGGCACGGCCTTCTTCATTAAAATGAGAAAATCCATTCATATTTAAACTCTCCTTACTTCTGATCATACACTATTTTCTCCCTGATGTCTTATCCTATAATGTTCCAATTCTGATGTATTGTTTGCTGACAGCAGGTTGATAAGCTACACTTAACTTATTATAACAGAGGTGAAATAATATGATGATCTTACAAATTAATCAGCTATCCAAATCTTTTGGCGCTGATCCTATTTTAAACAATATAAAGCTTGAAGTCAGATCTCGGGATCGCATCGCCATAGTAGGCAGAAACGGAGCCGGCAAATCAACTCTCCTTAAAATTATCGCAGGTCACCTTTCATATGAAAAGGGTGAATTAATCAAACCGAAAGAATTAACGATGGGATATCTTGCCCAGCACACAGGCTTGGAATCCCAGCTTACCATAAAAGAAGAACTGCTGAGCGTTTTTGATTTCCTGAAAGCAATGGAAAAAGAGATGCGCTCTATTGAAGAAAAGATGGCCACGGCCGCCCCGGCGGAGCTTGAGACGCTGATGAAAACCTATGACAGGCTTCAGCAGGATTTCAAGGATAAAGGCGGCTATCAATATGAAGCGGACGTCCGCTCTATCCTTCACGGCCTCGGCTTCGGAAAATTTGACGATTCCGTGAAAGTGCAAAGCCTGAGCGGCGGTCAGAAAACAAGACTTGCGCTCGGAAAGCTGCTGCTGACCCAGCCTGATCTGCTTATTCTGGATGAACCGACGAACCATCTCGACATCGATACGCTTACATGGCTTGAGCATTATTTACAGGGATATTCAGGCGCCATTCTGATCGTTTCCCACGACAGATACTTTCTTGATAAAGTCGTCAGCCAAGTGTACGAGGTCTCACGGACAGAAAGCAAAAAATACCTCGGCAACTACAGCGCCTATTTAGAAAAAAAAGCTGAGCAGTATGAGAAAGACCTGAAGCTGTATGAAAAACAGCAGGACGAAATCGCCAAGCTTCAAGATTTTGTCGACCGCAATCTGGCCAGAGCTTCTACAACGAAAAGAGCTCAAAGCAGACGAAAACAGCTTGAACGGATGGACGTCATGGCAAAACCGCTCGGGGATGAAAAATCAGCCGCCTTCCGTTTTGACATTACAAAACAGAGCGGAAACGACGTCCTGCGCGTACAGGATGTTTCCATCAGCTATGACGGCCAGCCGCCGCTCTTGAAAAACCTGACCTTCGGCATCACAAGAGGCGAAAGCGCCGCCCTCGTCGGTCCGAACGGAATCGGCAAATCAACCTTGCTGAAAACCATTATGAATACAATCAGTCCGGAATCCGGATCGATCACGTACGGTTCCAATGTCACAATCGGCTATTATGATCAGGAGCAGGCTGAACTGACCTCGTCCAAACGCGTGCTGGACGAGCTGTGGGATGAATATCCGGACATGCCGGAAAAAGAGATCAGGACATGCCTCGGCAACTTTCTGTTCAGCGGAGACGATGTCCTGAAACCGGTCCGTTCGTTAAGCGGCGGGGAGAAAGCAAGAGTCGCGCTTGCCAAGCTGATGCTTCAAAAAGCAAACTTTCTCATCCTAGATGAACCGACAAACCACCTTGACCTGGACAGTAAAGAGGTGCTGGAAAACGCCCTGATCGACTACCCGGGAACACTGTTATTTGTCTCGCATGACCGTTACTTTATTAACAGAATCGCCACAAGAGTGCTGGAGCTGTCACCTGATCATGCAGAAGAATATTTGGGAGACTATGACTATTACACCGAGAAAAAAGCCCAGCAGCTGGAACTGGAAGAAATGAAGCGGCAGGAAAAGGAGCAGGCTCAGCCTGCCGGCAAGGTCAAACAGGATACGAAAAGAACTTACGAGGAAGAAAAAGAATGGAAGAAGAAAGAACGGCAGCGCCTGAGACGCATTGAAGAAATCGAAGCGGCCGTCTCATCCGCCGAAGAGAAAATCAGCGCCAATGAGGAGCTGCTGTGCGATCCTGACGTGTATCAGGATCATGAAAAGGTACAGACCATTCACGCGGAGAATGAAACTCTGAATCAAGAGCTCGAAAACTTATTAGCAGAATGGGAGGAACTCTCCTCAGAAGAATAGAAAACGTCAAGCACCTCTTTAAGGGGTGCTTTTTTATCCACAGCTATCCTCCTTGTCAGCCATGTAAGTAAGCGTTTTATACACACTATCCACAAAATTTTCTGACTTTATCCACTTTACTAACAACTTACAGCCCCTTATCCAGCCTGGATTTCTGGATATACTCACAATCCTGTGGATATGTTAGAATTATCTGTTAATAAGTAAAAAAAGCCTCACGTTTTACAACGTGAGACGATCAAAGGATGTTAATTCCAAACCGGGCTGTCCGTTCATATCATATGAGCCCCGAATCCCCTTTTCAAAAGCAACGGTTCCGGCAGCCGCAATCATCGCTGCATTGTCCGTGCATAAAGAAAGCGGCGGGATGACAAGCTCGGGATCTCCCGAATGGCTGAATTCCTGCTGCAGTGCGGCTCTCAGCCCTTTGTTAGCGGCTACGCCCCCTGCCAGCAGCACTTGTTTAACCCCGTATTGTTTCGCGGCCTTAGAGGTTTTTACCGTCAGTACATCAATGACACTCTGCTGAAAGCTTGCTGCAAGATCCTCCGGAGGAATCACCTCATTTTTTTGCGAGGCGTTATGAAGCGTGTTAATCACGGCTGACTTTAGGCCGCTGAAGCTGAAATTGTAAGACCCTTCTTCCAGCCATGCACGCGGAAGCGGAATGGAATCCGTTCCCACAGCAGCCAGCTTATCAATCTGCGGCCCTCCCGGATAAGGAAGCCCCATCGTTCTTGCCACTTTGTCGTAAGCTTCGCCTGCGGCATCATCCAGCGTTTCACCGATAACCTCGAATGAACCGTGCTCTTTCATATAAACCAATTCCGTATGTCCGCCTGACACAACCAAAGCAAGCGCCGGGAACTGAAGCTCTCCTATCAGCCTGTTTGCATAAATATGACCCGCTATGTGATGGACACCGACTAGCGGTATTTGATGGGCAAAGCTTAACGCCTTTGCCGCATTAACTCCGATTAACAGAGCTCCGACAAGTCCGGGTCCTTCCGTTACGGCAATCGCATCAAGATCATCAAAGCCCATCTCCGCTTTTGAAAGAGCTTCCTCAATCACAAGGGTAATCTGCTCCACATGATGTCTGGACGCTATTTCAGGCACGACCCCGCCGAAACGTTTATGGCTTTCAATTTGAGAAGCGACAACGTTTGAAATAGTTTCATTCCCGTTTTTTACGACTGAGGCCGCTGTTTCATCACAGCTTGTTTCGATTCCTAATACATAAATATCTTGTTTTTCACTCATGTAATGTCACCCACATTAATAACGCATCTTCCCCGTTATCTGTATAGTATTGTTTTCTGATTCCACCGGCCTGAAGACCGAATTTTTTATATAAGGATTGGGCGGGATGATTTGAGACCCTGACTTCGAGAGAGAGCCTTCTTGCCTTTTTTTCTCTGCACAATTCTATCGCAGAGCGAAACAGCGCTTCTCCCAATGATTGGCCCCGATATTCCGGCTTAATGGCTATGTTCGTAATCTGCGCGTCATCTATAATAATCCAGATTCCGCAATACCCCGCCAGACAGCCGTCCTTTTCAATGACAAGGTAGTGGGCATACGGATTTTCCAAAAGCTCATGATAAAATGAATCCTTCGTCCACGGAGAAGTAAAGGATGCTGTTTCAATTTCATAAATTTGATCAATATCTTCCGGCCGCATGCTTCGAATCGCCGTTTTCGTTTTCATCCCTATCACCCTATTTTTGAGATTCCATCCATTTCGCTTCAGCCTCTGCCAGACGCAAATAATCCGGAACAAGGCTGTGGACATCCGCTTCTTCTTTTTCCAAGCCTAAAAACGCCAGCTCTGACGGCCGCGGATTATGCTGTGCAGCCGTTCCTATCACTGCTTGAGATGTCAGCTCATGCAGAATGGTTTCTTCATGAATCGCTGTATCGTGCCCTAAAAATAAAACCGGAGACGCTTTTTCTTTCAGCATGCCGAGCCAATCAGTCAAAAGGACATTCTGATCTGGAAGAACGGATTGTAATCGGCCGTCCTGATATTCATAAAGTCCCGTATATACCTGTCCGCGCCGGGCATCAAATAACGGGCAGATCAGTCCTTGAAAGTGCCGTCCGTTAGCCGCCAGCACCTCCAGACTCGAGACAGCGGAAACCGGAAGCTTCAGCGACCATGCCAATGTTTTTGCCAGCGTCACACCGATTCTGACACCTGTATACGATCCCGGTCCTTTCGCCACCGCTATTTTTGTAAGATCCTGCGGTGTCAGGCCGCAATCCTTCAGCAATGAATTGACAGCAGGCATGGCCCGCACGGAATGATTCTTTTTTAAATATGTAATATACTCCGCCATCACCGTTTTGTCACGAACGAGCGCGGCACCCAGCGTGTAATTTGACGTATCAATTGCCAGTATTGTCATGTTTATTTATCTCCTCACAAAGCGTTTCATACCGTGTTCCGCAAGCCGTAAAGGTAATGTCCCTTGCCTCATCACCGGCTCTCTTGATGACGATCTGCAGCCGTTCAGCAGGCAGCTGATCCTGAATTAAATGAGCCCATTCAATTAAACAGACGCCTTGTCCCTCAAAATATTCTTCAAGCCCTAAGTCTTCGCTTTCATCCTCCATACGATACACATCCATATGATATAGAGGAAGCGAACCGTCATGGTATTCTTTTATAATTGTAAAAGTCGGGCTGTTTACCACTCTCGTGATTCCCAGTCCTTCGGCAAAACCCTTTGTAAAAGTCGTTTTTCCCGCGCCTAAGTCGCCTTCCAGTGTCAAAATGTCTCCCGGCTTTGCCAAAGAAGCGGCAAGCTTGGCTACGGCTTTCGTTTCTTCGGGGTTTTTCGTTCTCCATTGTAATGTCTTCAAAGTGAGTCACCCGTCTTATTTAAAATGATTGTATCCTTTTTTCTCAAGGACGATTTGTCTGTGATCATTGGCTGTCAAAAGAACACATGCTTCCTTCCGTTCAGACACCGCTCCTATCTTCGCAATCGGAATGCCCGATTGAGTGCAGTAATCAAGCAAAGAAATCCACTCTTGCTGAGAAACCGTTCCAACCAATTCAAAATCTTCACCGCCGAATAACACCCATTTCTTCCACTCAGAATCTGCCTCAGGCAAATCCGGATGCACCGGCAGAAGTTGTTCTTCAATTTCTATCGTAACTGAACTTGCCTCAGCTATTTCATGCAGCTCACTGGCCAATCCGTCACTGATATCATTCAGAGCCGCGCGCTGAAGCTGAGAGCAGAAGCGGCCGACCTGAACTCTCGGAACGGGCCGTTTATGTTTTCGGATAAAATAATCACTCGTATGAAAAGCAGAAGGGAGTGTTTCTCCCAACAAAAGAGACAGTCCTGCTGCGGACGAGCCGATATCCCCCGTAACAAACACAACATCCCCGGGTCTTGCCGAGCTTCGCAGACAAGCGCGATCCTTCTCAACTTCTCCGATGACAGTAACGGTTATTACGGCTTGACCGGAAGCGGAGACGGTATCTCCCCCGATCAAATCCATTTGATATAGTTTCGCCAGTTCCGCCATTCCTTCATACATTGCCTGGACGTCAGCTTTCTGCCAGCAAGAAGGAACCGCTAGAGAAACCAAATAAAACTTCGGAATGCCTCCCATCGCCGCCACGTCACTAATGTTAACAGCAAGCGCCTTATAACCGATATCATGAGGAGAGGAATACTCTAATTTAAAATGGACATTCTCCACCATTGTATCAAGGCAGACAATTTGCTGCATATGGGGTGACGCTGTATAAACCGCACCATCATCACCGATCCCTACATCGACGGAAGGATGATAATGCGAATGCGGCGTAATACTGTGAATCAAATCAAACTCATCCATATATCTCCCGTCTCCCTTTCTGACGCTCTTGTGAAATACAGCTCTTTCTAGTGTATCGGATTATGTTTCAATATCCAAGACTTTAACGATATAAAAGAAAGCTTGGTTAGATACCAAGCTGCCAGCATTTAAAAGAAAACACAAAAAAAACGAAAACATGATCGTTTCGTTTACAATAAAAATGGCGGTCCGGACGGGACTCGAACCCGCGACCTCCTGCGTGACAGGCAGGCATTCTAACCAACTGAACTACCGGACCATTTAATTTTTGGTTGCGGGGGCAGGATTTGAACCTGCGACCTTCGGGTTATGAGCCCGACGAGCTACCGAACTGCTCCACCCCGCGATGATAAAATTTTAGAAAAGCTTGGCGGCGTCCTACTCTCACAGGGGGAAACCCCCGACTACCATCGGCGCTGAAGAGCTTAACTTCCGTGTTCGGCATGGGAACGGGTGTGACCTCTTCGCTATCGCCACCAAACCATTGAGAGTGTTCTCTCAAAACTAGATAACAGTAAGCATACATTCAAATTGGTTAAGTCCTCGATCGATTAGTATCTGTCAGCTCCATGTGTCGCCACACTTCCACCTCAG
>NZ_CP151944.1:172500-572500 GCF_038592915.1 Bacillus sp. EU63 | reverse complement strand
CTATGGCGGGCCTTTCCAGACCTCTTCATCTACCTCGTTCCTTTGTAACTCCGTACAGAGTGTCCTACAACCCCAAGAGGCAAGCCTCTTGGTTTGGGCTGGTCCCGTTTCGCTCGCCGCTACTCAGGGAATCGCATTTGCTTTCTCTTCCTCCGGGTACTTAGATGTTTCAGTTCCCCGGGTCTGCCTTCTCATATCCTATGTATTCAGATATGGATACCACTCCATTACGAGTGGTGGGTTTCCCCATTCGGAAATCTCCGGATCAAAGCTTGCTTACAGCTCCCCGAAGCATATCGGTGTTCGTCCCGTCCTTCATCGGCTCCTAGTGCCAAGGCATCCACCGTGCGCCCTTTCTAACTTAACCGTTAAAAAGAATCACTACGTGATATCTTGCATTACTAATTGAATGTGAATTACTTCTGTTATCTAGTTTTCAAAGAACAACATCTCGAAGAATCGAATGATCCTTCAAAACTAAACAAGACAGGGAACGTCTGTTTATAAGACCCAAGGTCTTATATTCCGTTAAAATCCTTAGAAAGGAGGTGATCCAGCCGCACCTTCCGATACGGCTACCTTGTTACGACTTCACCCCAATCATCTGTCCCACCTTCGGCGGCTGGCTCCTAAAAGGTTACCTCACCGACTTCGGGTGTTACAAACTCTCGTGGTGTGACGGGCGGTGTGTACAAGGCCCGGGAACGTATTCACCGCGGCATGCTGATCCGCGATTACTAGCGATTCCAGCTTCACGCAGTCGAGTTGCAGACTGCGATCCGAACTGAGAACAGATTTGTGGGATTGGCTTAACCTCGCGGTTTCGCTGCCCTTTGTTCTGTCCATTGTAGCACGTGTGTAGCCCAGGTCATAAGGGGCATGATGATTTGACGTCATCCCCACCTTCCTCCGGTTTGTCACCGGCAGTCACCTTAGAGTGCCCAACTGAATGCTGGCAACTAAGATCAAGGGTTGCGCTCGTTGCGGGACTTAACCCAACATCTCACGACACGAGCTGACGACAACCATGCACCACCTGTCACTCTGCCCCCGAAGGGGACGTCCTATCTCTAGGATTGTCAGAGGATGTCAAGACCTGGTAAGGTTCTTCGCGTTGCTTCGAATTAAACCACATGCTCCACCGCTTGTGCGGGCCCCCGTCAATTCCTTTGAGTTTCAGTCTTGCGACCGTACTCCCCAGGCGGAGTGCTTAATGCGTTAGCTGCAGCACTAAGGGGCGGAAACCCCCTAACACTTAGCACTCATCGTTTACGGCGTGGACTACCAGGGTATCTAATCCTGTTCGCTCCCCACGCTTTCGCTCCTCAGCGTCAGTTACAGACCAGAGAGTCGCCTTCGCCACTGGTGTTCCTCCACATCTCTACGCATTTCACCGCTACACGTGGAATTCCACTCTCCTCTTCTGCACTCAAGTTCCCCAGTTTCCAATGACCCTCCCCGGTTGAGCCGGGGGCTTTCACATCAGACTTAAGAAACCGCCTGCGAGCCCTTTACGCCCAATAATTCCGGACAACGCTTGCCACCTACGTATTACCGCGGCTGCTGGCACGTAGTTAGCCGTGGCTTTCTGGTTAGGTACCGTCAAGGTGCCGCCCTATTTGAACGGCACTTGTTCTTCCCTAACAACAGAGCTTTACGATCCGAAAACCTTCATCACTCACGCGGCGTTGCTCCGTCAGACTTTCGTCCATTGCGGAAGATTCCCTACTGCTGCCTCCCGTAGGAGTCTGGGCCGTGTCTCAGTCCCAGTGTGGCCGATCACCCTCTCAGGTCGGCTACGCATCGTCGCCTTGGTGAGCCGTTACCTCACCAACTAGCTAATGCGCCGCGGGTCCATCTGTAAGTGGTAGCCGAAGCCACCTTTTATGTCTGAACCATGCGGTTCAAACAACCATCCGGTATTAGCCCCGGTTTCCCGGAGTTATCCCAGTCTTACAGGCAGGTTACCCACGTGTTACTCACCCGTCCGCCGCTAACATCAGGGAGCAAGCTCCCATCTGTCCGCTCGACTTGCATGTATTAGGCACGCCGCCAGCGTTCGTCCTGAGCCAGGATCAAACTCTCCGATAAATGGATCACAGACTACATTCGCTGCATCCTGCAGTGACGTCTGTGTGATCTGCATCGTGCAGACCTTAGTTTGACTGACTACGCACATCGCTGTGCGATTTATTTAAAACTTTGAATTAACAGGTACGTTTTGTCTTGTTTAGTTTTCAAAGATCATTATGATGGAGCGGGTGATGAGAATCGAACTCACGACATCAGCTTGGAAGGCTGAGGTTTTACCACTAAACTACACCCGCATTTGAATTGGCGCGCCCGAGAGGAGTCGAACCCCTAACCTTTTGATCCGTAGTCAAACGCTCTATCCAATTGAGCTACGGGCGCTTATCAGGCGACTTAACTATCATACTACCAATCAGTTATGATGTCAAGTGTTTTTTTATTTCTTTACGAAGTCTTTTTTCTCGACCTCATTTATTATACACGCTTTTGAGAATTTGTAAAGTCTTTTTTTAAAAAGATCATTTTCTCATTTGTCGTTATCGCTTTGTTCATCAGCGACGTTTAATAATATACCATGCTCTTTAAATGAGGTCAACACTTTTACGAAACTTTTTTCTCATTTATTATTCCCTTCTATATAATAAATAAAAAAGCAGGATTCCTAGGAACCCCGCGTCTATTCAGATTACCCGCTCACCTCAGCTTCTGCGCTATTACGATCTGTTTTTTCATAAGCACGGAAGTTTTGTTCAAGCTGTTCGAGCGACAGACCTTTCGTTTCCGGAAGGAACCTTTTCACAAATATAACGGACGCTATCCCTAATAGAACAAAAATGAAGAAAGTTACAGACAATCCGATGTTGGCGAGCAGGACCGGAAAAGTTAAACCCACAAGGAAGTTCACGATCCAGAGGCAGAAGACAGTGACCCCCATACCAAGTCCCCGCAATCGAAGCGGGAATATCTCCGACAGCATCAGCCAGGTCACCGGAGAGACAGCCCCCTGCTGAAACGCAAGGAAAGTGACTGTTAATGAAAGAACCACATAAGGAAGAGCAGGCGATCCTTTCAGCACGACAGACAGAACTCCGATCAAAAGCAGCACCGCAGTCGTTCCGATCAGCCCCGTCATCAGCATCGGGCGGCGGCCGACTTTGCCGAGAAGCCATATTCCCACAAAAGTCGCGAGCACCGAAATCACACCGTTGGCAATATTGCCGATTAATGCGGCTTTTGTCTCGAAACCGGCATCTTTTAAAATTTGAGTTCCATAATACATAATTGAATTCACGCCGGTGAGCTGCTGCACTACCGCAATTCCGATCCCGATAAACACAATGCGGCGCACCCACGGAACGGCAAGATCCTTAAAGGTGGCCTGCTCCATCTCAGCTTCCTTATGAAAGGCAGATTCAATCTCAGCGAGCTCAGACTTCGCTTTCTCTTCATTCCTTATTCGCCGGAGAACGTGCAGAGCATCTTCTTTTCTTCCTTTAGAAACAAGCCAGCGCGGACTTTCAGGAACTTTCAGCATACCGAAAAACAAGAATACCGCCGGAAGGGCCGCGATAACGAGCATATAACGCCAGGCGTGAGAGGTATCACCAAGCACATTGCCGATGATAGCATTACACGTGAAGGCAAGCAGCTGGCCCGTTACAATCATCAATTCATTTTGGGTAACCATTCTCCCTCGGCTTTCCGCCGGCGACATTTCAGCCAAATACGCCGGAACGGTTACGGATGCTCCCCCAACGGCAAGCCCCAGCAGAAAACGGGAGATGATCATAACCGATACGTTAGGCGCCAGTGTACATCCAAGCGTCGCTGCAAAGAACAAAACGGCAAGGATAAGGATATTTTTACGTCTGCCGTTATAGTCCGACAATCTCCCTCCGAAAACTGCTCCGATCGCAGCCCCCAAGAGCAGGGAGCTCGCCACCATCCCTTCAGTCAAAGCCGTAAGATTAAGCTGGTCAGCTTCCGCCATAAACGGCAGCGCCCCATTAATTACACCTGTATCGTAGCCGAAAAGTAGACCCCCGAACGTCGATACTAAAATGATGGTTCTTAAAAATGAATGCTGGCTGCTATTTTTATTCATCTTCAAATCCTCCTAGTTTTTACACAGAGATAATATCGGAATATTCAGTTATCAATATTTACACCTATAACGTCTGCATACAAGTTCTGACCGTCCAAAACAGTTATATAAGAAGAAAATGATCTGAAAGCGTTATCATTTATAGTGATTATTCGCTCTCCCCTCTCGTCAAATTGTTATTTTATAGTTACTTTGTAGTGAAGTTATAATGATATTATTGGTACTTATGTTATCATCATAATTTTAAAAGCGCTTTCAGTCAATAAATATTTCAGAAAATTTTATATCTTACCTTTATATTACCTATATGTAATCAATTTATGTTTTTAATCAACTCATTTTCACTATATACTCAATAGTTAATCTCTTTTTAATAAATAATTGATTATATATTGAAAACCCCCAATCAGCAGTTGGGGGTTTTTGTTTTATTCTTCGTTTATTGTAACAATCGTTCTCCCTCTCGCTTCTCCTTTTAAAAGGGCAGGAAGCGTATCCGGCAGCTCTTCAAGTGTAATTTCCTTTTGAATAAAGGCCTCCAGATCTGCAGGCTTGAAGTCATCAGCTAAACGCTGCCATGTTTTCTTTCTTGTCTCCATCGGACAGAATACGGAATCGATTCCCAAGAGACTGACGCCGCGCAATATAAACGGGAAGACTGTAGCAGGGAGTTTCGTTCCCGCTGTCAGTCCGCTCACAGCAACTGATCCGCCGTACTGAATCTGGCTGAGAACTGAAGCAAGCGGCTCACCTCCGACCGGATCGACAGCCGCTGCCCATTTTTGTTTTTGCATCGGTTTTAACGTGCCGTTATACACTTCATCACGGTGAATGACCGTCTTCGCTCCGAGGCTCTTCAAATAGCCGCTTTCTTCTTCTTTTCCCGTACTGGCCTCGACCTCGTAACCTAAGGTTGAAAGAATGGAGACGGCAAAGCTTCCGACGCCGCCTGTCGCTCCCGTCACCAGCACCTTCCCTTTTTCAGGAGCGGCATGGTTTTCTTCAAGACGCTGGACGGACAATGCGGCAGTGAAGCCGGCGGTTCCGATCGTCATGGCTTCTTTAAGTGTCAGACCTTCAGGCAGCGGCACGATCCAATCTGCCGGAATGCGGGCCATCCCGCTATAACCGCCAAAGCGGGAAACACCTATGCCGTAGCTTGTCGCAATGACTTTGTCCCCCTCTTTGAAACGGGCGTCATCTGAGGAAACGACGATTCCCGCTAAATCAATTCCCGGCACGAAAGGATACGACGTTACGATCTTGCCGTCAGGAATGGCAGCCAAGCTGTCTTTATAATTCACCCCTGAGTAGCAAACCTTAATCAGCACTTCACCCTCGGGAAGGTCCTGAACCGCTAGCTCCCGTACGCTGACTGAAAACCGGTCTTCACGTTGATCGACTACTAACGCTTTAAATTGATCTGTCATCACTACGTCTCCTTAAAATGAATTGAATGGCTTTGGAAAAGCATAGAATAAGTTTGATTTGATTTCAAATGTCCTGCCCCGTGTAGTATGATCAAAAGTAAAAACAGCGAAAGAGTGGTTACGCATCATGTCTGATAAACAAAACAAAGATAACAAAAACAACAACAGCGGCAATCAGCCATTACCCGACATTATTCATACCGCCGTTTTCAAGGCGCCGATACAAGTTGTCTGGGATACGGTCTCCACTGCGGACGGCCTGTCTCTCTGGTTTATGCCGAATGATTTCACACCTCAAGAAGACAGTGAGTTTCAGCTGGAATCTCCGTTCGGTCCGTCTCCGTGCAAGCTGCTGGATATTGAAGCGCCGTACCGCCTGTCTTTTTCGTGGGATACGGAAGGCTGGATCGTTTCTTTTGTCTTAAAGGAAACGGAAAGCGGAGATACGGAATTCACTCTCATTCACGGCGGATGGAAAGAGCCGGAAGCCGTCATCAATAAAGTCAATCGGAAAAGCTCCGAGATTCACAGTACGATGGATCAAGGATGGAACGGGCTTGTCAACACGAAACTTCGCGGGGCGGTTGAGGCTTAACACAAAAGGACGGACACGCTTTCCGTCCTTTTTTTGATGCCGATACATAAAAACTGACTTTGCAAAGACACTAACAGAAGAACCGAAAACTTCTTTCAGGGGGCGCTGTTTATGTATTATTACAAAGAAGAGCTGATCAATATCATTAAACCGGACAAGCCGGACCCGGCCGCGGCCAAGGTGCTTCAGGAAATTTTAGGCGGGCACTACGGAGAAATGCGGACGATGATGCAATACTTTTTCCAAAGCTCTAATTTCAGAGGAAAAGAAAAACAGTTCCGTGACCTGCTTCGCGGTGTATTTTTAGAAGAGATCGCACACGTTGAACTCGTCCAAAGTACGATCAATGCACTGCTAGATGAAAGCGGCGCTGAGGGCGCCGGAAATCAGGCAGCAGATCAGGCGCCGCTTGATGAAGCGGTGAAACACGCCAATCCGCACCATTTTATCATCGGGGCGCAAAGTTCTCTTCCTGTAGACGCCGGCGGCAATCCATGGAACGGGTCTTGGGTATACAACCACGGGAATCTGATTTCCGATTTATTGGACAATGTCGTGCTGGAATCAACCGGCGTGCTGCAAAAGACACGCATTTATGAAATGAGTTCAAATCAGACGTTCAGAGAAACACTCGGATTTCTGATCGTCCGTGACAACGCCCATCAAAATGCATTTACAAAAGCGTTGGAAACACTGGGTGTCGAATGGGGCAAATTATTTCCCGTGCCGAATTATGATATTGAAAAATACCCGGAATGCCGGAAATTCGTTGAGATGGGTTATCATAATACCCAATTTAATTTCAGACTGGATCCGACACGGATCGGAGAAATTCTGCAGGGAACGACGCCGAGCCGAAACGGCGGCGAATTAAGTGTGTCCGAGCCTCCTAAAGGTTTCCCCGTGCCGGAACTTCCCGAGCTTCCGAATGAGCACAGCCCCGGACTGAAAGATATGAACTTGTAACAAAAAACGCCTGTTTCGGGCGTTTTTTGTTTTTCTGAATATGAGGTTTGAATGTGTTTAAAACGGGGAATATAAGCCGGGAGATCTTGCCATACGGCCGTTATTATAATGTGAGCACATTGCTGTACATACTTCGTTTCGAAAGTTGTCCTAATTTTCCAGCCGGCCGGCTGGGTATGTTTGAATGATAATGGGAATTATGTAAAGAGAACAATGTCTTTTCTAAGGAGGCAGCGAATGTCTAAGCAAGGAAACTTCCAGAAAACTATGTCACTTTTTGATCTTATTTTAATCGGCATGGGAGCCATATTCGGTTCGGCATGGCTGTTTGCCGTCAGTAACGTCGCCTCTAAAGCGGGCCCATCAGGCATTTTTTCCTGGCTGATCGGCGGGGGAATCATCTTATTGATCGGCTTGGTTTATGCGGAACTGGGCGCCGCGCTGCCGCGGACCGGGGGAATTATCCGGTACCCCGTATATTCACACGGACACCTGGTCGGATATTTAATTTCCTTTGTCACCATTGTGGCATACACGAGTCTTATTTCTATAGAAGTCACGGCAGTCCGCCAATACGTGGCGTATTGGTTTCCCGGTTTGACCGTAAAAGGCTCCGATTCTCCGACGATTGCCGGGTGGATATTGCAATTTGCGCTGCTCTGCCTGTTCTTCCTCCTCAATTACTGGAGTGTCAAAACCTTTGCGAAAGCAAACTTCATTATTTCGATTTTTAAATATGTCGTACCGATTACGGTAATTGTGGTACTGATTTTTCATTTTCACCCGGGCAATATGACCGTTCACGGATTCGCGCCTTTTGGTTTTACCGGAATTCAGGCCGCGATTTCCACAGGCGGCGTCATGTTTGCATACCTTGGGCTGCATCCGATTGTGGCTGTCGCGAGTGAAGTGCAGAATCCGAAGCGGAACATTCCGATCGCATTGATTGTCTGTATTATCGTTTCTACTATTATTTACACCGTGCTGCAGCTCACTTTTATCGGGGCGATCCCGGCGGATACCCTGAAGCACGGATGGCCGGCTATCGGGACTGAATTCTCCCTTCCGTTCAAAGATATCGCCGTTTTGCTCGGTTTGGGGTGGCTGGCGACATTGGTCATTTTAGATGCGATTTTATCACCGGGCGGTAACGGAAATATCTTTATGAATACGACTTCACGTCTCGTCTATGCCTGGGCCAGAAACGGAACATTATTCAGCATTTTTTCTAAAGTCAATAAAGAAACCGGGACACCGCGTGCCTCCCTTTGGCTTTCGTTCGGTCTGGCTGTTTTTTGGACGCTTCCGTTCCCTTCTTGGAACGCTCTTGTCAACGTATGCTCCGTCGCATTGATTCTGTCTTATGCGATTGCGCCGATTTCTTCTGCGGCGCTGAGAGTCAACGCGAAGAATATTAACAGACCGTTTTATTTAAAAGGGATGAGCATCATCGGACCGCTGTCGTTTATTTTTACCTCTTATATTGTATATTGGTCCGGATGGCGCACCGTATCCTGGCTTCTCGGTTCTCAAATTGTCATGTTTCTGATCTATCTCTGTTTCAGTAAATATGCTCCCAAAGATGATGTCAGCATACGGCAGCAGCTGAAATCAGCATGGTGGATCGTCGGCTTTTATGTCATGATGCTGATTTTCTCCTATCTCGGCTCGTTCGGCCACGGATTGGGCATTATCAGCAATCCGCTTGACCTGATTCTGATCGCCATCGGCTCGCTCGGTATTTATTACTGGGCAAAATATACGGGTCTGCCGAAGGCTATGATCGACAGTGATAAATGACGAATGCCGGAAAGAAGTATGGTCTTCTTTCCGGTATTTTTATTTTAAAGGATGACAAAAAAGCGAACATGCGATAAAATGAATGACAGTCATTCATAAAAGGAGGAACCCCTCTATTGGCAAAACAAAGCTCGGGAAAATACGAAAAGATCCTGCAAGCCGCGATTGAAGTCATTTCTGAAAAAGGATTAGACAAAGCATCCATTTCAGAAATCGTCAAAAAAGCCGGCACGGCCCAAGGTACGTTTTACTTATATTTTTCTTCTAAAAACGCACTGATATCCGCGATTGCAGAAAACCTGCTCGACACTACGCTGGACAGAATAAAAGGGAAAACGGACGGTTCTGAAGATTTTTGGACGTTGCTGGACATTTTGGTAGATGAGACATTTCACATCACCCGGCTTCATAAAGATATTATCGTTCTCTGTTATTCCGGTCTTGCCATCGATCATTCAATGGAGAAATGGGAAGCCATTTATCAGCCTTATTATTCCTGGCTGGAAGGCGTGATCAATACGGCCATTGAACAGGGTGAGGTCCACAGCGGCATTCATGTCAGATGGACGGCCAGAACGATTATCAACGTTGTCGAGAACGCGGCTGAACGGTTTTATATCGGCTGTGAACAGGATGTCGATCTCGAAGTATATAAAAAAGAAATATTCAGCTTTCTCAAAAGAAGCTTGCAGAAATGATTGGCAGAGACCGATCATTTTTGACCGCCGTAAAAATGACTGACATTCATTCATAACTGAGGTGACTGTATCATGTATTGGCTGCTTGTATTGATAGCCGGACTGTTAGAAGTCGTTTGGGCGTCCGCCCTGAAGCATGCGGACTCGCTCTTTGATTGGATTGGTATTTTCCTTCTGATTGCCGTCAGCTTTCTGATGCTGATCCGCTCTTATAAAAAAATTCCGATGGCTGCCGCATACACCGTTTTTGTCGGAATAGGCACCGTCGGCACATATGTAACGGGCGTCATTTTAGGCGAATCGTTTTCAATCGGGCAAATATTCTTTTTGGCTTTGCTGTTGTCCGGCATTTTAGGAATGAAGGTATTTACGAAAGAAACTGAAACAAGGGGTGAACATTAATGGCATGGCTGCTGTTATTTATTGCCGGAGCGGAGGAAGTTGTAGCGGCCGTTGCCATGAAACATATTGACGGTTTTAAAAAAAAGTGGCCTCTGATTGTCATGGTAACAGGCTTTATGCTTTCATTCTTTTGCCTTTCCGGAGCGATGCAGGTTCTTCCCACAGGTGTCGCGTATGCGGCTTGGACCGGCATGGGAAGCATCGGCGTTTCGGCCGTGGGCATACTTTGGTTTAAAGAAAAATTCAATCTGTCACAATTGGTGTCTCTGGGGCTTATCCTCATCGGTGTCATCGGCTTAAAACTGACAGCGTGACGGCCTGAGACAGCTTTTTAAACAAAAAACAAAGGACCCTAAACGGGCCCTTTGTTTTTTTATGCTGTTTTGATCTGTTCCGCTTTTCCCGCTCCGACTCCGAAAATGAAAATCAGAACGGAGACTGCGATCAGCATGAATAACGGAACCGTCCAGCCGTGCGTGATGTCATGCAGCAAACCGAATACGAGCGGCCCGAACGCGGCAAGCAGGTATCCGAATGACTGTGCCATGCCGGAAAGCGCCGCGGCTTCATGAACATGCCGGGTCCGCAGGCTGAAGAACATCATCGCCAGACTGAACGCACAGCCTCCCGCAATTCCGATCAAAATGACCCATAGCGGAGTGAGAGCCGGGCTTCCGAAAAGAACGCCGGCAATGCCGATAAGGAAAAATAAAGCCGTCAGTCCGGCGAGTGCGCGCTGATTTTTCATTTTAGCGGCAGCGATCGGCACGATAAAAGTAATCGGCAGGACTGAGAATTGCATTAATGAAAGCATCCATCCCGCCTTACTTGAGCTGAGTCCATTCTGCTGAAGAATTTCCGGCAGCCAAGCGATGACGGTGTAAAAAATAAGGGATTGCAGCCCCATGAACATCGTCACCTTCCAAGCCAGCGGAGACCGCAGCAGACTGCTTTTCTTCTCTCCGTTTGTCCCAGTCGTGCGGACGGGCAGTTCGCGTCCTCGCATTTGCGGAATCCACATGACAAACGCAATGAAAGAAAGGATAGCCCAGCAGCCGAGCGCGCCTTTCCAGCCTAACCCCGCTGAAGAGGCGATCGGCACGCTGATGCCGGATGCAATCGCGCCGCACAGATTCATAGAAACCGAGTAGACGCCGGTCATGATGCCTAAATTTCCGGGAAACTTATGTTTAATGAGACTCGGCAGCAGGACGTTGCATACGGCGATCGACAATCCCAACAGGATCGTTCCGAAAAAGAGAGTGCCGATTCCGGCGATGGAGCGCAGCAGAGTTCCGGCTGTCAGGACAATTAATGATGACAGTAAGACAATCTCGGTCCCGAAGCGCCGGGACAATAAAGGTACAAACGGTGACAGACATGCAAAGGCCAAAAGCGGCACTGTCGTAATGGTGCCGGCAGCCGCATTGGTCATGCCGAGGCTGTCCCGAATTGAGGAAACGAGCGGTCCGACCGATGTCAGAGGCGCTCTGAGGTTGGCCCCTATCAATATGACTCCGATGACCAGCAATATCAGTTTTTTACGCTGACTTGCTTGCAGAATTTGATGTTCGTCTTTAATTTTCATGTTCATCCTCCATGTGTATTGTATCTTTAAATACTCTGATGTATTGGTTGACGGCCTCCATGGCCTGATCCGGTTTCTGTCCGATAATCGCGGCGGCAAGCTGGGTGTGGATCCGGATAGCAGGGGTGATTTCCAACAGGTTATGGACTGACGCACAAAGCGCCTCCGTCATATGCTCGTATAGATCAGAAAGCATGTTGTTATGGGCCGCCTGTACAATGGTTTTGTGCAGCTTAATGTCGGCTTCGGCATACCGTTTTCGATCTTCATTTTGCAAGGCCGCTTCACATTCATCCAAGCATGCCTTCAGTGCTTTCAGGTCTTCGTCATTACGCCTTTCCGCCGCCAATCGTGCAGCTTCTCTTTCGAGTGCGTACCTGACTTCTAATGTTTCAAGCAAATTTGATTTTTTAATATGGCGGTAAAATGCCGCGCCGAGAACACTGGATGAGCTGACATACGTACCGCTCCCCTGCCTTGTCTGAAGCAGGCCGGCATGTACGAGCGCTCGAATGGCCTCACGCAATGTGTTTCGGCTCACATCAAATTGCTTCATTAAATCCAGCTCAGGGGGAATGCGCGTCCCGACCGGCCATTTATCCGATTGAATTAACGATTCAATTTGCGCCACCACTTGTTCTACGAGCGACAGTCTGCTTGTTTTGGATATCTCCATCAAAACACCTCTGAAATTTGTAGGATGATTCTATCATTGGGTAATATAACATAAAAGAAGCGAAGATGTAAATCAGCGGCAACAAAAAAAAGAGTGAGTTTTTCTCTCACTCTTCGGCGCTTTATGAACGTTTTATATTGACTGAGGTCACGACAAACTTGTCATGACGGTGGCGGGAAAATGAATATTCAAAGGGAGTGCCGTTGTCCAAAAAGCCTACATGCTCGACTTCAAGTATCGGGTCATCCGGCCGGCAGCCGAGATATTGCTGATCCATATCATCCGACTTGCACGCTCTGATTTTTCTGTGTGAGCCTGCGATTTTGAGCTGGAGTTCCCGCGTAATATGATCGTAGATGGAATGGTTGAGCACCTCGTCATTAATGCCGGGTATAAGGCTCGCCGGCATGTACGTTTTTTCAAGAACGTACGGTTCGCCTTCAACGATTCTGAGCCTCACTACATAATAGACGGGAGTCTTTTCATCGATGGCCAAATGTGCGGCGACATCTTGAGACGGAAACTGCACTTCAAACCGGATGACCTTGCTCTTGATATCTTTGCCTTTTAACAAATTGCTCAAGCCGAGAATTTCGTTGCTGACTACGTGAACGTGTTCATCCTGCATGGCTGATTGAATGATAAACGTGCCATGCCCTCTTTTTCTGAAAAGCATCCCTTCAGCCGCAAGTGTATCAAGCGCCCGCTTCATCGTCATCCGGCTGCACCCGAACTCCGCAGCGAGCGTCTTTTCATCCGGGATCGGCTGATCTATATCATATACACTGCTTTTAATCCTCTTTCTCATTTCGTTGGCGATTTTTTCGTACTTATTCATCGGTTTCCTCCGGCTGTATAATGTTTGATCTGT
Source organism: Bacillus sp. EU63 (assembly GCF_038592915.1). Taxonomy (NCBI): domain Bacteria; kingdom Bacillati; phylum Bacillota; class Bacilli; order Caryophanales; family Bacillaceae; genus Bacillus; species Bacillus sp. EU63. The sequence continues at coordinate 559,339 of NZ_CP151944.1, read as the reverse complement.
ATAGACTCCTTACGGTTATCATAAATTTTTTTCCCTGCTTCATCAATGACGTTACAGCCGCCGATATTGAAATTTGAAAGGATTTCCTCGAATTTTCTATGGAATCTCCCTCACCATTATGGTAGAATTTTTTGCAGAAACGGACACAACCGAATATTGCATACATTGTATAACCTCAATGATATGGTTTGAGGGTGTCTACCAGGAACCGTAAAATCCTGATTACAAAAATTGTCCCGTACACTTTTTGTAATCAGGATTTTTTATTTTCTAAAAAATAAAAAAAGGAGTATCTGTACATGAATTTCAAAGTATTTCTGCTTGCAGCATCTACCATCGCAGTCGGATTGGTTGAATTAATTGTGGGCGGTATTCTTCCGCAAATCGCTTCCGACTTAGATATATCCATCGTCAGCGCGGGGCAGCTGATCAGCGTGTTTGCGCTCGGTTACGCGGTATCCGGCCCGCTGCTTTTGGCAGTGACGGCAAAGGCTGAACGAAAGCGGCTTTATTTAATCGCACTGTTTATTTTCTTCCTAAGTAATCTGGTCGCTTATTTCAGTCCCAATTTCGCCGTACTTATGGTGTCACGGGTGCTCGCTTCCATGAGCACAGGGCTGATTGTCGTCCTTTCTTTAACGATTGCTCCTAAAATCGTGGCACCTGAATACAGAGCGCGGGCGATCGGCATCATTTTCATGGGGTTCAGCTCCGCAATCGCTTTAGGCGTGCCTGTCGGTATTATCATCAGCAATGCCTTCGGATGGCGCGTTCTGTTCTTGGGAATCGGCGTATTATCTCTCGTTTCCATGCTGATTATCAGCGTCTTTTTCGAAAAAATACCTGCTGAAAAAATGATTCCGTTTCGTGAGCAGATCAAGACGATCGGGACCGCCAAAATTGCCAGCGCACATCTTGTCACCTTGTTTACATTGGCGGGGCATTACACACTCTATGCCTACTTTGCGCCTTTTTTGGAAAGAACGCTTCATTTGAGTTCCGTTTGGGTCAGTGTATGCTACTTTTTGTTCGGTCTGTCAGCGGTATGCGGCGGCCCGTTCGGAGGCTGGCTGTATGACCGCTTAGGGGCATTTAAAAGCATCATGCTTGTGACCGTTTCTTTCGCTCTGATCCTGTTTATTCTTCCGCTGACAACGGTTTCTTTAATCATTTTCCTGCCTGCGATGGTGATCTGGGGATTGCTCAGCTGGAGCCTTGCGCCGGCGCAGCAAAGCTATTTAATCAAAATTGCGCCTGAGTCTTCCGATATTCAGCAAAGCTTCAACACGTCCGCTTTGCAGATCGGCATCGCGCTCGGGTCAGCCATCGGCGGCGGCGTGATCGGACAAACCGGTTCAGTCACAGCAACAGCCTGGTGCGGAGGTTTGATTGTCATTATCGCTGTCGCGTTAGCTGTATTCTCTTTAACGAGACCCGCTTTGAAAAGAAAATCCGCATAAATGTGAGACCGCAAAAAAGCCAAAGGAGTTCCTTCGGCTTTTGCGGTCTTTTTATTTTGCGGCAGCAAGCTCGTCTTCTGTCACCCATTTATGATTGGTTACTTTTTGGCCGCCGTCAGTCGGTGTATAGTCGACCATATAAACGGTTGTCTTTTCGGCTGAATCAATAACGGCTTCGGCGCCCTTCATGCCTTTCATATGGGATGCCTCGATCACGGCCTTGTCACCCGGTTTTAACGTTTTATCACCGGCGCCCTTCAGCTCTTCCTGAATGACCCATTTATGATCTTCGACGCGCTTTCCTCCCGTTTCCGGAGTGTAAGATACACTGTAAACCGTTGTATCATAAGCACCTTTTACGGTTCCTTGCGCATTTTTCATGCCTTTCATATGAGAAGCTAAAATCATGACGTCACTGCCGACCTTATAAGTCGGATTTTCGGCCTTCTTTAAACCTTTCGGCACCTCGGATGAACCTGAGTGATTCATGTCTTCGTGAGAGTGCGTTTCTTTGTCTTTCGCTTTTTCGCTTCCTCCTGAAGATTGGCTGTTGCATCCGGCAAGCGCCAGAACGGGGATCAGGAGAAACATGCTGAATAAAAATAGTCTCGCTTTCATTTCAAGAACTCCTTTGCCTTTTTGATTTTTCACTTTCCCTTTCGTTTCTTCGGTAAAACAAAAAGATGGCCTGTCATTTCTCCTAATTCTTCAAATCTCTCTTTATTGCCTTTCATCAGGTGAAATTGTTCACAAAATGTACACATTAATGGAGATGCAGTATAATTCAATTATCAGATAATAGGGGGAACTCATCATGAAAACGAAGGTTTTTGCGGTGGTATTGGGCGCTGTTTTAATGATTGCGGGGTTGGTTTTGGCAGAAGTTTCGCTTTATATGGAATACATCACAATGCTCGGAGCTATGATTTTTTCTTCTATATTTATGTCAGAGCCGAAAAGAAAATTTCGCGTCATCAAAGGGGTTTGACTTTTCTATTACCGCCGTCTTCTCAGGACGGCGGTTTTGTTTTGCATGTCACTCAGTCTATCCGCACAGCCGTTTCTTCTGTGCCGTCCTGATATAAAACAAAATGCGGGGCTGTTTGTGCTTTATCACCTGCAAATTCAATTTCAAGCGGCAGCGCCCTGACAAAATAACGGGTTTCCGTCATTGGGAATAATTCGAATGGTGTCTGCCCGTCTATTGTAAGATACAATCGGTTTTCTTTTACCGCCACCGATGCATGTGTGTCATCCTGAAATGAGTAATTGCCGGTAAATCTGCTGTAAATCGCAGGATCGATATCTGCTTTTTTCTGATCTGCCGGACGTTTCGGAATCACGTATGGCTGATCAAATAAGATGTTTACAGCCGCGGCAATTACAGCTTGTTCAAATTGATACGATTGTTCCATATTGCTGAGATAAATCAGTGTTTTATTCTGGTCAATATACCGGATCATCAGAGTTGAATAGCCCGGCCAGCCTCCGTCGTGACTGATAACCTTCCCTTTTTGCCGGCTGTTTTGAATCATCCAGCCAAATCCGTATCCGAATTGCTCTTCTTCATTCCAATAGCCCGGTGTAAACGCTTGATCTTTAGACTCTTTGCTGATGATTTCTTCCGTATAAAGAGCCTGATCAAACAGATATAAATCTCTAATAGCGGAGTTAACGGTTCCGTCACCTTGAATCCCGTCAAGAAAGACGACATAATCGGTTTCCTCAAGTTCATCCGGCAGCACATATTCTCCGGAATGAACATCATACACATAGCCATATGCATAGTTCGGGATGTTTTCTTTACTCAGCCTCCTGTTATAAATCCGCGTATCGTGCATACGAAGCGGATGAAATACGGCTTGTTTCATAAATTCAGCAAAACTCATGCCTGATACAATTTCTATAATAACCGCTAACACCACATACCCCGTATTACTGTACAGCCACTCCTTGCCCGGCGGGAAATAAGCATCCGGCTTATGCTGCTTAAGCATATCGATCACATCTTGATTAACGGCAATTCTGTCCCGGTCCCAATGTGTTAAGAACAACTCCATATAGTCCGGCAATCCTGACGTATGATGGAGTAAATGCCGAATGGTAATGCCCGGATAAGGAAAATCAGGAAGCCATCGCTCTATCATATCGTCATAACGCAGCTTCCCTTGCTGCTCTAAAATGATAACGCCCAAAGCTGTAAACGGCTTCGATACTGAGGCCAATTCAAAGACCGATTGGTCATTCAGCATCCTCTTTGTATTCAGTTCTGCAGCGCCGAATGACCCCTGGTATAAGATGCGGCCGTTTTTCGCTGCCAATACAGCGCCGTTTATTTCATGCCTTTCGTCTAAAGTGCTGAAAAGCTGTTCAAAAGCTTGTTTTTTCTTATCGTTCATTTCACGAACCTCCATATACAAGCTGATTTACTCTTTTATACGAACGGCCGCTATAGAAGTTTCAATATTTTCCCTTCTCGAAACACCAGTCAGTATACTGCCGCTTCAGGCAGCCGCGGAGGTTTGATGAATGTCTTTTATTCACACAATACTGTGCAGGCTTCAAATTCAACATGCTTCTCGTCTTTATTTGCACCGGCAATTTCCATGGTCGAAAACATCGCACAGACGACGGCTTTGTATTCGTTCATGACGGTTTGAATTTCAATCAGGAACCGTTCGGATGAAGCCGCGTATTCCGTTACGTACTCTTTCATTTTGCCGATAATATCATCTGCCTGACGGCTGAAGCCGGCCGCCTCCAAGTCACTCTCAAACTGGTTTTTGTTGATCATATGAATATGCATTTTTTAAAGGCTCCTTTCAGCAGCATTTTGTGGTTATATCTACTGTAAAGGACAGGCTTGGATAAACTTTTAATAAAATATGAACAAAATATGAATTGGCTCATCGGCCTGACCGGCGGGCTTTCGGCTGTGCTCCGTTTCATTTGGACTACATGAAATAATGACTTCTTTACTCTGTTAAAAACAGCTCATATATGATCTAATACCAGTAAAATGTTTAGGAGGCGGCCTATGTCAGCAGCAGGAAATCGGCAAAAATTTTGGGTCATGGCGATGCTTATAGCGGTCTTTGCCGTGTTCGTTTTCTCTTTTTCTGAGAATCATTCACAAAAGGACTGGCACACGGCGGTTGACCAGGCGTCAGTGAATGTCTTCGGCCAGCAGATCTTTGAAAAAGACCGTCTGGCAAAAACACTCGACGCACGTGAGGCAGAATCTCTTCTGACTCTTGTGAAACTTGCAAATGAAGAACATCACATCATCTAAAAGCCATTATAAAAAGCCTGTTTCCCTTTTGCAGAGGAAACAGGCTTTTTCCATGTATTATTGAGCATGTTTTTGTTCAATAAACCGATCGATCCGGGCCAGAACATCCTTCATGTCCGTACATTCTTTAAAGCTTTCATTAATGGCTTGAATGCCTTGTTTGTATTTTCCGTTATGCAGCACTTCTTCCGCGGCAAGCTTTACCTTTTCAGCGCTCACTTCATCTTTTTGCACGGTATAGCCTGCATCCAATTCAGTCAGGCGGCGCGCAACCATCGGCTGGTCTTTATCGTGCGGGATGACGACCAGCGGCACTTGATAATGAATGCCTTCATTTACACTGTTCATTCCGCCATGCGTGACAAACACGTCGGCTTGCTCCAGCACTTCAAGCTGCGGCACGTACGGGGCGATGATAAAGTTTTCCGGCGCCTGTTTGATTTTCGACAGATCGGCTTTTTCCCCGGCGGCAATGACTACTTTTCCTTCAAAATCTGAGAACGCGTCTATGCACAGATTGAAAAACGCTTCCGTGTCCCCGAGCACCGTTCCCATTGAGATATAAATGACTTTTTCATTCTTTAATGAGTCAATCGGGAAGTCGACGCGCCCTTTTCTCTTCGGAAAACTCGGACCGATAAATAAATACTCATCTCCGAATGTCTCACTTTCGGGCTGAAAATACCTGCTTGTATAGACGACGTTCAATTCACCTGTGTTGTTCATAAATTGAACCATGCTGTCAGGGGCGACACCGTATTTGTCTTTCATCTCGGCCAACAGCTCTTCACATTCCCTGTCCGGCTGAAACGGCACGCCCGATTCCGGATGGAGCGGCAGTATTTTCAGACGGTCTTCATTGAACAGGAAGGATGCTGAAGAAGAGATGCCGGGGATGTTGAGATAATCCCGCACCAGCTCTCCCGCACCGAATTTATCATAATAGACGGCGTCGAATTGAATGTCCTCTGCCAGCCGCTGCACAATATGTAAAATCTCCAGTGACGTTTTGATATGAACCTTTAAAAATGCAAGTATACCGGACGGACTGCCGGGATCAATAGGTGTCATTCTGAGCAGATCGCTGTGAAGATGAACTTTCGCCCCTACTCCTTCCAGTCTGCTTTTGTATTTTTCCGTTGAGATATAATGAACGTGATCGCCCCGTTCGCTGAAGGCCTTTGTCATACCCAAAGTCGGGTTTACGTGTCCTTCTGCGGGAAAATTGATCATCAGAATATGTTTCGCCATTTTTCAAACTCCTTTGCCTTTTTTGCGTCTCTTCCATATCCATCATAAATGACGCGGAAAAAATCATGCAAGGAACATCCGTCAGGTCTTTATGACGGTTCGATGACATCGGCAAAAAAAAAGACAAGGCTTTTCACCTTGTCTATCGTGATGATTCGTCTGTTTCTCCCGCTTTGAGCACGCCTTTCAGATGTTCTTCATCATGCTTGAGATGCTCCGTCATATATTGCACGGCTTTTGTTTTATCGCCCTTTTTTATTTCTTCAAAGACTTTCCGGTGCTCATGCAGGATAACCTCCGCACGGTCATCGCCTTTAAAATTAAGAACTCTGCAAAAATGAATCAGCACATTGACATGCTCAAGCAGCATGGCCAGCCGGCTGTTGCGGCTGAAATCCACAAGGAGCCGATGAAACGACTCGTTTAAGGAAATAATCTCAGTCTCTTTGACGCCTTTATTGATGGCTTCTTCCGTCTCCCGCAGCTGTTTTTCAATGAGGTCCATTTCACTCTCAGCCGCTTCATCAATAACGAGTTCGACCGCCAGTGATTCAAGTGACATTCTGATTTTATAAATCTCTTCAACATCCTTAACGGACAAAGAATAAATGACAAAGCCGTTTCGATCGTCTGCCGTCAAAAGCCCGTCCTTTTCAAGGAGCCGCATGGCTTCTCTGACCGGCGACCGGCTGACTCCGAAATCCTTGGCCAGCTGAGTCTCATTCAGCCGTTCACCCGGTTTAAAAATCCCGTCAAATATCATTTTTTTCAATTGGGAATAAAATTGCAGATAATACGGGATTGGCTTATCTAATTTAAAATTATCCATCTTTCCTACCTCTTCATACAATTTAGGCCTTATTGTTACCAAGATCATATAACAGTTTATCTATGGAAGCAACATTCCCGAGCTTGTCAGCATATCGGATGTGGCGTAATATGGAATTATAGCGAACGACGGTCGACGGTCTGCCGTAAACCGAAAACAATTCATTCAGAGGTGACGGAAACATGAAAACTTACAAAATTGCCAGCATACCGGGGGACGGTGTGGGGAAAGAAACAGTTCCGCAAGCGGAGCGGGTGTTGAACGCGATCGCCGAATTACATGGAGGCATTGCCTTTGATTTCACTTCTTTTCCGTGGAGCTGCGAGTATTATTTGGAGCACGGGACTATGATGCCGGATGATGGATTAGAAACGTTACAGCACTTTGATGCTTTGTTTTTGGGAGCGGTGGGGAATCAAAAACTCGTCCCCGATCATGTTTCGCTGTGGGGGCTGCTCATCAAGATACGCCGGGAATTTGAACAGGTGATTAATGTGCGGCCGGCAAAGCTCCTGCCGGGAATCACTTCCCCCCTCGTTAACCCGAAGGATTTTGATCTGATAGTCGTCCGCGAAAACAGTGAGGGCGAGTACAGCTCTGTCGGCGGCAGAATCTATCAGGGTGAGGACGAAATCGCCATACAAAACGCGGTCTTTTCCCGCCGGGGTACGGAAAGAGTGATGCGGTATGCTTTCGAACTGGCGGCAAGTCGGCGGAAACACGTCACAAGCGCGACGAAATCAAACGGTATTATTCACTCGATGCCGTTCTGGGATGACATCTTTAAAGAGGTCAGCCGGGAGTACGCCGGGATTGAGACGGATTCCCAGCATATCGATGCACTGGCGGCCTTCTTTGTCACGCAGCCGGAACGCTTTGATGTCATTGTCGCTTCGAATCTGTTCGGAGATGTGCTGACAGATATCGGCGCGGCGATTATGGGAAGCGTCGGAATCGCTCCCGCAGCCAACATCAATGTAAACGGCAAATATCCTTCCATGTTTGAGCCTGTTCACGGCTCCGCCCCGGATATTGTCGGAAAAGGAATTGCCAATCCTATAGGCCAAATATGGACGGCGAAATTAATGCTCGATTCATTCGGAGAAGAGGAACTGGGCCATCTCCTCTTACAATCTATTGAAACGGTCACAAACAGCGGCATTCTGACTCCTGATGTCGGCGGAAAACATTCAGCGGAAGACGTCACTTCCGCTATTATTTCTCAAATCAAGAACAGATAATACGAAAAAACCGCGGGCAGGAAAACTGCACAGCGGTTTTTTTCGTCTCAGACGGGACGGACCGCACAGAAACAGGCCGATTCACCTGTGAAGCACGCAATACGGCCTGATTGATCCTTTTCTACAGAAAAAAACCGCTGTATATCACGAGGAGCATCCAGCATCTGTTTTTCCAGTAATGCGGCTTTCTCTTCAGTCAGGCCTGCCCGTTCACACCAGACGGTAAATTGAAATGGTTTCAAAAAGCAGACAGCGGATTCAATCCGGAAGCCGGCTGTCTCCAGAAAACGGAGCCATTCTGTTTTTTTCCACGCCCGAAAGTGGCTCTGATCCCGTTTCTTTTCAATGTCATTATAAAAATGGTCATATTCATCCTTTTCAGGTGCGGTATTGTCAATGAGAAGCAGTCTGCCGCCCGGTTTGACAACCCGAAACGCTTCATGAACAAAGGCTCTGACATCGGGAAAATGATGCGCCGCGATTCTGCATGTGACGATATCGAAAGCAGCATCGGCAAACGGCATCTTTTCAGCATCGCCTTTTTCGAATGACACGTTCGTCCATCCGTTTCCGGTTATAAATGCTTCAGCGGCTGCTAACATTTCTTCCGTGAGGTCATATGCGATAACAGAGCGTACGAGAGGAGCGAGAGCGTTAGCCGTATGTCCGCCTCCCGTCGCGATATCCAGCACGTCCATATGCTTTTCGGCACCGGAAGCTGAAACGAGATACGCCAAATCCTCTCCTGCGGCGTGTCCTGGACTAGTCACATATTTCGCGGCGTTTTTGGCAAATTGCCGCTGCGCCTGCTGTTTAATTGAATCCTCCATGATACTCGGGCCCCCTTTTCTTTCTGTTTGCTGCCTTAATCAAAATAAACGGGTTCATCCGGATGTTTGAGATATGCAAACATCCTTTCAATCTGACTTTCCGTATTGCGGGCTTCAGATAGCGGCGGCAGTTCCGTTTCCGCAAAAAAGCCGGCCGCGCTTGTTTCCGTTCCCTCCCTGAGCCGGCCGCCGATGATCTCGCATTTGATAAACACTTTGTAAACGTGGGCGGCGGACGACGGATGGGAATGGCATTTCTTATCCATTACAGCTAACAGTTTAACGGGCTTTACGTCGATTCCCGACTCCTCCTTTACTTCTTTGACAGCGGTCTCGCCCGGTGAAATCCCGATATCAGCCCACCCGCCCGGCAGCGCCCATCTGCCGTCGCTTTTCTCTCTTACCATTAATATGCTCTGATCTTTAAAAACTGCCGCTCTGATATCAACTTTCGGAGTGGGATAGCCCTTGTCACCGGCGAATACGTCTTTGATGATCCTTTTGTCGATGCCGGTATGATGCGCCATGATATCCACGCTTATTTTTCTTATTTCTTCAAATCTCTCAATATCATATATGTCTTTGGAATAAGCCAGCCCCGCTTGCGCCGCGGATTGAAGCTGTTTTGCCCATTCAAGCCATTTTGGCTCCATTTTTTCACCGCCTTATGTTAATTGACGAACCCCCGAATTGCACCTTGAGAGTACCGGTGCCCATGATCCGTTTCTGCTCCTTGTTTTCTGTTTATGGCGGAGCGAATCCTGCCGGGAAATCAGAAAAAAGCCATTCATTTGCTGAATGGCTTTTTTTCATTTTCTATTTTTCTTTCATGACGAGAACGACGCCTGAAACAATAAGGGCCGCCCCGATCCAGAAGGTTCCTCCGATCGTCTCTCCCAGCAGCAGCCAGCCGAGCAATGTCCCGGAAAGCGGCTGAAAGAAGAAAAACAGACCGCCGCTTGCCGCATTCAGTAATTGCAATCCGCGATTCCAAAGCATGAACGCGCAGGCGGTTGAGATCACACCCAAATATAAAAGTCCGCCCCATATCTCAGGCCGGGCAAGCTGAGACAAAGGAATCTCCTGAAGCGGGCCCGCTGTAAACGGGGTCAGGATGACAAATGCGACGCAAATGGAATACGTTGTGACGACAAGCGGTGAGTAATGGCCGGGAACCCGTTTCATCGGCACGGACATCAAAGCCCATGTCAGCGCCGCAGCCAGAAGCGAGAGACCGCCGAGCTGGCTCGACATATCGAGATCTCCGTTCCCCACAATGAGCAATACTCCGATCGTCGCCAGCCCTGTCGCTATTCCTTTTTTCAGCGTTAACCGCTCTTTCAACATCAGCCGGGCAAATACAACCATAAATGCGGGAGTGGATGCCGTAATAATCGCACCCATCTGCGCGGTTGATAATTTCGTGCCGATTTCCTGCGTGACGATCGAAATCGTGTTGCCGATCAATCCGATCGCAGCGATCAGTAATAAATCACGTTTATGAACTTTCCAGGATTGGCGTGTAAACAAACTGAGAATCAAAAGCGAAAGAAGCGCCACCGCATATCTCAGCCATACCAGTTCAAGCGGCGGAATGACCGCTACCACAACTTTTACAACGACATACATACCGCCCCAGATACTGGCGGCCAATGCCAAATAAATCGAACCGAACAATGTATTTTTCAATTTGATGCACCCTCCGTTATCATATTAGGTCACGTCATATGCCCTAACGGAGAGAAGCGCAGTCACTTTTCTCCATTAAGGGCGGAGAAGTGCTGCCGGTACATCATGTTCAAATAAGGGCGCTAGAAACATATCGTGTTTCACCTCAATTGCAATCTGATTTTTCTCATTATACAAGGTTTGTTAGAAGACGTAAACGAACGGCGTCACCGGCTTTATCGATTGCGGACTTGCAGCTGGATTCTTGTGATCTGATTGTCAAACCCGTCCGCCACAACCTCATCAAGCATATATTCTTCATATGCATAATCGCCCATTTCCAGCCCATACTCTTCAATAAACTGCATGATGCTGCGGTAAGCCGCTTCCGCTTCATCCCCTATTTGGTACCCGACGGCATAAAGCCCTTTCGGCTTAATATGGAGGTCTCTATTCTCTATGCCTTCTTCTGTCTTCATATAAAAATGGGTGTAGTTGTAGAATTCTTTTTTCAGAATCTGCTCCCGCGCAAACAGTCCGCCGACCGGGTGCCCCTGATCGAGCTCATGTACCCGCATATAACGGATCAATTCGGAAATGGCGGCAGTGTATTGCCGTTCTGGCAAATGGAGTACGGGTCGTCCTATCATAAGTGTCTCTTCATCTAATCGCTGCAATGAGACGGAGGAAAAGTCTGTCTCCAAGGCTTGTTCGGTCAGCTTCACCTTTGTCTGAATCATCCTTTGCAGGTGCTCCAGCTTTTTGATTTTGCTTTCGATTTCTGAAGATTTCTCTTTTAAAAGTGTGATGATACCCTCAGGGGTTTTGTCTGTTAAGAGCGGTTTGATCTGCTTCAAGGGCACGCCGACCTCCTTAAACAGGCCGATGACCTGGAACAGTTCGAATTGATGATAGGAATAGTATCTGTATCCGTTCGCTTTTTTGATTTCCGGAGAAAGCAGGCCGATCTCGTCATAATGGAACAGGGTTTGTTTTTTTACGTGGCACAGTTTTGCAAATTCACCCGTTGTGAAGTATTTTCTGACGTCTTCGCTCATAATGCCTCCTTGACTATACGGTAACCATATCCTTTATGATGATCATTGTATCCGAGAGAAGGCTGATTCACAAATGGCTTACGCAATGAAAGCTTTACCGTCTCAAAAAAAGCGGAAGAGGAGTAACAAGTATGACGATTGAAATCAGAACAGTCACGGAAGAAAACCGTGCCGATATACTGGCGCTTCATGTAAGTGAAAGCCAGACTTCATTTATTGAAACCGCGGAAGAGTGCTTACAAGATGCTGAGGATTGCCGGCATTATCAGCCGGCCGGTCTTTATGTTAACGGGGAATTGGTCGGCTTTGCCATGTACGGATGGTTTCCGGAATATGATGAGGAAAATGAAAACGGAAGAGTGTGGCTTGACCGTTTTTTTATTGATGAACGTTATCAGGGACGGGGATTGGGCAAGCTGTTGCTTGATGCCCTTATCCGCCATCTCGTTCGAATATATGATTGCAGACGGATTTATTTAAGCCTGTTTGAAGATAACGTGCATGCATTGCGGCTTTATCAAAAATTCGGCTTCTTATTCAATGGAGAGCTGGACTCAAACGGGGAAAAAGTGATGGTGAAAGAGCTGTAAACCCTCTGTATAAAAGCGATTCGTCTTCTTGCCAATACCTTAAATTTAAGGTAACATAAAGATATCAGACGACGGTCGACGGACTACGGTCGATTATTAGAACCTGATACAGCGGAGCGGAACATGGTGATCAGGCATCTAAATGGAGGAGAAGATTGTGCTTATTATACTCGTTATGTTTCTTCTCGGGATTATTCTCGGGTTTATCGGCGCCGGGGGAGCCGGTTTTGTCATTGCACTTTTAACTATACTGTTTCACGTACCGATTCATACGGCTTTGGGCACCTCCCTCGCCGGAATGGCTTTCACAAGTTTGTCGGGGGCTTTCAGCCACTACCGTGAAGGCAATATTCAGATGAAGATCGGCCTCATCGTCGGCGTTTTTGCGGCATTCGGTTCGTTTTTCGGGGCAAGGCTTACTTCTCTTATCCCCGCAGATTTGCTGCATTACTTGACGGCGGGCATGCTGTTTTTATCTGCTCTGCTTATTTTAGTCCGGTTATTTCTTGTAAAAGAAACACATGAAGATTCCGGACGGCAAAGCAATCTGAATATATGGGTGAAAGCCGTTGTACTCGGTGTCATCGCAGGAATCTTGTCCGGAACATTCGGGATCGGCTCTGCCCCTTTCATCCAAATCGGCTTAATGATTCTTTTGCGCTTATCCATCCGCCAGTCGGTCGGCACCACCATGCTTGTCATTATCCCGCTTGCGGTCGGCGGAGGACTCGGTTATGTGACGGAAGGATTTGTCGATTATATGCTGTTGGTCAAAGTGCTGATCGGAACGATGTGCGGCGCATATGTCGGAGCGAAATTCACCAACCTCGTGCCGAAAGTCATTCTGAAATCAGCCATCTTTTTAACACCGGCCATCGCCGGTCTCATGCTTTTATTTTAAACTGAAAACGGGAGGCGGCCGCCTCCCGTTTTTTTCTGTTCTTCACCTGTTTTCGAAGAGCTTTTTCAGCTTTGCTTCCGTTTCGGTATGATCTACCGGCGTATACACACTGCAGCGCAGATCACTGTTGCCCTGAACCTGAAATGAAGTCAGGTTAAAGACCATTTTTCCCGCCTTCGCGTGGCGGAACTCAATTAATACTTCGGGTGCCGAGCTGACTTCGCTCTCATTCCACAGCGTATGAAATTCCGAATACGTTTTCTCCATTTCTTCTATAAACTGAGAATACCACGTATCAGCTACATACTGGCCGTAATACGTTCTGAAAATGGCGATGAATCCTTTCACAAAGTGCTCCCAGTTCACGGCTAAACTTCTTAATTCTTTTCTGGAAAACAATAGCTCTATGAGATTCCGTTTTTCAGGAGGAATTTGTTCAAAATCTAAAAACACGTGAGCCGCGGCCTGGTTCCATCCTACGATATGACAACGCCTGTCCGAGATAATGGTGGGACAATAACGGAGCTCCTGCAGGATTTTTGAAAGCGACGGGCTGATAACCGCTTCTTCCTCCGCGGTAAACGGCTGCTTCACGCCCTCCTCAATGGCAAGCGCGTATAAATAATTTCTCTCATCTTTGTTGAGCTGCAGCGCATCGGAAACGGCGTCCAATACGGCTGCGGACACTTTAATGTCTCTGCCCTGCTCCAGCCACGTATACCACGTGGTGCTTACGCCGGCTAATTGCGCGACCTCTTCTCTTCGGAGTCCGGGCGTTCTTCTCCGTGTGCCCATCGGCAGCCCGGCCATCTGCGGAGAAATTTTGGCCCGCTGCGTTTTTAAAAACTCTGAAAGCGCCTGCAATCTTCCTTCTGGTATCATACCGAATCTCTCCTCTCTTACCCTGGTATTCATTATACTAGGATAATCAACAACTTGTAATAGGATAATTGCGAGTTACAATAAATACATACTGAAGGAGGAATGACCATGAAAAGAGTTGTGATCACCGGAATGGGAGTGATTTCACCTCTCGGCAATGATGTGCATACATTTTGGAAACACCTGACGGAAGGAAAATCGGAAATCTCTTTCATCGATTCGTTTGATGTCTCCGGTTCAAAGACAAAAATAGCCGGTACCGTCCGTGATTTTGACGCAGAAGAAAGATGGGGCAGAAAAGAAGCGAGACGGCTTGACCGTTTCAGCCAGTTTGCTTTAGCGGCAGCGGAACAGGCGCTTGAAAGCTCCGGGATTCAGCTCGATCAGATTGACCGTGAACGCCTCGGCGTGTACGTCGGTTCGGGAATCGGCGGCATCACGACTTTGATTGATAACGTTCATACTTTAAATGAACGGGGAGCGCGAAAAGTGAGCCCGAGCCTTGTCCCCATGATGATCTCAAACGCGGCCGCCGCTCAAATCAGCATCAGATTAGGCGCGCTCGGCCCCTCACTTTCTCCCGTCACCGCGTGTTCCATCGGCAATACGTCGATCGGGGAAGCATTCAACGCCATTCGGAATGATGACGCAGATATCATGTTTGCCGGGGGAGCGGAAGCGGCGATTACGAATTTGTCATTAGCCAGCTTCGGCAATGCCCACGCGCTGTCAGCGAGAAACGAAGACCCCGCCGCGGCAAGCCGGCCGTTTGACGCGGATCGCGATGGGTTTGTCATGAGTGAAGGCGCGGGCATCTTAGTATTGGAATCATTGGATAGCGCAATCGGCAGAAATGCCCCGATCCTTTGTGAGGTGCTCGGCTACGGCGCAAGCTCTGACGCCTATCATATGGTAGCCTCCCATCCGGAAGGAACGGGCGCATACCTGGCGATGAAAAACGCTTTGAAAAAGGCGAACGTTTCAGCGGAAGACATTGATGTCGTAAGCGGCCATGCGACAAGCACAAAAGCCGGAGATCTTTCTGAAACATTGGCCATCAAGACATTATTCGGGGAGCTTGCCTATGACATTCCGGTTACGGCCAACAAATCAATGCTCGGCCACATGCTTGGCGCGGCAGGCGGCGTTGAAGCCATCGCTCTGACAGAAAGCCTGAGACACGGCATCATTCCGCCGACGATCAATCTGCAGCACCCTGATTCGGCATGTGATTTGGACTATGTAGCAGACGGGCCCCGCCAGCAATCGTTAACGATAGGCCTTTCCAACTCATTCGGCTTTGGCGGGCATAATTCGGCGATCGTGCTGAAGAAATATGAATAGCGGGCATCAAAAAAAGGAGTGAATCATTTCACTCCTTTTTTGCTTTCTCCGGTTTTGTTGTTAAGGCGAAAAAAGCGATGGAACCGATAACGGATGTCGTGAACATAATTGCCCCCATCGGCACGGCCGTCGCTTCATTCATCCCCACAAGCGGCGACACGATGGAACCGAGAAGAAGCGGAAGCATGCCGAGCAGTGCGCTTGCGCTTCCCGCGCGGTGTCCCTGCTTTTCCATCGCCAATGTAAAGGTGCTTGTCAGCGTCATGCCGATCGTAATCATATAAATAAAAATTGAAATCACCAGTGCCGCCAGCGGCCCGTGAATGATCGTCATGACGAGCAGAACGGCAGTCGCCGTCATCGCTGTAATCACGCCGATTCTCAGCAGGCTTTTTTCGTGAATGATCCCGCCGAAACGCCCGATGATAAAGCTTCCGGTAATGATCGCCAGACCGTTTATGCCGAATAAAACACTGAATACCTGAGGCGATACTCCGTAAATATCCTGATACACGAAAGGCGTTCCGGAGACATACGCAAAGCTCCCGCCGTGAATAAAACCGACCGTCAGCGCATAGCCGATAAATGACCGATCCTTCAGCAGGCTTCCCATTGTCCGCACGGAATTTCCGATGGAGCTCGGAATCCGCTTTTCCGGCGGCAGGGTTTCTGTCAGCTTGAGCGCAATGATGAGAACAAGCAAAAAACCGATAAACGTTAAAAAGAGAAAAATCGTATGCCATGATGCAAACGGAAGCAGTAAAATCGCGCCTCCCGTCATCGGCGCCACCATCGGCGCGACGGCGGTAATGACCATCAGCAGCGAGAAAAATTTAGAAAGCTCTCTTCCCGTAAACACATCTCTGACGATTGCACGGGATAAAACGAGTCCTGCCGAAGCGGTGAACCCTTGAAGAAAACGGGCAATCACTAGTGTTGCAATGTTCGGTGCAAGTGCGCAAAACAGAGAAAACAACGCAAATAAAAAAATACATAGTAATAACGGTTTTCTTCTTCCCTTCGCGTCACTTAACGGGCCGACAACAACCTGTCCGATTGTCAGCCCGATCAGACATGCGGTTAAACTGAGCTGGACAAGCGATGCGCGGGCGCTTAAATCTTCAGCGATTTCAGGGAAACTCGGCAGATACATATCTATATTGAGCGGCCCCAGTATCGCAAGCATTCCGAGAAGAAAAGCCAGCGCAAGCCGCTCCTTACCGGTCGGATTATGCAGCATATCGTTCCCACCTTTCCTTTGTCAATCTCTCAAAACATTTGTATATTGTATCATAATTTTTTCTTTATTTTTAAAAGTTTTCAAAGGGCACAAAAAAACCAAGGGCTGTAACAGCCCTTGGTTCCGGGTCACGCATAAAAGGTTTTACGCGTGTTTTTCTTTAAAAGCTTTTGCGTATTGATCAGCCGCTATAATGGCATCCGCCACGTCGTCAGCCGTCACGTCAAAAGCGGCATGAATCGTTTCTTCTTCAATCGTCGCGGCTTCTGCCACTTTCATAATGTCCTCTTTAGATGCGTCTTTCAATTTGATGTCTTCAAGTGTGACAGGCAGCCCCAAGCTGATATAAAACGCGATATACCGCTCAATTTCCTCAAGCGAACGTTTTTCCAGCGCCAATTGAACGAGCGTGCCGAATGCCACTTTTTCACCGTGGGTCAAGTGATGGATTTCACCTTCAAGCGCGGTAAATCCGTTATGAATGGCATGTGCCGCAGCTAAGCCGCCGCTTTC
This sequence comes from Bacillus sp. EU63, assembly GCF_038592915.1. NCBI lineage: Bacteria > Bacillati > Bacillota > Bacilli > Caryophanales > Bacillaceae > Bacillus > Bacillus sp. EU63. The sequence goes on along the minus strand of NZ_CP151944.1, from coordinate 542,240 downwards.
AAATCCCAGTCCGCTCAGAAGTGTATTGGCTTCAACCACCGCTTCCAATGCGGGCGTAACGGCTTTCGCTTTCACAGACTCATAAGCGAGACGTCCGTATTTGAATAACACCGCTTCACATTTTTCCGCGATAGCTTCTCCGGCGATGGTAGGAATTCCGCCTGCCATCGTTTTACCGCCATTGGCGATGACACTGCGCGCCTCTATCCACGTCGCCATCGCATCGGCAATCCCTGATGCTAAAAAGCGCGGCGGAGCTTCCGCGACGATTTTCGTATCGACCAGAACCAGGTCAGGATTCTTATGATAGAAACGATAGTTTTCGAACGCGCCTTGTTCAGAATACACGACAGACAGCCCGCTTGTCGGAGCATCCGTTGAAGCGGCCGTCGGCACGATAACGGTGTAGCCGTTTATTTCATCTGATACGGCTTTGGCGGTATCAAGCGTTTTACCGCCGCCGACTCCGATGACAATAGTCGCGCCTGCTTTTTCTGCGATGCCGGCAATTCTTTTCATTTCTTCCTGGGAGGCTTCGCCGTTGAAAACCGCCTCTTCAGAAGAAATATTGCTTTTCTTTAATTCAGCCGTCACCTTGTGGCCCGCGATATCCCATACGGTTTTGTCCGCAATGACGACGGCTTTTTCACCAATGCCCTCCAGATGTCCGCCGATCGTTTCAATGGCGTTTTTTCCCTGCACGTATTTGGCCGGACTGATAAAAATTCGTTCCAATGTCATCATCCCTTCTTCGTTGTCTTTCATTACATTTCTCTTATTGATAGAGCAGAAATGAAAACTCTTCTGATATAATTCCTCGTTTTAACTTGATTTAAACCTCATATACACTGCAGAAAAATCAATTTTCACGGCATTGACAAGATGTGAAGGTGTCTATATAATCTTCGATATTGAAGCTGATCATTCTTTACTGAATGAACAAACGAGATTGTGAATGATTCGTCTTAAAAATTATTTAGTTCTGCTGGATAATTTTTGAGGCGTTTTTGTTTTTTATATATTTTTGACTGCAGAGGAGGTTTGCACATGAAGAACATTTGCAAGGATATACTGATGATTATGGCCGGAGCCTTTCTTATTGCGGCGTCCGTGGAATTTTTCGTCATCCCGAATCATTTAGGGGACGGCAGCACCGTGGGAATCGCTCTCGTGTTATATTATCTTTTCCATATACCTGCAAGTATTACGACTCTGGTTGTAAATTTGATTTTTATCGGGCTGGCTTATAAATTTTTAACGAAAAAAACGATTTTATACACGATACTCGGTACGGGGATGACTTCTGTTTTTCTCAGCATCGTCAGCTTTATTCCGTTCGGCGTGCACGACATGGTGCTTGGGATTGTATTCGGCGCTCTGCTGATGGGAGCGGGGCTGGCATTGATCTTTATTGCTGACGGATCTACCGGCGGAACCACGCTTTTGGCGTATTTATTAAATTACACAAAGGGCTTTAACATCTCCAAAAGCATGTTTTATATGGATTGTGTCATCATTTTCGCATCCGTTTTAGCGATCGGCATCAATCACATGCTGTATACGTTTATATTCGTATATCTGTGCGCCAAAATCGTCGATATTGTCATTGAGGGTTTCCATAATAAAAAAGCCCTCACCATTATGTCTGACCAATACGAAGAAATCGCCAAAGCCATCACCTCTGAGTACGGCAACGCGGCGACGATTTTTTACGGATACGGGTATTATGGCAGCAAAGACAAGCGCATTATCTATGTCGTCATTAAAAAGAACGAATTGCTGAAAATCAAAAAACATGTTCAAAAAATTGACCCGAAATCATTTATCGTTATTCATGAAGTAAAAGAAGCTGTCGGAGGGCAATTCGGGTTTACAAACCTGCCCGCCGCCGCAAATGAAAAATAACCGCCTGCAGTGTATAGCTGCAGGCTTTTTTTATTCGGCTCTTCCCCGCTCAAAGGTTTTTACATCTTTCAATCGAAGTAGTAAATGAAATCTTTTTGATGGAGGAACATAAAAAATGAATATCAAAACTGACAGGCTCGTCATTCGCACATTTGAACCGGAAGATTGGCAGGATGTCTATGCGTACACATCAAATCCGAATGTCATGAAATATATACCAGAGGGTGTCTTTACCGAAGATGATGCCAGGAAATTCGTTACTGAAAACAGCGGTGAACATGCCGGGAAGTTTCCCGTTTTATTGAAGGATGAGGAAACGGTCATTGGCCACATTGTTTTTTTTCAGTATTTTGGCGATCATACGTATGAAATCGGCTGGGTGTTTCACCCGGAATACCAGGGCAAAGGATATGCTTCAGAGGCGGCGCGCGCCGTGCTGGCATTCGGTTTTAACAAGATGAAATTACACCGGATCATTGCGACATGTAAGCCGGAAAACACGGCTTCGCACCGGGTGATGGAAAAGATCGGGATGAGACGGGAAGGATTTTTTAAAAAATGCATCCCCCATGATAATGAATGGTGGGATGAATATTATTATGCCGTTTTAGAAGAAGAGTGGGAAGTCTCCAATCTGGAATAAAAAGGCTTATACCCTTTGCTTTTACAGATAAGTGTGTGCTACACTGTTTGTAACAAATACGAAGGGATGATGGGTGGACAATGATTAACTAATCTTATTTTGACCGTTTGAAATCAAATATTTCAAATCAGAAAAAATAGGATTAGTCTGCCCATTTTCTATACGATACGAAAGCTATGTGAAAATAGCTTATTTGATCATGCACAGGTACGGCTAATCCTTCCAAATCAATTGGGAGGATTTTTTTGTCCTCCCTTTAAAGCGAGGGATTGACATATGAAAGAAATGTTAAAAATAAGCGGCATCAGTTATGAAATCAACAGCGTTCCCCTTTTTGAACAGATCAGCGCGAGCGTTCAGCAAGGTGACATCATCGGCGTTATCGGTAAAAACGGCGCCGGCAAATCGTTATTGCTGCAATTGATCTGCAATCAAAAAGCGCCGTCACAAGGACAGATTCAGATGATGCAAGATGTGAACATATATATGGTGGAACAAGAAACGGAAGCTTATGATTCCGGCCATCCGGAGCCTGCGGAGGCAGCCTTGTTAGAAAAGTGGAACGTGCCCGCACGCGCCTTTTCGCAATTGAGCGGCGGAGAAAAACTGAAAGCCCGTCTTGCCAAAGGTTTCTCCTCCTCAAGCAGCCTTTTGTTATTAGATGAGCCGACGAACCACCTCGATCAGCACAGTTTAGAAATACTGCTAAATCAGATCAAGAATTACAAAGGCACCATTATTTTCGTTTCGCATGATCGTGCTTTTATAGATGCAGCGGCGACAAAAATCTGGGCCATCGAAGGAAAGAAACTCATTGAACATAAAGGGAATTATTCAAGCTATATGGAGGTCCGCAAACAGAGAAGGCTGACACAGCAGCGGGAATATGAGAATCAGCAAAATATGATCAGACGGATTGAAGCTCAAATGAACGAGCTGAGCGCCTGGTCGAAAAAAGCCCACGCCCAATCAACGAAAATAGAAGGCTTTAAAGAATACCATCGTGTAAAAGCAAAACGCACGGACGCCCAGATTAAATCAAAGCAGAAGCGTCTTGAAAAAGAGCTTGAAAAAGTGAAAGCAGAACCGGTTGAAGCGGAGTATGAAGTCCGTTTTTCCATTGAGCACCGCAAAAAAGCGGGAAAGCGTTTTTTAGAAGTAAGGGATGTCACAAAGTCATATGACGGCCGAACGCTTTTCAAAAACGTGAATTTCACTGTGATGCACGGTGAAAAGATCGCGATTACAGGCCCGAACGGCAGCGGGAAAACAACATTATTGAAGGTCATCCTCGGTCAGGAAAAAGCGCAGGGCGGCATATGGATATCTCCGTCTGCAAATGTCGGATATTTAACCCAGGAAGTATTCGACCTTCCGCTTGATAAAACCCCCGAACAGCTTTTTTACAAAGAAACGTTCGAAGCAAGGGGCAATGTGCAATCCCTCATGAAGCATTTAGGATTTACCGCAGCGCAATGGACGGAACCCATCGGCAAGATGAGCATGGGAGAGCGGGTCAAATGCAAACTGATGGCGTTTATTTTAGAGGAGAAAGATGTGCTGATTCTGGATGAGCCGACAAACCACCTTGATCTGCCGTCACGCGAGCAGCTTGAAGACACTTTGGCCCGATACGACGGAACGCTTATCATCGTATCTCATGATCGCTACTTTCTCGAAAAGACGACGGACATCCGGCTTGATATCTCAAATGGCAGCGTCCGAAAACAATGGAAAGAATCTCCCTCCGTCAGGGACGATGCTGAAGAACTGCGATTAAAGCTTGAAACCGAACGGCAGGAAGTCCTCGGAAAACTCAGCTTCATGACTCCGGCTGATAAACAATATCGTGAGCTTGATCAAAAATTCAAAGAGCTGACGGAAGAAATCAAGAAATTGAAATGAATGTAAAAGCCCGTGATTGTCACGGGTTTTTTTTTTGAAAGTTCACGTATCATGAAGAATAATTTCAAACTGATTTGTACAACCTACGTTCAGATTTATTATGAGCATGGTTCAGGGGGGCAAAGAATGGCCAAACGCATCGGAATTACGGGAAACATTATGGCTGATCAATCCGGTCCTTTCCCGGGTTATAATCGGGCATATGTCAATAATGATTATATTCAGTCTGTTTCTGAGGCCGGCGGTGTGCCGTTTATACTGCCGGTGATTCAAGAGACGGCGCTTGTAAAGGAACAGGTCTCTCATGTTGACGGGATCATTCTGTCCGGCGGTCAGGATATAGACCCGCTGTTTTACGGTGAAGAACCTTTACAGGCTTTAAGAAAGACCTTTCCTGATCGGGACGCCTACGAGAAGGAGCTGATTCTCACGGCGGTTGCTTTAGAAAAGCCGATTCTGGCCATCTGCCGGGGGATGCATATGTTAAACGTCACTTACGGGGGAACTTTATATCAGGATCTGACACACGCTTCATTTGCTGAAATCAAGCACGATCAAGAAAAAGATCCGCCGTTAAAAACCCATCATGTTTCCTTTGAAAAAGGGACACGTCTCCATTCTTTGTTTGGCGATTCAGCGCGGGTGAATTCATTCCATCACCAGATCATAAAAGAAACGGCGCCTTCGTTTAAAGCCGCGGCTTATGCGAAAGACGGGGCCATTGAAGCGATTGAACGGACGGGTGAATTATTTGTCGTCGGTGTGCAATGGCATCCTGAAATGCTGACAAAAAAACATGAAGACATGAAAAAGCTTTTTTCTCTTTTCATGAATGCGGTCAGCACATAAAAAAAGCAGATCATAACGATCTGCTTTTTCATTTTATTCTTCCGGTTTCTCCGGTGTTTTGCCTTGTGTCAGCTTATGGCCTTCGATATCCACATTCGGAATGATCTTATCCAGCCACTTCGGCAAGTACCAGGCCGCATGTCCCATCAGCTTCATGACACTCGGAATAATGGTCATTCTTACAATGAACGCATCAAAAAGAACACCGAAGGTCATTGCCAAGCCCATGGATTTGATCGTAGCTTCTCCCGCAAAGATGAATCCCGCAAAGACGAAAATCATGATCAGTCCCGCCGCTGTTACGACAGGTCCGCTATGTTTCAATCCGGCATGGATGGCTTGTACCGGATTTTTTGTTTTGACATATTCTTCTCTCATTCTGCTGACAAGGAATACTTGATAATCCATCGCCAGTCCGAAAAGAATACCGATCGCTAAAATAGGCAGGAAGGCGAGAATCGGGCCTTTTTCCGGAATGCTGAGTAAGCCGGTGAAATTCCCATCCTGCAGAACGAATACCGATAAGCCGAGTGTAGCGGTCATCGTCAGCAAAAAGCCGACGACGGCGGCAAGGGGCACGAGAAGCGAGCGGAAAACAACGGTCAGCAATACAAACGCAAACCCGACAATGAGAATGGCGAATTCCGGAATGGCATCGTTTAACCGGTCTGAAATATCAATGTTTACCGCGGTTGAACCGGTGACGAGCAGGCGGATGCCGTTTTTGTCTGATCGTTTCCGTATATCCTGCACTAACTCTTTCGTTGCCTTATCATTCGGCCCGGTTTCAGGCACTGCCGTAATAATGGCATAGTCCCCTTTTTCGTTCGGCATGGCCGGTGTGACGCTCGCCACATTGTGCAAGTCCTTCATTTCGTTCACGGCGTCTTGAAAAGCTTCACTTTTGTTCCCCTTGACCCCTTTTGCATCGGCAACAATTGTCAGCTTGCCGTTAAAACCCTCGCCGAATCCTTTAGACAACAGATCATAGGCGCGGCGATCCGGGCTGTCTTTCGCTTTCATTCCCGCATCAGGCAGCCCCAGCTCTAAATGCATGGCCGGCAGACTGATGACGGCTAAAAGAATAATGCTGAAAATGCTTAACAGAATAGGCTTCTTTGTAACGAAGCGCCCCCAGGCATTCGTGTCGGCGCTTTTCTTTTCTTTCTTCTTGTTTGATTTCGGAATCATCCGTTTTCCTGCGATTGACAACACCGCAGGCACCAGCGTAACAGAAGCCGATACAGCCATCAGCACACTGAGTGCCGCAGTCAACCCCATGGCAGACATGAACGGAATGCCGACAACGGTCAATCCGCAAAGCGCGACGATCACGGTCAGTCCCGCAAAAACGACGGCGCTGCCAGCCGTTCCCGCGGCTTTCGCGATCGATTCATTTTTTTGTACACCTTCGCCCAAAAACTGACGATGCTTCGTAAAGATAAACAGCGCATAATCAATCCCGACGGCCAGTCCGATCATTCCGGATAATGAGAGACTGACCGAGGCTATCGTAAAGAACTGTGTCCCGATTAACGTCAGCGCGACGCTTACGCCTAACCCAATCAGGGCCGTGACAATCGGAAGCCCCGCTATGACTAATGAACCAAACGTAATAGCCAGTACGACGAATGCCAGCACAACGCCGACAATTTCAGATACACCGCCGATTTCAACACCGGCCCCCGGCACATCGCCGCTGAGCTCCGTCTGCAGACCTTTGTCTCCTGCGGCGGACAGACTGTGTTTAATATGTGAAACAGACGCATCCGTAATGTCATCCGCCGCTTTTTTGTACGTAATATCGGCATATGCCACTGATCCGTCTTTAGAAATGGTTCCTATCTCAAAAGGACTTGCAATCGAAGCGACTGAATGATCTGTTTTGATCTTCTTTAATGTCTCTTCAATCGCTTGTTTTTCCGGTTTTGACGTCAATTTCTTCCCGTCTTCAGCTCCGAAAATAACCCGTATGCTTCCTTTATCGGGACCCTTTGAAAATTCTTTTTGAATCATATCCATCGCCTTTTCAGAAGGTGTGTCGGGAATTGACATATCCTCAGAAAAAGCAGGTTTTAACGAGATGGCGATCACAATCGAAGCGATCAGTATCACGAGCCACGCACTGATCATTTTTAATCGATTGCGGGCAGACCATCCCCCTAATTTATATAAAAAACCAGACATCGAATACTCCTCTCCAATCATTACTTTCTGCCTAATTGTAGTTCACATTCACATAAAAAAAACGTACATAGGGGCATGTACGTTTGGGCAGTTTTTCATTATATATTCAGTTTCAGAATGCCTTTTTGCATGGCAATGGTGACGGCTTCCGTCCGCGAATCAGCGCCTAATTTGTTATAAATCGATGTTAATCTCGCTTTTACCGTCCGCTCTGAGATTCCTAAATCGAAGGCGATCGCTTTGCTTTTATGTCCTTGCGCAACGGCTTGCAGAACTATGATTTCCTTTTCCGTCAGCTGTGTTTCATTGGCATTTGCCCGTTCCATTTTCATTTCCCGGAAACGCCGCAAGATGTCCGGCTGCAGAAGCACTTCTCCCCTGACCGCCGCATCCATCGTATGAAATAAGGTTTCTGAGCTTGTGTCCTTCAGCAGATAACCGTTCGCGCCTGATTCGATGCCTTCTATCATCAGATGATCTTCATTATAGGTCGTCAAAATAATGATCGGCACATCAGAATGCTCTTTTATCTGTTTAATGGCTTCCAGCCCGCTCATTTCCGGCATGTACAGATCCATGAGAATGACATCGGGCTTTAGTTCCTCTGCGAGGCGGACGGCGGTTTTCCCGTTTTCCGCTTCTCCCGTTATGGTGTAATGGTCATTTGTTTCTATCAAAAGCTTCAGACCTTCTCTGACGACAAGATGGTCATCTGCTATTAACACTTTATACATGTTCCGCCTCTCCCTGAATTGGTATGATGATCTCAATTTGAGTCCCCGCTGATCTGGCGCTTGTTATACGGAAAGTGCCGTTCATCATATTGACGCGTTCTTGTATCCCAAGCAGCCCGTAATGTCCGCTTTTTCTCATTTCTGTTCCGGCATCAAAGCCTTTCCCGTCATCTTTGACGGTTATGCGGATCTGTCTCTCTTCTTCCCGAACGGACACCCAGACATTTTTTGCTTCTGCATGCTTGGCGGCGTTTGTCAGGCCTTCTCCGATCATGTAATGGCAATTCTCCGCCGTATGAACGTCAAGCACATGATGCACGCTGTAATCTAAAAAACAAGACAGCCCGGAGGCTTCTGTAAAATGGTTGATTTGTTCAGTGATGCTTTCTTTTAAGAAGCCGATCTCTTCTGATTTGCTGCGAAGGTTGTCAATGGCCAAGCGCGCATCAGCCAATGTGCCCTTCACTCTTTCCATTGACTGGCTGATGATGTCTTTCGCTCTGTCAGTGTTATCTTTCGAAAGATGAACTTGCACCGCTTCAAGCTGCATGTGCAAGCTGACCAATCCTTGGGCAAGCGTATCGTGCAAATCTCTCGCCATCCGCTGTCTTTCATTCTGAAGCGTCAGCTGTTTCACTTGCCGGTGAGCGAGCTCTAATTTTTCAAGCGTCATCTGTGTTTTTATTTTTTCATCAACTTGCGCGAAAAATGTGGCCGCATACGTGATAATCACGATCATGATGGGAGCGGCGATAACGATGAAACGCAGCAGATGATGCGGATGCTCCTGATGCAGGGCTGTTATGGACATTAAAATGAAAAGATAGAGTATGAGCAGCGTTTTTCCCTTATCCGACATTCCGATAATCTGCCCAATTAAAAAGGCATAGAGACCGATCACCAGCGCGATATAGCCGCCGGTCATCAAGTTAGCCGATGTATATATGATAAATCCCTGTATGATGAAATAAAGAAACGTCTTTTTCTTCACCCAGCGATGGGAATGCCAGTGCAGCACGGTAAAAATGACGATCAATATCGTGAATAACAGCTGCAAAAAAACCGTCCAGCTTTCATAAATGTACTGCAAAGAGACTGATGCGGCATATACCATTAAAATAAACGCCAGACCGGGCACCCGAAGCGCAAGCATATGCAATGAGCGTCTGTCACGGGAGACGTAGTCTTCTTGATGTTTTGTACCAAACAATCTCTGTCCACTTCCTTTTAGCCGACCGGCCTCACGAGGTTTTATTCTATTTGTCATCATACCATATATGCCTTCTTCTCACCTTCCCCTTCTGTCCCTGCATGACGAGTGAAAGAAAAAACAGCCTGCGGGATTGTTCGCAAGCTGTTTTTGTTCATATCTTTTTTATGACCTTCCCCGGGTTTCAGCGGTCTCGTCTCCCGCGCGGCAAAACAGCCCGCGCATCAGAAAAACGTTCAGGACACCAACAGCCGTTCCATGTGAACAAGAGGAAGCGATTGTGCTTCCTCTTTTTTGATGTACCGTCAGATTTCTTCTCTCTTTTTTCTTATAAACAAAATTTGTAAGACTAGAGCTCTTTTCTCAGGGGAAATTAATTACGTATTTTTAGAAAGGGAGGTTTCAGACGATTATGGAAAAGCGTGAATTAGCGGCTCACGAGTCGCTGGACTTACATGAAATCATTAACTTCAAGACGCTTTGTGTAGCGAAATCCAAGCTCATGCAAGGGCTTGTGTTTGATCAGGATCTGAAAACGTTAATGGAAAAAGACGTTCAGCAAGCCTCTCAAGACCTGGCTGATCTGCAGGCGGTTTATGAACGGGCAACGTTTCAGGCTCCCGTTCCTCAAAACCGGCCGACTTCGATCATCAATTGAAAGGAAGGTAAGCATCATTGAATCATGACCATTTAGATCCGATCAATTCATTACATGTCCCTGAACTTGCGGATATGACATTCGCAATGGATTTTCTCATACGCGCCAAAGAAGGCGTCAGAAATACCGCCGTTGCTTTAACAGAAACCGCTTCACCTGATGTAAGAGCTTTGCTGCGCAAACAGCTCATGCAGGGAATCGCGATGCATCAGGAGATAACAGACTTGATGGTCAGCAAAAAGTGGTTTCACCCGCATGATTTGAGCGAACAGTATAAATTGGATCAGCTCTCTGCAAAAAATACCCTCATGGTCGGAAGCATGAACCTGTTTCCCGTTGAAACAAACAGAAAAGGGATGTTTGACCGCACACCTGATGAACACTAACACTGGAGGTATTACAGCATGAAGGCCGTAACGTATCAAGGAGTGAAAAACGTCGTTGTCAAAGACGTGCCTGATCCGAAGATTGAAAAACACGATGACATGATTATAAAAGTCACAAGTACGGCAATTTGCGGATCAGATTTACATTTAATCCACGGACTCATCCCGAATTTGCAGGAAGACTACATCATCGGCCATGAACCGATGGGCATCGTGGAAGAAACCGGTCCCGGCGTGACGAAAGTCAAAAAAGGCGACCGCGTCATTATTCCTTTTAATATCGCCTGCGGAGAATGCGTTTATTGTAAGAATCACCTGGAAAGCCAGTGTGATCAATCAAATGAGAACGGCGATATAGGCGCTTATTTCGGCTATTCAGGAAATGCCGGCGGCTATCCGGGAGGCCAGGCCGAATATTTGCGCGTTCCATTTGCGAACTTTACCCACTTTAAAGTTCCCGAAACATGCGAAGAACCGGATGAGAAACTGAGTGTTATTTCCGATGCGATGACAACCGGCTTTTGGAGCGTCGACAATGCCGGCGTAAAAGAAGGCGATACAGTTATCGTTCTCGGCTGCGGGCCCGTGGGCCTTTTCGCTCAAAAATTCTGCTGGTTAAAGGGAGCGAAACGCGTAATAGCCGTAGACTATGTCAACTACCGTCTCCAGCATGCGAAACGGACGAATAAAGTAGAAATCGTGAACTTCGAAGACCACGAAAATACAGGCAGCTACCTGAAGGAAATCACCAAAGGCGGCGCCGACGTTGTCATTGACGCCGTCGGCATGGACGGAAAAATGACGGATCTCGAGTTCCTCGCCAGCGGATTAAAACTTCAGGGCGGGGCGATGAGCGCATTGGTCATCGCGTCCCAAGCGGTGCGAAAAGGCGGAACGATCCAGATTACGGGTGTGTACGGCGGCAGATACAACGGGTTTCCCCTTGGCGATATCATGCAGCGGAACGTCAATATCCGATCAGGACAAGCTCCGGTCATCCACTATATGCCGTATATGTTTGAATTGGTGTCAACCGGCAAAATTGATCCGGGCGATGTTGTAAGCCATGTCATTCCGCTCAGTGAAGCGAAGCACGGCTATGAGATGTTTGACACGAAAACAGATGATTGTATTAAAGTTGTACTCAAACCTTAAAGAACGGAGGCTACAGAAATGGCCAGCGCCTTACATGAATTACTCGAAATTCAGGAGATGGCTTCTTTTAAGTCACTTTGTCTGACGAAATCCAAAACCATGAAAGCGCTCGTATCCGATCCGCAGCTGAAAGAAATCATGCAGCAGGATGTGGATACATCAACAAGGCAATTGCAGGAATTTGCCTCGATTTTATCTGATGCACAGCATGAAATGAGGAGATGAATCACGAATGAATCCGATTATTGAATACTTGACGGGAATGAATGCACTGACAGACCAAATTGTCGCAATGGATTTATTGAATTCGGCAAAAAGCGGTGTCAGAAACTATGCGATGGCGGCGACGGAAGCCGGAACGCCTGAAGTGAAAGCGATCCTCACCCGGCACTTAGAAGAAGCCCTTGACATGCACGAGCAAATCTCACGCTATATGATGGAAAAAGGCTGGTATCACCCGTGGAACACAAATGAACAAGTCCGGCTCAATTTGCAAAATATTGATACGGCGCTCCGCCTGCCCGTCCTATAAATTGTTTTGCTGCTGAGACAGCACCCCTGACTCAAGCTTCAGTATTTCAAACTGTGAGCTGCCTTTTACAGCGCCCAGGCGGCTCTCAGTTTTTTTATACCTTCTTGTATATTGGTTTCAGAAACCCCCGCGAAACCGAGAGAAACTGTTTTTTCAGGGAGCTGTTTTTGATAGGTGAGAGACACGGGATAGATTTTGACTCCTTGTTCCTCCGCCTTTTCAATCAGCTCTTTTTCACTGAAAGGCAGCTGAACGTCAAGTAAAATCCGCAGCCCGGAATTTTCTCCGCGAATCCTGACGTATTGTCCCAGCTCGCGCCGCACGGCCTCTAATAATACCGCTCTTTTTTTCCGGTACAGCTTTCTCATTCTGTTAATATGTTTCTGCCACTCTCCGCTTTTGATAAATTGAGCCAGCGTCAGCTGACTGTGGCAGGAGACGGTCTGCTTATATAAAGAAGCGATTTCCCTGCCTTTTTCGATAAGCGGCAAAGGAAGAATCATATAGCTGATGCGAAGCGAAGGAAGCAGAGATTGGGAAAACGTTCCCATATAAATAACACGGTGATGCTGATCAAGCCCTTGCAATGATGGGATCGGCTGGCCGGTGTATCGGAATTCACCGTCATAATCATCTTCTATAATGAACGATTGATGTTCCTTCGCCCATTTCAGCAGCTGAATCCTTCTGTTTACCGGCATAATCGTTCCTAACGTAAATTGATGAGAAGGCGTGACATATACAAGACGCGGCCGCTCTTCATTCAGCTTCCGGATACAGACTCCTTCATCATCGACGGGTATCGGAATGATCTTCATGTGATTGGCTTTAAAAATCTCCCTCGCTCTCGGAAAACCCGGATCTTCATATCCGATGGATAGATTTGCTTCAAATATTTTGCACAGCATTTGCAAAAGAGCAGGGTTCCCGGCGCCGACTATCACTTGTTCAGGACGGCAATTCACGCCGCGCGACTGATATAAGTATTCTGAAATGAGCGTTCTCAGTTCAAGCTCGCCCAAATCATCCCCGGGCCGATACAGCTCGTGCCCATATTGATCTAAGCTTGCAACCATGCTTTTGCGCCATGCCGAAAAAGGAAAATGAGCGGCATCCACAGTGCCGTAGTGAAAATCAATCCATTGGCGGTCTTCCTTCGCCTTTGTTTGAACAGGCGAAGCACCCGGCTTTTTCACATAGACGGCGTCCGAGTCATAATCGGCAAACCATCCGCTTCTCGGCTTACTGACAATATAGCCTTCGGCGGCAAGCTGTTCATAGGCACGCTCCACAGTCGTCTGACTGATGGAAAGCTGACTTGACAAAAGCCTTTTTGAAGGAAGCTTCAGTCCTTTAGGAATACGGCCCTGATGCATATTTTCCTTAAAATGCCGATAAAGCTGCTGATAAAGCGGAATATCCAGATCTCTATTTAAAAATGGCGTGATATCCATTTTTACTCCCTCCAAACTGGCATTCTTCTTTTTATAAAAACTGGCCATTTGTATATGGCCAATTTCAGTTTATAGTCATTATAAACTTTGAAAATGGGTTTAGAAATATATATTGGAGTGATTGGAATGAATAAGGCCGCAAACGGCTGGATTAACGGATTTATCGGCGTGCTCATTTTCAGCGGCTCGCTTCCCGCGACCCGCTTGGCTGTAGCGGACTTTGACCCGGTATTTCTCACCGTATGCCGCGCCGCGATAGCCGGTATATTGGCAGGCGCTCTGCTCCTCATTTTTCAGGAGAAACGCCCTGCCAAAAGCGACATCATTTCACTACTAACAGTAGCGCTCGGCGTCGTGATCGGTTTCCCGCTGCTTACAGCATTAGCGCTTCAGCATGTCACATCCGCTCATGCCATTGTCTACATCGGGCTTCTCCCGCTTGCGACAGCGATCTTCGGCGTACTGCGAGGAGGCGAACGGCCCAGGCCGGTCTTTTGGATTTTCTCGGCTGCCGGCAGCATCCTCGTAGCCGGATATGCTCTGCTGCAAGGAGGGGAATCCTCTCCGCTCGGTGATACGTACATGATCGCTTCGATTATCGTGTGCGGTCTCGGTTATGCCGAAGGCGCCCGCCTCTCCCGGCGGCTTGGCAACTGGCAGGTGATCTCTTGGGCTCTCGTTTTATCGCTTCCCCTTATGTTCATCCTGTCTTTCTGCTTCATGCCGGACTCATGGTCAAACATCGGCGCGCCCGCACTGCTCAGTCTTGCATATGTCTCAATATTCAGCATGTTGATCGGCTTCGTATTCTGGTATCGCGGACTCGCCCAGGGAGGCATCGCCGCGGTCGGACAGCTGCAGCTTCTGCAGCCTTTCTTCGGGCTGTTACTGGCCGCCATGATTCTCCATGAAAAAGCAGGATGGGAACTTGCGGCGGTAAACGTCGGCGTTATCGCTTGCGTGGCGGCCGCCCGGCAGTTCGCAAATCAATCAGAAAAGGCCGAACAATGAACTTGTTCGGCCTTTCATTATATTCCGCCCATAGGCAGCAGAAGTCTGCATCTCTTTCACATGATCCGAGTATTTTTCAGGCAGGCTGAACTCCCTTAAACGCACTCATCACCAGATCATGCACATAGGAATCATTCACCTCATCACCTGTGATCAACAGGCGATAGAAAATCGGTCCGTAAATGAGATCGATGCTTACGTCAATATCAAGATTCTCTCTTAATTCACCTTTTTGAATTCCCTTTTCCAGAAGGCCTTTCGCTTGGAGGCGGCGGGGCTGGAAAAATCGCGTGCGATATTCTTCCGCCAATTTTGCATCCAGCTGCCCCGCACCGATTAATTCCTTAATAACGGTTCCTTCCCGGCTCGTCAAAAACCTTGCTAAATTCGTGGCGTGGGTCAATATATCTTGCACTGTTGATCCTGTATCGGGCACAGGCAGTCTGTCCGTAGCGGTCGAAAGAAAGCTGTCCATGATAACGGCAGCCTTGTTTGACCACCATTTATAAATCGTTGCCTTACTCACTTTGGCACGCTCAGCAATTTTATCGACTGTCACCGCGTCAAAGCCATTTTCCAACAGTAGGTCATAGGCTGCAGAAAGAATCGCCTTATGTGTTCCTTCATCGCGCGGCCGTCCTCGTTTACTCTGCACATGAATCATTCCTTCCCGAATTATAAACGATACGTTCAGTATACTTAACCTGTATAAAAAAAGAAAACAGAAACCCATTTACAAAACTGAACGTTTAGTATATCATTTGCTTATAATAAAACTAAACGTTTAGTTTACAAAGTAACTTGAGGGAAATCTTGATGAAACACAGACTCCAAAAGCCTCTGCGTAAAGGAGATGAATCAGCAAATCATTTATCAAGCATCATAAAAACCACTTAAAAAGGAGTTCATTCATATGGCTAAAGAAAACAAACAGACAGCAGATCAGGGAATTTCACCTGGTTTAACCCTTCTTCTCGCAACGGCATGCGGTATCATTGTCGCTAATCTTTATTATGCACAGCCCTTGGCAGGATTCATTAGTGCGGCAATCGGACTTTCTCCAAGCAGCGCCGGACTGATTGTCACGCTGACCCAAATCGGATACGTTGCCGGCTTACTGTTTCTCGTCCCTTTGGGAGACATTATCGAAAACAAAAAACTTGTCGTTGTATCGCTCCTTCTAAGCGCAGCCGCTTTGACACTGACAGCATTTGTGAAGCATGGAACACTGTTTTTAACCGCTGCGTTTTTCATCGGACTGGGATCAATCGCGGCCCAAGTGCTAGTTCCGTTCGCATCATACCTTGCACCAGATGCCGCACGCGGCCGGGTTGTCGGCAATGTGATGAGCGGCCTGCTGCTCGGTATTATGCTTTCCCGTCCGATATCCAGCCTGGTCGCTGATATATGGGGGTGGAATGCCATATTTGCTTTATCCGCCGCGTTAAGTGTTGTCCTGGCAATCATCTTATCAAAAGTGCTTCCTGCCAGAAAACCAACAGCAAACACAAGCTACACCGTCTTACTCGGTTCAATGTGGAAGCTGCTGCGCACGACTCCGGTCTTACGCCGCCGTGCCATTTATCATGCGTTTGTATTTGGCGCTTTCAGCTTATTCTGGACGACTGTGCCTTTATTATTGTCCGGTCCTGCTTTTCATTTTTCTCAAAAGGCAATCGCGCTGTATGCATTAGCGGGCATTGCGGGTGCAGCGGCTGCACCGATAGGCGGCCGTCTGGCTGATCGCGGCTTGACCCGGCTTGCCACCGGAATCGCTCTCGGTGTTGTCATCGTTTCTTTATTACTCCCGCTCATGATTCAGAGCAGCTCCCCCGTCGGAATAGCAGTTCTGGTGGCCGCTGCTATCCTGTTGGATATGGGGGTATCTGCCAATCTCGTACTCAGTCAGCGTGCCATTTTTTCGTTGGCACCTGAATTTCGCAGCCGATTAAACGGATTATTTATGGCAATCTTCTTTCTCCGCGGTGCTATAGGATCATCAATCGGAGGATGGGCATACGCCTCAGGCGGGTGGAGTATCACATTATGGATTGGAATCGCTTTTCCGGTCATAGCATTGCTTTATTTCACCACAGAGAAATAAGCCTTTCACCAAAAATAAGCCGTCAGGACCAAGCTGACAGCTTTTTTTGGTGTATTCTTCTTTACATCCATCCGAACAAAAAATCCGGATTCATGAAAAGATGATATTGATTCTTTACGCCCCGCTCACATAGCAGAAACGGTAAAACCATGTCATAATATGTTAAGAAATAATTGCGCCATAGGCAGGTGAGCACATGAAGAAGTATTTATATAAACACCTTTTGTTAGCTCTCGTTTCGTCCGTTTGCTTTTTATTGGTCTTTTATGTGGGTTTAAAAATGACACAGGAAGACACACCGCCGTTGTCTTCTTACCCGTTTTACCTTTTTATTTATCTTTACATCACAGCCGGATATTTGACGGTCGGCCTTGTTTTAGCTTGTATGACTGATATCTTGAAAAACCGCTGGACATTGAATAAAACGTCTTCCATTCTATTGAAACTTATCGTTTACTTACTCATACCGTATGCTATTTTTCATTCTTTCTTCATTTTAATGGCGCCGTTGATTTATGTGCTGTTTGAGTCGTTATTCATCCTGAGAAAAGCTTCGTAACCTGAAAAAACATACCGCATGCTGCCGGTATGTTTTTAGTATGCTTGTCAGTTGTTCGCAGTGATCCGTTTGATGTTTTCTTCCATCAAGCCGGAAATGAGCTGTTCGTTTGTATGAGGAATCTGTTTGAGCTGTTGTACGACCAGCCCTTGTCTTGCGGCTGAATGATTTTGACTCAGCTTTGCTTTCCCCTCTATTTTGCTGATTTTGATTTTAAAACCTTTTACCCCTTTGTTCATGCCTGCCAGCAATTTCGCATCGACATCCTCTAATTTGTACGGGCTGTCGGGGCTTTCGTATTTCAATACGAGATCACTCATCGACTGCACGGTTTCTTCCTCATCCAAAAGCTCCGCCTCTCCGTAAACATGAACCGCCACATAATTCCATGTGGGAACAGCCTGATTCGTCTCATACCATTTAGGCGAGATATAACAATGAGGCCCTTGAAAAACGGCTAACACGTTTTGGCCATCAATCTCTTTCCATTGGGGGTTCGGCAATGCAAAATGACCGTATAAGCATTCGTTATTCTTACTCATCATCAATGGCAGGTGGGTTGCATACGGCATGCCTTCCGCCGTTGAAAACAATGCTGCGAAACCATACTCTTTGATTACATCGCACGCTTCAGCTTCACTCAGCTGAAATGGAGCGGGAATATACATAAAAACTCTCCTCTCTGAACATGGATTGATAAAGCGCTTTCCGCTATAATAAGATATCAACTGACATTTAAAAAGGTACAGTTTTGAATAAATATACGTGTCAGAGGAGAACATCTGATGAAAAATATGATTTTCGCTTTCGAAAGCGATACCCCGAAATACAAACAAATTTATGAGCAATTTAAAACATTGATTGAGCAGGGAAATATTCAGGCAGATGAGCGGCTGCCTTCAATTCGGGAGCTGGCAGATTCTCTGCGGGTAAGCCGTAATACAACGCTGATGGCCTATGATTTGCTTTTAGCGGAGGGATACATTCGCGGAGAAACACGCAAAGGATATTTTGCTAATGAAATAGAACCCTCTTTATTTCAACAAGAACATGATGTTGTTTACGCTGAGAAAACCGAATCAACTCAGCCGATCCTGATTGATTTTCGTGCCGGAGCCGTCGATCAAAATCATTTTCCTCTGAAAACATGGAGAAAATTATACAATCAAGTTTTGACATCAGAGAAAAGCTTTCTGTACGGTGAACCGTTCGGCGAGAGAGACCTGCGTGAACAAATTGCCGCTTATCTCTTGGAATCCCGCGGAGTGAAAACAGATGCGGATTCCATTATCATCGGCAGCAGCACCCAGCAGATGCTGATATATCTCAGCCGGATTCTGAAAGAGGATTTTTCGGGAATGATCGTTGAAGACCCGGGATTTGACGGTGCCAGAGCGGCTTTTCAATTTCATGGGCTTTCTCTGGAGACGATGCCTGTCTATGAAAACGGAGCTGATTTTTCTCAATTACATGCAATGAAAGAAAAATTAATCTATGTGACCCCTTCCCATCACAGCCCTTACGGCGTAAGCATGTCCATTCAGCAGCGCCAAACTCTGATCAATTGGGTGAATCATAGAGAGGGTTATATTCTTGAGGATGATTATGACAGTGAATTCCGTTATACACAGCAGCCGTTTCCCGCTCTTGCTTCCATTCAATCAGACCGGGTGATTTATTTAGGGAATTTCTCAAAATCCTTTCTTCCTGGCATCCGCATAAGCTATATGGTTTTGCCGCAACGCCTTTTGCACCGGTATAAAAAACGGTTTATTCATTTCGAAAGCACCGCTTCTTCGCTTAACCAGCTGACCATGGCTGAATTGATGAAGGCCGGTGAATGGACCCGCCATATTAAGCGCATGCGTATTGTTTACAGGCGCAAAATGCACCACTTGATTTCACATGTAAAGCAGCAGTTCGGCGAGCATGTGACGATCATCGGCGAGCAGTCGGGATTGTATATATTGGTGAGAGTTCACCTGAACTATACAGAAGAAACATTAATCAAACGCGCTTTTCAGTACGGAGTGAAGGTATATCCTACCGCCGATTATTTCGTTGCCGAAAAACCCGAACCGCCGATCATAAAGCTGGGTTTCGCCCATCTCGATACGGATCAGATCACACAGGGCGTACAGCTTTTGAGAAATGCTTGGCTGTCATGAAAGAAAAAAGGCGCCGAACGGCGCCTTTTTTTATTTCGTATTTCTTGTGAATTTCGGCAGTCCAAATATGATGGCGGCGATGCCGCAGATTCCGATGAAAACGGGATAGAAAGAGTATGGCAGGATGCTGACTGGTGAAATATTCCCGAATTTTCCGGCTGATAACAGCTGCGCGCCGTAAGGAATCAATCCTTGAATCATGCACGAAAAGATATCCAGAATACTTGCCGATTTTCTGTTGTCGATGTTGAATTTATCAGCGATATTCTTTGCAATCGGCCCGGCTGCAATAATGGAGATCGTATTATTGGCCGCAGCCAGATTCGTCACGCTGACCAGTCCGGCAATGCCGGCTTCGGCGCCTTTTTTCGAACGGATTCGTTTCGTGATGAACTCCAGTAAAAAGTCGATCCCGCCGTTTTGTTTCATCACGCCGACCATCCCTCCGATCAGCATGGACAGGATGATCAGATCGCTCATTCCGGCAATTCCATCCGTAATCGCCTTAAAATAAGAATCAAACGTCAGGCTGCCGCACGCTAACCCTATGATTCCCGTCAAAATCAATCCGCCGAATATGACAGCCATCACATTAATACCGATTAACGCAAAAACCAACACGGCGATATAAGGAAGCACCTTAATCAAGCTGTAAGATGCAGCTCCCGTATGGACGGCGTGTCCTGCCGGAATAAAAAATAAGATAATAACAGTTACCATGGCAGCGGGCAAAACAATCAGAAAGTTCGTTTTGAATTTATCCCTCATTTGTGTTTTTTGCGTCCGGACTGCCGCAATGGTCGTATCGGAAATAAAAGAAAGATTATCTCCGAACATAGCTCCGCCGACCACAGCCGCAATCGGAATCGCGGCGGAGATGCCAAGCTCGCCGCTCAAACCCGCGCTGATCGGCGCAACCGCCGCAATCGTGCCCATTGATGTTCCCATCGATATAGAAATAAAACAAGCAATGATAAACAGCCCCGGCAGCAAAAACTGCTGCGGAATAACGCTCAAAGCAAGATTGACAGTTGAATGCACCGCCCCCATCGCTTCAGCCGCTGAAGCAAAGGCACCTGCCAATATAAAAATCATAACCATAATGATAATATCAGGATGCCCCGCACCGGAAGCGAACCATTCTATTTTTTGATTGAGCGATTTCTTCCGGTTAAATAACAGCGCAAAAGCTGACGCAATAATCGCGGCAATCAAGATCGGCAATTTATAAAAATCTCCGGTCACCAGACCAGAGCCGACAAAAAGCCCTACGAATAAGACTAAAGGCAATAACGCCCAAGGGTTCTTTTTATTGTTCATCTGGGTAAACCACCTCTTTTCAGCATTAAAGTCGCTAATCACAGTCTAAGCAACATTTCACACTTTAAAAGTCTGCAGTAAAAAAGTCAAGCTGAAAAAAGGATAAGTAATGATTGATAAGATAGAAAAAGCTGTTTTGTTTCCTCTCTTTAGAAAATAAAAAAACCAAGGCTCGTTTCCCTTGGTACATTTCATGCGGCCCCGCGTCCGGGACACCTTCTCTTCATTCAGAAATACAGTCAGCTTTCAATCTGTTTTTAAGTTTCGCTTCATTTTCAAGGATATCTTCGTAATCCTCAATCTTCCTGTTTAATCGTTTTATGGTTTCATCAATTTCCCTCTGTTTCTCCGTCAGCCTTTTCCTTTCATTTATCAGGATGTTTTTTCGGGGTTCGATCGTATGATCGGCTCCTTCAATAAATAAAGCGGTATATTCAATCAGCGCCTCAATCGACAGCCCGGCACTTCTCATGCATTTTATAAATTGAATCCAATTCACATCATCTTCGTCATAATCGCGGATGCCGCTTTCATCGCGTTTTACCGGAGGAATCAGTCCTATACTTTCATAATACCTAAGCGTTGCGGCTGATAACTCAACCTGCTTTGCAGCCTGTGCAATCTTCATATTCTTACCACCCGTCCTTCATACCTTTCATAAGCGTGCCATTATAGAATATCATTTCATAAAAAAATAAACCAAACTCCTTGACTTAAAGTCCGCTTTAACATTTAAAGTAAAACCGAACAGAGGATTCATCACTTTACCTTGGAAAGGAAGATAACCATGTGTAATAATCATCCGACTCGTGTATTAAGCGCTCCGCATGCAAAAGCTAAATTTGAGCAGACGACGATTGAGAGAAGAGCATTACGGCCGCACGATATCCTGATTGATATTAAGTACAGCGGGATTTGTCACTCAGACATCCACAGCGCATTCGATGAATGGGGCGGCGGAATCTTTCCGATGGTTCCCGGGCACGAAATTGCCGGAGTTGTGGAAGCCGTGGGTGAAGACGTCACCACATTTGCCGTCGGCGACCGTGTGGGTGTCGGCTGTTTTGTAGACTCCTGCGGGGAATGTGAATACTGCCTTAACGGAGACGAACAATATTGCACAAAAGGCGTTGTTCAGACTTATAATAACCTGGACTACGACGGAAACCCTACATACGGCGGCTACAGCCAGAAAATAGTTGTCACTGACAGATTCGTTGTCCGGATTCCCGATCAGCTGGATTTGGATGCTGCCAGCCTGCTATTGTGCGCGGGCATTACCACGTATTCTCCGCTGAAACACTGGAATGCCGGCCCCGGCAAAAAAGTGGCGATTGTCGGAATGGGCGGGCTCGGACATTTAGCCGTTCAATTCGCGCACGCTTTAGGCGCAGAGGTCACCGTCCTCAGCCGCTCAATGAACAAAAAAGACGAAGCGCTTGAATTTGGAGCCGATCATTACTTTGCAACAAGCGATCCGGATACATTTATTGAGCTGGCCGGACGTTTTGATCTTATTTTAAATACAGTATCCGCGAACCTTGACGTAGATGCCTACTTATCTCTGCTTCGCATTGACGGTACATTGGTAAATGTGGGAGCGCCCGCTAAGCCGGATTCATACAGTGTGTTCTCCTTAATCACGGGCCGCCGCAGCATTGCGGGTTCACTCGTCGGCGGTATTCCGCAGACTCAGGAGATGCTTGATTTTGCCGCCGAGCACGGCATTGCTCCTAAAATTGAAGTGATACCGGCCGATCAAGTCGACGAAGCGTACGAACGGGTTCTCCAAAGCGATGTCCGCTACCGTTTCGTCATTGATATTGCAACTTTATAATCGATATAAAAAACATACCACTATTTGTTGGTATGTTTTTTTCAGTTTAAATTATTTTTTATTTCAGCAGCCATCCGGGCACCGCTTTTATATAAACCAATTCGCCTATCAGCTCAACAATCGTCTGTGTGACGATAACAGCGGCGGCCAATGAGGCCCAAGCATCCGGCAAAGCCAGCGCTAACGGAAGGACTGCGAGTGAATTTCTTGTGCCTGTGCTGAAGATCAATGCTCTTCCTTCACCTGTATCCAGACAGAACGCATTTGCGATAAACCGGGAGACAAACGGCATAATGAGCAGGAATAACAGATAGATCGGGATCACACGTATAATGATGTCAGCATCACTGATGACCTTGCCGATTTGTGTGGCGACGACCGCCAGTAAGACCAGAGCCATAAAAGGAACAGGCAGCCACGCCGTCCATTCCAGCACCTTTTCTCCCGCCGGCTTCTTATCAGCCCATAATTGAGTCATCACCGCCGCCAGCAGCGGCACCGCTATTAACAATAAGAATGCTTCCAGAAACGGTCCCGCATGAACAGCTCCTATCACTTCTTTCCCGATAAACAGCCGCAGGTATAACGGAAGCAATACCATCTGAACGGCGAACAAAACCGGCGTGGAAGCCAGTATTAATCTCTCATTTCCTTTGCCGAGCTGAGTAAAGACGATGACGTAATCAATACAAGGTGTAAGCAATACCAAACAAACCCCTAATAATATAGGAGGAGATTGAGGAAAAATGGCGGTTAACACCCATACAACGACAGGTACAGCTAAGAAATTACCGATCAGTAAAGCCGACATAAACTTGAGGTTTGACAAGGCTTCCCTCAGCTTCAAGAATGGGATTTGGGCAAACATGGCATACATGAGAACAGCGATAAACGGTGATATCGTCCATCCCCAGCGAAGTCCTGAATCTTTCCCGGCGATCCCCGCTATTCCTCCGATCACAAGAGTCACACCATATATCCAAATTTGCTGTTTTTCTAATGTCTCTCTGGTTATTTTCATTGGCTGACACCTCTTCCCCGCCCATTATACCTTCTTTTCTGCCGGAATTAAAAAACACCAAGGGTCTGTGACACTTGGTGTTTTCAGGACGTGTTATTGTTGTCAAAACCGCTTACGAAAGCTTATTTGTGTTCTCTGTCCTGCCAACGAATAAGGTGACCGCAACACTGGCTGAACTGACCAAAGTTCCCAGGACGGCAGCAAGAATTGTCAAAAAGCCATTGGGAATCAGAAATCCAATCGGAATGAGCCCCGCAAACGTTAGGACGATAAAACATTGATAGACTCCGGATATGATTCTCACAACCAAGCTGCCAAAAAAGGACATGACGATTGGCGGAATGAACAAACATAAGATGATTCCGAGCGAGATCAATAAAATCATAGGCTCGTCAAAAGAAATGACACGATCGCCGGGAGACTCTTCAGCAGCCGCGAATACAGCAAATATAGACATTATCAGCGTAAGAAAAACAAGAAAAAACCTTTTCAGCAACGTTATGACTCCTTTTTTATAAAAACGGGTATCTTTTTTTCAATCACGATAACCATTTTATGTTATCAAATGAAATAATATGAAGTCAAACCGAGTTCTGCACCTGATTTATCGGTTCTTATTTTTTTGATAATTTCCATATAATTGTCCGCAAGCAGCATCTATATCAATGCCAAATTGACTTCTGACGGTCACGTTAATTCCTGCTGACTTTAATTTTTTATAGAAGTTTACAACTTGTTTCTCATTTACTTCTTCAAATCTCATAGGTGAACTAACAGTCGGGTTATATCTAATGATGTTTACATGGAACAAGTTCCCTCTCTTATATCTGCTTCTTAAAAGATTTACTACTTCATTCGCATGATCAATAGAATCATTAACTCCCGGCAGCATAATATAAGCAATATAAACTTTTCTTGAGGTCACACGTATATGCTCATCTAATGTGTCCATTACCTCCAATAACGGGAAGCGTTCATTAATCGGCATTAACTTGCTTCGCTGTTCATTAAAAGGAGAATGTAATGAAAACGTCAGGTTGACCTGCGGATAATCCTGAGTGATTTTTTTAATGCCCGGAATAATACCTATGGTCGAAATAGATAACCGACGAGGGCTTAAAGCAAACAACTCCGGATTTGTAAGCACATGTAAAGCATCAAAAACTTGTACATTCGCTAATGCTTCTCCCATTCCCATAAAAGAAATACTGTCAATTGAATGTCCTTTTAAGTGAAAGTACAAAATTTGGTCAGTCATTTCATCTGATGTTAAGCTGCGTTTTAAACCAATATCTCCTGTTGCACAAAATGTACAGCCGAAATGACAGCCGCACTGCGAGGATATACAAAATGACTCCCAACCGGCTTTATATTTCATATTAACCGTTTCTATTTTTTCGTCTCCTGAAATTTCAAATAAGACTTTTGTAACTTGCTCAGAATGCTGCACTTTTAAAGGAGCAATATTTAAAATTGACTCTCCGAACTCCTCTATTAACAATTTTCTCAAGGATTTAGGAAGAACCGTTATTTCAATGAAATGATTTATTCTCCCTTTGAACACAGCATTTTTGATTTGATTCATTCTAAAATCAGGAAACTTATTTTGTTTCAGGAACTCTTGAATTCTTATATACTTGTTTTTTTGTTGCATGTTTTCTCATCCTTCCATAAAACTCTGGTTTGTTTGAGTAAATAGAAGGGAGTGATCATCTAACCTTTTTTAAAAATCAGGCACAAAAAAACACCGACACAATTATCGGTGTTACGCTTAAATAACATCATGCACAAATAAACAAGGACATTATGTCATTGGATTATCGTTTATTTGACATAGAGAAAAAGCACCGATAACTGTTTTTGTATGATGATTTGGCTTAAAAAAGGACAGACTGCTCCCTTTATCCGCCAAGATGTTTCCAATTTTTGCATTTTCACCATACAAAATTCCATAAATCGTTATCATCGCTTTCACCTCTTTCTTGTCAATATTAGCAATAATCACCATATCATAAGGGTTCCCTTATGTAAAGTTAAACAAATGCTTACGCCCCCGCTAATGACAGTATTATATAACTTGCTTATTAAGCCTAATCCAAGTACAGAAAGCGCGCTGATCACATGTTTCACTTATCCGCGACGGAACATTTCTTATATAATGGGTGACCGGCAGCTGCCTGCTTGAATCCCAATCTTCTTATAGTGATTTTTTATATTCATGACAGTATGATGATTTGTCACTTCAGCAATCAGATCGTTTATTCGATCCAGATTAATCGGTTTATTTTCTGATAAGCTGCTGAAGCTTTCTCTGATTTCTTCAGGATAGACATTTCCCGCCATGCTTGACAGGCCGTTACACCCGTTACTCAGCATCTTCGGAAATTCAACGTCTCCTGCCGCAAACAAAATAAAGTGATCAGGGAACTCTGTTTGTTTATGACGCAGAACGTCTCCTCCTTCTTTCAGCCCCCTTATCCCCGGATGCCGGCTTATTAAGTCTTTAAGCGCTTTCTCACTCAGATTAAAACCGGTCCGGCCGGGGTTATTATAAAGCACAGCCTCTTTAGAGGTATGACTGAGAAGTTCGTCAACGTAATAAACGGCTTGCTGCTGTGTCGGTCTTATATAAGGAGGAAAACCAATCAGTACAGAATCAATATTGGTTTTCTCGATGTGTTTCATCAGTTTGACGGCATCACTGGTTCTTACGGCTGAAACACCGAACATCAGTTCAACATCTTCAAATTTTCGCTGATTAATATACTCAATGATCTGAAGACGCTCATCTATGCTGAGTGAATGCTGTTCACCAGTCGTGCCGCATATGAGTAACGAATGGATACCGCTGTTTTTCAAATGTTCGACAATAGCATCAAATCCTTCTAAATATAAACTTTCATCTTCATGAAAAGGCGTAGGGATAGCAACATTAAAATTTCGCATGAGAATGTCCTCCAAGTACATATTCTTGAATATCTGCAGAGTATCATATAACACTGTCTGACATTTAAAAAGGTACAGTTTCAGATAACTTAACATGTCAGATGTAAAGCCGACACACAAAAAAAGCAGGCAAAGAGAGCCTGCTTCATAGCTTCGTCTTACAGCGGCCCATTCCCCGGATGGCTTGACAAATATGAGTAATAAGGCAAACTGATATAAAAATTGTGCTAATGAGGTGGGGTTAATGATTTTAGATTTAAAAGGTGAAACGCACATGGATCATCTTGTGGGAATGCTGTATTCTGCCGTTAATGAAAATTACAGCCGCTTAATATCCATTGTGTCAGACATGTCACAGCAGGAGATCGATTATAAAGGACCAAATCAAACATACAATAGTACAGCTCAGCTAATAAGACACTTAGCATATGTTGATCTCAACTGGATATTCAGAATAAAGGGTGAACCGATACCAAAGCAGCTTGAAGAGAAGTATGGACCAATGTTAGATCAGAACAATAAGATCCCTTTCATTTCCGGTGTTTCATTAAAACAAATTCTCACTGATTATGAAGAAGTATTCAGCATGTTTAAGTCTGTTTGTTATCAATTAACTGACGATCAGCTGAATCATACAGCAGATTATGAAGCAGAAAAACAAGCAACCATTCAATGGGGAATATGGCATATGGCAGACCATAATAGATATCATCAAGCTCATATTCATCAGCTTCGCAAATGGTATGAAGAGAAACAGAAACTTGGCAGTTAAAGCCGCTTATTTGGAGGAGCAACGATAAATTCATTACAAATGTCTATTTTCACTGACTGCCAATCAATTAAAATGGTCAGACAAAAAAACCACATTTGCTGTTGAAAAGTTGTGGAATAAAGCATCGCATCAACTGCACTATGACAAGCTGAAACGTTAATATTTTGTGTTTCAGCCATTCAATCGCTTTATTTCATCATGCTGTCCCAATACCATTTTTTCTATAGTCTTTGCAGCAGCAAAGTCCTCTGGAATCCTACTAATCTTCCGCAGCCGCTGCATCGGCCTTTGTCACATGAACTGTACCAAACGGATGGTTGGGAGGAGCATAAATTGAATATAGTTTTAACGGCGTATTACCCGTATTAATAACATTGTGCCAAGTGCCGGCAGGGACAACAATGGCATAATCATCATAGACATTTCTTCGGAAACTTAAATTATCTTTACTCTTGCCCATTTTAACTATCCCTCGGCCTTGCTCAATCCGTAAGAATTGATCTACGTGAGGATGGATCTCCAAACCGATATCTTCTCCAATACCAAGACTCATCAAAGTAATTTGAAAATGCTTTCCTGTCCATAGGGCCGTACGGAACGTATTGTTTTGTTTTGCGGCTTTATTGATATTCACAACAAATGGTTTTGGTCCATAATCTTTCAAGAGAAGGTTTCTATCTTCGTATGAAGGATCATGGTTATTTGGAAAAGTCCAATAAACAGACCTTCCATCGCTATACATCGGTACATTCACACAATAATAACATTGATGCGAAAAAGGTATATAATACATTTTTCATCCCCGCAATTTTAAATTTTTGTGATATTATCCTATGCTTTTTGTATGAGAGTGTGCCGCACTAAGAAATTCCCTTTTTCAGCCTAAAAGACTTAAGTTAGCAGAAACGTTTTGGCCACAAAATCCGTTTTCATAAAAAATACCAACTGAATATGCGCGGACGAAAATAGTTGCACTGATGGATTCATTTAGGCACATGCCCTTATCAAAAACAATCTGGGTGCATATCCTGCTCCTAAAAGTCATTCATAAAGGGAGTCTAGATATGTATTATGATTATTATCCGTATTATGTATATGATTACAGACAGCAGCCTGATTTAAGTCAGGCAAATCATAAAATGCGAAGCCATTTATCTGCGATTCAACAAATTCCAATACACTCGTCCTCCTTTCAACAATCAATGGCTGCGGTAGTGAAACACTTGCAGGCTGTCAGCAGAGCACTCGCTCTGGGATGCGGTATGAGTTCAGAATTCAGATTTCTTCCAGACACTTGGGGATTACGAGAACTTCATACTGTACACGCGAAATATCTTACTCCGTTGAGCTATCACGTTTATTCCGCTTTAGGCGCAGCAGAGCTTCTCGCCTCCGGACAAGGCCGGGCTCCTCATTTTCCTCTTATGGTTGGCTGCATGAATTCAATACTTCGTCTATGGTCAAACTTCCCCGCAGCGATAGCAGACCTGCGAAGAGCAGCCGGTCACCAATACGCGTCATCTGTAGACGAGGCGGAAAATCTCCTAAGACCAATGGTTCCAGCCACACAACAGGCATTATCCATCAGTCAATCTGCAGTGAGTCCGGCTATTTGGCAGGCTTCCTTACGTGCCGCGCAGTTAGCTCGGGAAGTACGTCAGAATGTTGCACAATCAATGAGTCAGGGATCTTCTTATTAATGATTTTTTCGGCTTTACACAGTCACATAACCGGACTTATTCAACACAAAAAAGAGCAGTAAACACGTAAGTTACTGCTCTCCTCAGTCTATCCGCCGTTCATTTGTTTTACAATGTATTCAGCATCATTTCCTACACCTTGAAGCAGCGCTGAACCTCGCCTATGCTGCCAAGGCAAACCAATAAAGTACAATCCTTCTACAGCTGAAACACCCCGGTGATGTATAATTCGGCCTTCCTTATCCAAAACACCTTCTATTTTCATCCAACAAAGCGGATTCTTAAAACCGGTTGCCCAAATGATATTGTTTACTACTAATGAAGATGAATCTTTAAAAATGATTTCATTTTGCTTTCCGGCTATGACTCTTTTTTTTAAGATGATCTTCTTCTGTCTTATTGCATGTTTTAATTCATACCCAAATATGGGGTCGCCTTTCTTTTGAATGAACTTGCCTAATATTGATGTATGACTTGCATGTAAAACTCCTAATTTATCAAACCACCAAAAGATGCTTCTTTTTCCAATCCATAAAGGGAAATAAACCGGTTTATTACTGCAAGCCAAATATGTAACTCTTTCTTTGGATAATTCAACAGCTATCTGAGCCCCGCTATTCCCGCCGCCGACTACCAGTACATTCCCAGGCGCCAGTTGTTTTGAATGTTTATATTGTGAAGAATGTAATTGATGAATATGATCGGCTACATCCCTTGATATTGATGGAATGTTAGGGGTATGAAAAGGACCTGCGGCCATCACAAGATTCTTCGTTTGATATTCTTCCCGGTTTGTTTTTATTAAGAAATAGTTCTTTAATTTTTGGACACTTATTACTTCTGTCCGTAATTGGATCGGGATTTCAAATCTTTCAACATATTTTTTCAGATAAGCAGCAATTTCATTTTTTGAAGGGAGTCCATGCTTGTCTCCTTCAAGCGGCATTCCAGGCAAAGAGCTGTACATTCGAGAAGTAAATAAAACCAATGAGTCATACCGGTTTTTCCAGCTTTCTCCTGCTTCATGACTTTTATCCAAAATGATAAACTTTTGTTTCGACTTCTTTAGATAATATCCTACTGAGATTCCTGCCTGACCGGCTCCGATTACTATCGTGTCGTACATATGAATCCCCCCTCCGGTTTTATCCTAATTGTCAGCAGACAAGTGAGTCCCTATTTCCT
Source organism: Bacillus sp. EU63 (assembly GCF_038592915.1). Lineage (NCBI taxonomy): Bacteria > Bacillati > Bacillota > Bacilli > Caryophanales > Bacillaceae > Bacillus > Bacillus sp. EU63. The sequence continues at coordinate 511,999 of NZ_CP151944.1, read as the reverse complement.
CCTTTAATGATGATGATGATGGTCACGCGGATTCTCAGTTTGGGCCTGACAAAGAATCGTATTGTCGTGATTATGCGCTGCTGTTTCCATTTGAATGGTTACATGTGTAATGCCTTTGTCTACAAGTTCATGTTCAATTTTGCGTAAAATACTTTCGCTTTCAGAAATGGTCAGTTGATCGTTAACAACAGCGTGGCAGGAAAGAGCATTCAATCCGCTTGTGATAGACCATATGTGCAAATCATGAATGCTTTGAATTCCTTCTGTCTCTTCAATTGTATGAATGATGTCAGTGACATCGATATTTTCCGGAGTTCCTTCCATTAATACGTGAATGGAGTCTTTCGTCACATGGTAACCGCTTCTCAGAACAAGAATAGCCACAATGACACTGGCCGCTGGATCTGCCCAGCTCCACCCGAAGAAGATGATAAGAATCGCAGCCAGTATGGCACCTACAGATCCGAGCATGTCACTTATCACATGTAAGTAAGCCCCTCTTATGTTCAGGTTATTCTTTGTATCTCCGCCGTTCAGCATAATCCAAGCGACCAATATATTCACAGCTAACCCGATGATACTAATCGTCAGCATGCCGGTTGTTGCTACCTCCGGCGGATGAGAGAAACGTTTGATTGCTTCATAAATGATATAAAGGGAAATCACTATTAATGCAACACCGTTTATCACAGCTGCGAGAATCTCAAATCGTTTGTAGCCGAATGTCTTATGATGACTTGCCTTTTTTTCGGCCAATTTAAAAGCAATCAGAGCAACCATTAATGAGATCGAGTCACTCAGCATATGGCCTGCATCTGACAAAAGCGCTAAACTATTGGTTAAAAATCCGCCTATCGCTTCTATGATCATATAACCTGTAATCACGATAAAAGAGATCAATAAAACCTTCTTATTGGACCCGCCAGCGTGATTGTGATTGTGACCCATAAAAATCTCCTCCTTATCTCATACACTGCATTTATTATTTCTTTTCTGTTATGAAGCATTCTAACATGGACACAAAAATAACCGTATATGATTATGTGCTCATATATGAATATATAGGTTCTTTACTGAAATGTCAAAATATTTTCAATGAAAATGTCCAATACTTTATATTGCTCTTAATCAATGATTGCTATGAAGTTGCGGATTACAGTAATCACTTCAGGCGCAGACAATTTAGAAAAATCGCTGCACTTCTATCGGGATGGCTTGGGTCTGCCTACAGAAGGAACAGCCGGTACAGATTTGAACATGGCGCAGCTGCTTTTTTTGACTTGCAAACGGGACTGAAACTTGCCCTTTGGGACCCAAAAACATCGCACATGAATCAAACGTTACGTTAACTGCTCCAAGCCCTGCGGAATTTACATGAGGACATAACGTCAGCAGTAAAGCTGAAGTCGATAAAGTCATGGAACAGGCAAAACAGGCAGGAGCAACGATAACTGACCCCGCTCATGATACTTTTTGGGGCGGATACGCCGGTCACTTCCAAGACCCCGATGGACACTTATGGGAAATCGATATAAGTGAATAACCACATTTCAGAAATGAAAACAACAATAAAAACACACCTGAATGTTCTGGTGTGCTCCAATAATAATGTTTAGAATGCAAACGCAGCATTTTATTTTGTTTCCCAAAACGATCAAACTATTTATACGAGGGCGGGATGCTTTGCGGAAAACGGAATACATTTTCGGGATCGTATTTCGCCTTTATTCTTTGAAGCCTTGCAAAGTTTGAGCCATAATATGCTTTTCCGAAGTTCTCGATATTTTGATCCGGAACATTTACATATGAACCTGTTACATATGGTTTCATCAGCTGACGCACTCTTTCAACTGATGCAAGATTCGAAGCTTCTTGTGATTTATTTTTCCAACTAGCCGTCCATTCCGTATAAAACAATGGCCGGCGCCAATAGAAGGCTGTTTCACTGCTTGGAACTCTGCTTATCGCGCCGCCCCAATTGATAAAAAAGAAATTGGTTTCTGTCCCAGTCGCTTTTTCTAAAAATTGTCTCATTACTGCAATAGGTTCTTCCGGCCAAAGATTGAGCGCCCACGCCGAGGAGAATTTAACACTCTGATCAGATCTGCCGGGAATCGGTTCGTCAGGATCTAAGAAATCTATACAATCCGGGTAGTATAGTGTTTTGATTACTGTTTGTGCCGGCGTTCCGGCATTTAATAAAGGTTTTAATAATTGAACCAGCTCTGGTTTTGAACCGAGGAACAATCCTTCCGCATGGCACAAGCCATTTACTTTGCTGTAAATCTCCAGGTAGCATCCTAATCGTTCGTCTGTAAACGGCGCCCATTTTTGCCACGCTTTAAATACCGTTTCTAACTGTTCCCACGGCCAAATAATATTAAAGACGGTTGCGGTTTTAGGGGCACGGTGAACTTTGAACGTATATTGGGTGTTATATCCGAAATTGCCTCCCCCGCCGCCTCTGGAAGCCCACAGTAAATCTTCATTGCGGGATTGATTTGCTTGAATAATCCTGCCTTTGGCATCTACCATTTTCAGTGCGAGAAGGTTATCGCTTATCAGGCCGATCGATCGTGAAAGCACTCCAAATCCGCCTCCCATTGTGATTCCTCCGATTCCGACGGTTGGACTGTCTCCGAACGGGGCCATAAAACCTTCCCGAGCTAAACCTTTTACAAGCGGGCCGACGTGAATGCCGGTTTGAACGGTTGCTACCGCGTTTTTTTCATCTAAGAAAACTTTATTCATGTCACTCACATCAATAACAATCCCATCACTTACCGTGGAAAGATTTTTATCCAGAGCATGGCGGCCGCTTCTGACACGCATAGGCACATTCTTCTCACGAGCCCATTTAATAGCATTACTTACATCGTATGAATTTTGTGCAAAAACAAAGACAAGCGGACAGACATCAACATAAGGGTTCCAATTCTTAACCGCCTGTGTATAGCCGGGGTCCCCTTTGAAGATGATGCGTCCTGTTAACTGTGCTGATCCCATCTATTTCACTCCCAATAAGCATTTGATTCCGATACCAGTATATGTAGGAATGGGACAAATTCTTAGACAGATGATCTGCAAACTTAAAAATAGATACATATACGCGAAGATGATATAAAAACAAAAAAAAACAAGAGCGGCAAGCTGCCGAAACTCTTGTCTCTCCTGCCTTTTTGTCATGATAGGCACTTACATTTATTGGCGTGATATACCGACCAAACTATGGAAGTCCATAGAAAATTATGTTTGCCCTGCCATGCGTGGTTCTGCCGAGACACCGGCTGAGCAACCTTTCTGCTTGATCGCCCGACAAGAATCTTTTTCTTATCGTTTTTGCACCCCTGTACGGGTAAAATCAATACACATGAATTTTATCTTTTACATGATGAAAAGCTCTTATTTTTTCTTCTTGTGCTTACGTTTGCAATCATGTTTTTTCTCTTTCTTATGACGTTTTTTACATTTCGCTTTTGCTGCTAATTTTGCCGCTTTTACCTTTGCTTCTGCTGCTCGGGCTCTTGCTTCTTCCGCTCTTGCTATTGCCTCTTCCGCTCTGGCTCTCGCTTCTGCTTCTCTTGCTGCTTCCGCTCTTGCTTCGTCGTCCGCCATATCAAAATCATGGCCAAGGTCACAGGCTTCGTTGTATGGCTTTTTCTTCTGAACGTACTGTTGATCTTCACCTTCGTTATAATACATTACGCCACTCCTTCTCGCATTTTTTAATCTCTTCATACTATGTAAATAAAAAACCCCAGCTTGGACTATTATGTTGATGAATCGACACATTTTAGGGCAATTTTCATTTATCGATGCAACAGATTCTGGATGCTTGATGAAACTTAAATGATTTATGATAAGCAGCGTAAAAAGAGAGACTGCGAAAAAGGATGCTGCGCGCTGCAGCATCCTTCTGTACCAACTTTTTGTGTTTTTGACTTTTAGTTTGCTTGCTGTGTTTGTTTTACTGGTTCTTTGCTAAAAAGTCCGACAATGTTCCACAAGATAATTGCAGCAGCTATGATTAAACGAGCCGTACTGACTTCTTGGTTAGTAAACAATTTATAGCCATATATTGATCCCAATGCTGCTATGCAAAAAATATTGAACCATTTACTCCAACGCAATTAGAAAACTCCTTATAAAATGATTACATTTCCAAACAATGTATTATAATATTAACAAAATTTTTCAATATTTAACCTTAAATTTTTCTTAATTGGTTTTCCTGATCATTTTCTCTAATCGTCATTCGGTCTTTCGGATTTTTGATCGTTTTTTTGTTACAGGCTAGACCCAGACATCATTTTCAGCTGTTTGATCAGTTATTTCCTGCCCGGTATTCACAACACCTTTAGGTTCTGCAAGCAAAATGTGACACTCTGATTCTGCATAAGGTTTATGTTCAACATTTTTCGGAATGACAAACATTTCACCTTCATTTAATTTTACTTCTCCATCACGAAATTCAATGATTAAATTACCCTTAATGACAATGAAAACTTCATCTGTTTCGTCATGCTTATGCCAAACAAAATCCCCTTGTACTTTAACAAGTTTAAATTGATAATCATTCATTTCAGCGATTACTTTTGGAGACCATTGATCTTGGAACGCAGCTAATTTCTCTTGGAAATTAATCGGTTTATATTCCATTCTTTCCCCTTCCCATGTAAAACTCAATCATTTAACTAGTCCCAAATTAAAGGCCTGTCCACTTCAGCAGTTCTGAGATAGTCTAAAAGCTGACCGGTATGTACGGACTCATGATAAGCGATTCTTAATAACATGTCTCCTAGTTCGCGAATATATCCAACATCAGACCTGTCAATCTTTATATCTGTTAAATCTGTTTCGTTTAACGATTTGATGAATGTCAAAAACTCGGCCCGATACGGTTTTGCGAATTCTAATTCTTCGGTTACTGTGGTAAACGTTTTTGATTCATACGGGTTTTTAGATTCCTCTGAAGACTCATTCATTTGTTTTAGTAAAATGTGATGATAAAGAAATTCCGCTTCTAATACATGTCTTATCATTTCCTTACACGACATTGCTTCGGAATCCGGGCGCCAGTCCATTTTTTCCTCAGGTATAGCTGTCCATAACTTGATGCTTCGCCGTCTTACTTCTTCAAAATGTAAAACAATAAGGTCAATCGTATTCAAGTGTTTTCCCCCTTTTATTTTTAAATAATTCTCCTTTTTCCCGGAAAAAACCTCTTTAAATAAAAAACATATTCTTTCCCGACTCGCTGGATTGATAATCAAACCATTTTTAAGATAAGGAGATATTCATTCATCCATACAATAGACTCTGGGTGAACATATACTGAATGATAGTTTTCATCAGAAAGGAGAAATCAGCTTTGGCAAAATATCGGATCATGACCTTTGACGGGGGCGGTACCTTAGGTGCTTTAAGTTTACAACTATTGAACAGACTGGCTGAAGAAAATCCAGCATTAATAAGTCGAACCCATGTATTTGCGGGAAATTCAATCGGTTCATTTACTGCCCTTGCATTAGCAAGCGGAAGATCTCCGAAGGAAACACTTCAGTATTTTGAGGATGAAATCCTGCCCGCATTCAGCACTTCCCGGCCGGGCGGACCTGTTTTCAATCAACAATTACCATATTCCGGTTTTATTAAAGCGGTACGAAACTTTTTCCCGCCAGGACTTCGTCTTAAAGATGTAAGAAAACGAATTGTTGTCCCTTCATTCAAATTATACTCCCCAGCACTGGATCGTTGGACGCCCGTATTATTTCACAACTTTCCCGGCTCTCCCTATTTAAATGAGAAAGTGAGTGATGTCATACTGCGGAGCAGCGGTGCTCCCGCAACGCAACGAGCCTATCAAAACTACGTGGACGGATATGTAGTGGCAACGAACCCCAGTACGGCCAGTATCGCGTTTGCGGTTGGTAAAGCCAACGTGCCACTGGATCAAATTGCGGCGCTATCCATCGGTACAGGTGAAGCCCCGACTCGGTTAAGAAGAGATACGAGGGGATGGGGAATGGTGAGTGCGGATAACATACGTCCCGAAAATCTGAAGAACCTTCCTCCAAATTGGGGAGTCCTTTTGGACAGGTCGCCTAATGAACCTTTACTGCCATTTCTTCAGATGATCTCCGGCGGAAATGGCTACTATGAATCCATGGTCAGCGCGAATCTGCTGGGAGATCGCTTTTTCCGGTTAGATCCACGGATTCCTAACTTCTCCAAAACAGACCCTTCCGTGGTTCCCGCTGTCATTGAAATTGCGAACAAAACCAACTTACAGCCTGCTAATACTTTTATAGAGAAAAACTGGAACGACAGCCACTAAGTAAGTCAGAAGTTTACGTCATCATACAATGAACAAAAAATACCAAGGGACTCAAAACCCTTGGTATTATTAATGCGGCCGAGAGGGTTTGGACCTTCCTGGGGTATTTATACGCTGGGCATTCGATAAAGTGAAATCTTATTACCGCCCGACATTTCAAACACTGAAGTTAAGCATTACATCCAACAATCGGGCCATTTAATTGAATAGGACTACTCAGAAGTCGCTTCCCATTACGTAAGAAAAGCGACTTTTTAGATTTGATTTTCAAGTTCCTTTGACAAATTTTGAAAAGACCATTGACTATTTAGTTGAACTGTATTAAGTTTAACTATATAGTCAGACTGAATAGAGGATGAGGATATGAAACATAAATTATTACCGCTGTCTGAAACCATGCATTATATTTTATTAGCTTTGCGGGAGCCGCTTCATGGCTATGCCGCCATGCAGAAGATCGAAAAGATGAGTAACGGAACTGTTATTTTAGCAGCCGGCACATTATACGGCGCGATTGAAAACTTGAATAAGCATGGCTGGATTGAACCTGTTGGAGAGTCGGGCCGGAGAAAAGTTTATATGATAACTGCGGAAGGAAGCGCCATTTTGAAAATGGAACAAAACAGGTTACTGCATATTTTATCCCTGCACGAAGGAAGTGAATCGAATGAAGACATTTAAGATGTTTTTTGATATTGAAAAAGAGGAGCAATGGCTGAACGAGCAATTACAAAAAGGCTATCGCTGTACAAATATCAGCGGATTAGGAATATACACTTTCGAAAAAACCGACAAAAAATATGTGATGAGACTGGATTATCAAGATTATTTATCAAAGAAAAAATTCGAAGATTACAGAGAGATATATGAAGACTTCGGCTGGGTTTATATAAATGGCCCATGGGGGCTTGGAACTCGATATTGGCAAAAAGAAGATGATGATCAAAATGAAATCTTCTCGGATCGCCAATCAAAGAGTAATTATTATAAAAGACTAATGAGTTTTTCATCTTGTTTTGGGTTACTGTGCTTGTTTTATTGTAATATGATTTACACGAATTCAGGTTTGTATTTAGCTGAAGGTCTGTGGAGTATGGAAGGCGCAATGTTTTGGAAAGCATTTTTATTTGAAACTCCATTTGCCCTTCTAAGGTCGCTTCCCGCTCTTATGGCTGTTGTCTTCGGTATCAGTTACTATAAAGCGTATCGAAAATATTCAATGTTAAAAGAACAATAACACGGGGAAGTTACATTCAAAGAAGTAATCGAGGATTGTATATCTGCCGAAGCCGGGCGCTTTAACGGAAAAAAGCGCCCTGAATTTGCTGATAAATCAGACGGCTTATTTTGTTAATGATACATACTTATTTACAATGGCTTGAGCGAGACAAGCTGATGAATCAACAAAGGTAAGTTCGCTGCTTTTTTGATCCGTGACCATATTTAAATCCGTACATGCAATGATAACCGTATCAACCTTTTCTGCTAAGTCACGGTGTAATTCATCATATAATGTACCAGCCTCATCGATTTGACCTTGTTTAATCTTTTCTATTATGTGATCGACATAGACTTGCCAACTATCTTGATGTAAAAAATCATAACCTTCTCTGTTTAACGCTTCTTGAAATATTCCAGATTGAACCGTAGGAACGGTGGCTAAAAGAGCTGCTTTTTTTGAACCTTTAGATATTTTTTTTATGGTTTCATCAACCATGTTTAGTAAAGGGACTGAAAGCGCATTTTTTATTTGATTAAAATAAATATGTGCGGTATTACATGGGATTGCAATAAAATCAACACCCGTTTTTTCAAGCTTTACAGCCCCCTCAATAATTGCCTTTTCCATGTCCGTATGATTGAGAGGTTTATTCATGTAGAAAGGAGTCGGACAAGAATAAATCATCATATGAGGAAAATCCATGTCGTGTATTGCTCCATATATTTTTTGGCACTCGTCTACTACCTTATCTACAAATGGCCCAGTAGATTTTGGCCCCATTCCTGCCAGTATTCCAATCATAATTGTCCTCCTCTGTAAAAATGTGTACGAATACGATCACGATGAGTTATTCTTGTGTTACGCATCTGAATTTGCTCTCATTTCTTTTTGGCTGTCTTCTCCTATTTTATCATTTCATTAATCGAATTATCATATCTCATTCCGCCGCACGCAGTCAGCAGAATAACCGATACACTAAGGAAAATAAAAAGACTCTTCAAAGGATGGCTGGCAAACCGGACGACTTCCTATAAGCAGCGAACTCTTTTGGCCACAAAACACATGTTTTAAAAAGAAATAAAAAATACCAAAGGTTGTAAAAAATCCTTGGTATCATTGAGATGCGGCCGAGAGGACTTGAACCTCCACGGGTTATTCACCCGCTGGACCCTCAACATTTCATTGGTTATGAAAGCCGGAATCCCACAGGTTCCCTCTTGTTTTGATGTTGTTTTTCAAAAAAGTTATTGACACCAATAAATGACCATGTTATCATTAAAAATTTGATATCTCACTCCATATATGATAACCTTAAGTTAAGTTCCTATATATGGAGGTGGATGATATGTTTCAAATTGGCGATAACATTGTTTATCCAATGCACGGAGCAGGTACAATTGAAGCCATAGAAGAAAAAGAATTCTTAGAGGAAAAACAACAGTATTATGTCATAAGAATGTCAATCAGTAATATGACAGTTATGATTCCAACGCGTAAAATATTGAGTTCGAATATACGACCAGTTACCGATATACTTGCATTAAAACACATTATGCACATTTTTCAGCATGGAGAATCAGATAGGTTACTGCCATGGAAGCAAAGGTATAAAATAAACACGGACAAAATAAAAACGGGTGAAATACAAGAAGGCGCTGAAGTTGTACGTGATTTAATGCGTATGAAGAAAGAAAAAGCACTTAACGCAAGCGAAAAAAAAATGCTGGATAATGCATATGAATTTTTGATTAGTGAACTGGAAGTCATTAAAGGAATCACTGAAAAACAAATAAAAAGTTTCTGCTAAGGTTAATTTTAAATAATGTTTTGCATTCCAAAAAGCACCCGAAAGTTTTCGGAATATTACGATTAGACGTTCAACCTCTTCAACTTACTTTTTAAACATTAACCGCTTCTATTACTCCTCAATCTAATCTGTTTTATTTTTTCTTCAACGAACACTTGAATTCTCGATGAAATAGTCACTTGATTTTTGTAATCCTGATTCACACTGGCACGGACAAGGAGCCGTAAGGATGGAAGAGAGGCAGGGCTTTCATTGTTTTAGGTCTAAGTGATTATTTCCGGAAGAAAAAACAACCACTCTCCTCTTTATCTTTAAGAATTTCTTACATCTCTTGCGACAGTGAATAGCAGTTGTTTATCTTCTTTTCATATTAGAGATATGCGAAATGTAACAAAGAATAACATACAGATATATTGAGAACATAAAAACAAATCATTTATATATATTCCACATATCGTCAATCCGGTATGTTATACTGTAAACAATCCTTTGAGGTTTTAAACCTTTTTCTTACCTTGTAGCAACTGTCCCTACTCGAACGTTGAGTAGGGTTTTTTTTATTCAGTATGATACAGAGAACATAAAAAAACAGGCCCTGTATAAAGAGCCTGTTTGTATAAACGATTAAAGATTAAGCAGTTTTTTGAACGTTAGCAGCTTGAGCTCCACGAGCACCTTGCTCAACGTCAAACGTTACTTTTTGACCTTCGTCTAAAGATTTGAATCCGTCACTTTGGATTGCAGAAAAGTGTACGAATACATCGTCTCCATTTTCACGTTCGATAAATCCAAAACCTTTTTCTGCATTAAACCATTTAACTGTACCTTGTTCCATTTTTGTTGCCTCCTAGTGTGTTACACATTGTATTACTATCCTTGCCCAAAGTATCATCAAGACGAAAAGTCGATATTCATACTATCCTTTACACGAACAAAAATAATTCCCCTTTATCATAGCACGAAACGGAAATAACTGCAAATTAATATTATAATTCATTCATGATGTTATTTGTTAAACCTGTCGATACGAGTGCAAAATAAGATGCCTATTAATGACTATGGTTTGAAAACACCGTGAAAATGAATCACGAGTGTCTTCAATCCCAGTACTTCATATTGATTGTTAAAGATTTCTTTAAAAAGCTCAGCTGTTTCTTGTTCAAGTACAAGATATTCTTGGCTGTTCACTGGTATAGCTTTGTTTCTGCAGATGTTTCCAAACGATCATTCAAGTATACCCCCTATTTTAACGGTATTAACTTGTCATGTTTGTTCCTCAAACAATCAATGTTTACGGTCTAAATAAACCGATTCACATAGGGGAGCATGGAGAGAGTTTGGCCCGATAAAGAGCCGGGTATAATCTTCATACGCTTTTTGTATCCCGGCTGGCCATTGCTAATAAAGATTTAATCGAGATGGAGAACAGTTTCTGACCTTCAATAGTTTTACATAAGATTAGGAAAGATACTTATCATACATGGAGTATGACAGCTGGGACTTCAAAGGCAATAAAACGTTTTCTATACGCAGATTAAGAACATCAGGGAAGGGGAAGCTTTTAAAAATGAATGAACAAAACCTAAGGACTTTGAGAAAACTGGTTACCCCTTATGAAAAGTCCGATTTACACAAAAGTATTTGTCAAATCATTAACACATTGGTGCCGTTTTTCCTGTTATGGTGTTTGGCCTATAAGAGCTTGTCGATTTCTTATATCCTTACATCAGCGATTTCTGTCGTTGCGGCAGGTTTTTTAGTGAGAACCTTCATCATCTTTCATGATTGCTGCCACTATTCCTTTTTTAAGAACCGAAAGGCGAATCGAATCCTTGGAACAATTACAGGAATTCTGACTCTGCATCCGTTTGATCATTGGGCACACGATCATTCTGTCCATCATGCGACAAGCAGCAACCTGGACAAACGCGGTACGGGCGATATTTGGGTACTGACTGTTGAGGAATATAAAGAAGCCTCAACTAAGACAAAAATAATGTACCGTTTGTACAGAAATCCGTTTGTTATGTTTATTATCGGACCGATTTACGTCTTCGGGATTACCAATCGTTTTAATCGTAAAGGGGCAAAACGCAAAGAACGGATGAATACATATGTAACGAACCTGGGGATCGTCGCTTTGGCAGCACTTTTATGTTGGGCTATCGGCTGGCAAAACTTTCTGCTGGTCCAGACGCCAATTTTTATGATATCGGGATCCCTCGGAATTTGGATGTTTTATATTCAGCATACGTTTGAGGATTCATATTTCGAAGAAGATGAGCATTGGGAATATGTAAAAGCAGCCGTTGAAGGAAGCTCTTTTTATAAGCTTCCAAAAGTCATGCAGTGGCTGACAGGCAATATCGGTTTCCATCATGTTCATCATTTAAGCCCAAGAGTCCCAAACTATAAGCTTGAAATCGTGCATAACAACACTGAACCATTGCAAAACGTTCCGACCATCACACTGGCAACAAGTTTTAAGTCGTTAAAGTTCCGTCTATGGGATGAAGAAGGCAAAAAATTTGTTGGTTTTAACCACTTAAAAAAAACTTCTAAAAGCCAGGTATCAGCTCGGCTAAGAACGGATTAAATAAACGCCCGTAATCGGTGATAATGGCAGTGTATCTTGCAGAATAAAAGTGCAGACTCGCACAAAGATTTTGTGCAGAGGTCAGCACTTTTTTTAATGCCACATGCGCTTACAACAAAAAAATACCAAAGGTGTCAAAACCCTTGGTATCATTGAGATGCGGCCGAGAGGACTTGAACCTCCACGGGTTATTCACCCGTTGGGCCATCAATAAAGTAAAACTGTGTTTTCTGTTATAAAACCTTTGAATATTCATATTGTGGAGTAAAAATGGAGTAGTTTTTCATTTCCAAAAAGTTACATGACATATCATTGGTGCCATGTATCTTAAAATAGCCACCGTTTTAAAGAAAAAAGATCCTTTTGAAACTGATCTTTCCCAATCTTAGATTGACCCCATTTATGACAAAAGGACAGGATCGTTCTAAAGATAAGAAGAGGAATGGATCATAATTATTCTTTACCGATCGTTCTCAATATGTTATGATTACCATCACAAGGAGGGGAATTTAGTGGCTAGAACCAAGGAATTTGATGAAGATGCAGTACTGCTTAAAGCTGTTCGTTTATTTTGGGAACAAGGGTATGAGAAAACTTCCATGACAGACTTAGTTAACCATATGGGAGTGCACAAGAGAAGTTTGTATGATACCTTCGGAGATAAGCATTCGTTATACATTAAGGCTTTAAACCGTTACACTCAATTGCAGTCGAAGAAAAAAATCAATAAAGAGAATCTTACTGCAGTTGAAGCAATCCGGCAGTTGTTCGATAGAGTCATTACTAGAGGAGAAGGCGAATACCCTAAAGGATGTTTGATCGTAAACACAGCAGTTGAACTGGCTCTGCATGATTCCGAATGTAAGGATTGGGTAGATCAACGATTAACCGATACAGAGCGTCTAATCCGTGAACTCATTGAGGCAGGTCAGCAGTCCGGAGAACTCGATAAGAGGCAAAACGCGGAATTACTATCCCAATATATAAATAATGCTTTAATCGGGCTTCGAGTGATGATCAAGACAACAGATAACAGAGATAAATTAGAGCAGATCGTGGATACGACATTATCCATTTTAAAGAAATAATTTTTTACCCTATTAAGAACGATCATTCTCAAATAAAACGGATTTACTAATAAAGTGCGAGGAGAACGAAAGATGAAGAGAATGTTTTGGATTATTCTGATGATGTCTTGCGGAGCCACTTATATTTCATCATTATTCCCTATATACGGGAGTCACTATCAAATGAGCAGCCTAGAGATTACAATGTTGTTTGCTGTTTATGCCGTTATCTTGGTTCCGACCTTGCTAATCGTAGGAGCCAAGGGGAGCACCTGGGGATTAAAGAAGATCCTTCGCATCAGCATCTGGCTATCCATCGCGTCAACGTTGCTTTTCATAGGGAGCCAGAACGTCTGGATGCTATTTGCGGCAAGGATTTTGGAAGGCATTGCATATGGCGCTTTTACAGGAACGGCCACCACATTTTTATTATCACAAACCTCTCGCCAGCATCTAAGTACTGCTATTAAGTTATCGGGAGTATTCGTAAACGTTGGATTCGGCATGGGTCCGGCTATATCTGGTCTAGTGTTGCAATATGTGCAGGTTCAGCCGCTTCGAATGCCATTTTGGCTTTTGCTTGCCATGCTATTGAGTTCTTTAGTATTTCTGGAAATGTTACCGAGTCTTAAAGAAGAACCAAAACCGCTGAATACAAAAATTTCGCTCGGTATACCGGAAAATATACGATCCCATTTTATTTCATTTATTGGACTTCCGGCTTTTACATTCTTCATGTTAGGCGGAATCGTATTTTCCGTCATTCCTTCCTATGTCAAAAACGTCATTCACTCCTCTAATCTCTCATTAGCAGGTGTGTTGGTGTTCATACTCTTAGGCGTGGCTGCCTTGATACAATTCTTCCCGTGGGTACAGAATCCAGTTAAGCGAATGCGCATCGGAATTGTATTGCTGGCCATCGGTCCGTGGATCATTGTTTTCTCCAGACAGACAGGCGATTTATGGATGCTCTGGATTGGAATGCTTATCCAAGGGGTCGGCGCCGGTTGGTCGTTCCAAGCAGCATTAAGGTTTGCCGGACAGCTGCCTAAGCCGGAAGAACGACCGAGAGTAATATCAGCATTTTATTTGTGCGCTTATTCCGGATTCATTATCCCTCCAATTGGAGTCGGCATTTTGACCAGTTTCTTTAGCTTGAATCACTCATTAATTGTTCTAAACACATTTGCCGCACTAATCGTTATTTATGTCTTGATCTATTCAATCAAGTTTAATCGATATTATTCGAAAGTGACATCATGATTAAACTACCATGAAAATAAACTTCTGTAATTTAGAAGTTTTGACGGACCCCTTACCGTACTTAATAATAAATATCATGTTGATAGATGTATTTTAAAAAAGCCCACTCACGAAAACGAGTGGGTTTACAAAAGCTCTAACTAACCCACAAAGGTTTTAGTCAGAGCTATTTATACATATTTTTTTGGTCCAACTCACTAAGCACCTACTCTATCATCAACTCGAATAAATCAGCTGCTCTGATTGCAAAGTTTTCAATGTCTCCGTACATTCTTAGAAGAAAGATACCATTAGCGATGACACTAATGGTACCCCTTTGTTTCTACTCAATAACTTATTCAGCTTCTCCAATAACTGTAAATCGTTCATTTATATGTTTTGGATTTTCAATTTCATCCAATACTGCAATTGCATAGTCTGCATAGCTGATATAACTTTCGCCTTTCGAATTCACAAGAAGATGATCTTTTCCTGACTGATAAAATCCAGTTCTTTTCCCGTCTGGGTCAAATACCGCTGAAGGACTGATAAATGTCCAGTTAATATCAGAAGTTTCCTTTAGTTCTTGCAAGTTACGACCTTGGCCTTTAGCTGTTGGAATAAAAATCTCCGGGAAATCAGGTGTATCCATTACACTGACAGTTTTATTTTCGTCTACATAAAGACTCCCTGCTCCACCTACAATTACAGCTCTTGTGCCCGTTCCTTTTAATGCCCTAATTAATGCCCGGCCAGCATCTACATGTGCCTGTTCTTCTCCTAATGGAGCACCGAAGGCATTAACTGCTACATCTAACTTTTTTAGATCATCCGATGTAAGATCAATTATATTTTTTTCAATGATTGAAATCTTTTCCTCTTTAAGTTTTGCAGCATCTCTTACAATTGCAGTTACTTCATGTCCCCTGCTTACCGCTTCTTTCAAGATAAGACTTCCAGCTTTTCCGGTTGCACCAATGATTCCAATTTTCAATTTAAAGTCCTCCTAATCATTCAAAATTTTAAATGTAACCATATCGATTACATGTAATAATTTTAGTTACACCTTATTTATTTGTCAATACTTTTATCATCTTGTTAATTGAGCATATTAGAGTAAAAGAACTTGTAATACATTCAGTTACAAGTGTACTATAAAGAGTGTAACGTAATTAGGATGGTGAAGAAATCATGTCTATTAGCAGCCGTTTTGCTGTAGGAATTCATATATTGGCTCTTATTGAAATAAATGAAGACGGAATTAGCACTTCTGAATTTTTAGCTGGAAGTGTAAATACAAATCCCGCCTTCATAAGAAAAATTATGGGGATGCTGAAAAAAGCAGGTTTAGTAAAAGTTCGGCCAGGTATTGCAGGAGCTGAATTAGCGAGGGATTTAACTGAAATCACCTTACTTGATGTTTATAGAGCAGTTCATGTTGTTCAAGATAAAGAATTGTTTAGTATACATGAAAATCCCAATCCTCAATGTCCTGTAGGCCGGAACATTCAAAGTACAATTGGTCCAATATTTGAAATCGCCCAATCTGCCTTGGAAAAAGCTCTTGGGCATATCACAATTGATGATGTGGTAAAGGATATTATTGAAAAAGAAAAATTGACCAATAATTGTTAAATGATTTCACAGAAAATCTTTTATCAGATTGAGGATAAGAAAAATGGCTTTTTCATGAACAAAAAAAGAGCAGACATAAAGTCTGCTCCTTTTGATGAAAGATTTAGATTACGGTAAGGGATATAAATATGCTCATGATACAGAGGAAAAATTAACGACAATGCAGACGATGCCAGATTCTTTAATAGGGGTGAGTATTACTATCCAACAACTCAAGGTTCAGAAGCTAAGTTCAAACAAAGACTTGAGGAAATCTCGGATTGGTATAAAAGAAACCGCAAATCTTAGTTTGAACAAATATGTTCTGTATATAAAAATAATGAGGTATGGAGTGAATTGATAATGAATTATGATGAAATAAAAGATTACTGCCTAACCTTTCCAAACTCTTATGAAGACCATCCTTTTGGAGATGGTTGGACTGCAATTCGGCACAAAGGGAATAAGAAAATATTTGCACTTATCTTCACCCGCGACGAACACTTATGTGTCAACCTTAAATGCGAACCTGAAAGGGCTGATTTTCTACGTGGTCTTTTTGAAGAAATCAAGCCCGGATACCATATGAACAAGGAGCATTGGAATACTCTTACCTTAGATGAGGGACTCCCAGAGCACCAAATCCATGACATGGTAAAGTACAGCTTTGAACTGACAAAACCAAAAAGTAAAAAGGAGACATAACATCGAAGGATAGAACGCTCA
This sequence comes from Bacillus sp. EU63, assembly GCF_038592915.1. NCBI lineage: Bacteria > Bacillati > Bacillota > Bacilli > Caryophanales > Bacillaceae > Bacillus > Bacillus sp. EU63. Next base: position 495,388 of record NZ_CP151944.1, on the reverse strand, counting down.
TTATAGATATTCATCCGGTGCAGTGATACAGAGAAATATGCAAAAAACCTCAAGTCAGCAATGTTTAAATTCGTATTTACGAGATGATTTTTTCGTTATTGTTAGTCCTTTGTTTCTTGACATAGGTTGAACAAATAAAAAAGAGCAGACTCAAAGTCCACTCAATTCATTAAGATGATTGCTTATTTCATCCAGACACCTATAAAAAATGAAAGGTGACGATGATATGCCACAAAAGTCATTTAGCGTTTCATTAATACTGATAACTCACCTTCAAACACTTTTTCTTCTTTCTGATTATAGGTAGATAACAATACAGTAAGTATCCCCGTCTGGCTTTTATTTGGTTTTTTATCAATAACCTTAACAATAGTGTGCAGTTTATCATTAGGGTAAACGGGTGCTAGGAATTTTATATTATTCATTCCTGTCCCAGCAATAATATCGTCTTCATGACACCCTTCTTCAATCCAAAGCTTAAAAGTAATAGATAACGTTTGTATTCCAGAAGCAATAATTCCATTAAATCTGCCCATTTTTGCTTTTTCTTCATTTAAATGCATGTATTGTGGGTCATACACTTCTGCAAAATTCATTATATTCTCTTTTGTTAATTCAAAAGATTTAGTTTGAAAAACCTGCCCGATGGTGAATTCATCCAACTTCATAAATAAATCTCCTTGAATCTAAACTTTATTATTAAATCTACGTAGCATTTTAACATACTGGCTCTCACACAACAACTTAACGGTGAAACAATTGTTCCCCTATCAGGAATGAACAAGCACATTGTTTTTGTTTCCTTGCTTTTAACCTCTTTATAATCAGGTGTTTTCTTATAAAGACCAAGGCGGTCGCCATCACTATCACCCGGCATATGTGTCATTTCCTCATAAGAATCTCCAAGCTTCTCATAATAAAGAATAAGCAGTCAGCTCTTGCGAGAACTTTCTTCTGGCAGATAAAACGCAAGTTGAATATACTTCCCGTCATCATATACACGAATTATGGCGTTACCTCTTTTGTACTCATCTGAATCTGCTCGTATTTCTTTTCTGACTTTCTTCTCCTGCTTCATCACTTCATTAATTGCATTATCATATTTACTACCGCCGCACGCAGTCAGCAGAAGGATGAAGGTGACTGACAAATCATACGGCCTACTATACAGTAACAGATGAATTTTCCGCAAAAAAATACCAAGGGCGTCTACAACCCTTGGTAACATTGATGCAGCCGAGAGGACTTGAACCTCCAAGGGTTATTCACCCGCAGGGCCCTCCATCTATATTCATAAAACTATTGCTCAGTTGTCAGCATGTTAAGTAAATTACGAATTTCCTTGTTATAACTTTTAATTTCTTCTTCATTACAACCGGTTTTATCAAATACTGCATTAGGTATCATTCACGATTTCGTGATGCTCAACGCCTTAGCTAAAACTGAAGCTGCGCGCGGAGCAATTGATCTTGCCGCAACTTGGCTGCGTAAAGGGTTTTAATTCATCTATTGTTTCGTCACTTAGAGACTGCTGCAAATAAATAAAAAACAAACAGATCCACTCAAATAATTGAGTGGATCGTATATTGATTCAATAACTTATCGCAAATATATTAACGTTGGAATAATGGAACTTTTGATGAGCTTTTTAATCGGGCTGGTTATTATTTTGTTGTTGAGATGTCCCTAATTGAAAAGCTAACTCCACAACAAACTCCATTTTTTCACCAGTTCACCCTCTTCATATCCAAAAAACCTTTGTTGATAAAAACAATAGGATTATTAGTTAGCGTACAAGTTCTCGTTTTCTGCTTTGGGCCCCATATAGAAAATAAAAAGCCAGCTCTCCTTCGGGAGAAGAACTGGCATAACAAAGCTTCTTATTTCTTATTTTGCTGTATTGCTCGGACCTTTTAATTTCTCTTCGTTCTTGCGTCAATGTTTTATTATTAGGACACAACCAATAAAATAATGACGATCGAGAATAGCAACGCTGCTTTTGCAAAGCAGTAAGCCCTCCAGAATATAAAAGAGCTGCAGTCATTGCTGCTCGGATAATCCCAGCTTACTCTGAGTCTGTATTTCGAGTAGCCGGTCAATTAAATGGATGTTTTTTTCATTCCTTTTCTGTTTGTTCCATTTTCCACCACAGTGAATCTTTTGGATTTTCAACAGCTTCTTGAAACTCAGCTTTAGAAGCAACTGTTGGGTAAGAACCTTTTAAAGATTTACCTGAAGTATCTTTAAATAAGGTTAACACAACTATTAAGCCAATTAAACTAACTGCTAATAAATAGAAACCCGGCGCCAAATTGTTTCTTGTCACATGGGTTAACCAAGAAGCAACTAAAGGTGTTGTTCCGCCAAAAATAGAAACTGATAAGTTGAATGTCCAGGATAATGTTCGATATCTAATGTCAGTATGGAACAACGTAGGTAAAGATCCTGGCATAGTACCTTCGTATACAGATAATACAATACCTAACATTAAAAGTCCTATAAATAAGAATATTAGACTCCCCATATTAAGAAATTGAAAAGAGATAATCGAAAATACAATTCCTAATACTAATCCAATTGTTATAACTTTTTTATTTCCTAATTTATCTCCCAATTTACCAAAAGTTAAAGCGAACGGTACCATAATAATCAATACAATTGCTGTAACCGGTGTACTTATATTATCACTTATACCAAGGTTCTCATCTAAATAAGAAGGCATATAACCTAACAATAGGTAATTGGTTATATTGAAAAATGCCACAAATACGATACATAAAAAGATATCTTTTTTATATGTTTTAATGACTTCTAATAAACCTGGTTGTTGTTCTTGGTTTTCAGAGATGTCATTTTCAAAGATTGGTGATTCATCTAAATGACTTCTCAAATATAAACCAAATAATCCTATTGGAATACTTAAGAAGAAAGGAATTCTCCATCCCCAACTATTCATTTGAACATCAGATAAAGTCCAGAAAAGTACTGTAACTAAAACAGACGCTACTATATAACCAGATAATGTCCCGATTTCTAAACCGCTGCCTAACCTTATACGTTTATTATCTGGAGAAGATTCTGCGATATATACCATTGCACCAGCGTACTCTCCACCCACAGAAAAACCTTGCAGAATACGAGCTAAGAGTAATAATATAGGGGCCCATACACCAATCTGGTCATAGGTAGGAAGCACACCAATTATTAAAGTAGATAAAGCCATCATTAAAATAGTAATTGTTAATACTATTTTCCGACCAAATTTATCACCCACTTTACCAAAAATAATTCCGCCTACCGGTCTAAGTAAGAAGGCAATTGCAAATGTAGCAAAAGTAAATATTAACTTTAATTCATCGTTTTGAACCGGACTGAAAAAGTTTTTACTAATAATAACTGCCAAATAAGAATATAAAGCAAAATCAAACCATTCCATCGCGTTTCCTATCCCTGTAGCAAACACGCTTTTCTTCGCTTTTTGAATGTCTACAACGTTAATTTTTTTCTTGTTAAACTTCATTTAATAATATCGACTCCTTAATTATCAAATCCACATTATACAAGCGTATAAACGGTCCAAGCATGCAGTCCCAGAATGTATAGCGTAATGCTTCTCTAAAGTCTGGGGGTTTCTGTTTCACCTGATGGAGAGCTAACGGCATAGTGGATGATTGGTTCAACTGTACCTTAAAAGACTAGACGAATATCCATACCAGCGCCAAATAACATTGTAAACCAGGAAAGAAGGATGAAATTCAGTTTTTTCGCTGGTTTTCGTTACGGCGACTATCGACAAATAAGAACCAAGCAAAGTATTGTCCAGATAGTTTGAGTATTTTGATCACTTTGCAAATAAGTTATTGAAAATACACTACCTAAAATCACTGCAGCCAATAGACACCGGCTGATTTTCATCAATAATCTCCCCTTTTTTAATTTTCGTAGAGAGCATTAAGCTTCCTCGTTCATGAAAATAATCAACGACTTCAATCGAAAAATTTTCAACATCAGCAAACATTTTCCTCGAAGTCTTGGTATTCTTCCTTGCTTAGCAGCACTTTCTCTGCTTTGGCAAATTGGAGTTTGAGGCATTAGTAACTACCTATAATGATGAAAATATTTGTGCGATGTCTACTGCAGATGACTTACTTTAGGTAAGTGGGCAGTAGATCTTTTAAAAATAAGCACAAAAAATACCAAGGATCTCTTTATTACCCTTGGTATCATTGATGCGGCCGAGAGGACTTGCACCTCCACGGGTCATTCACCCGCTGGTCCCTCAACCTAGTAAAAACCTATCATGAGTTACAAAAGCTTTTATTCAAAGCATCTGTTTATTTTATTTATACTTATTTTCATCATTTTTCATGAATTCTGAGCACAAACTGGGCACCGATTAGAGACCAAGGAAATCTACATTTCATCAAGAAATATGTACTCATCGCCCTGCTGTAATTAGTTTCACATCATTTATTTCAACTTCCCTCGCGAATACCGGATCAATGCTCAGCTTTAAGATAGTCAACCAATTTCTCCGCACTGTTCTTAACATCTTCTTTTGAAAGGTGAAGTGTCCCATATTGTGTAAAGGCAGGAAGAAAACGCATTCCTATATAGCTAGCAGTGACTTGAAACGGTCTGATAAGCTCGCTGATCGTGATATTATATTCTCCGCCTGCTTGATAATCAGATTCCTGTGCGCCTAAGGAGATAGCTAAGAGTAGTTCTTTTCCATGCAATTTAGTACCTCCAGTTCCATAAGCCCAGCCATGTGTTAACACATCATCTTCCCATTGTTTGAGTAACGCGGGACTGCTGTACCAATACATTGGGAACTGAAAAACGATACGCTCATGATCTAACAGGAGCTGCTGCTCTTTTTCTACATCAATGATAAAATTAGGGTATTCACCGTACAGGTCATGAACCGTAATGTCATTCTCTTGCTTTAAACGATTCATCCAGGTTCTGTTGACAACAGACGTTTCCAAATTAGGGTGTATAACGATAACTAATGTTTTCATTTGACTGTTATCCTTTCTTCGCTGATTAGTTATTATTGCTTTTGTGATAAAGAATTGATTCTAATTTTAAAATAACAACTTATTTACACCTATTTTATCCTTTTTCATGAATTCAGGGCAACTAATTGGACACCGATTACATTTATAGCCCAAAAAAGGCTTAACCTTTTAAAAAAGATTAAGGCTTTTCAGTACCTTTATGCCCCTGCCCTATTATCTCGTGTCTAAATTCTAATAACTGATCATATAACAAGGCATCTTTGTTTTCCCTCCATGCTTAGCAATACTTCCTCTGCTTTTGCAAATTGGAGTTTGAGGCATTAGTAACTACCTATAATGATGAAAATATTTATGCGATGTCTACTGCAGATGACTTACTTTAGGTAAGCGGGCAGTTTGTGGATAGTAGATCATTTAAAAATAAGCACAAAAAAATACCAAAGGTGGTTAAACCCTTGGTATCATTGATGCGGCCGAGAGGACTTGAACCTCCACGGGTTATTCACCCACTAGGCCCTCAACCTAGCGCGTCTGCCATTCCGCCACGACCGCGTGCTATGAAGCTGTCTTTCCACTAAGCATATAAGCTAGTGATGATGATCAGCACTTTGAAAAGAAAGTGCGGGTGAAGGGACTCGAACCCCCACGTCGTAAGACACTAGATCCTAAGTCTAGCGCGTCTGCCAATTCCGCCACACCCGCGTGACAAGTGGTGAGCCATGAAGGACTCGAACCTTCGACCCTCTGATTAAAAGTCAGATGCTCTACCAACTGAGCTAATGGCTCGCTCTAAAAGTGATTCAAAATTTTTAAATAAAATGGCTGGGCTAGCTGGATTCGAACCAACGCATGACGGAGTCAAAGTCCGTTGCCTTACCGCTTGGCTATAGCCCAACGAAGGTAAATGGTGACCCGTACGGGATTCGAACCCGTGTTACCGCCGTGAAAGGGCGGTGTCTTAACCGCTTGACCAACGGGCCGTCTGGTTGAGAACTTATCTGGCGGAGAAGGAGGGATTTGAACCCTCGCGCCGCTTACGCGACCTACACCCTTAGCAGGGGCGCCTCTTCAGCCACTTGAGTACTTCTCCATATGGCTCCACAGGCAGGATTCGAACCTGCGACCGATCGGTTAACAGCCGATAGCTCTACCACTGAGCTACTGTGGAATAATCAGACTTTCTTTATTATAAATGATGCGACATATTGTGTCAAGAAGCAACATTTATTTTTTTAAGAAAGTGTCGTTGTCTCTCAACGACTTTTATAATTTAACATAGAACATTAAAATGAGTCAAGCCTTTTTAAAAAATTCTTTTGATTTTTCCTCTGCACTTTCCGCAGGCATATCTTTCCGGGTTCATTGCCTGCTTCTTTATATACTGTTGGCCGCAGGCCGCGCATCTATACATATATGTTTTCTTTTGTGTCTTTTTGGTTTGCAGCGGCGTGCAGAATCTCGGCGCTCCGACTTTCTGAAGCAGGTCTCTGAAGTCTTTGTCTCTGTGCTTGTACCCTTTTCCCTCAAGATGAAGATGATAATGGCACAGCTCGTGTTTGATGATTCCTACCAGCTCGCTCTGCCCGTGTTCGAGCAGATATTTGCGGTTTAATTCGATGTTATGGGAAGACAGCATGTACCGGCCGCCTGTCGTTTTCAGCCGGTCATTGAAGAAGGCTCTGTGACGGAACGGCTTTCCGAAATCTTGTGCAGAGATGTCTTCCGTCAGCTGTTGAAGTTGTTCGTTATCCATAAGTGCACCCCGCTTTAAAAACATTGAACGGGACAATTCACCGTTCGCATACAATGAGTTAAAACCGACCTCTAACTAAAAGCTGAGGAGGAATGAGCCATGCCGAATTGGCTGATGAAACAAATGCAAAAAGCGTTTTTAGAAAAGGACAATTACCAAATCAAACTGCTGAACCAGTGCTGGTATTTCTACAGAAAAAAACACTGCTCGTAAGCAGTGCTTTTATTTTACCATAGACAGCGACACTCTGCCTTTTTGCACGTCAACCCCTTCAACCCATACGGTGACGATGTCTCCGACCGATACGACGTCGAGAGGATGTTTGACGAATTGATTGCTCAGTTTTGAAATGTGCACAAGCCCGTCCTGTTTGACGCCGATATCGACGAAAGCGCCGAAGTCTACAACGTTGCGGACGGTGCCCTGCAATTCCATTCCTTCCTTTAAATCCTCAAGCTGCAGAACGTCTTTTTTCAGCAAAGGCTTCGGCACTTCGTCACGAGGATCTCGCTCCGGCCTTGTCAGCTGCCCGCAAATATCCGCAAGCGTAATTTCTCCTATACCAAGCTCTTCAGCCGTTTCAGACAGCGGCAGTGCGCTGATTTTCTCTTTTGCGTCCGCGCTTCCGATCTGATCCGCAGTGAGCTGCAGTTTTTTGAGCAGCGCCTTTGTCTCTTTATAGCTTTCCGGGTGTATCCCGGTGCGGTCGAGCGGCTCCGGTCCTCCGGGCACTCTCAAAAAGCCGATGCACTGTTCATATGTTTTTGCGCCGAGACGCGGGATTTCTTTCAGCTCTTTGCGGTTTGTAAATTTTCCGAGCTCTTCCCTTTTTTTGACGATATTGCCGGCAACGGTTTTGGATAACCCGGCTACATATTGAAGCAGCGCGGCGGATGCTGTATTGACATTCACCCCGACTTGGTTGACGACGGTCTCTACGACAAAACGGAGTGATTCATTTAAATGCTTTTGGCTCACATCATGCTGGTATTGCCCGACGCCGACGGATTTAGGATCAATTTTTACAAGCTCGGCCAGCGGGTCCTGCAATCTCCGCGCGATGGAGACGGCGCTGCGCTCTTCGACCTGAAAATCCGGAAATTCTTCACGGGCGATTTCTGACGCGGAATACACGCTTGCTCCGGCCTCATTGACGATGACATAATAAATGTCCCGCTCTGTTTCTTTCAGCACATCAACGACGAATTGCTCTGTCTCCCGTGATGCCGTGCCGTTTCCGATCGCCACAACCTCGACTTCGTACCGGTCCAGCAATTCTTTGATTTTTTTCCGGGCTTCCGCTGTCTTTTTTACGGGAGCGTGCGGGTAAATGACGTCGATTTTCAGCACTTTTCCCGTCTCATCAACAACTGCCAGTTTGCACCCCGTACGGAAGGCCGGATCGACGCCGAGCACAACTTTCCCCTTCATCGGCGGCTGCAGCAGGAGCTTACGCAGGTTTTCAGCGAAAATATGAATCGCCTGCGCGTCTGCTTTTTCTGACAGCTCTTTGCGGATATCGCGCTCAATAGCCGGCTGGATCAGACGTTTGTAACTGTCCTCAATGGCTTCTTTCAGCGTTTCTTTCACAGGCGTTTCACGGCGTTTGATGATTTGCTTTTCTAAATAAGTTTTTATCTGATCGGCGGGCGGTTCGATCGCAATCTTTAAAATGCCTTCTTTTTCACCGCGGTTCATCGCAAGCACTCTGTGAGGAACGACCTTTTGGATCGGCTCTTCGTACTCGTAGTACATTTCATAGACGTTTTTCTCGTCATCTGCGGCTGACTTGCCTGCCGCGGAAGTGAGAATTCCTTTTTTATACGTTTCCTGGCGGATCCACTTTCTGAAATGAGGATCATCCGAGATTTGTTCGGCTATGATGTGCTTCGCGCCTTCAATGGCTTCCTCTCTTGAAGCGACTTCTTTTTCTGCACTGATATATTGATCAGCGATGTCGTGAAGGCGGTTTTCTTTCGGGAGAGAAAGAATATAGTCCGCAAGCGGTTTAAGGCCTTTGCTTTTGGCGACGGTGGCTTTTGTTTTCCGTTTTTGTTTGAAGGGACGGTATAAATCCTCGACTTCCTGAAGCTTGACCGCTTGTTCGATTTTTTGCTTCAGCCCTTCCGTCAGCTTGTCCTGCTCAGAGATCAATCTGATGACTTCTTCTTTCCGCTGCGTCAGGTTTTGTATGTATTGCCACCGCTCGGAGATTGCCTGAATCTGCACCTCGTCCATTGAGCCGGTCTGCTCTTTTCGGTACCGCGCAATAAACGGGACGGTGTTGCCGTCTTCCAGCAGGCGGATGACACTTTCGACATGTTTTTGGGATAACGCTGTTTCTTCAGCAATTTGTTTTTTCAAAAGGGCTAACGTTTCCATATCACAAAAGCCTCCATCTCTTCATTCTTTCTCTAGTGTATCAAAAAACGGCGGAACATAAAAAAAGCAGCCTTACGATAAAAGCTGCCCTAGAATATAGGTCAAATCATCACGTCTGGATGTTGTGTACGGATGAAGTGATTTTGATATATCTTCTATTGAGTGTCCCTGCTTTAAGCAGGTGCGGATATGCGGAACCTCAAGCCCATCCGTGTAGATGATGAACCTCGCCCCTTTTTCGTATGATGACGTATACGTTTTGTATCTTTGCGGTTTGCCTGAGAGGTAACCCGAAATCGGCAGCGGATGAAAGACTTCGCCTGATGGGGAGTGCAGGAAGAAACGGACGTTGCCGATCGAGCAGTATGTCAATTCCCTTTTGATGAAATTGATTTTTAAGATGGAGGCAGTCGCCCCTCTTTTGTTTTTCATCGCTTGATTGCAGCGCTCAATGATGCTTTCCACATCCTCATCCGCATACGTTTCCACGATGTCTTTAATGGCTGACGAGGATTCGTTGGCAAGAGATCCGCTGCCGAGACCGTCCGCTACCGCGCAAACTAATTCTTCTTCATTCGCCTTCATAAAAAAGCTGTCGCCGCATATGGACTTGCCTTCTTTATTTAATTGGTATACGAGAGTTTGAACATGTTCATTTTCTTCAACCTGAATCATTACATTAGCTCCATGGAGGGATCTCCAATCAAGGCCTCTCTCAGTTTTTTCACCGCTTTCCGCTGCAGGCGCGAGACGTGCATTTGAGATATTCCGAGAATGTCCCCTGTTTCTTTTTGGCTTTTATTTTGCACAAATGTTAGATCGATAATCTGTTTTTCGCGGTCGGACAGCACATGAAGCACGCTTTTGATCATCATCTGCTGGTTGACGCGTTCGTATCCTTCCTCCTGCGACCCGACGATATCTAAAATCGTGACGGTGCTTCCGTCCGCATCCGCTTCGATGCTGTGATCGACAGAAAGCGCCTGATAGCTTTTTCCCATCTCCATCGTTTCAAGCACTTCCTCTTCTGACACATCGAGAAAGGCTGCGATTTCTTCGACTTTCGGCGACCGCTGCGTCTCTGTCGTCAGCTGATCCACCGCCATTTTAATGCGCGGCCCGAGTTCTTTAATCCGTCTCGGGACGTGTACGCTCCATGTTTTATCCCTGAGGAAGCGTTTGATCTCGCCGATGATGGTCGGAATCGCAAATGCTTCAAAGGATTTGCCGACCTCGGGATCATACCGTTTAATGGCTCCGAGAAGTCCGATCATCCCGACCTGGCGGAGGTCTTCGTGAAAGCTTTTTCCTTTTGAATATTTCTTTGCCAGCATTTCGACGAGATTGGTATACACCTCGACGAGTGTTTCCTGGGCTTCTTTATTATCATGTGTTTGAAAGTCGCGTATGAGCCGATCAACTTCATCTTTAGTTAGTTTCGTAGTTTTTGATGGTTGTGCCATGATCAACTCGCTCCCCATTTAAATACTTTGTCATCGCCACGGTTACGCCAGAGTTGCTTTGAACTTTGACTTCATCCATGAGCGTTTCCATTAAATACAGACCGAGCCCTCCTTCTGACAATTGATCGACTGTGTGCGAAGGTGTGTACGGCCCGAGATCCTGCTGCTTCTGATCAAAATCAAAGCTGTCTCCCTGATCGGCGACAATGACCTCCAGCCGATCCTCAAACACACCGAACCGCACGGATACTTCTCCCTTATTTTCATCTTTGTATGCATGCTGGACAGCGTTTGTACAAGCTTCGCTGACAGCGATTTTTAAATCTTCAATGTCATCATAGGTATAGCCCATTCTGCTTGCGACCCCTGATAACGTAAGCCTGACGATTCCTACATATTCCGGTTCGGCCGGAATTTTCATCTCTATATAATCAACTGATGTACTCATTGCACGCCACCTTCTGACTTTGCCGAAATGTCGATGATGTCCTTAAGCCCCGTAATTTCAAACAGACGGACGAGCCGGTCGGAAAGATTCTCAAGCTTCAGAGAGCCGCCTTCCTTGCTCACCGTTTTAAACACGCCTACAAAAACGCCTAAACCCGTACTGTCCATATAGTTTACATCTTTTAAGCAGATTCTCATGTCCTTCCCCTCGTTTGCCAGGGGCATCAGCTTTTCACGAACCACCGGAGCTGAGTATACATCGATTTCTCCAGCGATATTGATTTGTATATCTGAAAGATTCTCCTTCATATCTACCGTTAAATTCATCGTATCACCTCTGAAAGTTATCCTTACTCGTGCTAATGGCTTTTTACCCGTGCTGCTGTTTTTTTAAACCTTTCTTTTCAAAACAATTAACGTAAAATCGTCATGAAGCTGAAAGTCCTGAAGTCTCAGCAGGCTGTCGTAAATATTTTTGACCATATCCTGCGCGGAGCAATCCATATGTTCTTCCAGCATGCGCTGAATGTCGCTGCGTTCTAAGAAACCGTTTTCGGTGCGGCATTCGGTGACGCCGTCAGAAAAAAGAACGATCATGTCTCCTTCGTCCATGTGCTGTTCATATTGGCTGTAATCAAAATCCTGAGAAATTCCCAGCACCAATCCTTTTGCCTCCAGATCATAAAACTTTTTTTCTTTTTCAGAGTAGTAGAAGCCCGGTTCATGCCCCGCAGAAGCATATGTAAATTGGTGATTTTTCGTATTGTAGTTTGCGTAAAACATGGTGATAAACATGCTTGAGTCCACGTTCTGTTCTACAACGCGGTTAAGATTTTTCAGCACTTGGGAGGGGTGAATGCCGGTCTCCGGAAGAGAGTCCATGGCATACTTGATCATCGACATGCACAATGCGGCGGGTATTCCTTTTCCGATGACATCGGCTATCGCGATGTTAATCGATTCCTTGTCTTTGACAAAGTGATAATAATCCCCGCTCATCTGTTTGGCGGGGACGCTGATTGCCCCGATATCCAGATCTTCTTCTTCAGGAATTTTTGTGCCAAGCAGCGTCTGCTGAACATTTGCGGCAATTTCAATTTCTGAACGAAGCTCCTGCTGGATATCTCTCAGACTTTGATGTTCCTGATAAGCCATCCCGTAGCCAATCATGACTTCTATTAAAAAATCCAGCGAATGAAAAACATCTTCCGGCAGATCCGGATACAGTTCCTTTACTACTTTTCGGTGGATGCTGATGATCTCCTCCGGAGGAACCTGATGTTCAATCGTTTTTCGGCTGAATTTTTGGGCTTGATATAAAGATGTTTCTGTTAATTCGGCTATATATCGGCTAAGCAGCTGATGATACCGCTGCTCTATAACCTCCCTGAAATCCACGTTCTAACCTCCTACCGAAGCCATTTCACGGCTTGAATCTCTGTTCCTTCCTCTGCAACAGATTGCAGGCTGAATTCGTCCATCAGCCTTTTGACGCCCGGAAGTCCCGCTCCCAGTCCGCCTGACGTTGAAAAGCCGTCTTCCATCACTTTACGGATGTCGGGGATTCCGGGTCCTTTGTCTTCTGCTATAATTTTAAGGCCTTTTTTCCCTCTGTCGTTTACTTGTTCTATGCTGACCTGGCCCTTGCCTGCATATAAGTAAATGTTTCTGGCCAATTCTGAGATAGCCGTCGTGATTCTGGCCTGGTCCACCGTGCCGAAGCCTAATTCCTTCGCAACGTTGCGGCCAAGCTGTCTGGCGGCTACGATATCCCATTCTGTCATGATTTTCACACAGGATTGGTCGTTCATCGCTATTCCCCCAATTCCCGCTTCAATGTCTCAAGCCCTTGCTCTAAATCGAGCGCCGTTTCAATTTCCTCAAGTGAGATTCCGAGTTCAATCAATGTGACCGCCACAGCCGGCTGAATTCCCGTCAATACGACATTTGCGCCCATCAATTTAGACATGGTGATGACATCGCCGAGCACTTTCGCGATAAATGAATCGATCATGTCAACGGATGTCAGGTCAATGACGACCCCGTTTGCGCCGGTTTCATAGATTTTGTTCAGCAGATCTTCTTGAAAATGCAAAGCTGTCTGGTCGTCAAGTTCCCATTGGATGGATACCAATAAGCAGTTATACAGTTTCAGGATCGGGATTTTTGGATGTCTCACAATGTTATTCCCCCAATGAAACGATTTTTCGATTTGTCATTTCAAGCGCTGTTTGAATTCCTTTTTGAAGGGTATTCTTCGTAATAACCTGCGACAAATCAATTCCCAGATTAACGATCGTCTGCGCGATTTCCGGACGGATTCCGACGAGCAGGCATTTCGCGCCGACAAGCCGCACCGCTTCCGATGCCTGAATAATATGGTGCGCCACCATCGTATCAACGACCGGCACGCCCGTGATATCAATTAATACAACCTGTGAACGGTGCTTTACGACGCCGTTTAACAGATTTTCCATAATGTGCTTTGCACGCTCCGTATCAATCGTCCCGACAAGCGGCATGACCGTTACATGCTCAAATACCGGGATCAGCGGAGCCGACAATTCCTGAAGCGCGATTTTTTGCAAAGTAACCGTTTTTTCCCAGGAGATAGAATACTGATTTAAAATTTCCGTGTTGATCGGATTGAAAAAGCTGTCTATTTCCAAAATCAAATCTGCTCTGTCCTGATCGGCCATATTAAGGTCGACCATCGTTTCGTAAAGCAGTTTCCAAAACTCTGACAGGGTGGCTGAAAGAAGTTTCAGTGACAGACCGAGCTGAACGGCGCGCAGTGCGAGCTCACTGATCTGCTCTTCCGTAGCCTCGTCATTTTTAGTCGATAATAAAAGAATGTCTATATAGTCTTTACAAATATTTTCACATATGTGATTCGTAAGCTGATAGTCTTCCTGATTGCCTACTTCTTTTAGTTTGGCTGTCCAAGTATCAAGCAGTTCATCATGCTGATCAATGATGAACTGATACACTTTCTGATTCGACATGGGTTTCACTGACCTCCCGACACAAAACAACAAATTTTGTTTGATTATCTCTTTATTATAGCGCTTATGTTTTTCGAAAACAAAAAAAGTTGCTCTATATGAGCAACCAAAATATGACTAAAAATCAATGAGTGCCAAACTGATTTGCAGGGCTTCATCAACCTTATCCATCATTTCATCATCCAGATGAGTTATTTTATCCGTTAATCTTTGCTTGTCAATCGTCCGAATTTGCTCCAGCAAAATAACGGAATCTCTTTCAAAACCGTAGCGTTTTGCATCAATTTCGACGTGGGTTGGTAATTTCGCTTTCTGTATTTGGGCTGTTATGGCTGCAACAATAGCAGTCGGGCTAAAGCGATTTCCGATATCATTTTGGATCACTAAAACCGGGCGTACGCCGCCTTGCTCTGAGCCAACAACAGGAGATAAATCAGCAAAATAAACATCGCCGCGCTTTACAATCAAAATGATTATCCTCCGCTGACTAAGCGCTCAACGGTCGTTTCTGCTTCGCACTCAGCATAGTGAGCCTCAGAAGAGATATTCAAGTTGATTTTCGCCATTTCCATATACCCGCGTCTCATCAAATCACGGTTATGGCGAGTTGTCCGTTCGCTGACATACGCTCTCACTGCTTGTGATATCAGTTCGTTTCTGCTTCGTTTCTCCCGCATCGCTACACCATCCAATTCAGCTACTAAGTTTTCGGGCAAGCTGATTTTCATTTCGGTTCTTGCGCTGGATTCAGACAAAAAACATACACCTCCACCAAACTTACGGATACGACCAATTCATCCATCCAGACATAATGATACCATTATTCAAACGTCAAGCAAAGCTGTTTTATAAATTCTCTTTTTCCGGATGACGGCTACTTGCTTGTATTATCTTGCAGTAAAGGATTTCTTACTTCCATTATACTCTCATTTTCCAAAAACATACGGGGAACGCGGGAACTAATGGTACAAGGGACCTCGTAATTAATCGTCCCAAGCCGCCCGGCGATTTCATCCATCGTGATCGTTTCTCCCTTCTGGCTGCCGATCAGGGTGACTTTGGTGCCCGGCGGATAAGATTGATCTAATTCGACCATCAATTGATCCATGCAGATTCTTCCCGCGATGTTCATACGTTTGCCGCCGATCAGCACAGACGTGCCGCTCAGCTTGCGGAGCCACCCGTCTGCATAGCCGATGGGAACCGTTCCGATCCATTGATCCTTCTCTGCCGTATATGTTGCGCCGTAGCTGACGCTTTCCCCTTTGCGGATCTTTTTCACATGGGATAAAACAGAGTGCAGCGCAAAAGCCGGTTTTAATTGAAACGGAATTTCGCTTTGGATGTCAGCAGAAGGACGGAGCCCGTACATACTGATGCCGAAACGAACCGCGTTAAAAAAGCCTTTTTTAAGACGAAGTCCGGCAGCGCTGTTCGCGCAGTGCACCATCAATTCTTTTAAAGGAAGCGGAGCGATCAATTTTTTAAAGCGGTCAAACTGGAAGAGGAAATAATCTCTGTTTTTCTCATCCGCGGTAGCAAAATGGGTGAATACGCCTTTACAGACTAAACCGGGATTTTGACCGAGGATTTTTAACACGCTTTGGATTTCTTCCTCCGTTTTGACTCCGAGTCTGTTCATGCCGGTGTCGACTTTCAGATGAAACGGCACTGTTGCACTTCCGAGGTGGCGCGCAGCTTCCTGAAGCCATTCAACAGAATATCCCGTGAGTGTTACGTCATACTCGGCAGCTGCTTGTACATATTCGGGCGGCACGGCGCCAAGCACGAGAATCGGCGCTGTAATGCCCCGCTTTCTCAATGAAATCGCTTCATCCAGTATGGCTACGGCAAGACAAGAGGCACCCGCTTCAAGCGCGGCTTTCCCAACTTCCAAATCTCCGTGGCCGTAAGCGTTCGCCTTTACAACCGCCATGAGATGGACGTTTTGCCCGATGTGTTTTTTCATATGCGTGACATTTTCTTTAATCGCGGACAGGTTGATTTCCGCCCACGTTTCTCTGTAAAAGGATGCTGTGTTCATTCGATACACTTCCTAGCATTATTTTCAATTCATATTGTTATTATCATACTAAAATTATTCTGCAAAGTGAAATGGAATCAAAAAAGAGACCGACAGCGGCGGCCTCTTTTTTGACGTTATTTTGACGACTGTCCCTGCATGCTTTTGGCGGCGGCCACCATTTCATCTTTTGTAAGATCCTGTGATGACAGAAGATAATCCACTCCGTCATATGTCCACGTTAAAGACGTATCAGATAATGCCGCAACCGTGAAGCCGAGATTAACCGGTTCGCCTTTCAGCGTGACGGCAGAGGCGGCTTTTGCGATATGGGCTTTTTCTTGAATAAGGGTGAATGATTTTTCTCCGCCGTAAGTCATGACGATCCGTTTGCCGTCCGCCGTTGAAATATCTTTCTCTTCAAGCTTTTTGACGCCGGCCGGCACTTGAAGCGGTGTTTTGACCGCAAATGAATCAGACGGCTTGGCGCTTGTGGCGACGTCCATCTGGGAAAGCGTCATATTTTTCTTCTCGTCAAAAGAGTCTTTATCAAACGGTTTGTTGAATTCAAAGCTTTTGAATTCGACTTTTACCATCACTTTCCGGTCTGTATCCATAACTTTAACGAGCGACGGGCTCATGTCCTTTTTGTTGAAAGTGATTTCCTGAGTCGGCAGCATTTTGTTGTGCTGATAGTTTGTTTTTGTTTCAAACGTGTACTTTTTATCTTTGGCGGAATAGACGGCGTCTTTGTCATGCTGCACGTCCTTTACAAGTGACTCAAACAAATATACTTGGCTGCTGTTATTCGGCCAGTCGCTTTGGAATCTGAAGCTCTTATTTAACGACGGCGTGAGGACAAAGACTCCGTTGGCGTTCCGTAAAATGACTTGGTTTTGGTCTTTTTTCGGATTTTCCAGATAGACCCGGTACAGGGAAGGTTTTTTATGCCAGATTTCCACATTGTATACTTGCGGATCACTCCCCGTTTCAATGGTCATTTTGGCTTTCGCTTTGTACGAGGTGTATTCTTTCGCCTTCTTATCTAAACCGTTCACGATATCTTCCTGTGATTTTTGGCCGCAGGCCGAAAGAATAAGGACGGCAAGCAGTCCCGTTAAAAGCAAAACAAAGCTTTTTCTCACCTTTTTTCAACCCCTTCTTCTCAATTGATGTAAAGGGAAGAAATCGCTTGTTTGACTTTAACGGTACGCCCTGAACGGACGGACGCGTACCATAAAAGCCTCAAACAACTTGTCTCCCTTAATGCACTATCAAATATATGAAGGGGTTCCGGCTAATATGCAGACTAGCGTGACAACCTTTCAATCACGACCTGTGCCGCGGCGTATTCTTTTGTGTGGGTAATGGAGACGTGAACCGCCGCGCAGTCAAGCTTGGCGCAGGCCAGCACAGGCTTTCCCGCTTTGTCGTTTCCGGTTTCAATATCCTGAAAGCTGAGCTCTTTGCCGATACCTGTGCCGTATGCTTTCGAAAAGGCTTCTTTTGCCGCAAATCTTCCCGCGAGAAATTCAATTTTCCTTTTGTCCGACAGCAATGTAAAACGGGCGTATTCAGCCTCCGTCAATATTCTTTGCGGAAACCTCGCCTGCCGGCTGAGCATGTTTTCAATTCTGTGCAGTTCAACGATGTCGATTCCGATTCCGAAAATCATGTGAATTCCTCCTAAAAGTCCGTACTAAAAAACGGTTTATGTCATAAACGTGTTACTATATATGTAACAAATCAGATGCAAAGGGGCTTGCGATGTTTATACGAACGGAAAATTTCCAGACTTTTATCAGACGTTATCCGGCCGTCAGCTGTATCTTGGCGCTGCAGGCGTTCTTGTGGCTGTTTTTCAGTATGCCGCTTCATTCCGTCATGATGTGGTCAGATGCTGTGACAGGCTATAATTACGGCGTTTCCTCGGGAGAATGGTGGCGGCTGGTGACACCAATGTTTTTACACGCGAATTTCACTCACCTTTTGTTTAACTCCATGTCTCTCTTTTTATTCGCGCCCCCGCTTGAGCAGATGCTCGGAAAAGTCCGTTTTCTGATTGTGTACATCGTATCGGGCATCATCGGCAATATCGGCACGTATCTTGCCGAACCGCTTGATTATGTGCATGTCGGCGCATCCGGCGCGATCTTCGGACTTTTCGGCGTGTATGTGTTTTTGACTGTTTTCCGCAAGGAGCTGATCGGCCGGGATCAGTCGAAAATGATTATGACCCTGCTTATCATCGCGGTGCTGTCGACGTTTATCAACTCTAATATTAACATTATGGCGCATTTGTTCGGACTGGCAGGCGGATTTTTGCTTTCCTTTTTATGCGTGCAGCAAAAAAAGCGGCGGTATTAACCGTCCGCTTTTTCATATGAATACCAGCGCCCGATGCGTTCGGCATCTTCCTCGCTGACATCCTTCAGCATGACATGCTCCATGTGGTGAGCTGATTTCACTGCGGTAGCCACAGATGCGAGCCGCCTTCTTTTTTGCAGAAAGGAGCGGCTGACTTCAAACATCTGCATTCTTCTTCTCAGCATAATCGTGGTCGTCTTCCCGATCAGCCTCGTGGTGATCTGAAGCCTGCCGCCGTTTATGCACCATGACGCTGTCCTAAACGAGGCATATCCTAGCACCAGTTCGACAGGAAGCACGAGGAGCGATGCATATCCCCACGGCTTAAACAGAATACAAAGCGGGATGATCACGAAAACCGAGAAGATTATGGATCGGAATAAATACCGGCGCAGCGCCCTTTTCGGCAAATGATTCCGGTTTTCTTCCAGCACGTAATCCGGTGTGAAACCGTTCAGCATCACTCCGAGCTTTGATTTGCGGATGATCGGAAACAGAATCGTCTGTGCTCCTTCTTTCTCATTCCCCGCACTGCCGGCGCTGACAATCGCAACCGTCGCGTATCCGAATAATTGCCTGATCACATTTTCTTTCATTTTAATGGCTTGGATTTTACGGAGCGGGATTGTCACTTGATGCTTTTCAATAATTCCTCTGGTAATGACCAATTCGTGTTCCTTTTTTTCTATTTTAAAGTTGGCATGCTTGATCATCATACCGGCGATGCTTAACAGCCAGGCGATGAACAATCCTATGAAAATGATCACGGCGTATATGCCGATGCTCGCATGCTTGAGAAAGGAAAACCTGTCATAGAGCCAGTCCATCGGAAGTACTTCATCAATCTGAGAAAAGAGGGCGAATACCGCTGAGATGATGACACCGATTCCCCCGGATGTTGAGGCGGCCATAAGCAGCTCACCTACAGACAGGCGGTAAACGGATTGCACATCTTCCCCGCGCATCGGTTCCTGCTCCGCTGCGGTCTCCCCTCGTTCTTCTTGCTCCGCTTTTTGCTGAAAAACAGCCGCTCTGATCCGTTCCGCCTCTTCCACAGTAATGGCGGATAAGACGGCTTCAGCGTTTTTCCCGTCGCCGGCCGTTTCGATTTGAAGCTTAACAAGCTTAAAAAGCTGCTGAATGATGCCGGCACTCGTATTCATTGATTGAATCCGGTCAATGGAGATGTATCTCTTTTTCGTAAAAAACAAGCCTTCTTCAATTCTGAATTCTCCGTCCTCAATCCGGTATGTAAATTTTCTCCACTCAATCACACTAGCCGTAATCAGCCAGATAAGCAGGACGGCGAGCGCAATGCCTCCGTAAAAGCGGATGAAGTGGTTGGAGTTTACAATATAGACGAGAAAAAATGGCAGAATAATGTTTTTAATGGTTTCGATAATAATATGGAATAAGTTCAAAATCACGGCCGCCGGATGCAGACGTTTCGGCTCAGACATCATCTTCCGTCACCCTTGCCAGACGGGAAATGGAATCCCTCAGCCGGTCAGCTTCCTCCATATCAAGCGCCGGAATGGAATGAACGGTTGCCGCCGTGGAGATTTTGACTGAGGCCAGACGGTACTTTCTGAGGAGCGGGCCTTGTGAAGTATCTACGTGCTGCACCCTCACCATCGGCACAATGACCCGTTTGACAATAAAAATGCCGGATTGAATATCAATTTCATTTTCATGGACTTCATAGCGCCAGATCCTGTGCCTGATTTTCGGTATGGCATAGACGGATATTACTGAACCGATAACCCAAATGATGCCGAGGACTCCGGTGATCCAATACGGCCAATGGAAGAAATGGCTTAAAACAGCTGCTGCTATAACGGCCAGAAGACAGAAGGCGGACAGGATGATTTCCTGAAGACGCCAGACTTTTAAGCCGCTTGGACTGATTCGATTTTTTGGCTGTGCTCTCAACATACCTACCTCCCATTTTTTATCATACATACAAATACGGCTGATTTGCAAAAAAGATTCACTTTCCGGCATATCAAAAAAAAAGCGGACCCCGTAAAAGGGTCCGCTTCCTGTGTTTTAGTATGATTTTTTCTGGCGTCTGTCACCTGAAGAACGGCGGTCGCTTGAGCGTTTTTTATCGTAGGAAGAACGGTTGTTGTTTTTCCCTTTGCCGCCGCGGTAGCCGCCGCCTTGGCCGTCTCTGCGCTTAGAAGTACGCTGGTTTTTATAGCGTTTGCTGACCATAGGCGCTTCATCAGTGAGGCGTACAGGCGTGCTGTCCGGCTCTTTTGTCGCCATTTTAATGGCTGCAGCCACAACTGTCACTGCATCATGATCTTCTAACAATTCCGCAGCTGCCGTCATGTAGAAGTTCAGGTTGTTTTCGCTGATCGCCGTGCGCAGACGGTCAACCGTCACCTGCTGCTGTCCTTCTAATGCTTCGTCAAGCGTCGGCTCTTTCATGCGGTCCATTTTGCGTTTTGTCGTTTGTTCAATCGCGCGAAGCATGCTTTTCTCACGCGGTGTGATAAACGTCATCGCCATACCCGTTTTTCCTGCACGGCCCGTTCTTCCGATACGGTGAACGTAACTTTCAGGATCTTGAGGCACGTCAAAGTTGTAAACGTGGGTAACGCCTGAGATATCAAGTCCGCGGGCGGCAACGTCAGTCGCTACAAGCACTTCGATCGCACCTTCTTTAAACTTGCGAAGCGCAACCATACGTTTCGCCTGCGTTAAGTCGCCGTGAATTCCTTCAGCCGCATATCCGCGAAGGTTCAGGGCTTCAGCAAGCTCATCGACACGGCGTTTCGTACGTCCGAATACGATCGCAAGTTCCGGAGACTGAATGTCAAGAAGACGAGTCAGCGTATCGAATTTTTTGCGCTCCTGCACTTCCAAGTAGAACTGCTGAATGTTGGACACAGTCATTTCTTTCGCTTTTACTTTTACGTGTTCCGGCTCAGTCATGAAACGCTCTGCGATCCGTTTGATCGGCGCAGGCATTGTTGCTGAGAATAAGAGCGTTTGGTGGTCGCTCGGCACGTTTGAGAGAATGGATTCAATGTCATCAATGAATCCCATGTTCAGCATTTCATCAGCCTCATCCATGACAACCGTGTTCACGTTATTTAAACGGATCGTGCGGCGGTTGATATGGTCAAGAAGACGCCCCGGCGTACCTACGATGATATGCGGGTTTTTCTTCAATGCGCGGATTTGACGTCCGATATCCTGGCCGCCGTAAATAGGCAGTACTTTCGCACGCTTATCTTGTCCGATTTTATATAACTCTTCAGATACTTGAATGGCTAATTCACGGGTTGGCGCGATTACGATTGCTTGAATATTAGGAGACTCGGGGTTCATTTTTTCAACAAGGGGTATACCGAACGCAGCTGTTTTACCTGTACCTGTTTGCGCTTGTCCGATGACATCTTTATTTAAAAGTCCGAGCGGAATCGTTTGTGCCTGAATCGGTGTTGCTTCTTCAAATCCCATACGATTGATTGATTTCATGAGATCAGAACTTAATTGGAAATCTTGAAACGTTATAGTCAAATTATTCAAACTCCTTCTGATTGCTGTTTCAGTAATGTCGTGATTTACCACTAAAAACTGCCCTTTCATCCAAAGGACAGGATCATACGTATACAAAGCCCGAATTACTTTACGTTTAATCTTACCATTACACTATGTGTTTTTCAATAAGGCGAGATGGTCAGGCGGCCGGAAGCGGCCTGACCGGATTCTTCCCGCGAACGAGGCCGGACCCCGCGCCGGACGGGATTTCCCAGCCGGCGGCCTTTCTTTTTCATACGGACAGAATTATTTCACCCTGAATTAGTTTCTTCATTTTTGTATATTTTTATAATGCTGATCGGTATTTTTTCATTTCTTCTCTAATAAATCTTTAACGATTTCTTCGAGCTTCATACCTCTTGATGCTTTAAACAGAAGGAGATCGCCGGAAGCGGTCTTTTCCTGTATGGCGCAAAGCAGTTCTTTTTTGTCAAGATAATGGCTGACGCGCCCTTCTTCAAAATGCCGGCGCGCTCCGTCAGCGATGAATGCGCCGAGTGTGCCGTAAGTAAATACATGGTCGATTTCCGCCGGATTGACCGCAGCACCGCATTCTTCGTGGAATGCTTTTTCTTCATCACCAAGTTCAAGCATATCACCGAGCACGAGCATTTTCTTCCGATAGCCTTTCATCGTTTCGATTAATTCGACCGCCGCTTTCATTGACGTCGGGCTCGCATTATATGCGTCGTTTACGATCGAGATGCCG
Source organism: Bacillus sp. EU63 (assembly GCF_038592915.1). NCBI lineage: Bacteria > Bacillati > Bacillota > Bacilli > Caryophanales > Bacillaceae > Bacillus > Bacillus sp. EU63. The sequence goes on along the minus strand of NZ_CP151944.1, from coordinate 472,660 downwards.
TTTTCCGTTTTGACCAGTTCCAATCTCATCCCCGTCACCTTCAGGCGGCTCAGTCCCAGAGCGGCATTTTCCGGCGTAATGCCGAAATAGATGCCGGCGGCGTATGCGGCCATGGCATTCATCACATTATGTCTGCCGAGAACGGGAATAAAGAAAGAACGGTCGATCCCGTCGATATTAAAGTACGTGCCTTCTTCCGCCTGTTTTATTTCTTTCAGGCGGAGATCATTGTCCGCGCCTGCGCCGTATGTCGTTGTCCGGCAAGTGTACGTCTTTTCGCGAAGCAGCGGCTCATCCCCGAAATAAAACAGAACGCCGTCTTCCCGAAGTCCGTTTATAATTTCAAGTTTTGCCTCCGCAATTCCTTCTCTTGAGCCTAAATCCTGCATGTGGGATTCGCCGATATTGGTAATGACGGCAGCTTCCGGTTCAGCAAGACGGCTCAGAAAATCAATTTCGCCTCTCGCGCTCATTCCCATTTCTAAAACGGCGATTTCTGTATCTTCAGGCATGGCAAGCACGGTCAGCGGCAGGCCGATATGGTTGTTGAAATTGCCGGCGGTTTTGTGAACGCGGTACTGCGTGCCGAGAACGGCGTGAAGCATGTCTTTCGTTGTCGTTTTTCCGTTGCTCCCAGTCACCCCGATAACCCGTGTGCCGAGCTCTTTCAAATAAGCTTTTGCCAATGTTTGCAGCGCCTCCAGCGTGTCATCGACCAGGATGACAGCACGCTCTTCCGGCGGATTCGGTTCAGAGCGGTCCCACAACACCGCGGAAACGCCTTTTTCAAATGCTTGCGGCACAAAGGTGTGGCCGTTAAAATGCTCGCCTTTTAAAGGAATGAACAGCTGATTTTTTTCCAAAGTCCGCGTATCGGTTGCGGCGCCCTCAATCATTGTTTGTTCAAATACGGGATTTGTCAGTGTGCCTTTGACCATATCTGCGATTCGTTTTACAGTTCGCTTTATCAAAGGTGGCACCTCGCTTTCTGAAAATGTTGTCTGTTACGGGAAAAGACACTGCCCCTTCAGGCAGTGTCCGTCTTCATTAAAATGTATGTTTAATCAGCTGTTTTTCGGCATGGCGTTCTTTTGCCAGCTCAACCAGCTGTTCGATCAGATCACTGTAATCTACGCCTGCTTCTTTCCAAAGCAGCGGGAACATGCTGAATGGCGTAAAGCCCGGCATTGTGTTCACTTCGTTAATGAGCACTTGACCGTCATTGGTCAGGAAGAAATCGGCGCGGACAAGGCCTGATCCGTCAATCGCTTTGAAGGCTTTAATCGCCATCTCGCTGATTTCCGCATATTGTTCATCCGTCACTTGCGCGGGAATCATTAAATCCGTGTCGCCGTCTTCATATTTCGCCTTGTAATCGTAAAAGTCGGTTTTCGGCGCGATTTCACCGACGGCGGAGCATTTCGGTTCGTCATTTCCGAGTACGCCGATTTCGATTTCTCTGCCGGCGATTCCTTCTTCAACCACAATTTTCCGGTCATACTCAAAAGCCAGTTCGAAGGCTTTTTCAAGCTCTTCACGGTTTCTGCATTTGCTGATTCCGACGCTTGATCCGAGGTTCGCCGGTTTGACGAAGCATGGATACCCAAGCTCCTCTTCAACCTGCTGTAAGCAGCTGTCCGGCGTCTGTTTCCAGTCCTTTTTTAAGAAAGCGGCGTACTTCGCCTGCGGAAGCCCCGCTTGAGCGAACAAATGCTTCATGATGACTTTATCCATGCCGGCTGATGATGCAAGCACCCCGTTGCCGACATAAGGAACGTTCAGCAATTCCAGCAGACCCTGAATGGTGCCGTCTTCACCGTTCGGTCCGTGGAGAAGCGGAAATACGACATCGATCGGCGCCTTTTCGTCAGGCGACGCTTCAGGAAACATTTCCCGGTTCAATGCTGATAGAGCGAAACTTTCACCGTTTTGTTCCAGCTGAAGCATTTTCACGTTGGAAACCGGCTCAGTCAGCAGCGGGCCTCTTTGCCATTCTCCTTTTTCAGTGATGTAAATCGGATGTATATCAAACTTCTCAGTATTAAGCGCTTTTGTTACAGCTAATGCTGTCTGCAGCGATACATTGTGTTCGGCTGACTTTCCGCCGTACACCAATCCTAGACTTGTTTTCAATGGATATTCCCCCCACAACAATTCATCTTTACTATCTTATCACTTTCCTCAGAAAATGATCTAATTATTTTTGGGCATTCTGAATATGAAAGCATTTGTATGTAATTCCTTTTTATTTTATATTAAAATGGCATGGAAAAGGAGATGTGTCATATGAAAAAAATCAGTACAACAGAACAATTTAATGAACTTATTCAATCCGACAAGGAAATCATCGTGAAATTTTTCGCTGACTGGTGCCCTGACTGCACGCGCATGAATATGTTCATCGGCGATATTTTGGAAGAATATAATCAAAATGATTGGTATGAGCTGAACAGAGACGAGCTCCCTGAGCTTGCCGACAAATATCAGGTAATGGGCATACCGAGCCTTCTGATCTTTAAAAACGGCGAAAAGAAAGCGCATCTTCACAGCGCAAACGCGAAAACGCCCGAAGAAGTCACAGAATTTTTATCACAGCATATTTAATTCGTTTCACGATCTTTGTTTATGACTTCAGGCTCTACATGAACATGGACATGAGTCACATCATGTTCATGTTTTATTGCATATTCGACCTCATCGGCTACTTCGTGGCCTTCTTTCACAGACAGTCCCGGATCTACCGTAATGACCATTTCCACATGAACCGTGCTCCCCAAATACCTTGCTTTCACATCCTTCAGCCTGCTGACCTCTTTTATTTCTTTCACTGTGTGTTTATACGGCTCCAAATCTTTCAGATCAAATCCGTCCGTCAATGAGTGGGATGCATCTTTGAAGATGTCCCATGCCGTCTTACAGATGATGATTCCGATCAGAAAAGCAATGACCGGATCAATCCACGGCAGATGAAGCCGGGCCGTTAAGACGCCTATAAACGCCCCAATACTGACATAGGCGTCAGAACGGCTGTCTTTCGCCGCCGCATGAAGCGCAGAACTTTTAACCCGATCCGCAAGACGGCTGTTATATACATACATGCCGTACATTACAATCCCGCTTCCGAGCGCCGTCCATGCCGCAATGAAGCTCGGCTCGGCCTCCGTTCCGCTGACAATCGCCTTTGCTCCTCCGATCAGCACTTCAATACCGACCGCCATCATAATAAAAGACGCAATTAATGAAGAAATTGTTTCAGCCCGATAATGTCCGTAGGCATGATCACTGTCCGCAGGTCGCTGGGAAATCCGGAGCCCGATCAGCACAGCCAGTGATGCGACAATATCCGTGGCATTATTTAACCCGTCCGCTCTGAGCGCTTCGGAATGATAAATAAGACCGATCACCAGTTTGACGGCGGCAAGGATGAGGTACGCGGCGATATTAAGAATCGCGCCTTTTTCGCCCCGTTTTAAGTTTGCCGTTTGATCATTCATGTAAGGATTCCTCCATTCTCATTCATAGTATGGATGGAAAAGCGGAAAAATAGCAGCTTTGATCTGATCAAATGCAATATTCGACAGCATTATTCCCCGGGAAACTTTTTGTCGAAAAATTGGCGGTATTTTTCCTTTACATATGAATATGACCATTGTATACTTTCATTAACTGATAATGATTCTCAATATCATTTGATTAGGAGGGTAATCATGAGGTCTTCTCCTCAGCTCAGATCATCAGTTGAAGGACGAAAAAAACATCTGATCCATTTGCTGATCAATAACGGAATATACAAAAAGTCGGAACGGCATTTATATGAATTATCGCTCGGAGAATTAGAAAGCGAATACAAATATGTAAGGAAGGTGCGGGCTCATGGCGAAACGTAAAATAAAAACATACGAACAGCTGATAAAAGAAAACAAGGCGGCCATTATGAATAATCAAAAGCTGATGAATGTGATCTATGACAGAATTGACCGCAAGCATCAAAAACTGCTCCGGCACAACAGCCATACATAAAAAGAGCCTTTTTCAGGCTCTTTTTTTATTGCTCAAAGGCTTCCGCCGCTAATTTGCCGATGACCGCATCGTCCATCGGCGGATTGTGAAGGCCGGCCCGGGCATCCCGGTAATACCGCTGAAGCGGATTATTTCGCTCCAGGCTTTTTGCGCCGGTGATTCTCATTGCTTTATCAACAACAGAAAGGACGGCATTTGTCACAATATGTTTTGCGGCGCCGAGCTCGCTTTTGATGAAAGGGCGGCGTTTCGGGTCATCATACATTTGCGCCGCCGTGAAGAGAAACTGTCTCGCTTTTAACAATTCGAGCTCCATTTCCCCGACACGCTGCTGAACGGCCGGCACGTCTTTAATCGGTCCGTTCAGGCTGTTCGGCGAATATTCGGATGCAAACCGGACGGCATAGTCCCTTGCCGCTTGAGCGATACCCAGATAAGCAGCGGGAATGTGAAGCAGCCAGCCATTCACTTTCGCCGCTCTCGGCCCGCTGATAAGCTCCACAAGCCGCTCATCACTGACCGTGACATGATCTAAAAGGAGATCATGGCTTCCGGTCGCCTTCATGGCAATCATATCCCATGTTTCTTCGACTGAAACGCCTGCCTGATCTTTATGAATGAGAAAAACACCGGTCGTTTGTTTTTCTTCAATCCATGCCGTCACAAGCATATAATCCAAAGTCAGTGAAAGGGTTGTAAAGGTTTTTCGGCCGTTCAGCACCCATTTTCCGTCTTTTTTGACAGCGGAGGTGCTGGGTCTTCCTCCCCTCGTCGGACTGCCGGTCTGCCGTTCCGTCGCTGCCCTGTTCAGGACGGCTCCCTTTTTCACCTCTTCTGTGATAAATGAAAAGACATCTTCATCCCAGCTGTTTCCTTCTCCGAGCTCACCCATGACGGATAAATGCCAGCCGATTCCGAGAGCAACGGCCGCGTCTCCCCGCGCCAGCCGTTCCTGAAACAGCACCATATCATAAACGGAAATGCCTGCACCGCCGAATGCCTCAGGTACCGTTAACGCCGTATATCCCGCGTCGCGCAGTCTTTGAATTTTCTCCGCGGGAAAACGGCCCGCCTCATCATCAAGCGCGGCTGTTTTTTGAAATTCGTCTGCAAGCAGGCCGATTTTTTCCATCCATTCCCTCTGCCGTTCATTCTGTATCCATAAAGACACTGGAATCCCCCCATTATAATTCCGATAAAGTTAATAAGTATTATAGAGATTCAAGTCTCGTTTCGCAACTGTGAGGCTGTACAAAAAAACACGCTATTCCATGGAATAGCGCGTTCAGACTGCTTCCGGGCCGCGGTCCTGCTTGAGCCCGAGATAAATCAGCATATATGTGAGATAACCCATCGTCATCACAAGCCCGCCAAAGAAAAAGCTTGAAAAAATCGGCTCTTCAAACGCGGTAACCGCCGCAAGCACGATCCAGCTTGCATACAGGTAGATGATGAAATAACGGAATCCCGACTTCATTTTATATAAGAGAAACAGCCCCACTGTAGAAAACAAACCCAGCGCAAGCCTGAAATAAACAAGATGTTCGAATTGGAACATGAATGACACAAAGGAAAAACCAAGCAATAACACAATCGGTAATGCGGTAATAAAATTTCTCAAGTGAGCACCTCCGTCATTACCTTTATTATAAATCAAAATAGCATAAATTATTGATTTATCGTGATCTTTTTCACAAAAGTGTCATTCCTTTACTTTATACCCGAACATCGCGTTTGCAAAAGCTCCACCAAGCGACGGCTAAGAAGAATACGATATGGATAATGATAATGCCTGCGGAAAATAACGGCGTCATTCCCGCAAACAGCGGTTTCGCCCCGCTCATATATTGCGTCAGGTCAGTATTTGCGAACAGCAGAAAACTTCCCCATTTGTTTTGGAAGAGCGACATAATCGTCACGAGTGATTTTGCGCCGTACAGCACGATAAATGACAAAATGACGGCCGTTGCGCTGTTTCGGAATACAGAAGAACACAACAAGCCAAAGCATGCCATCGCAAACGCCTCGACCCAGTTCGTGCCGATTACTTTCAGGGTGTTCATCAGAAGCGTCCCTGATTCAGATGTCACCGACACGCCGAAGAAAGCCATGCCGAACAGCAGAGACAGAATATAGTACGCCGCATACAGGTACAAGCTGACCAAAAATACGGTAATGAGTTTAGATACAAAAATCCGCTCCCGCTTTACCGGGCGGATTAACAAAAATTTGATCGTTTTCTTATCAAATTCAGCGGAAATGATCGTTGCCGCGATCACGATTGTTAACGCCTCAAGCAGAATATTCAGCCCGGGCGCGTACGCCATATAGCCGATGAAATTCTCATCCGTTCCGGAACTGATGACAAGCCGTTTAATGACAAGCGCCATAATAAATTGGAGAACGGCCATCAGAATCAGCGCCACCAATGAGACTTTTCGGTTAAAGAGTTTCATATGCTCATTCGCTGTCAATTTAAACATTCGTCTCCCCCTCCTCTTGAAGCGCCGTCGTCACTTTCATGAATTCATCCTCCAGCGATTCCGCATACGGCATGATGGAATACACGAGGAAGTCTTGTCCGACGAGCGCACGGTTTAATGCCGGGATGTCCTTCTTCGCTACGGTGACGGTAATGCCCCCGCCGTTTTTCTCCGGAGCAAATTGCTGTTGGGACAGCCATTCAAATGCTTCGTCAGCCGGCTGAATGTCGAGGACGGCTTTTTCTTCTTTTTCCTCAGCGCCGCGCAGAACAACCTCTGTTTTGATCTCACCTTTTTGAATGATGATGACACGGTCGCAAAGGTCCTCCACTTCACGCAATAAATGCGTCGCAAAAAGGATGCTCGTCCCTTCAAGCTCCGCGAGTTCCTTTAAGTGATCGCGGAAATCCTTCATTCCGCCGGGATCAAGCCCGTTTGTCGGTTCATCTAAAATGAGCAGATTCGGACGGTGAAGAATGGCCTGTGCAATCCCGAGACGCTGACGCATACCAAGGGAATACGTTTTAACTTTGTCATGAACGGCATTTGTGAGCCCGACCCGCTCGATGACTTCCTGAAGCCTGTCCTCTTTGATGTTTTTGTGCATGTTGGCAAAGTGCTTCAGATTTTCCCACCCCGTCAGGTACGGGTAGAATTCAGGATTTTCCACGATCGCTCCGACGGATTCAAGCGCTTTTTCGAAATCAGCATCGTGCTGAAAGCCGTTAATTGTAATCGTGCCGCTGTTTTTCTTTAAAAGACCGACGATGATTCGGATAAGTGTGGTTTTTCCCGACCCGTTCGGACCGAGCAAACCGATGATCTCGCCCTGCCTGACATCCATGCTGATGTTTTTTAAAATGTGCTTTTTGCCTATTGTTTTGTCAAGGCCTTCAATATGTAAAATCGGCTCAGTCATACAGCCTTCCTCCTTTTTCACAAAAAATAAACAGTGCCCGTACATAGGCACTGTCTGCATTATAACATTAGTCATATATTCGTGAAGAGCCGGAGCCGACGTTATGTCTTATCAGGAGCCGGTCCGTTTTTTTCCTTCTCTTCATTATTGACGACATCCAGAATATCAAGCAGGAACACAAAAATCGGAATTCCGATAATCAAGCCCCAAATGCCGAAGAAATGTTCCGAGAAAATCAGAACCGTAAAGGTAAAAAAGATCGGCAGTTCCGTTTTCGCTGACATCAGTTTCGGATTAAGGAAGTACGTCTCAATCGCATGGATGACGAAAATGACCAGCACGATGTAGATGACATACGCTGCGCCGCCCGTCGTATACGCGATGATGCTGAGCGGAATGAGCGAAATCACCACACCCGCAACGGGAATAAGCCCGAGGAAAAAGACCATGATGGACAGGCCGAACAGCTGCGGAAAATGCAGAATGGCCAATGCGATCAAGGTGAGGATACAGTTCACCAGCGCGATAATAAATTGGGCTTCAAGCACTTTGCCGAATGTTCTCGCAAATTTGCTGCCGAAATAAGCAAGTTCGTAGTAAAAAACAGACAGCTTGCTGTGCTGAAATTTTTTCATAAACTCCGTGAGCCGCTTTTTCTCGAACAGGAAAAACATGCTGAGAATCAGTGACATCACGACCTGCAAACCGAAAGTGCTGATATCGGCCAAGTATGTATACAGTACATTAAAACCTTCTTTTACATAGGAACCGATATTGATATCGCCGAACACGCTCGATATCTCATCATAAAACGGAATGACATCGGGATGATACGCGATGTGCTTGATCTGCTTAATCAGCTGTTCAATCTGCTTGGCAACAATCGGGTAAAAGACAAAGCCTCCGACAGTCGCCCCGACAGCCAGCGCAATATATAAAATGGTGATGACCACCCTCTGGCTGATCCGGAAAAAATGGTTCAACACGTGCCGGATGACAGTCTCCAGCCGATCCATCAGAAAAGTAAAAATAAACGTAAGCAAAATCAAATTAATCATACTTCGGAATACAACTAACACCCCAGTCAAAACAAGAAAAACGGAAAAACGTCTGACACCCGGATGCTGAAAAAATTTAAAAATAGCCGCCATTTATACACTCCTGCTAGGACAAAAAGCCCTTAGATTTCATCTTTCACTCTCTAATTGTAAATTATATAACAAAATGACGCTAAGGTCTTTGTCCACCTCCTAATAAATTTAAACAAATTTATCTTTTTTACTCATGGCAGCCGAAAAAAAGAACGGCATGCCGGATGCATGCCGTTCCTTTCCTTTTATACCGCCGTTTTCATTTCTTTTACGGCCTGTGTGCTTTTCGCTTCGTCAAACTCATTTTCGCTCTTGGCTACGATGATGGTGGCGATTCCGTTTCCGATCAGGTTGACGATCGCCCTTCCTTCACTCATAAAGCGGTCAACGCCGAGGAGCAGCGCCAGTCCCTCCAGCGGAATAACCTGAAGCGCCGATAAAGTGGAGGCGAGCACGATAAATCCGCTTCCGGTTACGCCCGCCGCGCCTTTTGATGTCAGCATCAGCACGAGAATGATCGTAACCTGCTGGCCGATGGTAAGGTCAACGCCGAATACCTGCGCCAGAAAAACCGTCGCCATGGACAGATAAATCGAGGTGCCGTCCAGGTTAAAAGAATATCCCGTCGGAATGACAAGGCCGACAACCGATTTGGAACAGCCGTAACGCTCCATTTTATCCATCATCCGCGGAAGGACGGACTCAGAAGAACTTGTGCCGAGAACGATGAGCAGTTCATCTTTAATAAAACGGAGATAGTTCCACAAGCTGAAACCGAATAGTTTGCAAATGATATTCAAAGCGACAAATACAAACAGGAACATCGTAACGTATACAGACAGCATCAGACTCGCCAGCGGCTTGATGGAATCAAGGCCGAAGTGACCGATCGTATAGGCCATGGCCCCGAATGCGCCGATCGGCGCCGCGCGCATGATGTAGCCGATGATTTTGAAAAAAACGTGCGACAGTTTATCGAAGAAATCAATAATGCTTTTGCCTCTTTCACCGAGCGCCGCCAGGCCGACACCGAATAAAACAGAAAAGAATAAGACCTGAAGAATGTCGCCTTTTGCGAAAGCGTCAACCATATTTGACGGAACGATGTGAGTGATAAATTCAATCCAGTCAATCCCCTGTCCCCCGTTTTGGGTGTACTGAGAGACATCCCCTTTTTCAAGCTTGCTGTAATCAAGGCCCTCACCGGGTTTCATGATATTGACGACCAGAAGTCCGATAATAAGGGCAATGGTGGTCACGACTTCAAAATAAATAAATGCTTTTCCCCCGACTTTGCCGACTTTTTTCATGTCTCCCATCTTGGCGATGCCAAGCACGATCGTCAGGAATATGATCGGTGCGATAATCATTTTTACCGCATTGATAAATGTATCGCCGAGCGGCTTCATCTGCTTCCCGGCCTCAGGCCATACGAGTCCGACAATGACGCCGATGATAACCGCCGTGATGACCTGCACCGTAAGATTTTTGAAAATTTTCATCCCTACTCCCCCTTGCCTCTCGCTGCGTCTATATGAAAATGATAGCGTTTTCAAACAAAGAGGGGAAGCTTATGATCATAACGGACATTTTGGTCTTTTTGGTCTCGGCTAGCGGACGAATTTGTAGCGGTTAACCGGCCGGCCCACTCCCCCGTATTGAATGTCGAGCTTAATCTGGCCGTCCTTCTCAAGAAAATCAAGATAACGCCGCGCCGTCACTCTGGCGATTCCGAGCGCTTTGGCGGCTTCTTCAGCTGAAAGCGGCTCCGTCTGCTGTTTCATATAGGTCAAAATTTCATTCATCGTAAAATGATTTAACCCCTTCGGCAGATCCCGGGACGGATTTTGCGGAATTTTAAGCAGCATGTCAAGCTGCTCTTGCGACATGGTGTCATGCTCTTCAATTTTCCGCTTATATTGTTTATAGTTTTCGAGCGCCTGTCTCATCCGCTCCAGCTTAAACGGCTTCAAAATATAGTCGGCCGCACCGTTTTGCAGCATAAGCTGGATTGTTTCTTTGTCTTTTGCGGCCGAGACAATGATGACGTCCACTTCGAGCTTTTGTTTTCTGATTTCCTGGAGCGTTTTAATTCCGTCTTTTTTCGGCATATATACGTCTAATACCACGAGCCCGGGCCGCAGATCTTTAATAAGCCTGATTCCCTCGTCTCCGTCAGCGGCTGTGGCGATGACGCTGAACCCCGAAACACCGGTGATAAATTCTTTATTCACCTCCTGCACCATCGGATCATCTTCAATAAGCAGCACCTTGATGTCCATCGAATGATTCCTCCCCCTTCATCGGAAATAAAATAGAAAATGCCGTTCCCTGTCCCTGCCGTGTGTCGACTTCAATAACGCCCATCCCTTTGTCGACGATTTGTTTGACGAGGTACAAGCCGTATCCCGTTCCTCCCGTTTTATTGACGGTAAACCCTTTGTCATAAAGGCGCGGGATGTGCTGATCGGAAATCCCGCTTCCGTTGTCTTCTATTAATATAGCAAGCACTTCATCATTTTGCTCGATACTGATGTCAATATGTTTGTCCTCCGTGTCCGCTGTTTCGAATGCGCCGAACGCATTTTCAATTAAATTGCCGAGCAGGACGACAATGTCATGCTGGTCGACATGCTCCGGAAATGCCGAGAAACTGCTGTTTTCATCAATTTTCACAGAAATGCCAAGCTCTTTTCCTCTTTTGATTTTGCTTAACAGCAGCCCCGCCGCAGCGTCATTCTGAATGGCCTGATGAAGAAAATCGGTGACGCTTTCTTGTTCTGATGATTCCTTAAAAGCAAGCTGGAGCGCTTTTTCTGATTTTCCGAGCTGAATGAGTCCCGCGATGGTGTGAAGCTTGTTCATATGTTCATGATTTTGGACTCTGAGCGCATCGACAAAATTTTTCACGCCTGTCAGTTCTTCCGCCATTTTCGCCGCTTCCGTCCTGTCCTGAAAAATGGCGACGGCTCCGATGACCTTCTTTTTCATGACGATCGGAATTCTGCTGCTCATGATCACCTTTCCGCTGACTTGGATTTCTTCATTATATACGGCTCGGTTCCGCTCGACGATCTCAGGGAGCCGCGAATCTTTTAACACGTCCCAGATCAGCCTGCCATCGGTCTCTTGTCTGACATTGAATATCTGCTTCGCTTTTTCATTAAAAATGGTGATGTGATGCTGATTATCGATCGCGATGACGCCCTCATTCATCGAATGAAACGTAGCGGTCCGTTCCTCATACATTCTCACGATCTCATGGGGCTCCAGCCAAAACATTTGTTTTTTGATGTGGCGGGCCAGCAAAAAGGAGCCGGCCAGTCCGAACCCGAGCGCCAGCAGAACGATAAACAGTATTTCATGTTTCAGCTGAAGAAGAATTTCACCGAATCCGGGCAGCGTTTTACCGGCCAGAACGACGCCGATCTGATTCAAATCCCGGTCTTTGATGGGATAAAAAGCGCGGACGGCGGTGCCGATCTCTCCCTTTGCTTCGGAAAAATAAATGTGCTCGGCGAACGCCGCGGCTTCGTCCTCACCCCTTGAACGCTTTCCGATCATTGTGCTGACGGGATGTGAATAGCGAATATGATCCATATCCATAACGACGATGTAGTCCGCTTCATTGATGATCCTTATTTCTTCGACCGCATGGCGCACGTCTTCCCTTTGTTTTTTCTGCTCTAGGGCGCGTTTGACATCGGTCATCTCAGATACCGTCCGCGCGGTATTCATCAGCCGTTTTTTCAGCTCGCGCTCCTCTGTATGCTGAATATTGCCGATCAGCACGATGCCGACGATCAAAAAGGTAAAAAGCACGACGATATACGAAAGTATGGTGATTTTCCAGCGGATGGTGAGCTTTTTTTTCGTCATTGGCCTCTTCCTTTCCGTCTCTTTACGAAAACGGCCCGCCCGATTATGCTTGTTATAGAAAATGGCGGAGGGGGTTTTCGATGAAAAGCTTGCTGACTTGTCTCAGCCTGATGGTACTCGGTATCGGAACCGCTTTATTCATCGGCTTTCATGATCGTTTCTCAACGGAAGAACCGTATTATGATGACGAACAGGAAGGCCTGAAAGATCAAATCGTTTTCAAATTCAGCCATGTCGTTGCTGAGAACACGCCTAAAGGGCGGGCGGCGAATAAGTTTGCGGACCTTGTCTATCAAAAGTCCGGCGGCACCATTAAAGTAGAGGTGTTTCCAAACGGGAGCCTCTATTCAGATAATGAAGAAATAAACGCCCTCCAAAACGGGGACGTGCAATTCATCGCTCCCTCCACCTCAAAGCTCGGATCACTGTCTCCCGAATGGGGTGTTTTGGATCTGCCGTACGCGTTTACAAACTATAAAGCCGTGCAAGAAGGCCTCAACGGCAAAATCGGCACACGCCTGTTCGCTTCATTAGAAAAGCATCATTTGAAAGGACTGGCGTACTGGACGAACGGGTTTAAGCAGCTCACGTCAAATAAAGGGCCGATCTTCACTCCGGACGATTTGAAAGGACAGGCGCTCAGGATCATGCCGAGCAGCGTGATCGAAGACCAGTACCGTCTGCTCGGCGCGCACCCGCGGCAGGATTCCTTTAATTCCACGTTTCAGCTCTTGGAAAGCAATCTCGTAGACGGAGAAGAAAATACGATTTCAAATATCTATTCTAAAAAATTTTATAATGTTCAAGATTATTTGACAATCAGCAATCACGGGTACCTCGGTTATGCCGTGATGACCGACGAGCATTTCTGGAATTCGCAGACAGAAAAAACGAAAACCATCTTAACGGAGGCGATGAGAGAAACGACGGAATGGAACGAAGCCTCCGCTGAGAAAATGAATAAAGACCAGCTTGAAGAGATAAAGAAGAATTCATCCATTCATATTCATGTGCTGAGCAAAGCGGAAAAGAACACATGGATGAAACGCCTCGACCCGATTTACGGACAATATGAACAGGTGATCGGCCGCGGGCTTGTGCAGGATTTGTTATCCTTGCGCCGCGAGCCTTAGCAGGACCAATACGCCCATCTCCGTTTCATCCCTTTTCCCGCCGGGGAAGTAAATAGGGACAGATCAAAAAAGGAGATGGAGACATGTTTACACATACGAAAAAACTGCAGCATCCGGCTAAACCGGATCGTCCTGATCCGCTGTTCGCAAAAAAGATGCAGGAAATTTTAGGGGGACAATACGGGGAAATATCCGTCGCCATGCAATATTTGTTCCAAGGATGGAATACACGGGGCAATGAAAAATATAAGGATCTTCTGATGGATACCGCGACGGAAGAAATCGGCCATGTCGAAATGATCGCGACGATGATTGCGAGACTGTTAGAAGACGCCCCGCTGGCAGAGCAGGAAAAAGCGGCTGATGATCCGGTCATCGGGTCCATTTTAGGCGGGATGAATCCGCATCATGCAATTGTCTCAGGACTCGGGGCAATGCCGGAGAGCAGCACGGGCGTTCCGTGGAGCGCAGGCTATATCGTCGCAAGCGGAAACCTTCTGGCAGACTTCCGCGCCAATCTGAACGCCGAATCACAAGGAAGGCTTCAAGTCGCACGCCTGTATGAAATGACCGATGATAAAGGCGTGAAAGATATGCTCAGCTTTTTATTGGCCCGCGATACCATGCATCAAAACCAATGGCTTGCGGCCATTAAAGAATTAGAAGAACAGGAAGGTCCGATCGTTCCTTCCACATTCCCGAAGGCGCTGGAAAAACAGTCATTCTCCCATAAGCTTATTCATTTCTCAGATGGAGCAGAAAGCGCTGAACAAAATTGGCTGAAGGAAACAGCGCCGGACGGAGAACCATTTGAATACGAAAAGGAACCGAAAGCGCACGGCGAAATAGCTAAGCTGGACCCCGTCCCGCCGTATGTCCACAACACGCTTCCCGGACGAAAATAAAAAAGCCTCTAAAGGGGCTTTTTTTATTTGCGCACAACTGTCCAGTCCGGTTCGTATCGGATGTCCGGGTGATGTAACAGCTCGTGAATGACAGGTTCATCCCCCTCGTACAGCATCACTTCTATTGAAAGAATTGAGCCTTCTGCTCGTTTTCTTCGTATATGCGGTCATGTTCGTTCTCCATAAAATCATCATAGGCCTGTCTGTTCTCCCAAACACTGATGATCTCTGCGATGAACAGGCCGTCTGCGTTTTTCCGCCAGCCGCCGGCCTGTTTGACGAAGCCATTTACACATGATAATGCTCTCCACCTTGACTGTGCTTGCCCAAATGCTTCAGCGTTTGCAGCGTCTGTTTCACATACAATCTTTTTGATCAGCATGACCGTTCCTCTGTGATGACTGTTTTCGCATGCGTATGCTCGACACAGAGATTCACGGTTCTGACGTAAGAGCGGGTGCGGTGAATCGTGCCTTTCGGGATGAGCAGGCTGTCATTTGCTTTGAGCACTGCGGTTTCTTTGTCCTTAAAATCGATCAGCAGCTCACCTTCCAGAACGATGAACCATTCATCTGAGTCAGGGTGATGGTGCCAGTCATATTCTCCCGTAAATACTGCGAGGCGCACACAGTGGTCATTGATCTCCGCGATTGAAAAATTGGCGTGTTTTTCTTTGACTTTATTGGCGATAGCGAGCAAATTCAGCATGTCAGACACGAGTGAAAAACCCCTTTTTCATTTTATTGTATCGTAACGGCGGCTCAGATCAAGATTTTCCCAAAATAAAAAGCGATCCAGCTGATGTGCCGGATCGCTTTTGATCTGCAGGTTGTCTGCCTTTTATGCTTTTATTAGCTGCTTCGTCTGTTTCCGCCTTTTTGGCCGATTTCCTTATAAAAATCTTTGTCATGATTTTTGCTTGTAGCTTCTCCGCCTTTTTGGCCGATTTCCTGATAGAATTCCTTGTCATGGTTATTGCTTGTGGCTTCTCCGCCTTTTTCACCGATTTCCTGATAGAATTCTTTGTCGTGATTTTTGCTTGTGGCTTCTCCGCCTTTTTCACCGATTTCCTGATAGAATTCTTTGTCGTGATTTTTGCTTGTGGCTTCTCCGCCTTTTTGACCAATTTCCTGATAGAATTCTTTGTCATGGTTATTGCTTGTAGCTTCTCCGCCTTTTTTACCTGCTTCTTCTCTGCTCATTTTGTTATTATCTTGTGCCATTTTTGAATTCCTCCTTTAATTGGTGTTGGTTGTTGGTTTCCCGATTTCAGAACTGCTAAACAAAGAAAACACATTGAATGTGTTTGCGGGTGGTTTTTTATCATTCTGTATCGTTCATGCGTTTTAGAATCCGGCGTTTTTTATAAAGCATGATGCCTGTTTCCGCGATGCTTTCTAAAGCTGAACGGTTGGCGGACGCGCCGAAGATGATGCCTGCGGCCGGAACCATTTGCAGCAGTTTTTTCGCGGCGAACGTATCGCGGTAGCTGTAAACGACTTCCCGCCAGCCTTGGATTTGCGAGGCGACGCGCTGATAGGTTTGGTCGTTTTGATCATATTGCCGTAAATCTTGCAGGATCGCTTTTTTTCCGATGACGTCACTGGATGCAAGCTGAAGCAATTTGACGATAAACACGCGTTCTTTTTTGTCTTTCGGATCAAAGCCGTAAGCAACCGCGATGTCTTGCAGCGTCTTTAAGGACAGGCCGAGCATCGCCGGAATGTCTGCCGCAAGCGTAAACACGCCGCCGACTCCCGTTGCGGCTCCCTGCACCGTCGCGGCCTTTACGCTTGTACGCGCTATGGCTTCTGCGATTTCGTCCATGACGGCAAGCGGCGCATTGCGGATGTCGTGAAGCGTTTGACATGTACCGTGCGGCAGCCGTTTTTGAAACTTTTTCATGATGCGCTTTTCTGATGTAAGGTACTGTCCGCCTGACTGAATAAACGTTCCCGTTTCATCGAGTATGAGTCCGATTTTCCTCTGAATAAATTGCGGTGTCAGCTTGTCCAAAAGCTGAAACGGCAAGCGGGTGAATGTTTGCCAGAACATCGCCCTCTGCTGCGCCTTTTCCCATTTTTGAATGTCTCTCAGTTGTCTTTCCAGATCTGTCCGTTCTTCTGTCACCCGTCCTGCACGCCCTTTCTGATTTCTTTCTACATAGTATACCTTTATGGCGTTTTCTTTTTACACCCGGCCGGACTTTTTATCCGGAAAACATTCCATTGTTTAATTTTCTTCAAATTCTATATATTGTATAATTTTGAATAATACGATTGAAGGAGAATGCTGAATGCAATGGATTTATTTAAGTTTAGCGATCATTTTTGAAGTATTGGGTACGGTCAGCATGAAATTATCAAATGGATTTACAAAACTTGTCCCAAGTATTTTATTATTATTGTTTTATATCGGCAGCCTTTGTTTTCTTACTTTGACTTTGAAATATATAAGTGTCTCCATCGCATATGCGGTCTGGTCGGGAATGGGGATCGTGCTGATTTCCATGATCGGAATTTTTTTCTTTCATGAACAGTTCTCTGTCATAAAAGCTGTCTCTGTTCTTCTGATCATCATCGGTGTCGTTTCCTTAAACTTTATTTCTGAAAGTGAAACGTCATCAAACGGCATCAGCGTTCATACGGACAGAAACAGATGATGAAAGGGTTAAAGGTTCTCTTCCTCATTACAGATATTGGATTTATCGTTTATTGGATTGTTACTTTTTTTGAGTGGATTCCAAAAAACATGGTGTTTAAAGATTATGATAACGCCATGATCATGGCCTGGAACTGGTCATTCTTTCCCTTAGATATTTTCATTTCGATAACCGGGCTGTACAGCTTGTTTCTTTATAAACGGAAACATGCGTTATGGCGCCCTTTCGCATTAATATCACTTGTGCTGACCTTTTGTTCAGGCCTGCAAGCGATTGCCTTTTGGGTATTTATCGGTGATTTTGATCTTATGTGGTGGGCATTCAATCTGTACTTGCTTCTTTATCCTTTATATTTTATTCGGAAATTGCTGGTCTCTCATAAAAATAGCTGTCATTCTTTTTGATGAGGCGGTTTTCTTTTTCTTCAGGCGGGAAACACTTTTCATAAAGGAGTGATAGACATGCCTTGGTCTATGAAGGATTATCCGCAATCATTGAAGAATCTCGAGGAACCTGTGAAGAAAAAAGCGATCGAAATCGCGAATGCGATGATAGATGAGGGTTATGAAGAAGGACGGGCCATTCCCATTGCGACAAGTCAGGCGAAAGAGTGGAAAAAAAACGCTTCTAAGGAAGAAATCGATCAGCTGATGAAACACGATGATGAAACGAAACGCGGAAATTGAATCGGAATAAAGGAAAAACCCCGCTCTCAAGAGAACGGGGTTTTTCTGATTATAAACCGTAATAATAAGATAGTGTGGTGACTGAAACGTAGCCTGTCGCTCCTGCATACGTGACTTTCAGCCATTTATTAGAATTAGTGTAGTGGCCTTGAACATATTCTCCGGTTACCCAAGAACCTGTAATTTTTTTACCGCTTGAGAATGTTGTGATCGTTGAACAGCTGACCTTAGAGCATGAGCGCATATTAGCACCGTAAATACCGACTGTACCCCCGCTGGCTAAAATGGAAACGTCCGGTTCAGCTTTAGGTTTGAAAGCTGCTGCTGATGCAGAGCCGCCAAAAGCGAATAAAGAAACAGCAAAAATCATGGCTAAAGAAATGATCGACAAACGACGTACCAGGAAAATTCCCCCTCTTTTATCATATGGCTGGAAAGCTTTCCTGACGTTATTATACTTTTTTGCCCGGGAGACTGAAATAAGTCTAATGCTCCAACTTCTTTTCTTCGCAAGTGGCCATGCCGATTCTTTAATTGATAGATAACAGCGGTTTATTGGACTGGAATCACTGATATATCGTTGATTCAAACGTTTATTCAGAGCGGCCGGAGTTTTTCCGGAGGTCATTTGAATGGTACAGAAAGGTTTTATCTTCCAATGGAAAGAAACATTATTATTCTATTTACCCGGGAAAACGGAGGAAATACAGCGTCTTTTTCTCAAATCAGTTGGGCGGACAGAAAGTTGTGAAGTGATATGGGCAAGTGTCCTCTTTTCACCTTTTTAAAAGAACGCTCCACGCATCCGCGCATGATCGGACGCGGAAACACGCTTTGCGAACGGCATCGCTTCTTTCCCGGAACGATGCCGTTTTCATTTTCGGACCTTTCTTCGGCGGGATACATATCATAGATAAAACAGGGCATCAATGTACCGGTTTATTGAACATAAAGAACTTGACATCTCATAATAGCGGATTTATGATGTAGATAAAATAATTTGCATCTAGGAAACTTTTTGTTATTTAGCTAAAAATCTATCGGAATTTAGGTGAGACATAATGAGCAAAGACATCTCAGCACAATCACTGCAATCAAAAGCCGTGCAGGATGCACTTGACGGCAAAAGCAAGGGATTCAAGCGGCTTCTGCCTTTTTTAGGCCCCGCCTTTATCGCGGCGATTGCCTACATTGATCCGGGAAACTTCGCTACGAATATCTCAGCTGGTTCGAAATATGGGTATATGCTGCTGTGGGTCATCCTCTTTTCAAACTTGATGGCTTTTTTAATTCAAGTTCTTTCCGCGAAGCTCGGCATTGCCACGGGTAAAAACCTTCCGGAAATCGCCAGAGACCGGTACCCGAAATGGGTATCCGCCGGGCTGTGGATACAGGGTGAACTGGTAATTATGGCAACTGATCTGGCAGAATTTATCGGGGCGGCGCTCGGGCTCAACCTGCTGTTCGGCATACCGATGGTTGAAGCGGCCATTATCGCGGCGATCGGATCATTCGCGATTTTAGAGCTGCAGCGCAGGGGTTACCGGGCGCTGGAAGCGGGCATCGCCGGACTTCTGTTTGTCGTGGTGATCGCCTTCGCTCTGCAAACCTTCTTTGCCAAACCTGACGCCGCCTCCGTTCTCGAAGGGCTGTTTATCCCGAAAATTGACGGAATGGACAGTGTGCTCTTGGCAACCGGGATACTCGGCGCAACCGTGATGCCGCATGCCATTTACTTACATTCCGCACTGACACAGCGCCGTGTCGTCGGAAAAACGGATAGTGAGCGGAAAAAGATTTTTAGATTCGAGACGATTGACATTCTCATCGCGATGGTGATCGCCGGGGCGATTAACGCAAGCATGCTCATCGTCGCTGCCGCGCTTTTCTTCAAGAACGGGCTGTATGTAGAAGATTTAGACGTGGCTTATCAGCAATTCGGCCACTATATCGGGCCGGCTTCAGCCATTCTCTTCGGGATCGGGCTGCTGGCCGCAGGGCTTTCAAGCTCTTCTGTCGGCACATTGTCAGGCGATATTATCATGCAGGGCTTCATCCGTTACCGTATCCCGCTTTATTTGCGGCGTTTCATTACCATCATTCCGCCGATGATCATCATTATCTCGGGGGTCAACGCCACAGAAGCGCTCG
Source organism: Bacillus sp. EU63 (assembly GCF_038592915.1). Taxonomy (NCBI): domain Bacteria; kingdom Bacillati; phylum Bacillota; class Bacilli; order Caryophanales; family Bacillaceae; genus Bacillus; species Bacillus sp. EU63. The sequence goes on along the minus strand of NZ_CP151944.1, from coordinate 452,731 downwards.
TATGGAGCCAGGTCGTTCTTTCATTCGGCATCGCCTTTGCGCTCGTGCCGCTGATTATGTTTACAAGCAACAAACGCCTGATGGGCGCCCTGACGAACCGAAAATGGGTGACGGCTCTCGCCTGGCTGATTGCGGTTTTGGTGATCGCGCTTAATCTGTTTGTGATCTACGATTCCTTCCGTTAGAAAAAAACCGGCCATAGCGGCCGGTTTTTCTTTTAGCGCCGGGTGCCGTTCGTATCTTTTTCCGGGCGTTTTTGGTATGATAGAAGAAAAATCGGAGTTTTGCTTATGTCAGTATTTATCCTTTTTTATCTGTGGATTGTGCCGATTGTCATCGGCATCTTCTGTTCTCTTTTTGCTTATCGGACAACGGGTAAGAAACGTCTGATTCCCGGCTTTTTGATGATCGCATTAAGCATCGTTTCCTTAATCACGGGGCTTTGGATCGGCGGGGTGAACTATCATGTGTTCATCGGGGGCATGTTTTTATTCGGTACGTTATTGGCCGGCTCCGCCTTCCCGTTTTTCTTCGCTCTTTCACGCAAACGAAAATAAACAGGCATGCCGCCTGTTTATTTTTATTCATTAACCCTGAATTATAAACCGCTCCGATAATGTGATTCCGCCTCAATCAGCCTGTACATGTGTTATATAGGCTTCAGCCCATGTCCCATCATCGAAACTGCAGCCAAAATGAATCCTGCTAAAGAAGATTTTGAATTATAAGAAAAATACTGTATGAAAATCCTATTTACCCCAAAAATACCTATTGATAGAATGGTATCTGAGAGGGGAAATGTTCAAAGCGGATCATATCGGTCCCGCCTAAATACATAGACTTTCATTTCTCTCTACACTACATTTCTAAAGGAGGATTTCCCATTAGACACGCAGCTAAAGGCATTCTGTTTGCCGCATCTTTAGCCCTTGTAACTACTGCTTTTGTCCCCGCATCCTTAGCTAAAGAAAATCATAATAATACTGCCAATGCCACTGGAACGACCAAATCATTTTTTTATCAGACTGATACGCAATTTTCCTACGGACTTAAAGCACAAAGCGATGCATCTGTGTCAAAACCAGTCAAAGATGTAATCAGAGAAGTGCTGAAAAATAAAACAAAATTATTCAATCTTGTTGAAAAATTAGCAGGAAAGAAAATAAGAAATGAACTCGAATCCGTTTTCAATCAACACATAGAACCGGTTTTAAAGAAAATGCTGAACGAGTATGTCGCCTTAAGCTGGACTGACGTGGAAAAGAATCTTTATCTTTCACTTAAAAAGTCCGGACTTTCTGACAGTCAGGCTAAAAACCTCGCTCATTTGACAACTTTAGCAATGAAAGCATTTTAAAATCATTCATAAATGATCGTCAGGAAAATACGTATGAAGTAAATGCAAAGTGCTGTTAGATTCACTCTAATAGCACTTTTTCATTGGAGATGTCACATGACTGTCTTTTTTACTGTTTTGCTCACTTTCTTATGCTGCCTTGTGATTTCATCTCTTATTTTTATGATTCTATTAAAAAAAGAGATCGTGGATACACCGCCAAACCGCTTAGCTCATGCAGCATTCATCGTACTTATTGGATTCTCTCTGTTCTTCGCTGTGACTGTCCCCAGCCTGATTATTTGTTTTGCAGCTGTAACAATACATCATTTTTTCGGAGAATATATCATATATGGTTCACTTTCAGACTTATACATATTTTCTGTCGTCGTCAGTATTTTAGCTTTAGTTTATATGCTTATCCTTACGGCAATTGTAAAAGGAATGACTCATGTTTTGACATTGCCTGCTTGGTCAGCCTATATCCTTGAATTCATTTTTGCATGGGCTGCTGTTTACTTCTCAATTCAATACGTTTCCAATCATATCATTGAGAACATATCTATATTTCAAGGTGGAGAAGTGCTTCTTTCATTGTTCATCACTTTCTTATTTTCGGGATTGGATATCCTTTTCACTAATTTGGATAAGATCACAAAAGAGAAATTAGGCTAAGGGGGTAACAAATATGAGGATCATGACATATATATCTTATTTTTCTATTTCTTTAGTTTTGCAGGTGGTATGGCTGCTATTAATAAAAGATACTCCTAATATATTTCTGATAGATATGATTACGGTGTCCTTCTTATTCACCCTCTTTATGTTCATCTTAGATCAAATTTCCAAAAAAAAGCGGACACATTAGGGACTGTTTTTTAATAATCCTCGGGCTTCTCTTTCGTTTTGAAATGATTCCGGATCTGGGGATGTTGCGGCGAACCGTTCATTAATGAATAACACCAGCCTCTGTAAAATACTTCTCCTTTTATATAACATCCTGACTTTTCCGTCATATATTCAAACGAAAAAACTGCAAAAGGAAGTAATGAAACATGATATTGTTTATTGGCAAGTTCATGTTGCTCTTTTTATTCTGTTCGCTGGCATATTATTTGTTTAAAATTGTTTATTACAATATAGGGAAGAACATTGCGCTTAAAACCCCGAAAGGGACAAAGACAAACCGTACGGCACTTGTGTTTGTCAAAAATGGAACTACACTGAATGATGGAGATTACTTTATGATCGCTGTTGTGACCGCTCTCTGGCTGTTCTTGAGATGAATTGCACTGGTCCTTCACGAGTTTTTTGATCAGCCATCGCTCGCTAGCCGTGGCTTTTCACAATCTCCGTTTTCGTTTAGGACGGCTATATGCAAGCAAGCCGCCCAACAAAAAAATAAACAGGCATGCTGCCTGTTTATTTTTTTATAAGCGCCGGCTTCTTAAAACAGCCGTTTTAAGCTTTTCTTTAGAGACGGCATTTCGATTTTTTGGTTTTCAAAGAAGTTTTTCAGCATGTATTTGCTGAAGCCCTTCGCTTGGCCGTAAGTGATTTTTCCCGGAAGCGGCGGCTCGTCGCCGATGACGGCGTCGATGACGACCGGCTCATTTGAGTTGAGCGCTTCATGAAAAGCGGGAGCCAATTCCTCGTGTTTCGTCACTTTGATGCCTTTTGCCCCGCAGCTTTCTGCAAAAGCGGCGTAATCCATATTTTGCAGCTGGGTGACGTAGTCAATGTTGCCTTTGACCCGCTGTTCATATTCAATCATGCCTAAATTTTCGTTGTTTAAAACGACAACCGTAATCGGCAGTTTGTATTTAACAGCCGTCGGCAGATCCTGCATCACCATTGAAAATCCGCCGTCTCCGCAAATGGCGATGGACTGCCGCTCAGGTTCGGCAAGGCTTGCGGCAATCGCTCCCGGAAGCCCGCATCCCATCGTGGCGAGCCAGCTTGAGACGATAAAGTCCTGCTTCTTCATCTTAAAATGGCGGGCCATCCACACCGTAACCGTTCCGACATCCACTGACAGGACAGCGTCCTCTGCGGCGGCATCCTGAAGCCGGGCAATGACCTGCTGCGGCTTGAGCGGATGAGTCGCTTCAGTTTCATCCTTTTCGATTTCCTTCCACCAATGCTTCATGTGCTCGGTGCAGGCGTCCAAAAATCTTCTGTCTTCTTTATATTCAATGTATTCCGTCAGCTCTTTCAGCCCCAGAGCCGCATCACTGACGATTCCCGCATTGACGGGATAGCGCTTGCCGATTTTCGCCGGATCCGAATCAAGCTGAATGGCAGGCGTATCATCCGGGAGATAATCCCTGTATGGGAACGATGTGCCGAGCATGATCAGCAGATCGCATTCCTCCATTGCTTCGTAGGCGGGCTTTGTGCCGATTTGCCCGAGATTCCCGAGAAAGTGGGGATGGCTGTCAGGCACGACGCCTTTTGCCGGAAGGGTAATGACAATCGGAGCGGCCGCTTTATCAGCGAATGCGAGCAGCTCCTCTTTTGCTGATTTTAACCCTTGGCCGGCGAGAATGACCGGTTTTTTTGCGTTGTTAATATATTGCGCGCATGTCACGAGATGTTCTTTTTTCGGCTCTATATCAGCTTTGAGGTATATCGGCGATGTGTAAACCGGCTCCCGTTTGATTTTTTGCGCGAATAAATCATCAGAAACGGTTAAAACGGCAACGCCTTTTTTGCTGTAAGCCGTGCGGATCGCCTGATTCAGAAGATCGGGCAGCGCTTCTGCCGTATGTACTTGCTGGTTGAATACCGCCACGTCCTCAAACATTTGCTCTAATTTGATTTCCTGAAAGCTGTCACGGCCGATTTCATCGGAAGCCACCTGTCCCGCAATCGCCAGCACCGGAACGCCGTCCGCTTTGGCGTCGTATAAACCGTTCAGCAGATGAACGGCCCCCGGTCCTGCGATTGAAAGGCAGACACCGATCTGCCCGGTCAGTTTTGCCTCAGCCGCGGCGGCCAGGGCTGCGACTTCTTCGTGCCGGGTTTGGATGAATGTCAGGTTATTTCGTTCATGTCTCAGTTCTTCGATAAATTCATTAATGCTGTCTCCGGGAATGCCGTATATATGACCGACTCCCCATTGTTCAAGCAGCTCCGTCATTACGTGTCCTGCTGTTTTACTTGGCATACTGCATCCTCCTTTTACCTGTATTCATCCCCTTTTTCATACGGGTTGAAACACGGGCTATACTCTCAGCTTTTTTCTCAGCAGATCAAGGATGGATAACAGATTTCGGTCTTTAAGGACTGCCTTACGATTTGCCGCCCCATTGAGTCCGTCTTTTATTTGGAGTTTCCTGTTCGGCACCATGAACAGCGGCAGCCGGTTTGGGGAAAACCAGCGTAATGCGGCGGTTTCCGGCCCGTTCATCAGCGGTGTTCCTCCGGTAATGGCTCCGATGAAGACATGTTGTGTATCTTCAAATGCCGGCCTTTCATACTCACCGGCTTTTTTTATGATGGTCACGTTATAACCGGTTTCTTCGAAGGCCTCTCTTACGGCTGCGGATTCAGGTGTTTCACCTTCTGCGATCCTGCCCCCGGGCAAATCCCATAAGGGAATGTCTTTTCGTTTTACGAGCAATATGTCCCGCCCGTCATTTTGAATGATGACAAAAGCGCCTTGAGCCATGGCGTCCTCCTTTACAAAAAAGACCGCGGCATTTCAGCCTGCGGTCTTTGCCGTTACTTTTTAAAATGATACGGCAGGGTGGCGACGATTATGTCCTTCTTCCAAAACAGCCGGACTCGGAGCAAGAAGGCTGATTGGTTGTGAAGGATGGTCTGCCAGCGTTTTTTCGTAATGAATTGCGGAAACAGCACCATCACGGAGAACTGTTCTTTTTTCGCTTTTTGTTCGACCGTTTCTAAAAACTTATCAAACGGGTGAACCAGACTGCGGTATGAGGAATGAAGGGTGACGAGGCGGACGCCGTTATGAAGTTCTTCCCAGCGCTTTTCCACCTTTTTTTCGTTTTCTCTGTCAAAGGAAACATGAACCGCAATGACCTGATCCGATAATGATTTCGCATACTGAATCGATTTTTGGACGACGGTGGTGACACCGGCGACAGGCACGATGACGACGGTTCCCCTGATTTCCTCAGGCTGCTGATCAACGACCCGCAGCTGTTCGCCGACCGCGGTGTAGTGATTTTTAATGACGAAAAACAGCATGACGACAGCAGGCATGAATAACAGCACCGGCCAGACAAGATTGAACTTCGTCGCGAATAAAATACACAGCACCATAAATGAAATGGCGGCGCCGCATGAGTTGATCAGCATTTTTACCGCCCAGCCCTTCGGCTTCTGCCTGATCCACTTGATGCACATTCCCGTCTGCGACAGCGTAAACGGAATGAACACGCCGACGGCATAAAGCGGAATTAAATGTTCCGTGCGGCCGCCGAATAAAAGAATGAGCAAGATGGACGCGATACCGAGAAAGATGATTCCGTTTGAAAATCCTAATCGGTCGCCTCGTACCGTAAACATTCTCGGCATATACTGATCGCGCGCTAAATTAAACGCCAGCTGCGGAAAAGCGGAAAAGCCCGTATTCGCCGCAAGCACGAGAATCAAGGATGTAACGCCTTGAATGAAATAATACACCGTATGGCGGCCGAAAGTTTCCGCGGCGATTTGCGAAATAACGGTTTCGTCATGCTTCGGTCCCGTGCCGTATCCGTACGCCAGCACCGTAATCCCCGTAAATAAGATCGCCAGCAGAATCCCCATCATGGCCAAAGTGCGGGCCGCGTTTTTTGCCGGAGGATTTTTAAAGGCCGGGATCGCGTTTGAAATGGCTTCCACACCGGTCAGTGCCGAACAGCCGGATGAAAAGGCCTTCAGCAGCAAAAACAGCGTGATGCCCGCCACGGGTGTGCCGATCGGCGTGTGTTCGGCCGGATGAACCTGGCCCGTCATGAGCTTAAACAGTCCGACGACGATCAAAAGGACAAGCGCCGCCACAAACAGATAGACGGGATACGCCAAAATGGACGCCGACTCTGACAGTCCTCTCAAATTTAAAATCATAATCAGAATTACAAGCAAAACAGCAATGAGCAAATGATACGGGTGCAGGGCCGGAAATGCCGATGTAATGGCGTCAGTTCCGGCAGAAATGCTTACCGCCACCGTCAGAATATAATCAACAAGCAATGAGCCGCCCGCAATCAGACCCGGCTTCTCACCAAGGTTTTCTTTTGAAACCATATAAGCGCCCCCGCCTTGCGGATAAGCGTAAATAATCTGTCTGTAGGACAGAATCAAAGCTAGCAGCAAAATGAGAACACCGGCTGCGATCGGAATGGAATACCAAAACGCGGCCGCGCTTACCGCAGCCAAAATGATCAGAATCTGTTCCGTTCCGTAAGCAACTGATGACAGCGCGTCTGAAGAAAGCATGGCGAGCGCCTTGAGTTTCGTGAGTTTCTGCTCTCCGGCCGCCTGTGATTTCAGCGGTTTCCCAATCAAAAATCTTTTGATTGAATGGTACATTTGTTGTTTTCCCCTTTTTTTCATTTTCCGTTTGATTTACAAACCCTTACTGCTATGATGTCTCCGAATAACGATTGCATGCCATATTTCAGCACAGCAAAAAGACACAGAGGCAAACGGATGCCCCTGCGCCATAATCGTGCACAGGTTTCATTCATCTCCTCTCATGAACGCTTACGAGGTTAGCTGTCGGATTCGGGCTGATGAGAGTTGGCCCTACCTGAAAAAGGATTCACCCCAAGCGGCATCACGCGCCGCAAATTGGTTCCCCCGCTCTGATTACAGATTAAGCGATATAGATTATAAAAGAGATCATACTCCCGTCCCGTTCAGTTGTAAAGGGGCTTTTATGCTGTTTCAAAAATAAAAAAACCGCCGCCAAAAATGGAAATGAAAATACAAAAAAAGAGGCCTGTTAACGGCCTCTTTTTCCTTCATTACTCTTCGCTTTTTTCATGATCCGTTTTTCTTTTTTTCCTTCTTGCCGTCAGCCAGATCAGACCGGCCGCAATGATCATAAGCGCCGCGAAAACAGCAATATACGTAACGTTCAGTGGTGCGGAACGGCTTTTCGTATCAGCCGCCGGACTGCTGTCATCGGACTTGATTTGCTGATGATTCGAAAACAGCTGCCGGCCGGCCGTTTCGTTAATGACGGTTGCGGCATCGCTTGTGCTGTCTAAAAAGCTGATCAGCTCTTTTGTGACAGACGCGCCGCTTCCTGATAACGGAGCAAAAACAGCGATGCTCCGGCCGGAGTCCCAAGGTGATTCCTGGGTAAACGCGACTTGTTTCGTTGTCTCATTCAGCATTTGAAACGAAGAAACATCGTACGCGCCGCTGCGGTCTGAGGGCACGAGAAGCTTAGAAGCGTTTGATTTCAAAAGCGGAATTTGCGGCAGGCCTCCGATAAACACAACATTCCGGCCTTTGGCATCCGCTTCCTTCATGTCTGATGCCGTCTTTACGGTAAAGCCGTTTCCGAATGAATCCGCCACCAGAGAAAGCTCTTTCAGTGTCTGCATGTTTACGTCATCCGGGATGACGATCACTGTTTTCTCTTTCCCGCCGCCCGCAAACGGGAGCGGCCATTGCCCGAAATCAGCTTTCTGCGCCGCATCGCTTACCGGATACGTCAGCGTGCTGCTTTTATCAATATAGACCCATTTGTTTTCGTCACGGTCGATACACGGATATCTCGGCAATAAAGATAAAGACGGCTTTTACCACGTCTCAATCCCGATTGATCCGAAGCTTTTGCGAAGCAGCAGGTACATTGATCTGCAATTTGTCACATCAGGCTTGAAACATAACAACCGCATTCGGCTGTCCGTTGACCATGACGTTCAGCTCCGCTCTCTCGGCGTCATTTGCTGAATCCGCCTTCGTCCGGATCGATTCCGACGTTTTTAATGTAAGTGAAAGCTTGACCTTACCGTCTTTATCAACAGCGGCCGCCGCAGGGTAAAAGAAGTGCTCTGACGCCGTTTTGTTTGATCCGACCGTTACATTTCCCGCGCCGGAGTCCTCTAATGTCAGTTTATTGCCTGTCTTTTCCGCAGCGGGCTGAAGGCGGCCGATTGTCAAAGTATCTCCGCCCAGCTGAGCTGAATAAGCGCTGTCTGTGATGACGCGGATTTTATCCGCCAGCGTTTTGTCTGATTGCGCCGTGACAAACAGGACGGGCTGCCGTTTGTCCCCTGATGTCAGAACCCGTTCAGCGAGAAGAAGTTTGTTGTCTTCCGCTTTGATGTTCCCCTGTTCGAAAAGTTCTTTTATTTTCCCGTTCCAATGTTGATCAGCGCCGATGACAATTGACGGATTGCTGATTTTGCCGGCGTCGGATTCTTTTACATAGGATACCTTCAGCCTGCTGTCTGCCGTTTTCAGAAATGCTTCTGTTTTGACTGCGGCTTCAGCTTCCGCCGAGGTCGGTTTGTCAGGAAGAATAATATCGGTTTCTTCACCCGTATTGCCTGATTGGGCAAACGGATACGGGAAATGGCCGAGATCCGCTCCCTTTGACTTGCTTGCTTCTGAAAGTACAAGCCGGCTGTCCGGATAAATTTTTATCCAGTTGCCTGACGTATCCTGCCTGACGCAGACGCCCTCTTTTAATACGCCGTAAAATCGTAATGATACATTGTGATAGCCTTGGGCGGATTGGCTTTTGCTGAGATTGAGCTTCACCGTTTTCCGCTTGGAACTGCCGTCAAGCTTTATGGATTTGACGGGTTCATCATCAATGGCGATGGTTAAAGAAGACGGGGCAATTAATAAGTTTGACGCCTCGTAATCAATCAGAAGCGACTGATCGGCATTCGAAGCTCCCGCAGGAATCTGATAGGTCAGCTCTGCGCTGTCTTTCGCCCCGTACAGTGTCATCAGATCGCCAGTCAGCGCCTGCTGCTCTTTTGCGCCGGCGCTTGTTCCGAGGGCGGAACCGTCCGTTTTCAGTTCCCGGGCCGCGGCCGCCTGCCCGTTATACATCAATAGCAAAAGGCCAGTTATCAATATGATCGCTTTTTTCAAAAAGGTCACCCGCTTTTATTTTGATTGTATCGCTCCGTTTTGTACCACTTGACTTCCTGCTTGAACAAGCGGTGCTTGATCTCTGTGAATAATGACCAGATGACGAGCACGATCCAAGCCTGAGAGTATGTAAAGTACATCAGAAATACGATAAAGAAGTTTTGTTTGTTCATTTCTGTTTTTTCAATGCTTAAAGTAATCATGACCTCAGTCATAAACAGGAAAAAGGCCAGTATCCACAAAATCATCGCCAAAAACCCGACTGCCAGATGCAGGTCGTAAAAAAGATTGATGATAAAAATCGTGTTTGACATGATCACACCGAAGAAAAACAAAAAATACGTAAAAAAGAAATAAAACAGATCGAAGATGATCCGCTTGCGTTTCAGCTTGAAAAATTGGGATAAAAACTTGAGAACGACGTATTGGTTGCCGCGCGCCCATCTTGTCCGCTGACGCCACCAGACCTTCCATGTCTCAGGCTCCTGCTCCCATGTCACGGCCGCCGGGAAAAAGCGGATATGGTAGCCGAGATTATACACGCGGATGGTCAGCTCGGTATCCTCCGCCAGCGCCTTATCATCCCAGCCGCCGAGCTGTTCGATAATGCTCCGCCTGATCGCGAAGTTCGTCCCCGGGATGGTGGCGATTTTGAACCATTTCCATCTGCCGCCCTGCGCCATCCACTGAAAGCAGATGGTTTCAATATTGATAAACTTCGTCAGGATCGTTTTGGCCGCGTTGATGACACGGAATTTCCCGACAACCGCTCCCGCTTTCTCATCATTCATCAGACCGAGAACCAGGTAGTACACCGCCATTTTTTCCGGCGTATTGTCCGCATCATACACGCAGATCACGTCTCCGTTCGATTCCGCGAACCCTGAGTTCAGCGCCGAAGATTTCCCTTTTCCGGCGTTAGGGGGCTTTGTGATGACCATTTTAATGAAGTCATACTGACGGGAAAATTCATTGACGATGTCTCCCGTCCGGTCGGAGGAATTATCATTAACGACGATGATCTCAAGCCTGTCTTTCGGATAATACAGGTTCACCATCGCCTTCAGCGTCTGCCTGATGACGACCTCCTCATTATGCGCGGGAATGAGCACGCTGACCTTCGGGAGCTCCCCCATCTTTGCGCGCCATTTCGGAATGTTCCGTTCGAAGGTCATATAATGCCTGAATCCGCCCTGCATCAGAAACATGTGATAGAGAAGCATCACCCATATTAAACTTAATGAGATAAAAAACAGAATGTTACTCAAGGCTCCTTCTCTCCTTAAAGATTCGTTTTTTTAATGTGGCGCGCAAATAAAGAACGTAGCAGGCGAACATGATGATAAACAATAACACCACGCCGGAGAGAATCCAAAGCGCTTTTTCCAGAGGCGTCTGCTGATGATGATTGAAAAAGGCCGTTATCGGATGAATCTTGTTTTCCACATGAATGGTTCCGTCCCCGTCCGTTTTGATCCTGACGCTGTCCGACGTTACCGTTTGCTTCGTTTTCTTCAGATCGAGCCACTCGCCGCCGGGAATCCGCTCCATCTGATTGACGAGCTCGGGGAGGTATTTCATGCCGAGATACGGATGGTAGAAACCGCCCGCCACTCCGCCGCCGAAATCAATCATCTGCGAAATATGATTCTCCATATCTCCGAGCGGATTTTCCTTTGAGTTATCGGCATAACCGATTGTTTCAGGGTACAGCGTCATCCCGTCCAGCATAGCCGGCTTTGAGACGAACGGAGGGGCGCCCGAGGTTTTCCACGTCGTGCCGCTGAGCTGCACTTGTCCGAAAATGCTGGAGAAATAAGAAGATGCGATTTTGTAGCCTTCTTCAGACATCGTATAGTGCGGCGCTTCGAATGACAGCGGGTAAAGGCCGAGCTCTGTCAGATCGTCAATCGCCTGCTCCAGCTTCGTTCTCGTGTAGATGTTTTCTTTTTCACGGAAAGGCTTCACATACGCCCGGTACGCTTTTTCATTCGGAAAATCCTGTTCCTTTTCAAGCTTGACCGGAGTATCATCCGCATTTTCTGACGTAATCGGCTGATCCGCTTTGGCATCCCAAAATTCAAAGCCTTCTCCCGTTTCGCTGTATCGGTATGCGTGCGTGTAGCCGTGAATAATGATGCTGCCGCCCATTTGCTGAAGTTTTTTCAGGACACTTACCATTTTCGGCTTGTCCGCCAGGTATACTTTTTCTCCGTTTTCCGGATTGAGATAGACCGGAATGACCGCCAGAATAAACGGAATGTGTCTTTTATGCAGGTAAGAGCCCGCTTCGTAAAGCAATGTTTCATCTGACATTGGACTGATGTCTTCAAGCCGCAAATAAAGGAGGGTGCCGCCCGCTGATTCTCCGAAAGCGCTGCGCAGCGCTTTCGCCGTCAGAAACGAATCATTTAACAGGCTCGTCACACCGAAATAATAGTCAGAGCGCGCCGTTTTCCACATAAAAGGGCGGGTGCCGCCGTCACCGGACCGGTATGTATAAAGGGGCTTTCCTTTTACTCCCGATACGCCGAGCACGGACATTCCTTTTTCAAGCGGCATGTCTGTTTTTTCTTTCTTGCTGTAAATGCGGTATACCGTTTCTTTCTCTGTCAGGGACAAACCCGCAAATTGGCGGAACTGTCCGGCGTTATAGCCGATGCTGATAAGCTGCTGCGGCATACTGCTGATCAGTGACACAAATGATGTGCTGAGCTTTTTTTTCGTGACGCCGTAATAGATGACGCGCCGATTCTTTTTGAGGTCCGCGGCTGTGATGTCTCCGTCGCTTTTCACGGTGACGGCTGATGAGAAATGGCCCGCGGTCAGATCAAGCATTTTGACCTCAGCGGTTTCTTTGCCGTCCGTGCTTGTATAAATAATGAGAATGCCGTCCTTTTTGTCTTTTGCTTCCGCCGTAAGGGGAACATAAACCGCCGAAATCATGAAGAGCGCCGAGAGTAAGAGACGTATCCATTTAGAGTTCATTCATCATCATCTCGTTTTCCAGTTCATTTAAAAATTGCTCGGCCGTTTGTAAATCCTTTCGGTACGCCAAGTAACATACACGGAAGGTGATGGAGACGTATTTACCGTTTTGCAGCCGGTACGTATCCAATTCCTTTTTCAGCTTCGCCAGAACGGCCGGCATGTTTTTTTCAGGCGTATGGGTCAGCACGATGCCGAACCGTTCAGCGGACGGCCTGAATTTTTTGTCTGTTTCCCGAACGCTTGACCGGATTTGGCGGCTGATAAATGCCAGCAGGCGGTCGGTCTCTTTTTCTCCGTAGAGGGATTTGAATTCCTTGAAATAATGCATGTGCAGCAGCAAAAAGACGAAGGAATTGCCGTAGCGTTCCGCCCGCTTGATTTCCTCAGAAAGCTCCAGCTTCATCCGCAGATGGTTGTCAAAGCCGGTCACCCTGTCGACGGCGACAAAGCTCGTAATCTCTTCACGCAGCTGTTTCACTGAGCGCTCAAGCCCCTTCGCCAACTCGTGAATCCTTCCCGCTATGTAAGAAAAGAGCAGCAGCGCAATCCCCCAAATGACCAGCACCTGCAGACTTTCGGCACCGGCAGACGCCATAAAGCCCCCGGTCTGAAACCACAGGAGCAGGCTGCCGAGAACAAATAAGACGAGTAAGGTGATGACGAGCGCGTAGATTGCCCCGAACCATATGCCGGCTCCCGTGACAAGCAATGTGATGCAGGTTATCAGAAGCCCTGCGGATTGCTGAGACGCATAGTAAATAAAAAAAGACAGCAGCACCAGCATAACTGCTGTGTAGCTGCACAGTTTTTGTGATTCATTGAATGATATTTTCATTAAACAATTTCCTTTCAGCCAGAAGCGGCAGCAGGTTATCGAAAGAATGTGTATCGCCCCCGCTCATATAGCCGCCGTAATCAGGTTTCAGCGTGTCCAGTGTTTCAAATGAAGTCATTCTTTCATAAAGCGGCTTGATGACAGCCGGATCAGCTTTTTGTTCTGCTAAAAAAAGAACGGCCAGGGCGTAAACGGACGGTGATTCGTATTGAACCGCCGGCTCCTTCGTGTCTGCGATGTACCGTCCGTACAGCTGTCCGCGCGACTTCCATTCTTCTATGATCCATTTTGACAGCGCGGCGGCTTTGTCATCGCCCCGCTTCAGATTCACGGCGGCGTACAGCTGGTCGATGACATTCACTTCGCTGTCATATTTGTATTCCTTTGTTTCAGTATTGAACGATTTCGGCAGAAAACCATTTTTCAGGGGCGCAAGATTGAGAACATCAAGGTTCCGGTTTTCCGTTTTCTCATCGATAATCCCCTTTTCTCTGAGCATCTGTAAGGCGCCGGGGTCGACATAGGACAACGTCACGGTCTTTGATGCGGCATTTGAAGCGGCATCATAATAATCCGTAAAATACCCGTCATTCGTATTGTATTTTTCCAGCGCCTTCCCGATCTGCACCGCTGTTTTCCCGTATTCACTGTTACCCCACAGGGTTCCGGCCTCATTCAGACAGTTCATAATTCTGAAATCGTCAATTAAGGCATTGGTGCCGCTCGCTTTATTCCCGTCAATCTTCCACGACACAAGCCCGTTTTTCGTCAGAAACGAATCGGTGAGAAGCTGATATTGCGCTTGAAACTGCCGTTCATCTTTCCTGTTCAGCAAAAATGCCATCCATAGTCCGAGAGACTCAGATAAATATTCCGGCTCACCGGATATGTTCGTCCGGATCATCCCCCGCCCGTTCATCAATTTATGATAAATAAAATGCTCTGCGGGCTGAAGCGGTCCGGACGATTCGGCCGCCGCCTGTTTTTCAGTGCCGGCCTCCGCGCACCCCGCCGTCAGAACAATCGAAATCAAAAGGATCATCAGACGAAAAACGAATTGCTTCACAGTCTATCCTCCTATTTTACAAATCCTTTTTTAGACCCATATCTTATTTTTTCACAAAGTATTTTTACTATATAGGAAACGATAAAAGAATACTAGCATTTTTTCACATTGGGAAATTTTAAATGGGAGCACCGCCTGCTCACCTTTTCCCTCTTCACATGGATCGTATTCCCATTACAGTAAAAAACACAACAAAAGACAGCATTTCGTTACAAATGCTGCCTTTCTCTGATTTATTTATCCAGGCCGAGTTTTTTCAGCTGTTCTGCCAGCGCGTTGTTCATCGGCTCCTCTTTGTTTTGGCTTTTCATATAAGAGTTGATGTCCCGCTTGGATGCGCGTCCGGATTTATCTTTCGCCTTGCGCTTTTCAAAGACGGACAGTTTCTCCCGGTGGCCGCATACACATGCGAAGGTTTGGCCTTCACCCTGGCCGCGAAGCTCCATTTTCTTATGACAGTTCGGACAGCGGGCGTTTGTTTTTCTTGCCAGCGTTTTCCGGCTGCCGCACTCACGATCCTGACATACGAGCATCGTGCCGCGTTTGCCGTTGACTTTAAGCATCATTTTGCCGCAATCAGGGCAGGCGGTGCCTGAAATGTTGTCATGTCTGAAAGTTTGGCTGCTGTTTTTGATTTCCTTCACCGTTTTGCCCGCATATGTTTTCATGTCTTTAATGAACACGGCGGATTTCAGTTTGCCCGCTGCGATGGCGGAGAGCTTTTGCTCCCACTCAGCGGTTAAGGCCGGCGATTTTAAATCTTCCGGGACGAGCTGTAAGAGCTGCTTCCCTTTTGACGTAATGAAAATATCTTTTTCTTTTTTCTCGATTAAGAAACTGTTGAACAGTTTTTCAATGATATCAGCGCGGGTGGCGACTGTTCCGAGTCCGCCGGTTTCACCCAATGTTTTCACTAGGTTCTTCTCTTCTCCCTGCATAAAGGCGCTTGGGTTCTCCATTGCGGATAACAGCGTGCCTTCATTAAAGCGCGCCGGCGGTTTCGTCTGTCCGCTCGTTTCTTTCAATGATGAGACAGTGAGGCGCTGACCCTGCTGAAGATCCGGGAGCGTCTGGTCTTTGTCTTCCTCATGATCGTCGTCATCCTCGTACATATCATACACGGCTTTCCAGCCAGGCGATTGAACCGTTTTCCCTTTTGCGGTAAATGTTTCGCCGCCGATATCGGCTGTAACCTTTGTTTCTTCGTATTCGAACGCCGGCATTAACACGGCGAGAAAACGTTTGGCAATCAGATCGTAAAGTTTTCGTTCTTTGTCGCTGAGGCTTGAAAGGATCAGCGGCTCCTCTGTCGGAATGATGGCATGGTGATCCGATACTTTCGCATCATTGACGAATCCTTTATGCGCTTTGACGCCCCGCTTCAGTATTTGATTGACGTACTGTGCGTACGGCTTAACTTCCATGCCGTTTAAACGGTCTTTTAAAGTCGGCACGATGTCTGCGGAAAGGAATCTGGAATCTGTCCGCGGGTAAGTGACAAGCTTATGCTGTTCATACAGCTTTTGAAGCACGGACAGCGTCTCTTTTGCGGAGAAACCGAAGCGCTTATGAGCGTCCCGCTGCAATTCCGTCAAGTCGTAAAGACCGGGAGCGAAGCTTTTCTTCGCCGTTTTTTTCAATTCTGAAATGACTGCCGGCTTTCCTTGCAGATCTTTTGCCAAACGGCCGGTCACCGTCTGATCGAATGTTCTTGTCTGCTTTGTTTTTTTATCCTGCCATGTCAGCGTCATCTGATCAGCCGCCGCGCGGAGACCGTAATAAGGAACGGGTTTGAACGCCTGAATATCCGCTTCACGCTTGGCGATCATCGCCAGTGTCGGAGTCTGGACGCGTCCGCATGACAGCTGCGCGTTAAATTTCGTCGTCAGGGCGCGGGTCGCATTGATGCCGACGATCCAATCCGCTTCCGCTCTGGCAACCGCGGAATGATACAGGTTTTCGTACTCTTTGCCGCTGCGGAGCTTCTGGAATCCTTCTTTAATCGCCTTATCTGTCACAGAAGAAATCCACAGCCGCTTAATCGGTTTGCGGACGTTTGCCTTTTCGATAATCCAGCGGGCCACAAGCTCCCCTTCCCGTCCTGCGTCTGTAGCGATTACGATCTGGCTGACGTCTTTCCGGACAAGCTGAGCTTTGACCGCATTGAACTGTTTTCCTGTTTTTTTAATGACGACGAGCTTTAAAGGCTCAGGAATAATCGGCAGATCCTCAAGCCGCCATGATTGAAATTCTTTGCCGTATCCTTCAGGGTCAGCGAGCGTTACCAGATGTCCGAGCGCCCATGTGACGATGTAGCGGTCGCCTTCAAGATATCCGTTTCCTTTTTTATGACACTTCAGCACGCGGGCCAAGTCCCGGCCGACTGAAGGTTTTTCAGCTAATACAACTGTTTTTGACATGCTTTTCACTTCTCTTTCTTTCACAATCATCCTGTTATTATAACAGACTTCCTCACGCTCTCTCTAATCGAGGACGTTTTTTGTGTCAATTTCTGAGAAAATGACGTGGGTCACGGTTTGGGCATACGGAGAGGTGCGGTTAATGAAGTGTTCGATCGTTTCCAGGCTGTCCGCGTTCATCTTCAGCATATAACACGCCGCGCCGGCGACCCGAAAACAAAATTCAATGTTGGGAATGGATTGAATGTAGGTTTTGAATTGATCGTATTTTCCGTTTTTTACCGTCGCTTCGACAATGCAGGAAACGGGAAGTCCGATCTTTTTTTGATCAATGTCCAATGTATAGCGTTTAATAACGCCGAAGGATTCAAGCTGTCTGACACGCTCTGTGACGGACGGGGCTGACAATTTGATTTTTCTGCCAAGCTCCCGCATGGACAGGCGGCTGTCCCGCTGCAGCTCTTTAATGATGCTCAGATCCACATTATCTAGTTTCATGACTGTAGTCCTTCCTTACCCTTTTGGCTATATTATCAAGAGAAATCCGAAAAATGACAAGAACAACAGGCTGAATTAATGAAGGTTTTTTTAGGAACAGACGCGAAATGGTCATATTAGGACTGCCCTTTGCTTATAGTATAGAGGAAAAAAGATGTCCGACAGGAGGGAGCTGTATGTTACACACGCCGATCGGCAGACTTCGCACGATGGGGTTTATTGAAGGAATGTCGCTTTTGGTGCTGCTGTTTATCGCAATGCCGCTGAAGTATTGGGCTCATCATCCGCTCGCCGTCACCATTGCCGGTTCCATTCACGGCGGTTTGTTTATCATTTATCTGGCGGTGCTGGCGTATGCGGCGTTCACTGTCAAATGGCATGTGAAATGGTCAGCCGCCGGTTTTATCGCGGCCTTTATTCCGTTCGGTAATTTTATTTATGATCGCGGCCTGAGACATTATCAATAAAAAAGCTCCTCTTCTGCGGGACTGCCCCCCGTTTTTGAGACAGGGGTCAAAACACCTTTTAAACAGCCAATTGCCGATAGTTTATCGGTGATTGGTTGTTTAGTTTGGTTTGAATACGAATATTGTTATAATAATGAATGTATTCTATGACAGTGCGTTCTACGATGGCAGTCGTAGTTCGATCAATGCTGTTAAGATAGAACGTTTCAGACTTTAGCGAGGAATGAAACGATTCGATGGAGGCATTATCAGCGGGCGTCCCTTTGCGGGACATGCTCATGGTAATGCCTTTTGTTTTAACAGCTTTTTGATACTCGTAAGATGTATACACAGAACCTTGGTCACTATGTAACACGCAGTTCTCAGGCAGCATTGGTAGCTGATCAAGTGTGTCTAAGACAAAGGCTGTGTCCTGCTTATCCCCAATAGTAAAAGCAATCACTTCTCCATTGTATAAATCTAATATACTGGAAAGGTACAATTGTTTCTGTCCATAAGGCAAATATGTGATGTCCGTTACTAGTTTTTCAAGAGGACGATCAGACTGAAAGTTCCGATCCAATATATTATCGACCACGGCATATGGCTGCCCATCCTTCTTGCGCTTTTTCACCTTAACCCGACACTGCCATTGATTTTTCTGCATAATACGTTGAACCGTTTTATGGTTAATACACATTCTCTTTTTTAGTATGGCTGTGATTTTTCGATATCCATATCGATACTTGTGCTCTCGGCACAACGTGCCGATTTGTTTTTCCAAATGGCGCTTGGGATGATCCTTCATCAGATTCTTCTTCCAACGATAATAAGACGCTCGAGAGATACCTAAATGAATACAGATATCCTGTACGGTCATTGTGCTGTGCAATATTTCTACAAGTTCGACTGACGTTTCGCTATCAACTTCCTTTCCAATTCGTTGTACTTTTTTAAAACTTCATTCTGTTGTCTCAGGTAACGAATCTCTGCCTGCAGTTTCTCTAAATCGGAAGAATACTCCGGACCTTTTCCGTAAGTGTATTGCTTTCCAACAGGCTGTTCGAATCGATGTGTATCACCAGCCTTATACCATCTAACCCATGTCTGAACCTGTGTCTTATTCTTAATATTCAACTCCTGCAGGATCTCTTTCATAGGTACGCCTGCCAATCTCATTTCTACAGCCTTCTGTTTCACTTCAACCGGATAACTCACTCTTGTCCCCATAGAAAAAACACCTCCAAGTCTAATTTCGGCTAACAATCATCCGTATTCAAACTTGAAGGTGTTTTTATTTGTCTCATCTTATGGGGTCAGTCCCTCTGCAGAGGAGCTTTTTTCATGCGTTACATCCATTTCGTCACCCAGGCGATATAATAAGCGCCGGGGATGAATACGAGCTGGGCGAGAAGCGTGCCCGCGACCCTTGATGTGACCATCGTCAATGATGTCCATTTTAAGGAGACGTAGCTGCGCTTGCCCTTCGCCACATCGTCTGCCAGTACGGAAACTTTCGGATCAACAAACACAGCCAACAGCATAGTCGCAACTCCGTTGATTAAGCCTGATGCCATCACGGCCGTCGTGCTGTGCTCAGGCGCCAGAAGGCCGGCGTACAGAGCGGACAGAACACCGATCGTGTAAATAGACGTAATGACCATATTAATGACAAACAAGCGTTTCGGGATCATTCGGAATTGAAGCCCCTTTAAATAGGAGACTGACGGCAGTCTGATATAAGAACGCGCATGCTTCAGCCCGTTCAGTGAAAATCCTTTTTTAAATACCTGCATAACGGAGCCTCCTCCGTCCGCCAAGTGTATAATCGCCCTGGTGAATAACGCGACGAATGTCGGCAAAAGACAGATGCCGAGTATCGTTCCGACCGTGGAGCCGAATATTAAAAATCGAAACTGGGCGCCCACAAGAGACAGGGCGTTTGATCCGGCGGCATCAATCAGATGTCCGGTAAACGGCTGCTGAACCATGTTTGACATGCGCGACACGATGACCATGACATTAAATAATGACAGCGCGGACGCGATAAAACCGACTCTCGCGCCGGAAAGGCGTGTTGCATAGGCAAGCGTTTCAATCGAATGTATCAGCAGCAGAAAACAGAAGATAAACAGTACTTGTGAAGTAATAACGTGCAATGTATGATTCCTCCAAATCTTTTCTACTGATTAGACTCTGCAGACTGCGGCGAGGTTTCGGCCGGTTACATAAAAAAACCGCCCGGATGCCCGGCGCGGTTTTGTCTTATTCTTTTCTTACGCAAATAAATAATATATGGTTGCCCGCCTTAGCCCGCGGGTGATTCGTATTAACAGTTCCGATAGAATCATTCTTCGAAAGTAAACACCATGGAAGTTCTTGAACACAAGACAACGAAAGCCCTACCTCTCAATCGTCACTGCGGCTCCGAAGCCGCGCCGGTGTGAATTGTAAAACAAAAAGTCTTTTTTCCATCTCTTCGTTAGGGGCGAATGTCAGAAGGAAAAGAATAAGCCCAGCTTTTTTTCAAGCTGTCCGTTGAAGCCTGAAGCTTCTATATCAAAACAGAAAAAAGAAGTTTACTTTCTTTTTTATTTGCATGTTGTCACTTAGCAATTAAGTATAACAGATTGCCCCTGAATGATCAAATGATTTATTAAAGTTCCAGCTCGGCCGGCGTTTTTTCACCCGCGTTCATGAGCTTGATCTGCTTCGGTTCAATTTCAAGAATCACCATGTTCGGATCGTCTTTTCCGTCAAACCAGCGTTCCAGTTTCGGATCCCACAGCTTTTCTTTTAAATCGGCTGAGTTGTTCAGTTTGGCGGTTCCGGCCACTTCCACATAAGCGTCACCGAATCCTTCGCAGTCATACCCTAACAGAATATGAACATTCGGATTGTTTTCAATTTCTTCCGCTTTATGAGTGTCTTTGCTCGTCGGCGTGTAAATCGTTAAGCCGTCATGGAAAAATGTCATGTAGCGTGAATGCGGTTTGCCTTGCTCTACCGTCGCAAGCGAACCGACTTTATGATGATCCAGTACTTCAAGCACTTTTTCTTTGATTTCATTTTGATTCATGAAGAATCACTCCTTTTTAACGTCTCCGCTGTTACTTTTCCACATTGGGGAGACATTTAAACCAAGAAATGTGCTCTTCTGCCGATCTTCGCTCCATTCCCGCTTCAGCATGCTGTAGTTCACCGTGTCATGATAGGCGCCCTGTACGAAAATGCCTTCTCTCGTCAGTCCTTCTTTCTGAAATCCGAGCCGTTCCGCCACCGCCCTGCTTTTCGTGTTTTTTTCAGCCGCGCTGATCATGATGCGGTTCAGCCCGAGGTCCTGAAATGCATGGGTGATGACCGCCCGGCAGCTTGCGGTGATGATGCCGAATCCTTCATGCTCTCGATCCAGCCAGTAGCCGATCTCTGCTTTTTGATTGACTGGATCGGCATTATGGATGCTGATCATGCCGCAAAACCGGCCCTTCACAAAAATTCCGGCGTCAAACCCATTCTCTTCCGCGTATTTATAGCGCCATTCAGGGATGATCACATCTCGGTACGTATCAATATCAGCCAGTTCTTCCGCCCAGCTGAGCCATTCGCTGAGATGGTTTTGATTTCGCTTCATAACAGAATACAATTCGTCCGTATCTTCTTTGGCAAGCAATCTGATCGTCAGATGTTCCCGGATTTGACAGGAAAACACGACCGCACCTTCTTTCCTTTATTAGCCATTATACAGGTAAATTCATTTTTTTCCATACAAAAAAGATGAGGCGTGCAGCCTCATCCTTAAATGCGCGGGTCGGTGAAAACATCGTGATCATCCGTGCTTGTCGATGACATTTCCGTAACGACCGCCCCTTCTTCTCCCGCTTGAAACCAATGCTTCGTATCCGGCGGAATGGTGTATTGTCCGCCTGGCTCAAGCACAATCTCATGCCAGACGGTGTAGTATTCCTTGTCTTCTTCCGGCGGGAGGACGCTTGGGTTCTCTGTCTTTTCGCCTTCCACGTAGAGATACACCTTCCCCCAGCGACAGCGGAATGTCTCTTGTTTTCCCTTCTCGCCGCCGACCGGCGGATGGCGGTGTTCCGGACACGTCTGGCGCGGGAAGAGCACCAATTCTTTCGAACAGTAGCGGTCGGTATTCACGTAAATAAACAGCTGAAGCCCGGTTTCCTCAAGCTTGCCTAGACCGTAATCCATGATTTGAATGTCTTCGACTTCATCATCAGTCAGAACGATTCCCGCTTTTTGATAGTATGCATTCACGTCATGCTTCGATATCGTCATCGGTCTGCCTCCTTATGTGGTCACAAATCTGCCGCCGTTGACATGCAGCGTCTGTCCGGTCATATAAGAGGATTCGTCTGAGGCCAAGAGCACATAGCATCCGACATGCTCAACAGGCTGGCCTGCCCGGCCCATCGGCGTATCCTGACCGAAGGAAGCGACCGTTTCTTCTGAGAATGTCGCCGGGATAAGCGGTGTCCAGATCGGCCCCGGCGCCACGGCGTTGACACGGATACCATCGTTGACGAGCGCTTGCGCCATGGATCTCGTAAAACCGTTAATCGCGCCTTTCGTAGCCGTGTAGTCAATCAGCTGCGGATTGCCTGTGTAAGGATTAATGGATGTCGTATTGATGATCGCGCTGCCCGGCTTCATGTAATCAATCGCTTTTTTAGTCAAATAAAATTGTGAGTAAAAGTTTGTCTTAAAGGTTCTGTGAAGCTGCTCGCTTGTGATGTCTTTAATGCTTTCTTTCGGATGCTGTTCCGCGGCGTTATTCACGAGAATATCAAGACGCCCGAATTCTTCAACCGTTTTTTCAACGGATTCATTGCAAAAGTCTTCCTCACCGACATCGCCGGGGATTAACAGACATTTTACGCCTTCTTCTTCCACTCGTTTTTTTGTATCTTCCGCATCACCGTGTTCATCAAAATAGACGATCGCGACATTTGCGCCTTCCTTCGCGTAAGCAACCGCAACGGCGCGTCCGATACCGCTGTCGCCCCCTGTAATGAGCGCGGTTTTCCCTTTTAATTTGTCAGCGCCTTTATATTCTTTGTATTCGTAAACAGGCGCCGGATTCATTTCGTTTTCAATGCCCGGCTGGCGGTTTTGTGATTCCGCCGGGAATTCCTTCGGATAGTTTTCCATGTCAAGTTCCTCCTTCTTGTTCGATCTCATATTTCTTGTCTACCTCTGCTGTCTTCCGGATAAACATGATTGAGACAGTTCAAAATGTTTTCGGAGTAAAATGTTTCACATGGAACGCAAGAAAAAAAACCCGGCTGGCAGCCGGGTTTTAGTTTCAATTATGAACGTACCGCTTGTTTGCGGAGCACGTCTTTTCTCACTTTTCCAAGGTTGTTTTTCGGAAGTTCGCTGACGAACTCAATTTCCGGAATTTTAAAGGCGGCAAGACGTTCTTGAAGGAAACGGGTCACTTCTTCTTCTGTCAGGCCTTCTCTGCCGTTTGTCACGATGAACGCTTTCGGCTTTTCGCCGTAAAGCGGATCAGGGATACCGACAACCGCTGTTTCGAGAATTCCCGGCACTTGCTGAATGACTTCTTCAATCTGGTCAGGATAAATATTATCGCCGCCGTAGATGATGACATCTTTATAACGTCCGGTGATAAAGATAAATCCGTCTTCATCCACATAGCCGGAATCGCCGGTATGGAACCAGCCGTCTTTCAGCACTTTTCGTGTCGCTTCTTCGTTACCTTCGTAGCCTTTGAATAAAAACGGACTTGTCACAACGACTTCTCCAATTGAGCCTTGCGGAAGGACTTCACCTGTTTCCGGATCTACAACGCGGACGTCCACTTCTTCCATCGGTTTACCTGCGGAAGCGGCTTTATCCATTCCCATTTGCGGATTCCAAGAGCTGATGCCCCACGCTTCCGTGCTTCCGTATCCGTGCATGAGCGGGATGCCGATGTCGAGATACTGCTGGATCAGGCTGCTTGGCACCTTTGTGCCTCCCGTCATCATATAAACGATAGAAGACATGTCAGTCTGGTGCGTTTCCCATGCTTTCAGCAGGTATGTGAAATAGACTGGCAGCGCCATGATGGTTTGAATTTTTTCTTTTTCGATGAGCTTCAAGTTTTCCACAGGGTCCTGATTGTCTGTCATAATGAATGTCGTTCCGCTCATCGTGCCGACCATCTGGCAGATAATCGCGCTCGTATGGTAATTCGGATGGCATGCTAAGAAGCGGACATGCTGCATTCTCCCCGTGTAAGCCAATGTCGCGTTTACGTAGTTGTATATACCGCCGTGAGTGATCATGCAGCGTTTCGGATTGCCGGTTGTGCCTGAGGTAAACATCAGCAATGCCGTATCGTTTTCAGACACCGTTTCGACATCCGGTGTATCACCGGAGCCTGTCAATAAAGCGTCAAACTCAGGCGTTGTCTCCGCAGCTGTTCCTGTTACGACCTTCAGTTTAAGAGAAGATGCAAGCGCAGGAAGCACTTCTTCCATGATCTCTTTAAATTCAGTGCTGTAAAAAACAGCTTTCGGTTCACAGGCTGCTAAAATGCCTTTCATTTCGTAAGGTGTTAATTGCCAGCTGACCGGCACAACCACCGCGCCGATTTCGAGTGCCGCAAACATGACAATGGATGCCGCGTGGCCGTTTTTGCAAAGCATCGCCACTCTGTCGCCTTTTTTTATTCCTTTATCAAGAAGCGCTTGTGCAAGCTGGTTGATTCGTTTTCGATATTCCGCGTAGGTCAGGGTATACGCACCGCTTTTTACAGCTTCGATCTCTTCGCTATTTGAAATGTCATGCAGAATCAGATGCTGTAATGTCTCCATATTTTCATCTCCCATAATGATAAATCACAAAAAAACTCTGTCAGATTTTCTTTCTCACGCAACCCATTTTAAACCAAAAAATATAACTTGTAAAACTATTTTGTTTTAGAACTATTCCATCAGTGAATGATACAATAGTCCCGTGTTTTTAGTTTCTTCCCTTCCCCTTACCCTCATACATGCACAAAAAAACACACCCCACATGAGGTGTGCGCTTCCTGTTTACCGCTGTCCTTTCTCCTGAATGAAATGATAAAACAGCTTGTTTAAACGTTTGTATAAATCGGCCTCATCCTCCGTCTGGAAGGCTTTTATACTGTCTTCAGACTCGATAATGGCCGAGCTGACCGCACTTAGTATTTCCGACCCTTCAGCGGGCATATCAGCCGGCGCCATCATCACCAAAGCGCGGCCGACGGTCAGGGAATTTCCGTCCATGCCTTTGACACTGCATGGAGCTGTCAAATCATAAATTTTGAAAAAAGGCGTGACAATTTCTTCATTTTTGAGATGGTACAGGGCCATCGCCGTTCCCGGAATGCCGAGTCCGCCCTGTCGTTCACGCTCAGCAAGGCGCTGTGCGGTTTTTTGGGCATTATGAACCAATCCTTCTTGCTCCAGCATGTCAAACATACGGTTCAAAAACAGCTCATACGCCGTGTTTGAATCAATGGATTTGATCGAAAAGTTCCGCAGCACGCTTTGGATAACCGCCGCGTAATGCGCCATACGGCCGGCCGCTTCCAGCATATCAGGCGTCTCCGGCTGCTTCTCTTCTCTTTTACCGTTTCTTTTTTTGTCAAGAATCAGCGGAATTTTTCTTTTGATGTACTGCTTGACCTGATCAGCGTCTTCTTCGTTTAAAAGCGGACTGACCATGACGTAATCAATGTTTTCATACGGGATCGGAACAGTGGATACGATCATGTCATACGCAGCGGTGTCTCGGTCCTTCAGTTCGATGAGGGAAGACATATCAAAGGAACGGATTTCCGGAAGCTCTTTTTTCAGCCTGGATGCGAGCATTTTGGACGACCCGATGCCGCTAGAACAGACGATCAGCGCTTTGATCTTCGCTTCTTCCCGTTTGATTTCCAGAGCGGAGCCGAAGTGAAGAACGATGAAAGCGATCTCATCATCAGAGAAAAGAAGCCCCGGAAAGAATTTTTCCATTCCTTCTTCTACGGCCATGTACAGCAGAAAGTAGTCGCGTTTAATTTGCTCGGTCATCGGGTTGTACATGTCGATATTTTCTTTTACCCGGTTGATCGCAGGCTCCAGATGGGCGATTAAACCGTCGTATAAAGAACCGTTTTCCGTCAGATCAATTTTAATTTTTTCAGAAATGAAGCCGATCAGCTGCTTCGTTTGCAAGGCCGTTTCAACCTCTATGTCTTCCGGTTTGAATTCCGTTTTGTATTTGCGGTTGGCGCTCCGCAAATGAATGGTGATATAA
Source organism: Bacillus sp. EU63 (assembly GCF_038592915.1). Lineage (NCBI taxonomy): Bacteria > Bacillati > Bacillota > Bacilli > Caryophanales > Bacillaceae > Bacillus > Bacillus sp. EU63. The sequence goes on along the minus strand of NZ_CP151944.1, from coordinate 426,759 downwards.
CCGATCTCAGCTTCCGGAATTGAAACGCCGAACGCTTTTTCAAGCTCTTTTGCTATTTCCAGCGCAGAGCCGTACTCCTTCGTCTGCTGCAGCGCTTTTAGTTCCGAAGCCTCCATCGTGATGGTTTCTCCGAGCCTGATCCGGTCCATCGCAAAGGTTAAATGAACCGCAAGCGCCATGTATGAGCTGTCAGATAAGGCGATCGCGATTTTTTCCTTGAGCTGAATTAAGAGCCGGTCCATTTTCAAAAGTTCCGCTTTATTTACGACGCCGAACATTTTTTCAGCATCGTCCGGTTTTCCTTTAATATTCAATTCAACTGCTTCCAAAAAGCTTTGAATATCAAGGCGGTTGACGATGAGATTGCCGACGATTTTCCGTTTCGCATTTTCCGGCCCCGTCAGCTGAATGCCGAAGCCCCTTTTTCGGATCAGCGTCAAGCCGAAGGGCGCAATCCAAGTCTCCAGCTCATCCAGATCATAACTGATTGTCGCGTTTGTCACTTGCAATTCGTTCGCCAGACTGTAGAGCTTGATCGGCTCTTGCGACTCTAATAGAGAACATAGAATTAAAAGTTTCCGCTCCTCAGCGCTGTATTCATGCTGTTCATAGGACAGGTCTGACAGGAGTTTTTGTTTGTCCTCCGGGTTTCCTACCGCTTTCAGTCCTTTGCCGGGCTGTTTATCAAGTGCCAGACCGAATGATTCCATTATCGGTTTGATTGTTTTTAACTCGCGGTGAACGGTTCTTGTGCTGACTTGTAAAGCTTCTGCCAGTTCATGCACTGTCTCGTAACGGTTCTGCAGTAATAGATGTTTCATTAATTTTTGTTCTCTCGCTGTCATATACATGAAACGCGCCTCCAGATTTTCTAGTTGTGAGAAGTATGGCATATGGGGAGTGCTGCCGGGGAAAGTGGTGTAAATTATAATATAAAACGCTTTCAATGATTATTCAACCATTTTCAAATGGCAATTTGGCACTGGGCCGTGTGACAGTATTGAAAAAGAAAAATGTGTCAGATAATATGCCATGACGCTTGTTACTCTTGATCCGCACGGCTATACTTCAAAGTGACCTTACTTGTTTTTAGACATTGCACACCACATAAACAAACGCCCGGAAGATACCTTCCGGGCGTTTGTTCTGTTTATGGAATATCGCAGCCTTGGACACCGGTATAAATCCGGAACCACTGATCATGGCTGAGTTTGTATGCGGATGCACGCACCGCGGCGGAAATGCGGTTCTCTTTTCCGCTGCCGACAATCGGCATGATGTCTGCCGGGTGGGTGAACAGCCATGCGTACATGACTTCGTCAATGGAAGCGGCGCCGATTTCTTCCTGTACGGAACGAAGCGCGGCACGGATTCGGAGGTCCTTATCTGATTGTCCTGTAAAAACGCTCCCGCCCGCAAGCGGTGACCACGCCATCGGCGGAATGCGTTTTTCCTGACAGAAATCCAGCGTGCCGTCATGAATATTTTCCAGCTCGTACGCCGAGATTTCAATTTGGTTTGTGATGAGCGGATCATCCAAATAGGATTCGAGCATTCTGTACTGGTGCGCTTTAAAGTTCGATACCCCGAAATATCTGACCTTGCCCGAGCTTTTCAGCGCGTGAAACGCTTCAGCCACAGCCTCCGGGTCCATAAGCGGGTCCGGTCTGTGAATGAGCAGCACATCCAGATAATCCGTATTCAGATTCAAAAGCGACTGCTCCGCCGACGCTAAGATGTGAGACTTCGACGTATTATAATGATGCGACTTGTTTCCGGGCCGCTCCGGTGATTCAATGACAATCCCGCATTTTGTGACGATTTCGATTCGCTCCCTTATTGAAGGCGAAAGGGACAAAGCGCCGCCGAACAGCTTTTCACACGTATAACCGCCGTATATATCGGCATGGTCGAAGGTGGTGATGCCTTGGCTGATACACCATTCAATCAGATTCAGCAGCTCTCCGTCTGAAACATTCCATTCGTTCAGACGCCAAAGCCCGTGTATCACTCTTGAAAATTCCAGGTCTTCAGCCAATTGAATGCGCTGCATGTGAAATCCCCCTTTTTCTTAGAGCCTCTTGTATCTCTGTTTTCAGGAATTGCCCATGCTGTTTCATTCTGCTTCGGCGGCCGATTTTCCTTTCAGCCCGCAAAAATCGTCATTTAATGATTCTGAAACTGCTTTTTCGCTTTTTCAACGACGTAATGGCTTCCGCCGCGTTTTTTGACGTCTTGAATCATCATCGCGATCAAGAGGTCTTTCTTTTTATAATCGTAACCGACAAACCAGCCGTTTTCTTTGCCGTCTTTATCTTCTTTAGACGTTTTCAGCTCGGCTGTGCCGGTTTTTCCGGCTACGGTAATGCCGCTTACGGCCGGCTGATATGCAGAGCCGCGCGGATCTTCAACGACGCCTCTCAGCCCTTTTGTGATTTCTTCGGCATTGGCTTTCGACACCACTTGCTTATGCCAGATTTGCGGTGTTTTTTCTCCGTCTTTGATCAATGTCGGTTTGACGAGATTTCCGTCTGTTACAAATGCGGTATAGTCAGCCGCTAAGTGCAGAGGAGACATCAGCATCTGCCCCTGGCCGTAGCCCGTATCTCCGAGAAGGATCTCGGAATCAAGCTTGCCGTTAGCGATTGAGGACTTTTCAATCGGAAATTGGTACGGAATCTCTTCATCAAAGCCAAATGTTTTTAATCCTTTTGTAAACGCGTCCGCTCCGGCATCTATGGCATTTTGCGCAAAGTAGATGTTGTCCGATGTGATCAGCGCGTTTTCGAGATCCACTTCATTCAGGCGCTCTGATACGCGTGTGACATGGTAACCGCCCCAGCTCGAATCTTTCTGCCACTCTTTACCGGTGATTTTTTTCTTTTCCGACGCTTTCAATGTGCCGTTTGTCAGGCCGACTGCCGCGGCAATCGGTTTAATCGTTGATCCCGGCGCATAAAGTTTGTTGAATTTCGCTGAAAACGGATTGTTTTTATCTTCATTCAGCTTTTTCCATTCTTTGCCGCTCCAGCCGAAAATAAAGCCGTTCGGGTCATAAGACGGTGCGCTGACGAGCGCGAGGGTCTCTCCCGTTTGCGGTTCGAGGGCGACTGCCGCTCCGCTGTCGTCTTTCATAGAATCATACAGCTTCGTCTGCGTTTTCATGTCAATCGTTACATGAATATCCCGCCCGCTTTCGGCTTTCTTTTCAGCAATGACCTCACCTGTTTGCGGGACGTAAATTTTCCAGCCGGTCGTGCCGCGCAGCTTGTCTTCATATACATTTTCAAGGCCGGCGATGCCGATTTTGGAAGTATCGCTGTATTGGCCGTCTTTCGCTTTTTTCAGCTGCTCCGCTGTGATGGTTTTAATATAGCCGGTCAGATGGGCCGCTTTTTCGCCGTACGGATAGTAGCGGGAGCTGACCTTCGTTTTCGTCACGCCGTCTAGTGCGAGCAGGCTTTTGACCTTGCTTTCATCATCCGGTCTGATTTTTTGAATCGGGACATAGGAGTCGTCTTTTACCCAGCCCTGGTTCAGTTTGCTTTTGATATCGTCTTCAGAAAGGTCCAGTTTTTCAGACAGTTTTTTGATCACGCTGTCTTTATCCTTGCCGAGTTTTCCAGGGATAATGCCGATTTCCGGCACCTCAGTATTCACGGCGAGACCTTTTCCGTCTTTGTCGTAAATTTGTCCGCGCTTCGGTTCTTCATTTGCGATCTGCACGGTTTTGTCATCGGAAAGCTGTTTGAAAATAAAAGAAGGATTCCAGTCGATGTTCCATGATTCCCCATCGTCTGTTTTTTCTTTTTTCAGGACGGCCGTGTTTTCAAAAGCGACCTTCCCTGCTTTTGTATCCATGCTGACCTTATAATCGATGTGCTGGAGGTCATCTTTTTTCTTGTCGTCTTCGTCCTGTTTTTCGGCAGTGACTTTCAGATTTTTAACCCCTGCTTGTTCATAAATGGTTTCATATCGTTTTACAAAATCCTTTTTGGATAGTTTTTTCTTTTCATCCTGGGTGAGGCTTTGGTACATCTTATCGTAATGACCGCCGTTCCAGTCTTTTACGAAATCTTTCATTCTGTCTTCGGCCGATTCCGTTTTCGAGCAGCCGATCAAACCTATGATTCCTGCGAGTAAAAGTAATAGGTATAACCCTTTTTTCACTGTCTATTCCCCTGCCTTCCAACTGTTATTTTCTCCTAAACCAAATCAGGCTGGCAAGGATTTTTTTCTCATAGTGTTTAAAATTTTTTTGTTTTTCCTGCCGTCACGGGCCATATTCTTATACAATGTATCTATTAAAAAAAGGGGGAATTTCAGATGATCAGAGAAGCAGCCATGCTGTATGTAAAAGAAGGTCTTGAGGGGGAATTCGAAGAGGCATTCCGCCGGGCGGAGCCGATTATCGCGGGCATGAAAGGTTATCTGTCCCATTCCTTGTCCAAATGTATGGAAAAGACGCATAAATATTTGCTGCTTGTGGAATGGGAGACATTGGAAGATCATACAAAAGGCTTTCGCGGATCGCCGGATTATCAGGAATGGAAAGCCTTACTGCACCGTTTTTATTCACCATTTCCCGTTGTGGAGCATTTTGAGGATCTATCAGACTCAGATCGCGTGAAGCGTAAAACCGATTAAGGAGATCGACCATACAAAAACGGCGGTATAGATATTGAATTTCCCGGAACCGTCGTTTTCTTTCCGTTTTTCCTCCAGCCCCTGAATGAACATGACCGCACCGAGAAACACGAGCATAACCGGCTGTATGACAGAGGTATGTTCCGCATACGTAAATGCGGCGGCCGCAAGTATAATAATCAGCATCGCGAGTGACAGTTTTAAGGCGCGCAGCAAAGCAATCCATCCTTTCTGTTATCATTTTTTGAACACAATTCTATTTCTGTCTTTATCCCCCATTATTCTAGCGTATTTTTTGCGCGGATAGAACGAAAGTCGGACAATTTTAAGTTTGTTTTAAGGAGCACGAAAAGCGCGCTCCCGATGAAAAGGAGCGCGCGGTTATGAGCGGGCAAGGCTTCCGTATCCGAGCCCCCGCAGGACGCATGCCATGACTTCATACCCCTTGCTGTTGGGGTGTACGCGGTCATGAGAGAGATATTCATTCATTTTTCCTTTGAAAGCGCTGTGGACGTCGGCAATTTTGACGTGCGGCGCCGATGCGAGTGTGCTGAGATGCGCATTATAAGAGGATATCCATTTTTCTGCAATGGAGATGCCCGGGAAAGGATTGTATAAATTGAAGACGCGGATCTCATAAGGAGACGGGTGCGGCCCTTTTAAGGCAGCGATCTTGGCAATCATCTTTTCAAAGTTCTCATGGCAGTGACTGGACACGCTGGTGAACACCGAAGCGTCCGATGTTTGCTGATATGCCTGAACCGAATCGATCAAATCGTTGCCGCAGCCTGTAATCGTAATCATATCAGCAGCCTGAATCCGCCTCTGAATGTACGGCAAGGACATAAGCCCGAGAATTTCTCCCGTCTCAAGGCCTGATTTGGCAAAGATGGATACGTCGGTTCTTGTCTGTAAATCTTCTGCCATCATACGCCCGAACCGCTGGACAAAACCGGCGGAAAACGGCCCGGATCCCCTCCCCGTCGTCAAAGAATCCCCCAGCGCCGTATAAACAAGTCCCATTTACTTTCCTCCACTCGTTACTATCGATATTGTAATGTACGCGCGTGAAGAAAAATTGGCTCGGTCAATAACCCAATTTCTCAGAAATATGCTGTGCGGCGGTTTTGACCTTTTCGGTTAAATACGGCAGCCTATCCTCTGAAAAACGGGCTTCGAAGCCGGCGATGCTGATTCCGGCAGCCACCTTACCTTCGTGATTGAAAATCGGCGCCCCGATCGCCGCCGTGTAATCTTCTAATTCCGAATAGCTGATCGTATAACCTGATTGTAAGGATCTTTCAATGGATTGAAGCAGTTCAGCCCGATCCGTCATCGTGCCTGAGGCGATTGCGGCAAGCTTTGTCTTCTGAATGTATGTGTCAATCTCCTCTTTTGGCAGAAACGATAGAATGCTTCTGGCGCACGCTCCCGCGTACAGCGGCGACCGGCGGCCGATGGCCGTATACAGGCGGACGGTTTGAGTGCCTTCAATTTTTTCGACGTAAATGGCTTCATCTCCGTCCCTCATGATCAGCTGAACGGCCTCATCCACTTCGCTGCACAGCTCTTCCATAATCGGTTTGGCTATTTTCCTGATGTCCAGACGTTCAGAGACGAGCTGGCCGAATTGTAAAAAGATCAGACCAAGCTGATAACGGCCGTCCGCCGCCCGGGTGAGAAACCCCGTTTCCTCCAGTGAGCTTGCCATCCGGTGAACCGAGGTCTTCGGCATTTCCGATAGAGAAACCAGCTCATTTAAGCTCAGACTCGGTTCAGTCAGAAACAAATGAAGCAGTTCCATTGATTTGATGACGGTTTTGTTTTTGTTTTCCATGGTCTTTAGCCCCTTTGTCAGATCAGCCATTCCATTTTGAGCCTTGCTTTCAGCTCCTTCAGCTGCTGTTCCTTCTCCAAAAGCAGCATTTCCGCTTCCTCCAGCGAAACGGCCCGGAACGTAATATGTTCCCCCGGCATCGTTTGGGAGACGAGAGGAAGATCGGCGGATATGATATGCGCCATCCGCGGATAGCCCCCCGTCGTCTGTCTGTCAGCCAGCAGAATAATCGGATTGCCGTCCGGCGGCACCTGCACCGTTCCGAACGTCACGGCCTCAGATACCATCTCCAGCGGCTCCCGCAATTCAAGCGGAGCGCCCTTCAGCCGGTAGCCCATTCGGTCGGATTGAGGCGTGACCGTATATGACTCTTGATAAAAACGCAATTTTGCTTCTTCTGTAAAAGCGTGAAATTGAGCGCCTTCAAGCACTCGTATGACCGGATTTTTTTTCAGCGGCAGAAATCCCCTGCTGCTGACAGACCAATCAGGCGCTGAGAAACCATGCTGTCCGAAAGAATCGCTCAGACGGTACGCGATTGATTCCGAACATGGCGTCATACGGCCGAGCGGCAGCTCATCATCTTTTTGGAGCGCTCTTCCGCAAAAGCCCCCGATCCCCGCTCTGACATACGTGCTTTTGCTTTCCATGACGGCGGGCACGTCAAATCCCCCCGCGACGGCGAGATAAGCGCGGCTCCCCATCTTGCACGGCCCGAACGAGACGACGCTGTTTTCCTTTATCAAAACCGGTTTCCACAGAGGGGCGGGCTCCCCATTAATATGAAGGGCGAAATCAGCTCCCGTGACGGCAATAACCGCAGGTTCTGAAAATTCAAAGGAAGGCCCGGGCCCCATAAGCGTAATTTCCAGCCCCGCCTCTTTTTCTTGATTTCCGGCAAGAAGATTGGCGATGCGCAGAGAGATCGTATCCATTGCGCCGCTTCCCAGTACACCGTATTTCTGATACCCCGTCCGCCCCGTGTCCTGAACCGTCGTCAAGAGACCGGGTTTTACCACTTTCATACTCATTCGGCTCCCTCCTTGATGCGGCTGTACTCCTCTGCCGTGATCCGGACGAATTTCACCGTATCGCCCGCTTTCAAAAGACTCGGCGGATGTTCTTCCGGCCTGAAAAGCCGGAGCGGGGTGCTGCCGATCAGCTGCCAGCCGCCGGGAGTGGATATCGGATACACACCGGTCTGCATTCCCGCGATTCCTACTGAACCGGCCGGGATGGACGGCCTTGGCGACGCCTTTCTCGGCGCTCTGATCCGCTCAGACATTCCTCCTAAAAACGGAAATCCCGGCGCAAATCCGAGCATATAAACGAGATATTCGCCTTCAGTATGAATGCGGATGACGTCTTCCGGGGTCAGATCGTTCATCTCAGCGACCTCTTCTAAATCGGGACCGAAATCACCGCCGTAGCAAACGGGGATTTCCATCACCCGGCGCTCTTCCTGGCGGTCGGTCATTATATGACTGAGACGTTCTGTCACTTCTTTCTTGACCAGGGCAAAAGGAGAGACGCCTTTTTTTATGTTTGAGACGGCATACATATCATAAAAGATCGTTAAGCTTGTGAATGCCGGAATACATTCAACGAAGCCCGGAAACGGCCGTTCTTCCATACAGGCTGCCGCCGCATGCACCCGGCTGTTGACCTCTTCGCTGATGTGCCCGCCAAAGCGGATGATAACGGCGGAATCACCGTACGGCTGTATATCAAGCGCTGTATTTCCGCTATACTGCATCATTGTCATCACCTCGTTGTATTCTTTCTCACTTTACAGGACAGCAAGCGATTCATTTCGTATATCGGTGATCAGCATGTGCCCCGGTGAATGTGTTATTACGATGTCAGGCTTTGCTTCCATGATCACCGCCTGGGGTGTAACGCCGCAAGCCCAGAATACGGGAACTTCACCTTCCCGCACCGTTACGGCATCTCCGAAATCCGGCTGATGCAAATCGCTGATGCCGATGCTTTGCGGATTTCCGATGCGGACGGGGGCGCCGTGCACGGCGGGAAAACGTGACGTGACCTGCGCCGCGCGGACTGCAAGCCTTTCCGGAATCGGTCTCATGCTGACGACCATCTTTCCCGAAAACGGGCCGGCGGGAACACAGTCAATGTCTGTTTTATACATGGGGACATTCAAACCCTCATCGATGTGCCTGATTGGAATTTGCTGATTGATAAGGGCTTGCTCGAATGAAAAACTGCAGCCGATCAAAAACCCGACATCATCATCCTTCCAATACGGCGTAATATCCGTTACCTCTTCAGTAAGCACGCCATGCCGATAAATCCTGTATTTCGGCAAGTCCGTCCGGATATCAGCTCCCGGCGCCGCTATTGCCGGAACGGGTGAACCCGCATCCGTCACGTCAAGCACCGGACAAGGCTTTTGATTGCGCTGGCAGAATAAGAGAAAATCAAAGGCAAGATCCTTTTGCAAAACGACGAGATTGGCTTGTGCGTAAGAAGCGGCCACCCCCGCCGTCGGCCCGGTCATCTGCCCCTTCCTGATCAGCTGTCTGATTTCTTCGGGGCTCATGTCTCTCATATGTTTTTTCATATCATCAGCTCCATAGCTGCGGCATCTGCGTGAATAATGTATAGATACCCATAACCGCCATGACAACCACTACGATCGCCCCTGCAATCGTGAGCCAGATCGGATGCTTGTAATCGCCGACGATTTTTTTCTTATAAGCGCCCAACAGAATCATCGCTAATGCAAGCGGCAGAATTAAGCCGTTAAGCGAACCGACCGCGACCAAAATTTTAGCAGGCTGGCCGATCGTGACAAAAATAAGAGTGGATACGATGATAAAACCGATAATTACGCCATGTGAGTGCTTTTCGATTTTTGTTGAAAACGATTTGAAGAATGACACCGATGTATAGGCGGCGCCGATGACAGACGTGATAGCGGCAGACCACATGATGACGCCGAAAATTTTATAGCCTACATTTCCCGCCGCAAGCCGGAATACAGAAGCCGCAGGATTATCAGGATCAATGCTCAGGCCCTTTGAGACGACGCCGAGCACGGCGAGAAACAGGGCAATCCGCATAATCGATGTAATCAGAACGCCTGTGATGGAGCTTTTCGTGACCTGAGGAATGACTTCTTTCCCTTGGATGCCTGAATCAAGCAAACGGTGGCCGCCGGCAAATGTAATGTACCCGCCGACCGTGCCGCCGACAAGCGTCACGATCGCCAGCACACTGATATGATCAGGCATAAAAGTTTTCACAACGGCGTGTCCGACCGGCGGAGCCGTCGTTACGGCAACATACACCGTCAATACGATCATGACGATTCCGGCGATCTGCATAAAACGGTCCATGACTTTTCCGGCTTCCTTTATGACAAAAATCAGCACCGCGACCGCTGCGCTGATTAAAGCGCCGATCTCCGGTTTGATCCCGAATAATACTTGAAGACCGAGACCCGCGCCGCCGATGTTTCCGATATTAAATGCAAGTCCGCCGAGCACGACCAGAAAAGCAATGGCATAACCGGCGCCCGGAAGCACCATATTGGCAATCTCTTGGCCGCGCTTTCCGGAAACCGCGATAATCCGCCATACATTGGTTTGCGCGAAAATGTCCAAAATAATAGAAATTAAAATGATAAAGCCGAAGCTTGCCGCCAATGTATTGGTAAACGTGGCCGTTTGCGTCAGAAAGCCGGGCCCGATTGATGATGTCGCCATCAAAAATGTCGCGCCTAAAAGAAGCGACCATTTGCCGGAAGCCTTTCCGGCTGTTTTTTTCTTTTGCTCCATGCTGTCTTCCTCCCTCTGCTGCTCAGTCTTTTGCAAGCGCGCTGATTTGAATGTCTGCCGCTTTTAATTCTTTTTTGATTGTTTTTGCGAATGTGAGGGCGTGGGCTCCGTCTCCGTGAATGCAGACCGTGTCCGCTTTCAGGCTTACAGCTTGTCCCTTACGTGATGTCACCGTGCTGTCTTTCACCATTTGAATCACTTGACCGACCGCTTTTTTGTCATCCTGAATCAGCGCATCCGGCTCTGAACGCGGCGTCAGCGTGCCGTCTTCCTGATAGGTGCGGTCCGCAAACACTTCGCTTGCCGTCCTCAGTCCGATTCGATCTCCCGCTTTAATCAGCTCGCTTCCGGAAAGCCCGAAAAGAATAAGCCCGGGATCAAAATGACAGACCGCCTGAGCGATGGCTTCTGACAGGCCGGGATTGACGGCGGCCATATTATATAAAGCGCCGTGCGGCTTCACATGCTGCATTTCGACACCTTCTGCTTTTAAAAACCCTGACAGCGCGCCGATTTGGTACAGCGTCAGATCATACGCTTCCTCGGGTGTAATCGCGATCTGCCGCCGCCCGAATCCCTGCAGATCGAACAGCCCGGGATGAGCGCCGATTTTCACGCCTTTTTCCGCCGCAAGCGCAACCGTTTTGCGCATCACGCTGGGATCACCCGCATGAAAGCCGCAGGCGATGTTTGCAGATGTCACATAGTCCAAAATCTCTTCATCCAGCCCGATTTTATAAGCACCGAAACTCTCTCCTAAATCACAATTGATGTCAATCTGAAACATAAGATCCCTCCTGTATTGTAAACGTTTTATATTATTATCATTCCGCTATTCGGAATGACTATTCCGAATTGTTGGATTTCTCTTCATTATATTTAATTCTGACAGGTTTGAACATCCTTTTGTCAGAAAACCTACCATGGACCTAGTCACAAATCTGACAAAACAAAAAAGAGAGAGTCTCATACCGAGACTCTCTCTTTTTTCTATTATAACACCCAGTGGCGGATCGCTTTGGCGACCCCGTTTTCCGTGTTGACATCAGTCACCCAGTCAGCTGTTTCTTTCACAATGTCCTGCGCATTCCCCATGGCGACGCCGACACCCGCTTTTTCAATCATGGCAATGTCATTCAGACTGTCACCCATGGCCATCACATTTTCCATCGTGAAGCCGAGTTTTTCCGATACCTTCGCAAGCGCAGCCGCTTTGTTGATACCGAGGGCATTGACTTCGATGTTGATCGGACTTGAGTTTGTGATCTCGAGCTCCTTGTATTCTTTGAGCTCTTTCAGCACCTCATTCCGCACTTCGTCATCCTCGATTTCGAATCCGAACTTAAGCCACTTATGATCCGTAATCGTTTCCGGGAATTCCCCTCTCCACACTCTATCGACGGTAGAGGCCCAGAAATTCGTGTTGTGCTTATTCCTCAGATCCCATAATTTTTGAATATGATCGGTATGAAGAAGCTTGCGCTCAACCAGCTCAAAGTTGGAATCCCAGATTTCGCTGCCGTTTGCCGTGATTAAAAAGGATGACAGCTCGAGAGACTCAGCCAGTTCGCGGCAGGTCATCAGCGTGCGTCCTGTGCTGATGACGACGTGAATTCCTTTCGCCTCCGCTTCCTTGATCGCCCGCCGGTTTTCCTCCGGGATGAGCTGCTCGTCATTGAGCAGAGTTCCGTCCATATCAATCGCGATCAGTTTAATATCTGCGTCTTCTCTTTGTATCGGCATATATGTACCTCACTTTTTATAATGTAGTCGTCTCTATTTTAATACATATGACCCGCAGGAACAAAAAACCGCTTCCTGCGTTTGGCGGGGAGAACGTTGAGGAAAAGAAATATTGAGGTGATGGAGGATGAAAGAAAGAAAGAAAACAAAAGAACAAACCGAATGAAAATCCTGAACATCATGATTTAACCGATCCGATTCCGCTGGAAGAGCTGAAAGAAAACGCCAATGACGAAAAACACAAACATGACCAAAGGGACAATTCACAAAGTGAAAGAGATTATGATACAAAATAACAGACTTGTCCGAAAGCCGCCGCTGGAGGCGGCTTTTTTTACGATGGCTGGATAAATATGCTGAGCTCAGCTTCCGCCACAGGCTTCCCGGCAACGGACGCTTTCGCCCGGCCGAACACAAAACCGCGCCTGATTCGCGTGACCTCAAAAAAAAGATCCAGACGGTCTCCCGGCAAAGCGGCACCTAACCTTTCCGCTTTCTTCACCGCGGATAAAAGACCGAGGCCGTCACCGCCGGTAATTCCCGCGCAAGCCGCCGTTTGGGCCATTGCTTCAACGACGAGCGAAAATGGCATCTCTCTTTGGGATTCAGTTATAAACCAGTCATTTTCACTGATGTTTTTGTAAGCAGCCGCCCATTTTCCGGCTTCACTGTTCGTCGTGCCGTCAATCAAAAGAAACGGAAAACGATGGGGCAATAGCTTCTGATTCATCACGCAGCCTCCCTTCCCTCTCATTATAACGTAAGAAAAAACCCGCGTCCCCCGACGCGGGTTCATTTTTATTGATTGAGCTTTTTGAGCACGATGCCGTGCAGCGGCTCATGCGGCTGAATACCGCAAATGTCTTGAAGAACGCCGCTCGTGCCTTTTTCCGCGATAAGCTTTTGCAGCTCAACCGCTTCCGGATCATCCTGATAGTCAAAGCGCAGGGCGGCGGCGATGCCTTCTGCCAGCGCGTTCGGTTCTTTTATTTTTTTGGCCGGCCCTACTAATCTGTCATTCGCTCCGAGTTTTCTAAGCGGTGATCTGGCGACTCTTGTCACATCATCCGTGATGTATTCATTTTCAAAGCGGCCGATGATTTTCTTCATGTACTGCTCGTGTTCGGCTTGCTTAAAGCCGTACGCTTTCACCAAGTACTCGCCCGTTTCTGAAAGTGCATCGTACACGACACGCCGGATTTCCGGATGGCCGATGGCCTCTTTGACGGTTTTTAATCCGCGCTGATAGCCGACGTACGCCGTAACGGCATGGCCGGTATTGACGGTAAACAGCTTTCTCTCGATGAAAGGCGTAAGATCATCCGTAAACAACGCACCTTCCAGTACCGGCTGGCCGCCGGCAAAGCCGGTTCTGTCTATGACCCATTCAAAAAACGGTTCTACGGATACTTTCAGCGGATCTTCATGGTGCTGAATCGGCACAATCCGATCCACCGCAGAATCCGGGAAGCCGACCGTCCGGTTCACGAGTTCCCGCTCCGCTTCCGTCAAATGTCCGAAAACTTCTTTTTTCAGAAAACTGCTGCCGCCGATCATATTTTCACAGGCAATGATATTGAGAGGCTCAGAGGACGTTCTGCGCTTCAGCCCTTCCGCGATGGACGGGGCGATGAGTCTGAGAACGTTCGGGCCCACCGCCGTCGTAATGATCGCTGCTTCATTGATCAGCCCGTACAGCTCTTGTTCTTGCACCGCGCTGTTGATGGCTGAAACGGGGCCGATGATTTCGGTCTGCCGGCCGCCGTCGGCAAGCTCCACGGTATATTCCTTCTTTTCATTGAGAAGGCTGACCATCGTTTCATTCACATCAGCGAAAACTACGTCATAGCCGGAATGATGGAGCAGGGCGCCGATAAAGCCCCGCCCGATGTTTCCCGCTCCGAAATGAAGGGCAATCATGTCAGTTCACCTCGCTGAAAATAGCGGCCAGTTCTTCTTCCGTCTTTGCACTGATCAGCCGTTCGATGTTTTCTTCCTCTGAGCAGATGATGGCGATGTTTGACAGGATGTCTAAGTGTTCATTGTTTTTTCCGGCGATACCGAAAACGACCTTTGCCGTATTGCCTTCACCGTATTCCACACCGTCCGGAATCTGGATGACGGAAATACCTGAATGAAGCACCTCATCCTTTGCATCTTCCGTGCCGTGCGGGATCGCGATGAAATTCCCCATAAACGTGGATGATGTTTCTTCACGTTCGAACATTTTTTCCACATAGCCGTTCTTCACGTAGCCGTTATCAATCAATGTCTGTCCCGCGAGGCGGATGGCATCCTCTTTTGAGTTCACCGTCTGGTTCAGTTTGATGTTCGCTTTAGCCAATACTTCCATGATGAAAATCCCTCTTTCTGTTTGATTAGTTTTTAAGCTTTTCAATCAGTTCATCGTATTTCGGGCTGTTCAAGAAATTATCAACCGAAATGTGCACCGCCTGCGGCAGCTTCGCTTTCGCGCGGTCAGTCAGGTCCTTATGCGTAATGACGATATCCGCGTCATTCGGCAGATTATTGATCGACGTATTTGTCACATCAATATCCAGGTCTGCTTTTTTCACTTTGTTTCTTAAAATGGAGGCGCCCATTGCGCTCGATCCCATACCCGCGTCACACGCGAAGATAATGCGGCTGACTTGGTCGGCGGAAATATCAGCGGCGCTGTTTTCCGGCTCTTCCTCTTTGTCCGCCAATGCGGCCGCCGCTTCACTTTTCCTGCCTTTCATTTCCTGCATTTTTTCCGCCGCGGCTGTCAAATCTTCTTCGCCCGCTTTAGACGATTTCAGAATAAGCGCCGAGACGATAAACGATACGGCCGCGGCAACGCTGACGCCCGTCAGCACGCCGAGGTAGCTTCCTTTCGGCGTCAGCGCTAAAATGGCGATGATGCTTCCCGGAGATGATGCGGCGACAAGACCCGCGTTAAAGATCGAGAATGTAAGCAGTCCGCTCGCTCCCCCGGCGATCGCCGCGAGGATCAGCATCGGTTTCATTAAAATGTAAGGGAAATAGATTTCATGAATCCCCCCGAAGAAATGAATGATCGCCGCTCCCGGAGCCGTCGATCTTGAAGAGCCTTTCCCAAAGAACATATATGCCAGTAAAATACCGAGTCCCGGCCCGGGGTTTGCTTCCACTAAGAACAGAATGGATTTACCCGCTTTGGCGGCCTGCTCGATTCCGATCGGACTTAAAATGCCGTGGTTGATCGCGTTATTCAGGAACAGGACTTTCGCCGGTTCTACGAAAACGCTTGCAATCGGCAGCAAATTCGCGTGGACAATGACTTCCACACCCGCCGCCAGCAATTTGTTAAGAGACAGGACAACCGGGCCGATCGCATAAAACGCGATAATCGTCAGCACAGCTCCGATAATTCCCGCCGTGAAGTTGTTGATCAGCATTTCAAAACCCTGTCTGACTTTATCTTTAAACACACGGTCTAATTGTTTAATGAGATAACCGCCCAAAGGCCCCATAATCACTGCCCCTAAGAACATCGGAATGTCCGCTCCGACAATGACTCCGATGGCGGCCGTCGCTCCGACGACTCCCCCGCGGTGATCGTAAATCATTTTTCCGCCCGTATATGCGATTAAAAGCGGCAGTAGATACGTAATCATCGGGCTTACCAATGTATTCAGCTGCGGATTCGGAAACCATCCCGCAGGAATAAACAGCGCGGTGATAATTCCCCATGCGATAAATGCGCCGATATTCGGCATGATCATACCGCTTAAATAACTGCCGAACCGCTGTATCTTCACTTTCATGCCAGCTTGCTGTTCTTGCTGCATGTTCATTCCCTCCCTGTTTGCTTGCCTTCAGATGAAAATAAATAAGACACGGGGTTTCTCTCTCTCCCCTGTGTCTTCATCATAAAACGCTTACAATCCCCATTCAATGAAAAGTAAAGAGGAGTTTGGCACAGAGACTGTGACAACTCCTTAACAAAAAAAAGACACCTCATCAAAGGTGTCTTACCGCTTTCTGTATATAATGTGTCCTTTTGTGACGACGAGTTTGGCAATGAGCCGCTCACTGACAATAAACACCGGATACGCACATACGAGCGCGAAAATGGCGGCCGGCACATACCGCGCTGCCGGAAACATCGGCATGACGGCGGTTCTGGCCATCTGCACAAGATAAATCAAAAGCACCGTAATCGCAATGGCCACAGCCATAATCGGAGCTGATACTTTATATTCACGCAATTTCACATGGCAATGCCCGCACTGAAACTGGCACGGGATCATGGATGATCTGACCATGTCGCCTGTAATCGGCTTGCCGCAGTTCGGGCAGGTCGTTTCTTTCATGTTTATTCCTCCATTCAACTCTTCTATTATAACAGAGTCTGACTACGTCTTTTACATTTGTGATTGTTCAACATTTTTTCACATATTTTATCATCAGGCTCTTGTGTGCATTTGTGAAAACATCTACTCTTAGAGGGAGGTTCATCACTCATTCGCATAAAAAGGAGGATGAAGAATTGCTTCCGATTCACAGACAGCAAACCTTGCTTGAATGGCTGAAAGAAGAGGGCGCGCTGAAAATCTCTGACATAAGCGAGAGATTCGGCGTCTCCGAGATGACCGTGTACAGAGACGTCAATCAGCTGGCGGATGCAAACCGGATTATCCGGACACCCGGCGGCATTACGCTCCCTCCCGCTTCAGAACGAAGCGCCAATCAATGCGGCTATTGCCTGCGGCCGATTCAGCATTCGTATTCTGTTCAGCTTATTACCGTTTCACAAACCGTTGAGCAGATGTGCTGCATTCATTGCGCGATTTTGCGGTATGAGGATAAAAAGGAAGAAGCGTCCCACGTCATTTGTAAGGATTTTCTTCTTCAGACGACGCTGACGGCAGCTTCCGCATACTTTTTAGTCCATGCCGATATTGACCTTCACTGCTGCCGGCCTCAGGCGATTCCCTTCTCAACGCTTGATTACGCAGAACGGTTTCAAAAAGGATTCGGCGGGGTCATTTGCACCTTTGACGAGGCGGCGGACATCATCTTACACGACAGGCAGAAGGGATGCACCTGCAGCAAGACATAACAACAACCAACCGGAAGGCGGTGTCATCATCCATGAGACAGAACAAACGCTGGCTCATCTTTTTGCTGTTCCTTGTTTTGATTCCGAAAACAAGCTTCGCCCACGCCTACATCACAAACTCAAATCCGGGTGAGAACAGCGAATTAAAACAAGCGCCGAAGCAGATTGAAATTGAGTTTAATGAACAGATTGAAGAAGGCTTCCACTCCATTAAGGTCTATAATTCATCCGGTGAACGGGTTGACGCGGGCAAAACGGTGATTCAAAAAAATAATGCCCGCATCATGACCGCGGCATTAAAAAAAAATCTGCCGCATGATATTTACAGAGCGGAATGGAACGCGGTATCGGCCGACGGACATCCGGTATCCGGCGTCATCCCTTTCAGTATCGGAAAAGCCGGCGGAGAACTTCAGGAGCAGACATCATCGCAAGCGGCGCTTCATCCTGAAGCGGCCATCGACCGCGGTATTTTGTACACCGCTCTCTCCCTGTTTATCGGCACGGCTTTTTTCCATCTGTTTTGGTACAGAAATAATAAAGATTCATCAAAAGCAAAACGAACTGTAAAGCTGCTCGTGATTTCTTTGTGTTTAACGGGGCTCGCGCTTATCTGCCAGCTCCCGATCCAGACGAAAGAAAACGCGGGCGGCGCTTGGAGCGCCGCGTTTCAGCCGGACTATGTAAAAGAAACGCTTCTGAAAACGGCAGGCGGGTACGTCTGGATGATCCAGATCAGCTTATTTATCCTGCTCGCCCTGTCCATGATCCCGCTGCTGAAGAAGAAAGCATTCCGGTCATTTGCGTACTGGACGGCGCCGCTGTTGTTCTGCTTCGCTTCGCTTTTGGCAAAAGCATTCGCCGGGCACGCGGCGGTTATCGACGAAAAAGCGGTCGGCATCGCAATGGACTTTCTCCATTTATCGGCCGCGTCTGTATGGATGGGCGGTATCGCCGCGCTTGTGCTGCTTCTTTCATCAGAGTGGAGAAAACCCGATAAAACCATCGCTTGGGAAACGGTCAGACGGTTTTCTCCTTGGGCGTTCGCCTCTGTCGGCGTGCTGTTATTTTCAGGTGTACTGAACGGATTTTTCATTATCCGCACGTTTGATTCACTCTTTCACACCGCTTACGGTAAGACGCTCCTTTTGAAAATCGGACTGTTTGTCATCATGCTTGCGCTCGGCGCCGTTCACGTATGGATGACGAAGTTCAGCAGAAAAAGGAGCATCAGCGCAACGATAAAGGCCGAATGGGCACTAGGCATCGCGGTATTATTCACAACCGCCGTCTTCACAAGCCTGCCCAGCCCGCCGCCGCCTGCGCCATTGCCTTTTAACGGCTCAGAAACGATCGGAAACGGGGAGACCCTATCCTTGCACATTACGCCGAACCAGCCGGGTAAAAATGAATTTCAAGTCATTGTCACCGATCATAACGGCAGCTTGGTAAAAGACATTCAGCAATTTACGGTCACTGTTTACCAGACGGGCTTCAGCGGCAAACAGCATGAAAGCACCTTTGATTTGAAGAAGACGAAGGAAGGCACATTTGAAGCCGCCAACCTATCCATCACCGAAAAGGGAAACTGGAAGATCAAAGTCCACGGGCTGACAAACGATTTTAATGAAATCAACCAAATATTCTCAACGACAAACTAAGGAGTGTATCTCATGTTGAAAAAAAAGGCTTTATTATTCATATCCGCCGTGACCCTGTCACTCGTCGGTTTTACGGCGACAGCAAGCGCCCACGTCTCAGTCAAACCCGCGGAATCCGCGGCCGGTTCTTGGGAAACGTACACGATGAAAGTGCCTGTGGAAAAGAATGAGCCGACAACGAAAGTCGTGCTGAAAATGCCCGCAGGCGTTGAATTTCAGCAGTATCAGCCGATTCCGGGCTGGAAAACATCCGTATCCAAACATGATGACAAAGCGGTCTCCGTCACTTGGGAAGCAAAGGACGGCGGCATTCAGCCCGGCCAATTCCAGCAGTTCACGTTCGTTGCGAAAAATCCTGAAAAGAGCGGAGATGCCGCTTGGGACGCTTACCAATATTACAAAGACGGCAGCATTGTAGAATGGACGGGTGATGAGAAAGCCGACACGCCTCACTCAATTACGAAAATCACGAAATCGGCCAGCGTGACGGATGCGCACGGAGCTGAACAGTCAAACGAAGAAAGCAAATCCGGCGTATCAGCGCTTGATATTGCGGCCATCGTTCTGTCAGCTGCGGCGATTATCCTTTCCATCGCGGCGCTTGTAAAGAAAAAACGCGCGTAAGCAAAAAGCGATCCGGCTCTAAAGAGCCTGCGATCGCTTTTTTTCTTATCCGCGTCCTGCCTGGAATGACGGATATTTTGTCATTCCGCCGTCAGCAAACAGCGTAATGCCGGTTACGTAGCTTGATTCCTTTGAAGCAAGCCAGACGGCGACAGCCGCGATTTCTTCCGGCTCACCGATATATCCCATCGGAATCATGCTTTCCACATCCTTTCTCTGAACGGGATCCGCAAATTTTTCCGCGTTGATCGGCGTATTGATGGCGCCCGGTCCGATATTGTTAACACGGATGCGCTTCGGCGCGTACTCAAGCGCCAGCGTTTCCGTCATCAATTTGATGCCGCCTTTACTCGCCGCGTAGTGAACAAACAGCGGCCATGGAATCATTTCATGTACGCTTGACATGTTAATGACGTTTCCTTGAATATCATTCTCTACGTAATATTTAATGGCTTCGCGGCTTCCTAAGAAAGCGCCGGTCAGATTGGTATTGATGACTTTGTTCCAGTCTTTGAGCGGCATTTCATGCGACTGAACCGGATTTTCCATGCCGGCGTTATTGATCATGACATCCAATGTGCCAAATTCCTTCACTGCGGTCTGCACGATGTTTTTGACATCTTCTTCTTTTGTGACGTCTCCTTGAACGATGACCGCTTCGCCTCCCGCTTTTTGAATCTCTTCTTTAACGGTTTGAGCGTCTTTTTCATTACTATAGTAGTTAACCACGACTTTCGCCTGCTCCTGTCCGAAGCGGATCGCCATCGCTTTTCCTAATCCTGATGAAGCTCCCGTAATGGCAACGACTTTTCCTTTTAAATCCGTGTACATGTTCAAACCTCCTGCATTTGTTATGAATTTGATTTCGCAACGCCTAAGAATACCGCGGCCACAATGATCAGGATAATCCCGATGGCAATGGCGACCAGCTGACGCTTCGTTTTGCTCTCACGGAGAATGAAGATTCCGCCGAGCGTGCTGATGACGATCCCCATTTGAGAAAGGGAAAAACTTGTCGCAACTCCGACGCGCGGCTGTGAGATGAACAGAAACATATTCCCGAGCGCCCAGATGATTCCCGGCAGAATGTTCTTGAGGGCGTACTTATTAAACGGTTTATGCTTGTACGTCAGGAGTAGTCCCCCGATGACCATCCCGATCGCCTGCGGCAGAAGCGCTGACCATCCGGATACGCCGAACAGCCGGGCCACAACGACATAGACCAAATAACCGAGCGTGGAGATCAGCAGGATGACAATGCCTTTTTTTAAGTTTCCCGGTTCTCCGTCCGCCCGCCCCTTTTTATCTTCTAAAGATGTGAGCACAATCCCGACGATGATAAAAATAAGGGCGAGAATACCCAGCGTAATCGCGATCGGGGTTGACCATTCTTTGAATACGATCACACCGAACAAAGAAGTCGAGACGAGCTGCATTCCCGTTGATATCGGCATCGTTTTTGAAACGCCCATCAGCTGTATGCTTTTAAGCTGATTGCTTTGGCCGAGCGACCAAAACAGCCCCGAGATGATGCCGACAATAAAAATGCGCCCAGACAGCACCGGGTGGACAAACAGATACAGCACAAACGAAACGATGAGCGCCCCGATTGTCGTTCCCAGCGTCTGGCTGTAAGGCCCGCCGCCTAATTTGACGTTAAATAACACGATGCTCCCCCAAAATAAAGCCGGGAGAAGAGCCAGTAATATATCCATGATGGCGACCTTCTTTCAATCGTATTTGCTGTTATTTTGTCTGGAATCGAACCGATTATTCCCGCAAGATCAAAAAAGCCTGCCGGCGATATTCACCGGCAGACTGCTCAATAAAAAACAGCCCCGCTTAGAAGCGGGGCTTTCTTTTCGGCTCATTAAAGTCCGATAGACATGTATTTGGTTTCCAGGTACGGTTCAATGCCTTCCGTACCGCCTTCACGGCCGATGCCGCTTTCTTTCATTCCTCCGAACGGCGCTTGAACCGCGGACGGACCGCCGTCATTCCAGCCGATGATGCCGTATTCAAGCTGTTCAGAAATATAGATGCCGCGGCGGTAGTTTTCTGTGAAGAAATAAGCCGCAAGCCCGAACGGCGTATCGTTCGCAAGCTTGATCGCTTCATCAATATCTGAGAACGTAACGATCGGCGCAACCGGGCCGAATGTTTCTTCATGCATGATGTTCATGGATGTATCTACGTTTGACAGCACGGTCGGCGTCACGAAATAGCATCCTTTTTCATCGTTTTGGTCATACGTTCCGCCCGTCAGCACTTTTGCGCCTTTTTCCACGGCGTCATTAATTTGGCCGACGATTTTATCGAAGCCTTTTTTGTTGATGACAGGGCCGACGTTTACGCCTTTTTCAAGACCGTTTCCGACTTTGAGTTTCGCAGCTTCTTCACTCAGTTTTTTCGCAAACTCGTCTTTTACGGATTCGTGTACGATCAGCCGGTTCGCACAGACGCAGGTTTGGCCGGCATTTCTGAATTTAGAGGCCATTGTTTGGGCTACCGCCAGATCAAGATCAGCGTCTTCATCCACGATCAGCGGCGCATGTCCGCCAAGCTCCATTGACATATGTTTTACGGTGTCGGCGCTGTTTTTCATCAGGATTTTGCCGACAGGCGTTGAGCCGGTAAAAGTAATTTTACGGATTTTCGGGCTGCTGGTGAAGACGTTTCCGATTTCGGCTCCGTCACCGATCACCACTTGCAGCACGTCCTTCGGAATTCCCGCTTCATATGCGAGACGCGCAAGGGCGTAAGCGGAAAGCGGCGTATCCTCCGCCGGTTTGATGATGAACGTACAGCCTGCCGCCAAAGCGGGCGCGGCTTTTCTTGTAATCATCGCATTCGGGAAATTCCACGGCGTGATCGCGGCTACCGGGCCGACCGCCTGACGGGTGACGACAATCCGTTTGCCCGTTGTCGGCGCAGGTACGGTTCTGCCGTAAATCCGTTTTGCTTCTTCGGCGAACCATTCAATATAACCGGCGCCGTATAAAACTTCTCCGACCGCTTCTTCATACGGTTTGCCGTTTTCTTTCGTAATTAATTCCGCAAGTTCTTCTTTATTTTCAACAATCAGCTCATACCATTTTCTCAAAAGTGAGGCACGTTCTCCCGCTGATGTTTTGGACCATGATTGAAACGCTTGATGTGAACGTTCAATCGCTTTTTCAACATCTTCGGCCGTCTGCTGGGGGATGCTTTCGATCGCCTCTCCCGTTGCCGGGTTGTACACTGTTAATTGTTCTGGCATATTGAACATTCCTTTCTCTGCTATAGTAAAGCCATTGAATGCTTGTTGATGTATCTCACACTTTCATGATAGCAGACACATCCGGCGGCATTCCAATAATTGAACTCACAGAGCTGCTTCGATAATGGAAAGGCCTTCTTTGAGCTGCTCATCCGTCACGACAAGCGGCGTCAGGAATCTGATAATGTTGCCGTTAATGCCGGCCGTCAGCAGCAGCAGTCCGTTCTCGTTCGCCGTTTTAGCGATCGCCGCGGCTTTTGCTTTGTCCGGTTCCCGCGTGTGCGGATCTTTGACAATTTCGATGGCCGCCATCGCGCCGAGTCTGCGCACTTCTCCGATGCAGGCATGCTCTTTTTTCCACTCGAGCGCTTGATGCTCGATGATCCGGCCGATCTCTTCGGAACGCTGATTCAGCCCTTCTTCTTCAATAATATCCAAGACCGCGAGCGCAGCCGCACAGCCGAGCGGGCTTCCCGCATATGTGCCACCGAGTTCCCCCGGCGCGGCGGCATCAAGCATTTCCGCCCGGCCGATGACGCCGCTCAGCGGCAATCCGGCCGCAAGTGATTTGGATACGGTGATCAAATCCGGAACGGCTTCGAAATGTTCAATCGCAAAATACGTTCCCGTTCTGGCAAAACCGGTCTGAATCTCATCCGCTACAAAAACGATACCGTGTTTTTTACAAAAAGCGGCGACGTGCTGCACGAAACGTTTTGAAGGAATGATGAAGCCGCCTTCTCCCTGAACCGGCTCCATTACGACACAGGCGACGGTTTCCGGTGCAACTGCGGCGATAAAGAAATCCTCAAAAGCGCTGATGATAAAGTCGTCATACTGCTCGTCGCTCATGCCGGCCGGCTTTTGATAATAGTAAGGAAACGGCGCCTGATACACCTCTGAGGCAAACGGGCCGAAACCGAATTTATAAGGCTTCACCTTGCTCGTCATGCTCATCGTCATGTTCGTGCGGCCGTGGAACCCTCTTGTAAATGACACGACAGCCTGGCGCTTCGTATATTTTCTGGCGATTTTCACGGCGTTTTCCACCGCTTCCGCCCCCGAATTGAGAAAAATCGCTTTTTTCGCATGATCTCCCGGCGCAATGCCGCAAAGTTTTTCGGCCAGCTCAATATAAGACGGATACATCATGACGTTAAATCCCGGGTGAATCAGATCCTCCGCCTGTTTCTTCACGGCCTCCACCACTTTCGGATGGGAATGGCCGACATTCAGCGTTCCGATCGCTCCGGCAAAATCAATGAATCGTCTGCCGTCCAAATCGTACAAAAGCGCCCCTTCCCCTTTTACCGCCATGCTGCGGTTTCCGTTGCCGACCCCCTTGGAAACGAATTGATCCCGTTTTTGCTGCCACTGGGCTGTTGTCACTTCCGATGATGCTGTTCGACTCATAGATTCCATCCCCCTGCATTGTTTTCTTATCATTCTGACTTCTTTTTGGTATGATGAAAAGTACCAAAATCAATTTTTCCATGGTATCAGAAAGGAGCAGGGTCTGGATGCTGACGATTTCCATTGACCATTCGGAAACGGCGGATTATATCTATCAGCAGATCTATCAGCACATAAAAGCGGCCGTTTTGAAACGCAGCCTGATGCCTCATACAAAGGTGCCGTCTAAACGGGAGCTTGCCGAGACGCTGAAGGTCAGCGTGAATTCAGTGAATTCAGCTTATCAGCAGCTGCTTTCGGAAGGTTATTTATATGCAGTCGAAAGAAAAGGCTTTTTCGTGGAGGAAATTGATACGGTTTATCATGAAGAAGCGCCTTCGCTTCTATTGCCTGATGATTTGAAAGAGCGGGAGACGGATAAGAGCGGCTGGATTTCGTTTTCTCATATGAGCGTGGATACGGCGCATTTTCCCCTGAAAAGCTGGTTCCGCTGTGAGCATAAAGCAGCCGCCCGTTCATTTTATACACTCGGAGACCTCGTCCATCCGCAAGGCTTATATGAAGTCCGTGAAACCATTTCGCGGCTTATTTCCCTGACAAGGGGCGTTACATGCCGCCCGGAACAAATCGTGCTCGGGGCGGGCACGCAAATGCTGATGCAGCTGCTGACGGAACTGCTGCCAAAAGACGCGCTGTACGCCATGGAGAACCCGGGATATATGAGGATGTATCGGCTGCTGCAAAACCTCGGGAAAAAGGTTGCGACGATCTGCCTTGATGAAAAAGGCATGTCCATGGCCGAAATCGAAAAACGCCGGCCCTGTGTATTGATCACCACGCCTTCCCATCAATTCCCCTCAGGCGTGATCATGCCCGCTTCCCGGCGGATTCAGCTTTTAAACTGGGCCGCCGAACAGAACGGCCGCTTCATCATTGAAGATGATTATGACAGTGAATTTAAATATGACGCCGATACGATACCGGCGCTTCAAAGCCTTGACCGGTTTCAAAATGTCATCTACATGGGGACCTTTTCAAAATCCCTTTTCCCAGGTCTGCGCATCAGCTATATGGTTCTGCCGCCCGGGCTTTTGCGGACGTTCAAAGAGAGAACGTATGACCTGCATACGTGCAGCACGCTTGCCCAGCTCGCGCTGAAAGAATTTATCGACTCAGGTGAATATCAGAAACATATTAAAAAGATGAAGCAGCATTATAAGAACATGCGGGAACGCCTCATTTCGGCTTTGGAAGAAACATTCGGAGAAAGAATCAGTGTAAAGGGCGCCAATGCGGGGCTTCATTTTGTCACTGAGTTTGACTGCGCCCGTTCAGAAAAAGTGATATTGGCACGGGCGGATGCAGAACAGCTCGATCTGTTTGCGATGAGCCGGTTCCGTCTGAAAACGGGAGGCGATTCAAATAAGCCGCAGCTCATTCTGGGGTTCGCCCGCCTGAAGGAGAGCGATATTCAAGAAGGCGTCCTCAGGCTTTACCGGGCGGTTTTCGGCGCATAAAAAAACCCCCGGAATTCGGGGACTTATTTACCAGCGGTCCTGTTCTGTCTGCAAAATCGCCTCCAGCAGGCCGGGAAACGCCGCTTGTAAATCATCTTTGCGCAGGGAATAATAACGGTGCTTCCCGTCTATGCGCACTTGGGCGATCCCCGCTTCCCGCAGCACTTTGAAGTGATGGGACAGCGTTGATTTAGCGACCCGGACATCAGCGCAGGTTCCGCACGTTTTTTCTGTTGTTTCCGCCAATTGTTTGACCAGCTCTAAGCGGAGCGGATCACTCAGAGCATGAAGAACCTTTGTCAGCTGTAAGCGGTCGGTTTCAGGATGGTTTGGAATGTTCATAAGTCAAATGTAACACATAAAAGCGGCGGGTGACAATTTAGGCGGTGAGGGTTTTTCCTTTACCATTCACTGCGAAACATGTTACAGTTAGTTCGATAATATTCGAACTATAACAAATAAACCCAATCAGGAGGAATAACAATGATCGTCTTACAGGCTTACATGAAAGTAAAAGCGGATAAACGCGAGGAATTTTTAGGAGAAGCGCAATCACTTGTTCAGCATTCACGCGCGGAAGAAGGAAATGTGCAATACGACCTTTTCGAAAAAGTCGGTGAGGAAAATACATTCGTCATGCTTGAGCAATGGAAAGATGAAGAAGCGATGAAATTCCACAACGCAACTGACCATTTCCAAGGATTCGTGGCAAAAGCAAAAGAACTGCTGAGTGCGCCGCTTGACGTCGTCCGCACAGAACTGTCAGAGTAACGAAAGGATGAATGACATGAACGAAGTCCTTCAATTATTAACAGACCACCGTTCCATCCGCAGCTACACAGATGAACCCGTATCGGATGAACAGCTGGACCTTATCATCCAAGCCGCTCAAGCAGCGCCGACTTCCATTAACGGCCAGCAATTTACCGTTATAGCGGTGAAAGATAAGGAACGGAAGAAAAAAATATCCGAATTGGCGGGCGGCCAGCCGTGGATTGACCAAGCGCCGGTTTTCCTTTTATTCTGCGCTGATTTTAACCGCGCCAAAATTGCGCTTGAAGAATATAATGATACACCGCTTGAGATCACGAACGGTTTAGAGTCCGTACTTGTCGGAGCCGTAGATGTCGGGATTGCGCTGGGTACGGCAACGGCTGCAGCTGAATCAATGGGACTCGGCACTGTGCCGATCGGCGCCGTGCGCGGCAAGCCGGACGAACTCATTGAATTGCTGAAACTTCCGAAATACGTTTTCCCGGTTTCCGGTCTCGTCATCGGCCATCCGGCAGACCGCTCCGCGAAAAAACCGCGTCTGCCGCAAGCAGCCGTTCTGCATCATGAAACGTATCAAGAAGAAGATGTAAGAACACATATCGAGGCCTATGACAAGCAGATGTCCGAATACATGAAAAAACGCACCGACGGACAGGAAACGAGAAACTGGTCACAAGGCATCACCTCCTACTATAAGCAGCTTTATTATCCTCACATTCGTGAAATGCTTGAAAAACAAGGATTTAAGACGGATAAATAAGCGGATCAGCCTGCCGGAACACTCCGGCAGGTTTTTTCTATTTCTCAAACAAAAGCGTTGACACTATGTAAAAATTTTTGTTAATATTTTCATCATATACTCATTGGTTTTCTGTGAACCGATGGGTTTTCTATTGTGACGAAAGAAGGAATCTGGGCTTATGAATGATAAGAAAACGGATATTCTGCTGGCGGCAAGAAAGCTTTTTTCCGGGAAAAGCTTTTCGTCAGTTTCGATGCAGGCGATCGCAGAGGAGTGCAAAGTCTCCAAAGCATCTTTATATAAGCTGTTTGAATCAAAGGAAGACCTGCTCCTGGAGCTGCTCGACTTTAACCAGAAACAGATGGTAGCCGCGGCTTCATTATTGAATGAAGAAACAAGCCTCTCCCCTGAGGAACGGTTTGCCAAAAAACTGATGGCTGAGCTTGAAGGCTTCAGGCGCAATCAGCAGTTTTTTAATATGCTGATGTACGGAAGCCCCTCTTCCATTAATGAGCGGGTAAAACGGCATATTCACAGGGCCCGCTCCACCTTTATCTGCTGGCATCGCGATTCACTGATTCAGACGTACGGCGAAGACATTATTCCTTATGTATGGGAGCTGGTGATCGTCCTGCAGGGGCTCCTGAGAGAATGCATCACGCTGATTAAGCTGGAAAAAGAACCGCTCGCCCTGGAGCCGCTCACGGAGTTTATCATCCGCCATCTCAATCTCATCGTCGAAAACAGGACAACCGAAACCGCTTTGCCTCAGGAGATGATTGACCTTTATATCGCCTCCGCTTCCTCATTTGAGCCGAAAGGCAAAACCGTATTGCTGGCTGAAAGCCTGAAGGAACTGAAAGAAGCCGTCTCAGCCCTTCCGGAGGAAAAATATGACGCCGCAGGACTCGCTTCCGCGGCGGCTATGTTGGAGAAAGAATCAGCGGACAAACAGCCGCGGGATTTTCTCATCAAAGCGCTCATCGGTTATTTGGAGCAGGCCGGACCGCTGCACCAGCCGCTTGCAGCCGTTAAAACATTGCTCAAACTATAAAGAAAGAAGGAATCAGCTTGAATAAGAGTATTAAAACTGCACCATACAACCGCTCTGTCATTGTCGGGATTCTTTTGGCGGGTGCGTTCGTCGCCATTTTGAACCAGACACTGCTTATCACGGCGCTGCCGCACATTATGAATGACTTCAATATAGACGCCAACAAAGCGCAATGGCTGACAACGTCGTTTATGCTGACGAACGGGATTTTGATTCCGATTACCGCGTTTTTAATAGAGAAATTCACAAGCCGCACCCTCTTGATTTCCGCCATGAGTATTTTCACGGCGGGCACCATTGTCGGCGCATTCGCCCCGAACTTTCCGGTGCTCTTAACGGCCCGGATTATTCAGGCGGCCGGCGCCGGAATTATGCTGCCTCTCATGCAGACGGTATTTCTCACGATTTTCCCGATGGAAAAGCGCGGCCGCGCCATGGGTATGGTCGGCTTGGTTATTTCGTTCGCGCCGGCGATCGGCCCGACGCTTTCCGGTTGGGCGGTCGAAGCATTCTCTTGGCGGTCTTTGTTTTATATTATCTTCCCGATCGCAGTCATCGATTTGCTTTTAGCGATTATTCTGATGAAAAACGTCACGACATTACGAGAAACACAGATTGATATTTTATCTGTGATCTTATCGACCCTCGGATTCGGCGGTCTGCTTTACGGCTTCTCAAGCGCCGGTTCATCAGGGTGGACCAGTACTGAAGTGCTGACTTCACTGCTTGTCGGAGCGGTCGCGCTGATTTTCTTTATCGCAAGACAGATGAAGCTCAAAAAACCGATGCTGGAATTCCGCGTGTTTTCTTTCGGGATTTTCAGCCTGACCACCCTGCTCGGAACGCTTGTTTTCGCGCTGCTGATCGGAACGGAAACCATTCTCCCGCTTTACACGCAAAAAGTCCGGGGCGTATCCGCGTTTGATACCGGATTAATGCTTTTGCCGGGCGCGATTGTGATGGGGATGATGTCTCCGTTTATCGGCCGGGTGTTTGACAAAATCGGCGGAAAAGGCCTTGCGATGACCGGATTCTTCATCATCCTGCTCACGTCCCTGCCGTTTATGAATCTGACGGACTCGACGTCTCTCATTTGGATTGTCGTCGTTTATACCGCGCGGCTTTTGGGAACAGCCATGATTATGATGCCGGTAACGACAGCGGGAATCAACGCCCTGCCGCGCCACTTAATTCCGCACGGCACAGCCATGAACAATACCGTCCGCCAAGTCGGCGGTTCTATCGGTACGGCACTTTTAGTTTCCGTGATGAGCAGCCAGGCCGCGCACGCAAATGCGTCAACTCCGGCAAACGCCGCCCTGCACGGCATGAATGCGGCATTTGTCGTAGCCGCCTGCATCGCGCTGGCCGGCTTCCTCCTATCTTTTACATTGAAGAAAAAACCGCGTCAGCCCGAGCAGCAGCAGGCCGTTACGCGGTAAACCAAAAAGAACCCGATCACGTATGTGACCGGGTTCTTTTTTTACTTCTCGATTCCGTCTTTTACTTCTTTCACCATTTGCGCCATGGATTCCAGGCCGCCTCCTGATAAATACCATGTAGCTGAATCAAGGTAGACAACATGGTTGTTTTTCACGGCTTTCACCGATTTTACATAATCATTTTCAACAACTTGTTTTGTTGAAGATTTTGTGCCGATCGCTGTTCCGCGGTCAACGACAAACATGTAATCAGGGTTTGTTTTGGCGATATATTCATAGGAAATGCTTTGTCCGTGCAGTGAGGCTTCGATGTTTTTGTCAGCCGGTTTGACGCCGAACACATCATGAATGAAGCCGTATCTTGATTTAGATCCGAACGCGCTGATTTTGCCGTCGTTCGCCATCACCACTAACCCGTTTTTATCCGTGCTGCTTGTCTTTTTCTTCAGATCGGCAATGGATTTGTCAATTTTCGCAAGCTTATCTTTCACTTCATTTTCTTTGTTAAAGATTTTGCCGATCACTTCGGTGTTGTGCTTGAATCTGTCAACGTAGTTTGTATAGTCATCATCAAGATAAATCGTCGGCGCGATTTTTGAGAACTCTTTATAAGAATCAGATTGTCTGTGGGCGATAATGATTAAATCCGGATCAATATCCGCGACTTTTTCAAAATCCGGTTCTTTTAAACCGCCGGTATTGGCGTATTTATCACTTTTATATGAAGATAAGTATTTTGGAAGGTTTTGTTTCGGAAGTCCCGCCACGTGATCCTGTAAACCGAGTTCATCCATCGTGTCCAGCATTCCGAAGTTGAATACGACGACTTTTTTCGGATTCTTCGGCACTTTGACTCCTTCTTTGTTCAGGTCATCTTTGATTGTGATTGTTTCTTTTGATTTGCCTGATGTTTTGTCCCCGTTTCCGCATGCAGAAACAACAAAAATCGTAACTAGCGCAATGAATAGCAATGCGATTTTTTTCATGATTTTCACCTCATCTGGTTTTTAAGAAAAGTACACACCGATCCGCTGACTGTCAATCTCTTGAATCGGGATGGTCATATCATAAATATCTTCAAGCACGGAGGTTTCAATGATCTCCTCCGCCGGCCCTTCTTTGACGATCCGGCCGTTTTTCAGAGCGACGATATGGTCTGAATATACGGATGCGAAGTTGATATCGTGAATCACTACGACGACCGTTTTTCCGAAGTCTTCCACAAGCCGCTTCAACAGCTTCATCATTTCAACGGAATGCTTCATATCTAAATTGTTCAGCGGCTCATCGAGAAAAATATAGTCCGTATCCTGAGCGATGATCATCGCGATAAACGCCCTCTGGCACTGGCCTCCGCTGAGCTGATCGAGGTATTTATCCTTTAATTCATCCAGCTTCATATAACTGAGGGCCTGGTTGATATGCACCCAATCTTCATCCGTCAGTTTCCCTTGGGAATACGGAAATCTGCCGAAGCTGACCAGGTCTTTAATTGTCAGTCTGATATTGATTTGGTTCGTCTGCTTCAAGATGCTGATTTTTTTCGCCAGATCGTTGCTTTTGCAGGCCCCGATCTCTTGCCCGTCGACCGTGATTTCCCCGGAATCCGTCTTAATCAGCCGGCTCATGATAGACAGCAGCGTGCTTTTTCCCGCGCCGTTCGGACCGATAAATGAGGTGAGCCTGCCCTTTTGAATGGATAGAGACGTTTTCTCAAGGACGGTTTTCCCTCCGTATTGTTTGCTTACATTTTTGACCTCTACCATGATTTATTCTCCTTTAACAGCAGATAGATAAAATAAATCCCGCCGGCAAAATTAATGATGACGCTCAGCGTCGTGGAAAACGTGAACACTTTCTCCACGACGAACTGGCCTCCGACGAGCGCGACAATGCTGATCAGGACAGAACCCGCGATTAAATACGTGTGCCTGTAGGTTTTTAAAAACTCTCTCGCCAGATTGACGACAAGCAGTCCTAAAAACATAATCGGCCCCACAAGAGCCGTAGAGACAGACACAAGAATGGCGACGACAATGAGCATCTGTTTCACAAGCTTATCGTAATCAATCCCCAGGTTGACGGCGTGCTCCCTGCCGAGCGACAGCACGTCAAAAAACCGCGTGAACCGCCAGACATAAATGCCCGTCAGAAGAAAGACAGCACCGGCAAACCATAAAAGATCGGTGTTGATATTGTTAAAGCTGGCAAACATTTTGTCCTGAACAACCTGGAACTCATTCGGATCAATCAGCATCTGCATAAAGGATGACAGACTGTTGAACAGCGTGCCGAACACGACGCCGACAAGCAGAAGAAAAAACACGTTCCGCCCCTCGCCTTTAAACATGAGCTGATACAAAACGAGTGACAAGAGCACCATCAGCCCGACGGAGATGACGAAATTAAGATTTTTGTTCATCATGACGATATTCATTGAACCGAACAGGAACACGATGACGGTCTGAATGAGCATATACAGGGAATCGAGGCCTAAAATGCCCGGTGTCAGTATGCGGTTATTTGTAATCGTCTGGAAGATGACCGTTGAAAACGCGATCGCTCCTCCGGTAAGCATCATGGCAAGCACTTTGAAGCATCGTCTCGGCAGGGAGTATTCCCAATTGCCCAGTCCGTAGAACAGGAAGAATCCGATACATATCATGGCGAGCGCCGCCAGCAGCGTAATTTTTTTATTATGACTCATATGCTTTTCTCCTTAACAGCATATACAGGAAGATGCCGCTGCCGATAACACCGACCATCAGGCCGATGGAAATTTCGTACGGGAAAATGATCAACCTTCCCAAAATGTCGCAAAACAGTACAAAAACAGCGCCCAAGAGAGCGGTGTGGGGCAGGCTGCTCCTCAGGTTGTCCCCTTTGTAAATCGACACCATATTGGGAATGATCAAACCGAGAAACGGCAGCATCCCGACGGTCAGGATCACCAGTGAAGCGATGAGCGACACGATAATCAGACCGATATTAACGACGCGTTTGTATTTCAGGCCGAGATTGACGGAAAAGCTCTCTCCCATTCCCGCCACCGTAAATTTATCCGCATACACATAAGCGATGATCACCAGCGGGATACTCAGATATAAAAGCTCATACCGGCCTTTGACGACCAGTGAAAAATCTCCCTGCAGCCAAGATGACAGGTTTTGGATCAGATCGTATTTATATGCGATAAACGTGGCGATTGAGCTGACGATGTTCCCAAGCATTAAACCGACGAGAGGAATAAAAATCGCATCATTGAACTTGATTCTCTCGAGGATTTTCATGAAAAGGAAATTTCCCGCCAACGCGAAAACGAAAGCGATAGACATTTTCACAAGCGGACTCGCTGACGTAAAAAGCATTAATGAAATCAAAATTCCGAGCCTTGCCCAGTCCATCGTTCCCGCAGTCGTCGGCGATACAAATTTATTCCGGCTGATCTGCTGCATGATTAATCCGCAGATGCTCAGGCTCATGCCGGCGATGATAATGCTCACCAAACGCGGCAGCCGGCTGTCAAACAATGTACCTGCCTGTTCTTTATTTAAATGAAAAATATCCAGCGGCGACAAATCTTCTACACCGATAAATATAGAAGTACACGCCAAAACCGCCAGTAGCAAAAGTAAGTAACGTAGCTTCATGCTGCCTCCCTGCACCCATCACAAACGGTATGACTGATTGCCAAACAACTCCCATATATCCCACTCGTAATGATTATCATTATCAACGACAATTATAATCTTATCATCTTTCCAAGCGCAGTCAATACAGTTTTGCTTTCAAAAGCGGTCATCCGCGGGCCGTACACTAAATTGTCTTACAATCAGTCTATCAAGAATTTGCAGGATTTTCTATAACCTTCATTTGGCTGCTTATCATTTTTTGCACATGATGACACGCTTGAGGGAAACAATCTGACAAACAGCGGCAAAATTCCTCCATGAAAATACAAATGTTCTCCCCACGTAGAAAAAATCCTTGATTTACATGTTTGAAAGAGAGATAATAAAAATTAAATTTGTGAGAAAATTTAAATATTAGGGGATGTAAATCATGAAAGTTGTAAAATTCGGAGGCAGCTCTCTTGCGTCAGGAGCCCAGCTTGAGAAAGTGTTTCAAATCGTGACGGCTGATCCCGCGCGGAAAGCCGTCGTCGTATCGGCACCGGGAAAACGCTTCTCGGACGATACAAAGGTGACGGATCTGTTAATCCGCTGTGCGGAGCATTATTTACAAAAAGGTGCAGCGCCCGAGCTTGCCGAAACGGTCATTGAGCGGTACGCCGCCATCGCGCGTGAGCTGAACCTGGATTTCTCTATTATAGAAAGAATCCGCAGTGACCTATTCGCTCTCTTAAACAGCTGTAAAACCAATCCCGAACAATATATGGATGCGGTGAAGGCGAGCGGCGAGGACAACAACGCGAAGCTGATCGCAGCCTACTTCCGGCGCCGGGGCGTGAAAGCGGAATACGTAAGTCCGAAAGAAGCGGGGCTGTTTGTGACGAATGAACCCGGAAGCGCGCAGGTGCTCCCTGAGTCTTATGATCATTTGTACCGTCTGAGAAACCGGGAAGGCTTGATCATTTTTCCGGGATTTTTCGGTTACACGAAGGAGCATGAGATTGTGACGTTTTCCCGGAGCGGTTCTGATATTACCGGCTCCATTCTCGCTAACGGCTTAAAAGCCGACCTGTACGAAAACTTTACTGATGTGGACGCCGTCTATTCCGTCAACCCGTCAATCGTGCGGCATCCGAAAGAAATTAACGAACTGACGTATCGGGAAATGCGTGAGCTCTCCTATGCCGGGTTTTCCGTTTTTCATGATGAAGCGCTGATTCCCGCATTTCGGGCCGGCATTCCCGTTCAGATTAAGAATACGAATAATCCGGATGCGAAAGGAACGCGCGTCGTCAGCAGCCGTGACAATACGAACGGGCCAGTCATCGGCATCGCAAGCGACACGGGCTTTTGCAGCATTTACATAAGCAAATATTTAATGAACCGGGAAATCGGTTTCGGCCGCAAAGCCCTTCACATTTTGGAGGAAGAAGGATTGACGTATGAACACGTTCCATCCGGCATTGACGACATCACGATCATCCTTCGGCACAATCAGATGGACTCAGAACTGGAACACAGGCTCGTCACCCGTCTGAAGCAGGAACTTCAAGCAGATGAAGTCACAGTCAGGCACAATCTGGCGCTGATTATGGTCGTCGGGGAAGCGATGCGCCATAATGTCGGCACAACCGCCAGGGCATCCAAAGCACTGTCCGAAGCCGGCGTCAACATCGAGATGATCAATCAGGGGTCATCGGAAGTCAGCATGATGTTCGGGGTGAAAGAAGAACAGGAAAAACACGCGGTGCGGGCGCTGTATGACGAGTTTTTCGCCGGAGTCTTACTCTCATAGGACACCGCCTCTTTTTTCTCTTGTCCACTAATATCCCTTACAAAGCAGCTTCTTTTACATATTGTATGGTATAGACAATATGGAGGTGAAGCTCATGTCAGGATATTCTGGAATCAGCTCTTTCGCTTTGATCGTTGTTTTATTTATCCTGTTGGTTATTGTAGGTACTGCCTATGTTGGCGGTTTCTAAGCATCACTCCGTCTATATGAGGACGCTGCGGGTTTTGACCTGCGGCGTTTTCTTTTGTTTTCCGCCGCTGTCCAAGTCCGGCCGCGCAAAAAAAAGACTACCGGGAACATTCCCGGGCAGTCTTTTCCTTTGTTCAGGTTATTTTCTTCTCACGTCATTCCTCTTTCAGCTACATGGAATTCAGCCTGATCTGTCTGGCCTGCACCTGTCACTGTAAAAATCGCGGCGGCTGCTAAACAAATAACAAACCATTTAGATTTCAATTTCATACAAACCCTCACTCCTTTGTATTTGTTTCCTTGCCTCTTCGACTTTCAGAAAATAGTCAGAAGAAATCTTAAAGCAATTTTGTTCATAGTAATATTTAGCTGCTTCTAGTGCTAAATCCTCTATATCGGCGTATAAATTTTTATCTTCCAGGTAACGGAAACATGCGCTGATTTTTTCCTCGTCCGGTTTCGCCTGATACAGAGCCTGCAGCCATTCGAATTTTACCGTGTAAACGGGATCGTCTGTTTCTTTAGCATATTCATATCCCCGCTTGTGATATTCCGACGCTTTTTCTTTTTTTCCGAGTTTAAAGTAAATGAGTGTGATTAGAAAATATGCTTGAGGAAGAGAATTGACGATTCTTTGTGATTCAAATGTATCGACCGCCCGTTCAAAGTACGGAATCGCTTCGCCGATGCGGTCCTGATTGTAGTAGCACAGTCCGAGGTTATACAGCGCCCTCCCGACAAGCTGCGCTTTTTGTTCTTTTTCGGCCATTTGCAGAGCGTGCTGAAAATGTTTGGCCGCCTGTTCAAAGCGCCTTTCATCCATTAAATTGACGCCGAATACAAAATGGCATTGAATGATCCGGACGTTATATGTGTCCTGCTCTACGTATATTTCATAAGCGTTTTTTATATGTATCAAAGAAAAATACGTTTGTTTCATATGATAATAAGCTTCGGCCACTTTAAAATAAAACTCCGCCCGTTCCACATGGTCCGATACGAAGGCCAGTTTTTTCTCAGCTTGTTTATAATATGTAATCGCTGAGATAAATTCTCTTTTATCAAATTCAAACATGCCTTTGAAAAAGTTGACGTAATAATCGAGAAGCCCTTTGAGGCCGGCCTGGCTGTTATCAATGTTATCAAGAATTTCCGACAGGGTCGGCTGGTCTTCTATCTTCAGTTTTTCCAGCGGCTCCAAGTAGTCCAGCATCAGCTGATGGCGAAATTCCATGAGGGAATAATAAAGCACTAAGTTCGAATCAGGCTCCATACGGTCAAGCTCTTGTTTGATCTCGGCTTTCAAGATCTCCGCATCCGGCACGCTGAATGTTCTGATGTATCGATACCACTCGTTAATTTTCTGCCCGACTGCTGAAGAAGGAATTAACCCGCTCTTCATTCCTTCACCCTCCCCATCCAAGACCTGTTTACCAGTTATTTTATCACGTTTCCGTCTCTTTCCATCCCGAAAAACACGCAAACTTTGTTTCGGCAGAGCGCAATTTTCCGAGTGGAGTTAAAACAGACGGCGGCCAGACGGGACCGCCGGTTTCAAGATTATTCATTTTTCGTATTCAGCGGAAGGCGGATTGTAAAGGTCGTGCCTTTTCCTTTTTCGCTGTCAATATCTATCGTGCCCTTGTGCATTTCGACGAGCTGCCTGACGATGGACAGGCCGAGTCCGTATTCGCCGTATGCGGTATTCCTCCGGGACACGTCCGCCTTATAAAACCGCTCCCATATATGCTCAATTTCCTCTTTGGAGATGCCGATCCCGGTGTCTTCGATTTCAATCACCGTTTCTTTATAGCCTTCATACCCGCGCAGCGTGATGTCTCCCTTTTGCGTAAATTGTATGCTGTTTTTCGTGATGTTGACGAGAATCTGGATCAGCCTGTCATAATCGGCGAACACTTTGACGCCGTCCTCCACTTGAATCCGCAGCTGATTTTGTTTTTCCTCCGCCTGCTGATTGAGATGCTCTTTAATAATTTCAAACACCTCGATGAGCGGCAGGCTGAGCTTATCCAGTTTGATTTGCTGGGATCTGATTTTTTCATAATCCAGGTTTTCTTTCACGAGCCTGAGCATCCGCTTCGTTTCTTCGCTGATCAGCGAGAAGCATTTCTCTTTATCTTTTTCCGGGATGGTGTTGCTGTTAAGCCCCTCCACAAGTCCGTTAATGGTCGTCAAAGGCGTTCTCAGCTCATGGGAGACATCGGCGATAAATTGGCGCCTCCGTTTTTCGAGGCGGTCAATCTGCTCTCTTGATTGCTTCAGATTTTTGGCCATGGTGTTGAAATCGGACGCCAGCATGCCGATTTCATCACCGCCGCTGTTCTTGAGCGAAATATCGTAATCACCGGATGCCACTTTTCCGGTCGCATCCCGCAATGTCTGAATCCGCTTGACGTGAAATTTAGATAAAAGCCAGCTCAGCAGAATCGTGATGATAAGGGTGCTGATGATCGCGTAAATCATATAGCGGTTGACCTGGCTGATCATCTGTTCAACCCCTCTGACGGGAGACACGAGCAGCACCGCTCCTTTAAATTGATCGTTGATAAAAAGCGGTTTTGCGACAAGCGATACTTCCAAGCCTTCCGTATTAAAACGGTTCATTTCTGCTCTGATCTGAACGGTTTTCCCTTGCTTCAGCATGTGCCACTCTTTACTTTTCAGCTTCTCGCGCGGCGGCATATCGTCAGGAAAAAAGTAAGGCTGCTGATGTTCATCAAAAATAATAAACCTGGTCTCGCGCGTTTTTAACATGTCCTGATACGGATACAGGCGGCGCAGATCAAGATCGCGGCTGTTCAGCTCACTTGTGATCTGTTGGGCGTAAGATGACAGCTCATCCACTTTATTTTGATACGCAAAATCTTTCACAAAGTGCGAAAACAGGGAAATGATGATGAAAAAGGCCAAAATCAAAATGCTGACATGGCTTAACAGCAGCTGATATAAGTATTTAATCCTCATCAAATTTGTATCCTACCCCCCACACCGTGTATAAAAACGGTTTTTCGTCACTGGACAGTTTTTTGCGCAGCCGTTTAATATGAACATCAACCGTACGTTCATCGCCGTAAAATTGATAGCCCCACACCTGCTCAAGCAGCTGCTCTCTCGAAAAGACCTGGCGCGGGTTTTGTGCGAGATAAAAGAGCAGATCGAATTCCTTCGGCGTCAGATTCTCGACAGGTTTTCCGTGCAGAAACACTTCCCGCGTCTTCTTATTGATTGAAAAACACGCCGTTTCGATCAAGTCGTCGCTTTTTACGGCCTGCCCCGTCGCCCGGTATCTTCTGATCACCGCTTTAATCCGCGCTACTAGTGTCAGCGGGCTGAACGGCTTGGTGACATAGTCGTCGGCCCCCATTTCAAACCCGATCACCTGATCAGACTCCGTGTCCTTTGCGGTCAGCATAATAATCGGCACACTGCTCGTCTCTCTTATTTTCCGGCAGATCGTCACTCCGTCCATGGATGGGAGCATAATGTCCAGAATGACCAAATCCCAGTCCTCTTCCGTGAACCGCTGATAGCCTTCCACTCCGTCATGGACAAATTCGGCTTCAAATCCTTCTTTAAAAAAGAACATTTCCGTCATGGTGCATACGCTTATATTATCTTCTATCATTAATATCTTCATTTGTTCCTCCGCTTATCTTGACGCTTTTTCTTATAATAGCACCATTTTACCCGGATGTTTTCGGGTTTCACAAATGTTAGTTTTTATTTCATCACCCGGAAATAGTTTGTTCATATTTTTTTCATACATTTCTCCTACTATATACATATCGGATGGCCGGTGCTAAAGGAGGCCGGTTTTACAAGATCTGACATCCATACGGAGGAACAGACATGAACTTTATAAAAAGAGCCTTTTGGAGCATGAAGGCAAAAAAGGGAAAAACATTTTTGCAGCTGGTTGTGTTTTCAGTGATTTGCATTTTTGCCCTGTCCGGTCTTGCGATCCAGTCAGCGGCAAAGAAATCAAGCGAACTGGCAAGGCAGCAGCTCGGCGGGAGCGTCACACTCCAGGCTGACCGCCAAAAGCAAATGGCGCAGCAGCAAAAAGACGGTGAAAAGAGGACGTTTGAATCAACACCGATTTCCGTCTCAGATGCCAAGAAGCTTACATCTTTACAGCATGTTAAAAATTACAACTTCCTCACGACAGCGTCAGCAAATGCAGAAAGCTTTGATGCGATAAAAAGCTCAGGCGAATCAGCCGATAACAGTTCCGGCGCCGGCCGTTTTCAAGGCGGCGGAAGACAGATGATTTCAGCGGATATCTCGATCGAAGGCGTGCTCTCTACGGCATTGCTTGATGATTTCACGGACGGGAGCTCAAAAATCACTGACGGACGCGCCATCACAAAAACAGATGCGGACACAAAAGTCGCCGTGATTAATGAAACGCTGGCAGATCAAAACAAGCTGAAGGTCGGAGGCTCCATTACCGTTTCCTCAGCAGCGGCTGATTCTGTGAAAACGAAGCTTAAAATTGTGGGAATCTATAAAACAACATCATCAGGAGACGACCAGGCACAGCATTTTTCATTCTTAAATCCTGACAATAAAATCTATACGCCTTACACCGCCGCGGCGGCGTTAAAAGGGTCTGATAACAAAAACAAAATCAGCTCAGCCGTTTATTATATGGATGATGCCAAATATATTGACTCATTCGTTGCGGCTGCGAAAAAAACATCTATAGATGATAAAACCTACGCGCTGACGACAAATGATCAGGTGTATCAGCAAATGGTCGGCCCGATTGAAAATGTTGCGTCATTTTCTAAAAACGTGGTATACCTTGTATCCATCGCGGGCGCGGTCATTCTTGGGTTGATCGTGATGATGTCGATCAGGGAACGTAAGTATGAAATGGGTGTCTTGATGGCGATCGGCGAAAAGCGCTGGAAGCTCATCGGACAATTCTTAACAGAAATTCTGGTTGTCGCGGTTATCGCCATCGGGATCGCATCCGTCACGGGCAGCCTTGTGGCGAATCAGCTCGGAAATCAGCTTCTTTCCCAGCAGGTCAGCTCAGCCGGTGATTCGCAGCAAACAAGCGGCTGGGGCGGAGGAGAAATGCTGCGGGGAGGCGGCATGTTCGGTCAGCATTCATCCGGCGCGGATGTCATCAGTACAATGCAGGTAAACGTCTCGCTGAATGACCTTCTGATTCTTGGCGGGATCGGCGTCGCAATTGCCGTCATCGCCACATTACTGCCGTCTGTATCAGTCATGCGGCTTCACCCTAAAACGATCCTGACCAAGCAGGAATAAGAGGAGGCAGCATAATGAGCCTATTAACCTTTCAACAGACCGGCTACTGGTACCAAGACAAATCACAGCCGCTGTTTCAGGATATAACGATCAGCTTTGAAAAAGGGAAGTTTTATACAATTGTCGGCGCCTCCGGAACGGGAAAAACAACGTTTCTGTCTCTGGCGGGCGGCCTTGACACACCTAAAGAGGGAAGCATCCTTTATAACGGAGAAGACATCTCCAAAATCGGATTAACCAAATTCAGAAATCAATATGTCTCTATCGTCTTTCAATCTTATCATCTGATCCCGTATATGACGGCGCTCCAGAATGTCACAACGGCGATGGAGATCACCGGCTCTAAGGAGAACAACAAAGATGCGTTCGCGCTCAGCATGCTGAAAAAAGTCGGCTTCACCGAACAGCAGGCCCGTCAGCGGGTGCTGACATTAAGCGGCGGACAGCAGCAGCGCGTTTCAATTGCGCGGGCTTTCTGCTGTGACACGGATTTGATTTGCGCGGACGAGCCGACGGGAAATCTCGACGAGGATACGTCAAAGGAAATCGTCCGGCTCTTTCAGGACTTGGCGCATAAAGACGGCAAATGCGTCATCATGGTTACGCACGACGAACAAATTGCCAAAGTTTCGGATATCAACATCCGCTTATTAAGAGGAGGTTTCACGGTATCAGAAAACGGCACGGCCGTTTCCTGATACCGCGCCCCTGCCAGCGCAGACAGGGGCGCACCCTATATCCCCCTATTCAATAGAAGTGAACGTAAAAAGAGCGAGGGCTGCATCCCCCCGCTCTTTTTATTTATATCAGCTGTAAATAACGGTCCATATTTGATTGT
Organism: Bacillus sp. EU63; assembly: GCF_038592915.1. Lineage (NCBI taxonomy): Bacteria > Bacillati > Bacillota > Bacilli > Caryophanales > Bacillaceae > Bacillus > Bacillus sp. EU63. The sequence continues at coordinate 385,399 of NZ_CP151944.1, read as the reverse complement.
CGGGCTGCTTTGATCAATTCTTCCGCCTTTTCCTCTTCCCCCGGCAAAGCGAGCCGGAGTTTGTCTTCAATGTCTTTTTCAGAAAGGCCGTTTCCCGGCGCTCCCTTCGGACAGTCGATACGTGTTTCATAGACATGACCGCCGGAAGCCGTAACCCGTACAATTGTAAAACGGCCCTTCGGAACGGCGTTTTCAGCCGGCTGAATTTGTTCATCGCAGCTGCGGTGAATCCGCTCAAATCCTTTTTGAAAGGATTCCGGAATCGGCTCGGATGTGAAATGTTCAACTGAAAAATCCTTACCGTGCAAAGCTAAGGTGATCACATATTCCACGCTGAACCGTCCCGCTTCGCCTGTTTTCGGGCGCCGTTCTGTCAATGCGGCGTCCCCGCCCGGCGGATAAATCACTTCGATCCGTTCCGTTTGGCCGAAAGTGAGACCATGTTCGGCCTTCAGCTTGAGAATGGCGTCCGCCGCATGATGAGCCGCCGAGCAAAACGGATAAACCTTAAACCAAAGTCCCGGGCTCACAATCCGCCAAGGTTTTCCCCACCCGTTTACAAGCAGGGTTTCTGCCCGTTCAAGATCGCCGTACAGTCCGAAAAAACCTTTCTCCCCGTCGAGCGCATGAACTGAGCCGCCGAAACCGGCCTTTGCAAGCTTTACGGCGAACAACCCGGCTTGAGCGGCCAGTCCGGCGTGGAGCGGCTTCATTTCTGTCCCGAATTGCACTCTCATGCCTCCGGAGCGGGCAGCCGCAAACCCGATTGCTTTCTGCAATTGGGTTTGATTCAGATTCTCCGCGAATCCGACGGCGCATGCAGCCGCAATGGCACCTAACGTTCCTGTATTGTGCCAGCCTTTCTCGTAATGATGCCTTCCAGCTGACTCGCCGAGCCGCGCCATCACTTCGATTCCCGTCACATAAGCACCGAGAAAACGGCTTTTGTCTATACGGCCGGCTGATGCGGCTGCAATCAAAGCCGGAAGGATGACGGCGCTCGGATGTCCTCTTACATCAGAATGAACATCATCAAAATCAAGCGCATGTGCGATGAAGCCGTTAATGAGCGCGGATTGGGACGGCGTGGTTTTTTGATTTCTGCCGATAAGCGGCGCTATCGGCACCCCGCCTTCTTCTTCGGCCAGTTTTACCAGCTTCTCAACCCCTTTATCCCGTCTCCCCGCAAAGGCTGCCGCTGTAAAATCAAGCAGTCCTTTGCGCGCTTCTTTCATCGCTTCAGCGGATGTTTCCGGCACAGACGACATGACGGCCTGAGCAAGCCCGGCCGTCAGATTTTCCGTATTCAATCCGTCTGCTCCAATACGTTGACGGCCAGCCGGGCGAAAAACTCAGCCGCTGCCGGGAGCGCTTTTTCGTCGAGTGTGAAGGCGGGATGGTGCCATTCTTCTGTTCCGTTTGTTCCCATCCAGACGAAGAAGCCGGGGATTTTTTCTTGATATAATGCGAAGTCTTCGCCGCCGGGCGACTGTTCTGCCCGAACGGTTTGAAGCCCGAGATCTTCAGCCGTTTGCTCCGCCGCCTGTATGAAACGAGCGTCGTTCATCACTGACGGAAGGTAGGGATACCAGCGGAATTCGGCTTCTGCCCCGAACCCTGCCGCGATTCCTTCGGCAACCCGCTTCATATGTTTCGGAACAGCGTCACGCGCTTCCTTTTGAAACGTCCGGACGGTGCCTTCCATTTCAACATGGTCCGGGATGACATTCCAAGAGCTGCCGCCCTGAACTCTTGTGATGCTGACGACGGCATTGTGAAGCGAGCTGATATTTCTGCTGACAACTGATTGCAGGCCGCCGATGATCTGCCCTGCCGCCTGAATCGGATCAATGCTGTTATCAGGGATTCCGGCGTGGCCGCCTTTTCCTTTAACGGTGATTTCAAAGCGGTCGACACTCGCCATCAGCGGGCCTTCTTTCAGTCCGACCGTGCCGACGGGGAGGTCAGGTTTGTTATGCATGCCGAATATCGCCGATACACCGTCAAGCGCGCCGGCTTCAATGACCTGTCTTGCTCCGGCGGCGATTTCTTCTGCGGGCTGAAAAATAAACCGCACCGTTCCTTTCAGCTCATGCTTTCTCTCATTTAATAAGAAAGCCGTGCCGAGAATAGATGCCGTATGGAAATCATGGCCGCAGGCGTGCATCACGCCGCTGTTTCGCGAAGCAAACGGAAGGTTTGTTTTCTCTTCGATCGGCAGTGCGTCGATGTCCGCTCTGACGGCGATGACGGGGCCGCTTTTGTCTCCTTTGATTTCAGCGATCACTCCGGTTTGAAGTTTCGGCACATCAAGAACCGTGATTCCTTCTTCCTCCAGCCAGCGGCGGATTTTATTCGTCGTTTCGTATTCCTCGCCTGACAGCTCAGGGTGTTCATGAAGGTCGCGGCGGATATTGATTAAACGTTTGTTTAATGATTCATACGTTTCATTTGCCATTTCTTCTTCTTCCCTTCTTAGACAAGTTCGGCGGGCTCTCCCACTTGCTTAATGAATTTTTTCGTCCGTTCGTTCTGCGGATTGTCAAACAGCTCTTCCGGCGTTCCCTGTTCGATGATGCGTCCGTCCGCCATAAAAATAACCTTGTCGGCCACTTCACGAGCAAAAGCCATCTCATGCGTGACAATGATCATGGTTGTCTGTTTTTCGGCAATTGATTTGATGACTTGGAGCACCCCGGCTACAAGCTCAGGGTCAAGGGCCGAAGTCGGTTCATCCAGTAAAATCGCGTGAGGATCAACGGCCAAGGCGCGCGCAATCCCGATCCGCTGCTGCTGCCCGCCTGACATCGTAATCGGGTAGCTGTCCGCTTTGTGTTCTAAACCGACTTGCCGCAGCAGATCCATACCGATCTGTTCCGCTTCTTTTTTCGGTTTCTTTTGCGCGGTGATCAGCGCCTCTGTCACATTTTGCAGGGCGGTTTTGTTTTTGAACAGGTTGTAATTCTGAAACACCATCGCCGTCTGCTGGCGAAGCTTATGAACGTCTTTGCGCGAATAGGACGAGGCATTCAGCTTTGCATCACCGATTTCAATGATGCCGTCATCCGGGCGCTCCAGCAGATTCAAACAACGGAGGAGCGTTGATTTTCCCGAGCCTGACGGGCCGATGATGGCCGTGACTTCGCCGCTTTTGATCTCAAGATCGATCCCGTCAAGTACGGTAAGGTCTTTAAATGCTTTTCGAATATGTCTGACTTGTATCATCCTGAGCCTCCTCCTATGTGCGATAAGGCTTGCTGATCGCCCGTTCGAGCAGATCCTGCAGCACACTGTAAATAATCGTAAGAATCCAGTACATGACCGCGACGGCTAAATACGTCTCAAAATATTTGAGGTTGCCTGATGCGTACATTTTTCCTTGGGCGAACATTTCCATCACTCCTAATGTAAAGGCGAGTGATGTTTCTTTTAACAGGCCGATAAACGTATTTCCCGTCGCGGGAAGCGCGTTTCTGACGGCTTGCGGGAAAATGATCCGTCTGTACGCCTGGGATTTTGTCATTCCGACAGACAGACAGGCTTCAAGCTGCCCCTCATCGACTGAGTTGAGCGCCGCGCGGAAGATTTCAGCCAAGTAGGCGGCATTTTTCAGGCTTAACCCGATAATCGCCGCAGTTAACGCCGTCATCTTGCTCATTCCGGGAAACAGCTGAGGCAGGCCGTAATAAATTAAGAAAAGCTGCACGAGCGTCGGCACGCCCCGGAAAAATGAAATATACACCTTTGACAGCTGGTGAAGCACAGGAACACGATTTTTTGTGATAAGCGCTAATATAAGGCCGCCGATCACGGCAAATACCATGGCCGCGACGGCCATAAGTAATGTGATCGGCAAGGCTTCGATTAACGCGGGAAAAGCTGAAAACATAAATCCCCAATCAATGCTGTTCATTCTCGAATTTCACCGCCGTTTCTTAATGCTTTGCTTCCGTTGTGATATCTTCGTTAAAGTACTTTTCAGACAGCTTTTTCAGAGTGCCGTCTTTCCGCAGGTCTTCAATGGCTTTGTTTACTTTTTTGCGGATTTTATCGTGAGCCGCATCTTTCGCAAACGGGAAAGCGACTTTTTCATAGACAATCGGGTCTCCTGCTAATTTCAGAGGCAGACCGGTCTTTTTGATCTGGGCGATCAGGACGCTGCGGCTGTTTACATAAGCGTCAACCCGTCCGTAAGCCACGTCTTTCAGCGTGCCTTCTTGTGTTTCATATGTTTTAATGTTGATTTTTTTATCCGGGTCCTTGCTCTCAAGGTTTTTCGCGTGGTTTGAGCCCAGAACGGCCGCCACTGTTTTTCCTTTCAGATCGTTGACTGATTTGATGTCTTTGTTATCGTTTTTGACGACGATTTGAGTGCCCGCATACGAATACGGTTCTGTGAAGTTATACGTTTTCTTGCGTTCGTCCGTGACAGCGACTTGGTTAGAGATGGTGTCGAGTTTACCGGTCTGGAGCTCTCCCATCAGACCGCTGAATTCAAGCAGCTTCCAGTCCAGTTTCATGTTGATTTTTTTCGCGACGGCTTCCATGACATCCACGTCAAAGCCGGTCAGCTTGCCGTTTTCTTTATATGCGAACGGATAGCTTTGTCCGGTGGCGCCTACATGCAGTACGTTATCGCCGCCTTCGCTTTCTTTTCCGTTTCCGCATGCTGATAAGACCGCCAAAAGCGCGGCAGACAGCAGCAAAGCCCATGTTTTCTTCTTCATTGAAATCCCGCCTTTTCCTATTAAAATGTTAATCCTGCAATTGTTTTTTTAAATAAATGGTGATGTGCCCTTTTCCTAAATCCTTTTCGCCTGCACGGACGTAGCCTTTCCGCTCGTACATGCCGATCAGCCACGGATGCTTGTCCGCTGTGCCCAGTGACACGAAAGGCGCTTTTAATGTATCGCGGAGCACTGTATTCTCCAGCCACTCCAGCATGTCCGAGCCCGTCCCTTTTTTTCCGGTTTCAGGATCGACGGCGAACCACCAAATATGAGGGACACCATACGGCCCGGGATTCGGCCCCCACGGCATCCGCAGAGAAATCGTCGCCAGAATCCGTCCGTCTTCTTCCAAAACGTAACAGGCGTTTTTTTGTATGTTATTCAAAACGAGCTCCTTATCCGCCGTGGCAGCGGCAAAGTTGATGCCGAGCTTGCGGATCGGTTCATACGCCCGCAGTGTCAGTGAAAGCAGCTCATCAGCGTCTGCCTCCGTTGCGAGCCGGTATTGTCTTGACATGATGAGCCCTCCTTTAGCCGGCATATCGGTTTGCCGGTTTTTCCAGTCCGAAATGTTCTCTGAGCGTCGTTCCTTCATACTCTTTTCTGAACACGCCCCGTTCTTGTAAAATCGGAATCACTTTGTCTACAAAAAGAGTGAGACCTTCAGGCAAAAGCGGCGGCATGATGTTAAAACCGTCACAAGCTTGTTTTCCGACCCATTCTTCCATCTTATCGGCAAGCTGTTCCGGCGTTCCGACAAAGATATGATGGCCTCTTGAACCCGCCACATATTTGTAAAGTTCGCGGATGGTCATGTTATCGCGTTTGGCCATCTCCTGAACGAGCTTGAACCGGCTTTTAACGGCATTCGACGCATCCGCATCCAATTCAGGCAGCGGGCCGTCAAGCGGGAAGGCGGAAAGGTCGACGCCGCCCAGATAGTTTTGCAGAATGTTCAGGCCGACAGACGGAATGATGAGGTCTTGGAGCTCTTCATATTTTGCCTTTGCTTCTTCTTCGGTATCGGCGATAACGGGAAAAATTCCCGGCATGATCGCGATTTTTTCAGGATCACGGCCGAAAGAAGCCGCTTGTTCTTTAATAGATTGATAGAAATCCTGCGCGGATTCCAAATGATTTTGCGCGGTGAAAATGACCTCCGCCGTTTTGGCGGCCAGCGCTTTTCCGTCTCCTGATGATCCGGCCTGAATAATGACCGGGCGCCCTTGAGGTGTGCGGGCGACATTTAACGGCCCTCTCACGGAGAAATATGTTCCTTTATGGTTCAATTCATGCATTTTGTCTTTATCAAAAAATGCTCCTGATTCTTTGTCACGGATAAAGGCGTCTTCCTCCCACGAATCCCATAATCCTTTGACGACTTCAACGAATTCTTCCGCGCGCTGATATCTGAGATGGTGCTCAAGATGCTTTTCGCCGCTGAAATTAAGCGCGGTCGATTCAATCGAAGATGTGACGACATTCCAGCCCGCGCGGCCGTTGGAAAGATGATCAAGCGATGCAAATTGTCTCGCGATATGGAACGGTTCGCTGTATGTGGTAGATGCGGTCGCCGTCAGACCGATGCGGGATGTGACCTGAGCGAGCGCCGACAGCAGCGTAAACGGCTCAAAGCGCGTCAGCACATTCGGATGTGATTTGCCGTCTATTGATAAACTGTCCGCCAAAAACAGCATGTCCAATTTCCCCCGCTCAGCCGTTTTCGCCAGTTCTTTGAAATAATCCAAATTCATGCTCGCGTCCGCCGGTGCCTGAGGATGTCTCCAAGAAGCGACATGATGGCCGGTGCCCGCGAGAAACACACCGAGTTTGATTTCTTTTTTCTTTGTCATGATGGATCTCCTTCTATTCTGAAATACGGTTCGGAAAATATTAACACCACTAAACCTATATTTCCTAGTAATTTTATAAGAATAAATCAAAATGTACAATTGTCAGGCAAGTTTGTCAATGCATGAAGACAAAAATCATGATATTTAAAAAAACCCGGCGCACCGGCCGGGTTATTTCTTCGAAACTGTATAGACGCTCCCTTTGACTTTTTTCTTGATCACGGCAATGATAAGCAGCAAAACGGGGAACAGCACTTGAAACGGAAGATGAATATAGATCGGCACAATTTTTAAGCCTTCATTCATGTGTTCCGAAAAATTGCTTGCGATGCTGATGGAGAGAATCAGTACTCCCAATCCGACCGGCAAGGCCAGCTGGGACGGATTTTTCTCTTTAAACAGCGTGGAGACCCCCACGACAACCGAATATGTAAAAAGACTGACTTTGAAAAAACCGCCGATGACGAGCACGAGCATAAAAAAGACATCCAGCCGGTCTAAAAACTCTTCCACTTTAATCGTCTGTATGGTGCTCAGCAGCGGGAATTGAGAGCGGAGCATTAAGTTGACGTCCAGCACACAAATATTAATCGCCACCGACATCGCCAAAAACAGACCGCTGATGATAATCGCCAGAAATCCTGTTTTCTTCACTTTTTTCCGATCTTTTAAGTAAGGGAAAATCATGACAAACACGATTAATTCACCGAACGGGATGAACATGGTCTGTTTAAACACGGAATAAATGACTGTCCCCATGCCTTCCGCTAAGACAGGCTGGAGAAATCTGAGGTTTATCGTGCCGGAGCTGATAAGGAGGATCAGCCCGATGGCCGTCAGGAAATACATAATGCCAAACAGCAGCTCGCCGGCTCTCGCTATGACTTCAATTCCCTTTCTGACCGCAAATATCGCAGCAATCATCAGCATGGCATTCACAATGACAAGCGGTGTGTCCTGATAGGCGAAGGTGACAAGCATTTCGCCAAAATCCCTCAATACACGGGCGGCGATATAAGCAAAATAGAGAATATAGAGAAGAAAGACCACCCAGCTCAGATGCCTGCCGATCAGTTCGTTCATGTAATCTCTCGGAGAAGACTCAGGAAAATACTGATACAGCGCCTGATAAACGTAGAAAAGTCCGAGACCGACAACGCACCCGAGAAGCACGGACAGCCATGCATCCCGTCCGGCCATCGTGCCCGGCGGGATCAATAACGAACTGCCCAATTCAAACAAAATGATCATAATAAACAGCTGACGCGTGCCGATTTTGGCATTTTCCATGTGCTTTGCTCCTTTCTCCTCAAATCAATCATGCTGGAGCTCGTCTGAAAGAGGATTATTCCGCAAGCCCGTTCTTCTGATGATGACTTCCGTTTTTACATCCACGGGGAGATTAGGAAAGATTTCTTCATCCCACTTCCCTTTTAACTTTTTCCATTTATGCGGATGCTGCCGATAAATCAGGTCTCCGAAGCCGATGAAATCATTCTTATGAGCCTTAATATCTTCAATAGATTTGGTGATATCTTTGTCAAGCTGCGCGCTGAGCGCCTTTTGCATGGTCATCAGCACTTTCGGATCAGACAGATGGAAAGGGTATCTGACGGCGTCCACCAGTCCTTCGACCTCAGCATGAACGTGAATATGCGGTTTTCCGTTCGGAAAAGTGGCCGTCACCTTTGTATTCTGGCGGGTGACCTGCAGACTGATTGCATGCTTCACGTTCTTCCAATCCGCATTGATGAACGTATGCTTGATTTTGTTCAGCAGCCATACCGCGCCCACACTGTCGTCATCCTCGATCCAGTAATCGAGTCTCCCATCCTTTTTGAACACAGCCAATCCGTCCGCTGACAGCACTGCTTTCGGTTCAGTCGTCTGCGTATTTTCCATTGTAGGGCCGGCTTTTTCGTCTCCGTGCATTTCATAACCCGGTATAAACGGCGACCCGGTCGGAGAAGCGAGATCAATCAGAACGTCCTGAAGGCTGGTTTTAATGACTCTGCCGTATTGTTCCTGCGTGAAGCTGAGCGTCTTGTTCACTTTATTGGAAGGGATTTTATCAATCGGCGTCAGCACTTTAATAATGTCTTCAGCCTTGCAATTATGCGCGATAACCGCGGTTGCGGTCGTCCTGAATTCGGTGTCGCGGTCAAGATTGTCCAGAATAAAACTGAGCCCTTCCTCTTTCGCCAGTTTTTCACTGAACACCACGAGATTCGTATGCGCAAAATAGAGCCTTCTGGACACTTTCATCGAGCCTTTTCTCAAAGCTTCCGTCATATTGTCTCCGGACACCGAATAGACGGAAACCGGAGGCCGGTCTCCCGCTCCGCCGCCCTGCAGACCGCCGGCCACGTTTCCCGGGTTGATAATTTGAAAGTGAAGGACGTATTTTCCCGATTCGGTCCGGTCAATACCGATGGCGGAGATCACCGCCAAATCGGTCAGCTCTCTTTTATCCCAGCACCCGGATACAAACATGAGGGAAACCATCGTACAAAGGAGGAGTATCCATTTACGTCTTTTCATTACCGTCGCCCTCTTCTATATCTTTATTAACCATTCCTCTGGATGTCTCCGGTTTCGGTCTTTGATGTTCTCCTTGGCGCCTGTTGTTTTTCTGCACGAGCAGTCCCGGCCTTTTTTCATCCGCCCACAGCGGAGCGCGGAGAAGGGAATCCTTCAGCCCGCCCGGGGACAAAGGAGCGAGCGGGGACATATACGGAAAACCGAATGAACGCAGGCTGCACAGATGAACAAACATCATGATAATGCCCAGAATCAGCCCGTAAAATCCCATCACCGCCGCCGACAGAATAAAGACAAACCGGATCAGGCGCGCAGATATCGCCATGTCAAAAGCCGGGGTCGCAAAGCTGGCAATCGCCGTCAGCGCGACGACGATAACCATGGCCGGGGAAACGATGCCGGCCTGTACGGCGGCCTGGCCGATGACGAGCGCTCCAACTATAGAAACGGCGGAACCCGCAACTCTCGGAAGACGGACGCCCGCCTCCCTGAGAATCTCGAAGGCCACTTCCATCGTCAGCGCTTCAATGACGGCCGGAAACGGGACCGTCTCCCGCTGGGCGGCGATGACAATCAGCAGCTGCGTCGGAATCATTTCCTGATGAAAGGTCGCCGCCGCCACATAAATCCCCGGCGCCACCAGTGAAATGAAGAATATCAAAACCCGAAGCAGCCTGATGCTTGTAGCGATATCAAATCGTGAATAATAATCCTCAACTGATTGAAAAAATTGAATAAATAAGGCCGGTGCGAGGAGAACAAACGGCGTTCCATCCACGATAATCGCAAATCTTCCTTCCAGCAGATTTCCCGCAACAACGTCCGGACGTTCCGTATGATACACAGTGGGAAACACGGAAAACGGCGCGTCTTCTATAAGCTGCTCAATGTAGCCGGATTCCAGAATGCTGTCGATATCAATGTGCTTCAGCCGCTTGCGGACTTCCTTAATCAGCTTTTTTTCACAAATTCCGTTGATATACATCAGCGCGACGTCCGTATTCGTCTCGTGTCCGATCTCCATTTTTTCAACCCATACATCAGGCGTTTTTACATACCTGCGGATCATGGAAATATTGGTTTGCAGAGATTCTGTGAATCCCTGCCGCGGGCCGCGGAAGGACACCTGAGTGCTCGGCTCTTGAATGGACCGGTGTTCCCCTCCTTCCGTACTGGCGATCAGCGCCTTGTCAGCCCCGTCGACAAAAATGAGCGTGCTGCCCGCCACCAGCCCGGCAAAAAGGCTTTTCCATTTCTCTTCCTCTTTTACTCCGCCGATCGCAAGCGTTTTTTCGTATATCAGGCAGACCGCTTGTTCCGGCTGAACGGACGGAATATCGATTAAATCTTCCAGAAGAGATTGGCTGACAAGCTGTTCGTCTACCAAACCGGCGATATACACAATCGCGGCCGGAAGCTCTTCCTTTCCGATTTTCAGCCGGCGGATAACGACATCAGCACTGTTGCCGAACCTCGCAGACAGCTTCTTCATATTTTTCTCTAAGCTGAGGGAGATCGGCTCCTCCCGCTCTTTGTCTGATTTGTTTTCCGGTTCTTTTCTGTCTTCATTGCCACGGTCGTTTTGATCGGCTTTTTTTTGTTTCTTCTGCTTAAAAAATGGCGGCATATCGCAAAAAACCTTTCCTCGTTTTTTTCATATTCTTCCTGTACGGCAAAAGATTATGCACGGCGGAAAGTCTGTATAAGTTCTGCGTAATCGAAAAGGATAAAAAGGGAGAGTGATGCGCATGAAAATATTGGGGGTTTCATTTTTTTTGCTTGCTGCCTGTCTGATCATTTCAGTAACGATGGATATGCTGCAAGGTTTCAGTTTCTATGGAGCGGTCCAAAACAACCTGTCCGCTTTTAAATTGACCACCTTCTCAGAATGGCTGATGCTGTTTTTATTCGCCCTCTTTTTAATCAGAGAAATGATCGTTTTATATAAATCAGGTAAAAAAGATGCCTGACAGGCGCACGGCTGTATTGTGTCAAAAAAGAACACATCCCTCCTTCTTTCGGAGTTCATGTGTTCTTTTTATGTTTCCGGCGCAGATTGTTCTCAGATGACGATATTTCCGCTTTCCGTATCTGTCGTGTGTTTCACAATGACGCCTTTGATAATGCGGTTGCCGATGATTTTAGTACTTACGGAGGAATTGGTTTGGATGGCGGAAGCAGAAGCGGCGGAAAGGTTGTTGATGGTATTGCCCGACACGAGGGAATTGGAGGCTCCGTTCAGATAGATGCCGATCGGGCTGCCCGCCGTTCGGTTGATCGTGAGCGTATTGTCTATGACTTCATGCGTGCCTGAGTTCAGATACACGGTAACGATAAGCGGTGATGATTCAAAGCGGTTGCTGATGACAGAGGTTCCCGAGGATGTTGAACTGAAAATGGGATAGTTTTTATAGTTCTTAAAGAGATTGCCTTTGATGACAGCCCCGGCGTCATTTGTCACAGATACGGCATAGGACTCCGCGGCGCCCTGATACGCATTCGGAATCAGCGTATTTCCTTCAATAACGGCATTTCCGCCTGTGACCCATATGCCCCGGCTGAACGATTTCAGCACATTTTGTTTTACAATGATACTGCCGGCCGACATGCTGATTCCGTCTGTCACCTGATTCAGAGTGTTATTCGTAAAGACGGCGTTCTCCGAAAGCGTCGCCCGCATCCCCGTGCTTCGTCTCGTTTCGGAACGTCCGTTTTCAATGACATTGCCGTCAACGGTCACATCTTCTGCCTGATAGACGGAAATGCCCGTATTTTCAAATTGATTAATTTTGTTGTGGGTGACGAGGACGCTTTTTCCCCTTACATCTATTCCGGTGGAAAACCCGGTAATCAGATTGTTGGAAATGACGGCATTGCTGCTGTCCTGTCCTTGTGACACACCTTGTCCGGCGACTGCGGTCCTTGAGCCGCCGTCTGACCGAAAGAAGACATTCCCCGAAATGACGGTATGTGCCCCGTACCCGTAGCTGATTGTGTTATCGCAATGATTTCCTTCAATTAACACATTATATCCGTTAAAATTGGTGACTGAGCTTGCGGCGTTTCCGGAAAAGAAGTTGTTGCGGACCGTAATATAAAGAGCTTCTTCATAATCAATATCGCCTTCTCCGTACGATTCAATATCGATTCCGAATTTCGGAGCCGTTCCGTTCCCTTGCCCGGCGTCTTCAATCACGCATTCTTCCACCGTAACGGTATTGCAGCCGGTGATTGAAATGTTGTTCCGTCTTGACTGCCTGATCTCACAGCGGCGGATGGTCACACGTTCTGATGTTTCGTAATCACTGTTTGTTTTTAAACCGAGCGGGCTGACAATAATGCCGTCTCCCGTAAAATCCGATATTTTCACATTTTCGATCAGCACATTGCTGCTGCCTTCAATACAGATACCAAATCCCCATTCATGAGTCGACCGTAAAGGAACATTGGTATACGTGTGTTCATCCCGTTCCCCGATGATGCGGCCGCCGGTGATAGTGACATTTTCCCGCCTGCCTATATAGAAAGCCGAATAACCCCAGGAGCTGTTCGGCGACACTTTAATCGTGCATTCCGGATCCATGATGATGGAGAGATGGCTCGGCACATTAATTCCCGCGTTCCTAAACGGCTGGCTTTTGTCACCGCCGAGCGTGCCGTTGATTTTATATGTTCCGGGCGGAAAAAACACCGTATGACTGCCCTCACTGACAGCTTTGGCCAAGCATTGATTGATGGCGGCCGTCACATCGGCAGTCCCGTCTGCTGCCACACCGCAATCCGTAATATCCAATATACGATTCGGCAAGTGATAATCTCCTCCTTCCTCTCTTATTGTCATCTTATTCCGCCATATCCCGCTCCGCCTGTACATACTTTAAATTTTATTAAAAAAGTTTATAAAGATAGTTTAGTCAGATAATATAACAAAATAAGTCATTGGAATCAGGAAAATTCGTCTATATTAAACGTTTTAATATCTTTTCATTCTGGATTTTTTTGAATTCAGTATAAATTATATTGACACAAGTATTATATAAGAATATGATTTTTGTAATACACTTTTTTAAGAAAGGGTTGGCTCAGGTGGCATCTATTGATAAGGAATCTATAACAGAAACTGTGCCGCAACGAGGCTTTTTCGGTCATCCCCGCGGCTTGTTCACACTGTTTTTCACCGAATTTTGGGAGCGTTTCTCCTACTATGGTATGAGAGCCATATTGCTTTACTATTTATACACGGAAGTCGCTCATGGCGGTCTCGGCTTTGATAAAACGACCGCAGTTGCCATCATGTCCATATACGGATCTCTCGTATATATGTCGAGCGTCATCGGCGGATGGCTGGCCGACCGGGTATTCGGCACGGCAAACACCGTATTTTACGGCGGAATTTTAATTATGTTCGGGCACATCGCTCTTGCCTTCCCCGGCAGCACGGCGGCGTTTTTTACCAGCATGGCTCTGATCATTATCGGAACCGGCCTGCTTAAACCAAACGTATCCAGCGTTGTCGGAGATTTATATATGAAGGAAGACGAGCGCCGCGACTCAGGTTTCAGCATCTTTTACATGGGGATCAACCTCGGCGGATTGCTTGCGCCGCTAATTGTCGGAACACTCGGACAGAAGTACAACTACCACTTAGGCTTCGGATGCGCCGCGGCCGGTATGTTCCTCGGACTGATTGTTTTCGCTCTTACGAGAAAGAAATACCTCGGCAAAGCAGGCTCCAATGTACCGAATCCGATTTCTAAATCATCAGTGATCGGCACGGGAATCGGAGTGGTCATCGCAGCAGCCGTTATTATCGTTCTGATTCAAACCGGCTGGCTGACGATCCAGCGTGTGATTGACACCGTCAGTATCCTCGGCATTGTCATTCCGGTTATTTACTTTATCGTGATGTTCACAAGCAAAAAAGCGACGAAAACGGAAAAATCACGGCTTGCGGCTTATGTTCCGCTGTTTATTGCAGCGGCAATGTTCTGGGCGATTCAGGAGCAGGGCGCGACGATTCTTGCTTTATATGCGGATCAGCGCACGAGACTTTCCTTTGCGGGCATGCATCTTGAGTCTTCATGGTTCCAGTCTCTGAACCCGTTATTCATCGTTATTTTCGCGCCGGTGTTCGCGTGGATCTGGATGAAGCTCGGCAAACGCCAGCCTTCAACACCGATTAAATTCGCGATCGGCATTATCCTTGCCGGATTATCATTTTTAGTCATGGTGCTTCCGGTTATGGGCGGAAGCGGCGAGCTTGTGAGCCCGCTTTGGCTTGTGCTCAGCTTCCTTTTGGTTGTGCTTGGTGAGCTTTGCCTTTCACCGGTCGGTTTATCCGTCACAACGAAACTTGCGCCTGCCGCTTTCTCAGCGCAGACGATGAGCATGTGGTTTTTAACAAACGCCTGCGGTCAAGCCCTGAACGCAAAAGTAGTCGGTTTGTTTGATAAGATTTCTGAAGCGGCCTACTTCGGCTCAATCGGTCTTGTTTCGATCATTCTCGGTATTATTTTAATTCTTCTGTCTCCCGTCATTAAACGGGCGATGAAAGGCGTACAATAAAAGAAAAGCCTGCGGAATCGTCCGCAGGCTTTTTTTATGCGTCTATCGTTTTAACTCCTCAAGTGTTTCTCTCCATCTCTTCAAGACATCTTCCGGTTCGTGGAGCTGGATGGCCGGTCCGGATGTCAGATCCGCGTATTTCGCCCGATCTTCCTTGACGGTGATCACGCGGCAGCTGAACCGTTCCCGCTCGTGTTTCGCCTCTTTCAGCGGCGGAAGCGCCTTACATTCCAATGTGACGTAATAGGCGGCTCCACCGTGCCAGGCGATGAAAAGAGCTTGTCCCGAATGCAGCAGGCTTTTTACAGTCGTCGTGTTTTTCCATAAGGCGATCCGGAGATTTGTGCTGCTCACGGCCAGAATCTCACCGGCGCTGATCATGGCCGCGTGCGGACGGCCTTGTTTTGTCACGGATTGCAGTACAAATGCATCGTGCTGCTTTTTCTCAAGCTCCGTCCCGTCTAAAAGCGTGTAAAGGGCTTCCGGCAAATGCTCCGTCAGCATTACGCTTTTCTTTCCGGAACAGCGGGAACATGTGTGGCCGTCTCCGTTTCTTTCGGATCAATTTTAAATGCCGGGTTGAATGTTTCCGGATTCGTGATGCTTTCCGGTTCACAGGATCTCCATGTAAAAAAGCAGGTTTGGCATTGGTATATTTCCCAAGCGCCTTTGACCGGCGATTGGCTGACGGTTTCTCCTTTTTTCGATTCACAGCGCGGGCATGTTTTCATTGCAAACTCATCCTTTCTTATTGATTCATTAAGTCCATCAGTTTTTGTTCCCACTCTTTTGTTGTCAGCGGAGAATCAAGCGGCTGCGAATAATGGCCTCTTGTTTCCGGCGCGGCAGGCGTTGTGGCGTCAAGAATCATTTTGTGTGTCATCCCTGCCGGATCAGACCCCGGGTCAAGCGGAAGAACGGACAGGTCAGGAATAATGACTGCGTCGTGTTTCGGATGCATTTTCGTTGAAAGCGCCCACATGACTTGCGGCAGATTAAACGGATCGACATCCTCATCCACGACAATGACCATTTTGCAGTAGCCGAGTCCGTGCGGTGTTGTCAGGGCGCGCATGCCGACCGCCTTAGCAAAGCCGCCGTATCGTGTTTTCGTTGAAATGATGGCGATCAGACCGTGCGTATACATGGCATTGACGGCGACGATTTCGTTCGGATATGCTTCCTTCAGCTGCTGGTAAAGAGGCACACATGTATTAATGCCGATCATATAGTCGCACTCCGTCCACGGCATGCCTAAGTACAAATGTTCAAAAATCGGATTGTTTCTATGATATACACGTTTGATTTTGATCACCGGCATGCTGCGGCCGCCTGAATAATGACCCGTGAACTCACCAAAAGGGCCTTCGTATTCCCGTTCTCCCGCGAGAATCTCTCCTTCCAGAACGACTTCGGCGCCCCACGGGATGTCTAAGTCGGACAGCTTGGATTTGACGATTCTGTAAGGCTCCCCTTGAATCGCTCCGGCCATTTCATACTCGGATTGATCGTATAACAGCGGAGTTGACGCGGCCGTCGTAATCACCGGCTCACAGCCCAGCGCGATCGTAACGGGAAGATTCACGCCCCGTTCTTCAGCCTGGCGAAGATGAATCGCAATATCATGCTGAGGCACGGGCTGGATGCCGAGGCGGTCTTTTCCCTTCACCTGCATTCTGTAAATGCCGACATTCTGCTTGCCGAAATTGTCCGGGTCTTCAAGATCGCGGGAAATGACGCACGCTTTATCCAAATAATAGCCGCCGTCTCCCTGGTTGATTCTGAATAACGGAAGGATGTCAAAAAGATTGATGTCTTCCGTTATTTCATTTTCATGAAACGGCGCGGTTTCTTCCCGTTTGACCGATACCGGAAATGAATCGTACCGTTTGGCGAACTCAAAGAATTGTTCTTTTACAGGCGTATCTTTCGGCATGCCGAGCATCATCGCGTGATTCGGCCACGAGCCGATGACATTCAGAGCCACCTGAGCATCGTGATGTCCGTAAATATTGTTAAACAAAAGCGCAGGGGTTTTATCCCCGAGATTGCTGGCTGCACGCGCGGCGGCGCCCAGGTCCGGCTCCGGTTTTACCTCTTCATTGACGGTTAAGAGCTGCCCTTCTTTTTCAAGAGCGGCGAGAAATTCCCTAAAATCCTGATAGGCCATTATCAGATTCCTCCTTTTTGTTTTTCAATTCCGTACCACCGTTTCGCTTCCGGCAGACGGATGCCGAACTGATCGAGCGTCCGGAACACAATATGGTCGATCAATTCATCCATGTCAGCCGGCTTGTTATAAAATGCCGGCATCGGCGGAAGAATGACGGAACCCATTTTTGTAAGCGTTAGCATATTTTCTAAATGGATTTGGCTGAGCGGCGTTTCTCTAGTCAGCAGCACAAGTTTTTTCCGCTCCTTCAGGATGACGTCAGCCGCCCTTGTCAGCAGATTGTCAGCCATTCCGGTGCGGATGCTTGCCAGTGATTTCATGCTGCACGGAGCGATGATCATCCCGTCCGTTTCAAACGAACCGCTTGAAATCGCCGCCGCCTGGTCTTTGTGAGAATACGTATAGGATGCGAGTTTCTCGACATCTTTTAACGTATAATCGGTTTCATGTGTAATGGTGACATTTGCCCAAGGAGACACGACAAGATGGGTTTCGATCTCCGCGGCTTTTAAATATTCTAAAAGCCTGATCCCGAATATGGCTCCCGTTGCCCCGGTCATTCCGATGACGAGCTTCATATTGACCCCTCCTTTACGCTTGAAATGTGGTGTCAAAACCATCATACTCCTGATATATCCATATGAAAAATATTCGTTAAATCTATGTATCATACCTTAAAGGTATAAAAGAAAGGAGCGCGTTCTCATGGATATCCGGCAATTGCGTTATTTCATCACCATTGCCCAAGAGCAGAAAATCACGACGGCCGCCAAAAAGCTTCATATGGCACAGCCGCCTTTAAGCAGACAGCTGAAACAGCTCGAAGAAGAATTGGGCGTCATTCTGTTTGACCGCAATAAAAAGAAACAAATGACCCTTACATATGAAGGAAATGTCTTTTTGAAAAGAGCGAAAGAGATTCTTCATAAGTTTGAGGATGCCATAATCGAGGTACAAGAGCTGAAGGAAGAAGTGGCCGGCACACTTGCCGTCGGGTCAACCATTTACTGCGCAGCGCTCATGCTTGAGAAAGTGTCACAGATGAAAGAGCGGTTTCCGCATCTCACCTTTAACATTTGGGAAGATGAACCCGTCTCACTGCTCGAGCTTCTGGAAACCCGGCAGATTGACGCCGCCGTGACCACCACCTTGATTAAAAACGACGGCATTGAATCGAAGGAGCTTGAAGACATTCCGTGTGTATTGGTGCTGTCCGAGCATTCAAAACGACTGTGCGGTGAAACGATTAAACTGAATGACATCGCCTCTTTGCCTCTGATCCTTTTGCGTACCGTCAATGGAAGAGGTGTGTATGACCAAGTCCTCCAAGTTTGTGAACAGTACGGTCTCGACCTTCAGGTTGTCTGTGAATGTCATGACTCCGCGACGCTTTTGAGCCTCGTATCGTCAGGGTTCGGCGCCACGATTCTGCCTTTGACGATGATTCCCGTCCATATGCGCTCGCATGTCAAAACGGTTATCATCGAAGACAACCCGTTTGTCATGACACCGGCCGTCATCTGGAGGAAAGACAGCTACCTGCCGAAGCCTGTCAGACAGTTTTTGGAATTATTTTGATCTCAGAACACGAAGAATTCCCGCTTATGAAAACCAATTACTTGACTCATACTAAAAAAAAGTTATCCTTTACAATTGGGAGCTATTTTTTCTCAATAAAACTACTCAGAAAAGTGGGGAATAAAGAAGATGAAAAAAGCATTATTCGCTTTGTTCATGATGGTCAGCATCGCGGTGCTTGCAGCCTGCGGAAACTCACAGGACAGCGGATCTAAGTCAAAAGACGGCGATCTTTGGGCTTCTGTCAAGAAAAAAGGCGTACTGACCGTCGGCACAGAAGGAACGTACGAACCGTTTACCTTCCATGATAAAAAGAGTGACAAACTGACCGGATATGATGTTGAAGTGATTCAAGAAGTCGCGAAACGCCTCGGTCTGAAAGCTGACTTCAAAGAAA
Source organism: Bacillus sp. EU63 (assembly GCF_038592915.1). Taxonomy (NCBI): domain Bacteria; kingdom Bacillati; phylum Bacillota; class Bacilli; order Caryophanales; family Bacillaceae; genus Bacillus; species Bacillus sp. EU63. The sequence goes on along the minus strand of NZ_CP151944.1, from coordinate 366,562 downwards.
CGCAATGGGACAGCATGTTTGCCGGATTAAACGCGAAACGGTTTGACGTCGTCGCCAACCAAGTCGGCAAAACAGGCCGTGAAAACCAATATGATTTTTCTGATAAATACACAACGTCAAATGCAGTCGTCGTGACGAAAAAAGACAGCACGATTGCGAAAGAGGCTGATGTCAAAGGAAAAACAGCGGCTCAGTCATTAACAAGCAATTACAATAAATTAGCGAAAGAAGCCGGCGCGAAAATTGAAGGCGTTGAAGGCATGGCTCAATCCCTTCAGCTCATTCAGCAGGGCCGCGCTGATCTGACTTACAACGATAAACTTGCCGTACTGAACTACTTAAAAACGTCCGGCAATAAAAACGTGAAAATCGCGTTTGAAGCAGGCCAGCCGCAGCAGACGTATTTCGCATTCCGAAAAGGAAGCGGCGAACTTGTGACTCACGTCAACAAAGCATTAAAAGAAATGAAAGAGGACGGGACTCTTTCTAAAATAGCGAAAAAATGGTTCGGGGAAGATGTTTCTAAGTAACATGCCGGAGCCCGTGATTGCAACAGCCATTCCATGGGATTTGGTGCAGCAGTCATTCTGGCCGATTCTTTCCGGGGGAATCTATTACTCGATCCCCCTTACCATTCTTTCCTTTATTTTCGGAATGATCATCGCGCTGATTACGGCGCTCGCCAGAATGTCAAATATGAAACCATTGAGATGGGTGTTCAGCGTATACGTATCAGCGGTGCGCGGCACTCCTCTTCTCGTTCAATTGTTCATCATTTTTTATCTGTTCCCGACATTTAATATTACGCTGGACCCTTTCCCAAGCGCAGTCATCGCGTTTTCATTAAACGTGGGCGCCTACGCTTCTGAAATCATCCGGGCATCTATTTCATCCGTGCCGAAAGGGCAATGGGAAGCCGGTTATACGATCGGCATGACCTATCGCAAGACATTGTTCCGCGTGATCCTGCCGCAGGCGTTTCGCGTGTCCATTCCGCCATTATCAAATACATTTATCAGCCTGATCAAGGATACATCTCTCGCGTCACAGATTCTCGTCGCGGAGCTGTTCAGAAAAGCGCAGGAAATCGGCGCGCAAAACCTTGATCAAATCTTGGTCATCTATATTGAAGCCGCCTTTATTTATTGGATCATCTGCTTCTTGCTGTCAATCGTACAGCATGTGATCGAACGGCGTCTCGACCGTTATGTGGCCAAATAAGGAGGTTTCGATATGCTTTCCGTCAAAGGATTAAATAAATCATTCGGACAGAATGAAATTTTAAAAAAGATAGATATGGAGATAGAAAAAGGGAAAGTCATCGCCATTCTGGGACCGTCCGGTTCAGGAAAAACGACGCTTCTGCGCTGTCTGAACGCGCTTGAGATCCCCAATCGCGGCGAGCTGGCATTCTCAGATTTTGCAATAGATTTCTCCAAAAAAGTGAAGCAGGCTGATATTCTTCGCCTCCGCCGCAAATCAGGCATGGTCTTTCAGGCGTATCATCTGTTTCCTCACCGCACGGCGCTTGAAAACGTCATGGAAGGACCCATTCAAGTGCAAAAGCGCGACAAGGAGCAAGTCAGAAAAGAAGCGATGGAGCTTCTGGAAAAAGTCGGACTGAAAGACAAAATGGATTTATATCCGTTCCAGCTTTCCGGCGGTCAGCAGCAGCGTGTCGGCATCGCCCGCGCGCTTGCGATTCAGCCCGAGCTGATGCTGTTTGACGAACCGACGTCAGCGCTTGATCCGGAGCTGGTCGGCGAGGTGCTCAAAGTGATTAAGGATTTGGCAAACGAAGGCTGGACGATGGTCGTCGTCACCCATGAAATCAAATTCGCGCAGGAAGTGGCCGATGAAGTCATTTTCATTGACGGCGGCGTCATTGTGGAACAAGGACCGCCGTCCCACATTTTTTCCGCGCCGAAAGAAGAACGCACGCAGCGGTTTTTAAATCGTATACTGAATCCTTTGTAGGAGCGGGAGAAGAAGCGAAACACTGATTTCGCTTCTTCTTTTTTTTGGCGGTTATGCTACAATGACAATTAATGAAATTTTATGAAAGAAGGGACCTCTTTGAAGCGGGAATTCGTGATGCGCTGGACGTTTTATTTTGCCGGTCTGTTGATTTTGTCTTTCGGGGTATCGTTAACCATTAAAGGAAAAGCTCTCGGCATCAGCCCTTGGGATGCCTTTCATTATGGGCTTTTTCAGCATTTCGGGCTTTCTGTCGGACAATGGTCCATCGTGGTCGGCGCGGTCATCGTGGCTTTAACCTGCCTGTTCACGAGGACGCTCCCGAAAATCGGCGCTATCTTAAATATGGTGCTGATGGGAATGTTTATTGATTTCTTTTCGTTTCTGCTTCCTGAGGCGCACGCTTTTTCCTTAGCGGCCGTGTTTTTTTCGATCGGATTGCTGCTAATCGGCTGCGGCGTCGGTATTTACGTATCAGCAGGGCTCGGCGCGGGCCCCCGGGACTCTCTGATGATGCTGATATCTGAAAAAACGGGCTGGAACGTGCAATGGGTGCGGAACGGCATTGAGCTGACGATTCTTGCCGCAGCCTGGATGATGGGCGGACCGATCGGCGCCGGTACCATTATTACGGCTGTTTTGACGGGGCTGATTCTGCGTTTTTCTTTGCCGCAGTCCTCTAAACTGTTAACATACGCGATCTCCGGGCGGGCAACGTCCGTTCATTAAAAACAAAGCCGAAACGGTTTTGTTTTTTTATTTTCGGACAGCTTTCGTCTGATATGATAGGATGGTTTTGACAATATTTTCAGACGGAGGATCTGGACATGAAGATTTACGGAGTATATATGGACCGCCCGCTTTCTGCAGGGGAAGAGGATCGGATGATGGCGGCCGTGTCCGCCGAAAAGCGGGAAAAATGCCGGCGCTTTTACCATAAGGAGGATGCTCACCGCACCTTGATCGGCGACATGCTGATCCGCACCGCTGCGGCGAAGGCTTACGGACTTGATCCGGCCGGGATTTCATTCAGCGTCCAGGAATACGGAAAGCCGTACATCCCCGCGCTTCCGGACATGCACTTTAACATTTCCCATTCCGGGCGCTGGATCGTGTGTGCCGTTGATTCAAAACCGATCGGCATTGATATTGAAAAAATGAAGCCCGGCACAATTGATATCGCCAAACGTTTTTTTTCGCCGACGGAATACAGTGATCTGCAAGCGAAACACCCCGATCAGCAGACCGATTATTTTTACCACCTGTGGTCGATGAAAGAAAGCTTTATCAAACAGGCCGGAAAAGGGCTTTCCCTGCCGCTTGATTCATTCAGCGTCCGCCTTAAAGACGACGGCCATGTGTCCATTGAGCTCCCGGACGGACATGAACCTTGTTTCATCCGCACATATGATGCGGACGAGGAGTATAAGCTGGCCGTTTGTGCGGCGCATCCCGATTTTTGTGACGGGATTGAGATGAAAACGTATGAAGAGCTGCTGTAAGCATAGAAAAAGGAGGGTGGCCCCCTCCTTTTTTGTCAGCCTGATATTTCCGCCTGTTTCTGCAGCTGCTTTGCTTCTTGATAAATTTCTTCGAACAGATCCGCGATGTGTTCTTCTTCAACACATGAAAATGCGATTCGCAAATCGGTTTCATTAATGGATATCGTTCCGATTCCTCTCTTTTCAAGCAACGACACTCTCAATTCGCCGGCGTTTATGTCTTTCAGCCGGACACACATGAAATAACCCGAGTTAAACGGATAAGGCGTCCATACGTCTTCATAATGCTTGTTTTCTGCAAGAACGGCTTTCACTTTGTCAGCCCGTTTTTTCATGATGTTATATTTCAGCGATTTTTCTTTCTCGTATTCCGGTGACTGCATCGCCCGAAGCATGAATGTTTGGGACGGGTGCGGGGCGCTTGAAATCGTTCCCCTGATAATCCCTTTTGTTTTTTCCTCGAGCACGCGCAGCGCTTTTTCGCTTTTTGTGCTGTACGTAATAAAACCGACGCGGAATCCCCATGCGTAATTTTCCTTCGTCGCGCCGTCTATTTTCACGCAAAGCACCCGGTCGTGCACTTGGGCGAGTTTGCTGAAGATGGATTCCTGAATGGCCGTTTCATCGTAAAACAGATTGTAATACGCATCATCTACGAGCACGACAATCTCTTTGCCGGCCTCCGCCGCCTCCAGAATCACGCTGACGATTTCTGACGCTTCCTCTTCCCCCGGCGTATAGCCTGTCGGATTATTCGGGAAATTCAGCACAACAATCGCCTTTTCTTTCTGCTTTTTCAGCAGCTCGGATAGCCCCGCCGCATTAAAACGCCCATCCTGCTGAAAAAGCGGGTACGTCTCAATGGATGCCTTGCGCCGGACACCGAAAATGAAATTGTAATTTCCCCAATATTTATCAGGCAGAAGCAGCGCATCCCCTTCATTGACGAACAAGTCGGCGGCAATGCTCAGCCCGTGTGTTAAAGCGTTTGTCACGATCGGCGTGCTGATGTCTTTGCCGGCTAATGAAGGATTTTCGAGACGCATTTTTTTCAGCCATTCCTGTCTGAGCGGCTCTTTTCCCTGCGGCGGAGCATAATCGTAGATATCATCGGGGTTATAGGCGGACAGTGTCTCTTGAATATGGGAAAAGTGCATGGACTCGCCTTGTGAGGTGGCAATCCCGATCGTGGCATTATACTTTCCGGCCTTGGCTTTCGCTTCCGCCGATTGTGTCAGCACCCCTTTCGGATAAAACAACTCTCTGCCCAAATCAGAAAGCATATGAAGCACGTACGGGTTTTCTTCAGATAATGTTCTGTTCAGCTCTTTTGCTGCATCATTCATGTACGACAATCCCTTCAAAATTATATTCCATCAAATCATAACATAAAATTTTTGATAAATGAGAAAACTCACGGGCGGATTTTGTTACAAAAAACAGACAGCGAATGCTGTCTGTCATATCCTATAACAATTGGCCTGCAGTGCTCCTGTTAATAATCTCATAGATTCGTTCCGCCACTTTTTCAGTTTCACTTAATATGAACATGTGGCCGTCCGAAAACTCATGAAATACGGGATTGCCGGCCCATTTTTTCCATCCGTCCGCATCTTTGATACATTTTTTATCTTTCCGCCCGTTAAAAATATGGACGGGTGATTGAATCATGTGAGAATCAGACGGACGGAAGCTTTCAAGCGCGCGGTAGTCGGATCTGAAAGAAGGCAGGAAAAATGACATGACCTCCTTATTCTCCACTAACTCCTGCGGCATTCCGCCCAGTTCGATAATATGAGCGAGAAATTTTTCATCATCAAGATGAGACACTTTTTTCCTTTCCACATGCGGCGGCTGAATGGCTGAGATGATCACGGCCTGCGGGTAAATGCCCTCCCGCTCCAGCTTTTGCGCCAGCCTGAAAGCGACCATGCCTCCCATACTGTGGCCGAACAGCACAAACGGGCGGTCAGGATGGAGATTCAACTCCTGCTTGTATAAACTGACAAGCTGTTCAAAATCCTCAACGGCGGACATTTGATTTGTTCCGTGTCCCGGCGGTTCCGCGGCAAGCATCTCACACTCACCTTGAAGATAGGTGTGGAGCGGGCGGAATGATGCGGAATAGCCTCCTGCGAACGGAAAACAGATAAGCTGCGTTTTTTCCGTGGTATCGAACGATTTAAAGAGCTGGACCATTGGCGGGCTTCCTCCTTTTCTATCGTGAAGTTGTCAGCTTCAGATGTTCCTTCCTTAGGAATTCGAGCAAATATGCCGCATTCCTTTCGAGACATTCTCCCTGAAGCATTTCTGCGTGAGTGCCGCAGCCTTTTTTCACACGGTATTCACCTGTCGTGGCTTCCTCCCACGCAGCGAGCCACGGCGGCATTACAAAGTCCGGTTCTGACGTTAATAGATCTATATCCGCATTGACCGTGCCGGTGCTGACGGTATGCACGAAATAAGAATAAAACGCGTTTGTTTTTTTGGCGAGACCTTCTTTGACGGCTTCGTTATTCAGCGCTTCATTGTCCCGGTTTACCTTCATCAGCGCCTGGACATCACTTTCTACGGTGCGGCCTTCTAAGTCGCTGACGCCTTGTTTTTTATAGGAATCGACCATGATCAGCCGCTCCACTTCACGTCCTTCGGCTTCAAGCCGTTTGGCCGTTTCAAAGGCGAGCGTGCAGCCTGCCGAGTATCCGAACAGCTTGACCGGTCCTTCCGGCTGGAGCTGATTGATCAGCTCTGTGTAGCGTTCGATGCGGTTGTCTTCTTCGATAAAATCAAACGCGCAGATTCGATAGCCGGACAGCTGTTTTGCCAGCGGCTGGTACATCAGCCCGTAACCGAGAACCGGCGGGAACGCAAACAGTGTGTCAGACTGATTTTTATTCATGATGGTGAGATCTTTCATTCCTTTTTCTTCACCGTGAAGCAGATAACCGGCAATGTCTGCGATTGTCGTCTCTTCGAACAACAGCTGCACCGGGATATCAGCACCGAGCTCTTTTTTAATGCGCGACGCTGCCGTCATCGCTTTTAAGGAATGTCCTCCGAGCGCGAAGAAATCATCATGAATCCCAATCTGCTGTCTGCCGAGGATGTCGGACCAGATGCGCGCAATCGTTTCTTCCGTCGCGTTTCGAGGCCCGATCCATTCTTTCGCCGCCTGAGCCTGATCCGGTTTCGGCAGCAGCCGTTTATTGACCTTCCCGTTTGTCGTTAAAGGAAGCTCCTCTAAGAAAGTAAAGGTTTGCGGCACCATGTAAGCAGGAAGCTGTTTTTTCAGGCGCCTCTTTACGTCATCAGCTGAAAGCGGCGTCCGGTTCACGAGGTAGGCGTTGATTGATGCATCTCCGGACTCATGGCGGTCTGCAACAACGACCGCATCTTTCACACCCGGGTATTCCTGCAGCTGCTTTTCGATTTCTTCAAGCTCAATCCGGTGTCCGCGTATTTTGACCTGGTCGTCAATACGCCCGGCGTATTCAATTGTTCCATCCGGCAGCCAGCGTGCTAAATCCCCTGTGCGGTAAAGCGTTTCTCCCGGCTTGAACGGATTTGGGATAAACGTTTGCTTCGTCAGGTCAGGACGGTTCAGATACCCTTTTGATACACCCATTCCGCTGATGCACAGTTCACCGACAGCTCCGAACGGCTGAAGCTGATTTTGCCCGTTCAGAATATAAACACTGGCATTGCTGATCGGCTTTCCGATCGGCAATGAGGAAATGGAATCCGGGATATCATGCACGACGTGAGCTGTCGCAAACACCGTGCCCTCAGTCGGCCCGTAGCAATTAATCAGCTTGCCAGGCCCCATGATCTCAAGCGCCTTTCTGACGTGAGGCACTGACGCGCGCTCACCCCCGAATAACACACAGCGAAGCCCCTTCAGCCACTCCCCTCCCGCATCGGTGAGAAGATTAAAAAGTGCGGTTGTCGCAAACATGACATTGACATTCTCCTGCCGGATCAGATCAGTGAGCCGTTCTGTATCAAGCAGTGTATGTTCATCTGCGATAATGAGCCGTGCCGCATTCAGTATTGATGCGTAGAAATCAAAGGTAAATGCGTCAAAGGCGTAATTGGAAACAGATAAGAACGTATCTTTTTCAGAAAATGCCATGTAATCTACATGCTTGACCAATCCTTGAATATTGGCATGAGTGGTGATATTGCCCTTCGGCTTTCCGGTTGTGCCGGACGTATACATAATATACGCCGGATCATCGGGATCAATTGCGGCTGCAGGATCGCTTGCCTGTTCCTCAAACCGTGCCCGATCATCGATGATAAGTGTTGTTCCTGTATACGGCAGCTGAGCCGCTTTTTCTTTCATCTCCTGATGTGTCAGCAGACAGGCTGCCGCACTGTCAGCCAGCATGTACGAGATTCGGTCCTCCGGCAGCTTCGGATCAACCGGCAGATAAGCCGCTCCTGCTTTTAATACACCGAGAATGCCGATCACCAGCTCAAGCGAGCGCTTCGTGTACAACGCGACAACGGAGCCTTTGCCCGCACCTTGCTTTTGCAAACGGCGCGCAAGACGGTTCGCTTCCTCATCTAATTCACGATAGGAAAGAGTCTGGCCGGAATACGTAAGCGCCGGCGCATCAGGATTTACATTCACCGCTTCCTTGAACCAATCCGTCAGGGGCTTCGCCTGATGAGTCTGAGCCGGCGGGTTTAAGCCGGTAAGCAGAAGCTCTCTTTCCTTTTCATCAACAAGTCTGATCGTATTGACAGGCTGATCCGGCTTCTGGATGAGCTGCTGAATCGCTGTGAGAAGCTGAGATTTCAAGCGCAGGATAAACGCCTCATCAAACACATTCCCGTTATAGGCAAGCTTAATCAGCATCTCATCACCTGGAGAAGCCATCAGGTTGAGATCATAATTCGATTTCTCAAAAACGTGTACATCCTCCATATCAAAGCCGTTTTCACTGTTCTCTTCATTTTTTGCATCCTGAAGCGGATAATTTTCAAACACAATGATGTGGTCAATCAGCTTTGGCTGATCGGCCTGGCTTTGGATGTCATAGAGCGGCACATATTGATGCGGCTCAGACTGCAGCGATTGCTCCTGCAGCTGCTTGAGCAAGCCGTTAAATGTGGTATCCCGAGACAGCTTCACCCGCCTCGGAACAGCATTGATAAACAGCCCGACCATATGTTCAACGCCTTTGATTTCTGCGGGGCGCCCGGAAACGACTGTGCCGAAGATCAAATCGCCGGACTGCTGGTAGCGGCTGATTAATACACTCCAAACCGCCTGCAGCGCCGTACTCAAAGTGGTATGCTGCGATTTTGCAAGCTCGGTAAATGCTTTTGTTTCCTGCTTCGGCAGTGAGAAGAGCAGCTCTTTCGGATCGTAGCCGTCCTTTTGTTTCTTTCTTTGCTCCGCAAATGTCGTTTGTCCTTCAAAATCTTCTAAGTACCCGCGCCAGTAATGCAGTGATGCTTGTTTATCCTGCTTTTCAAGCCACTTGATATAGTCTTTATACGGTTTGACCGGCGGCAGGCTGTACGGCTTTTGTTCGCGCAGGGCATTGTATACCTTAAACAGATCCTGCACGACGATGCCGAAGCACCAGCCGTCCAAAATGATGTGGTGGTAGCTCCACACCCATTCAAAGCTTTCTTCCGATTTTTTAAAAATGGCTGCCCGCATCGGAATATCCCGCGTCAAATCAAAGCCCTTGATCTTATCCTGTTCTTTGTATTCATTGATTTTGGCTGTTTGCTCGCTGTCCGTTACATGTGTCAGATCGATTTCTTCTATCTGAAACTGACGTTTTTTCAATACGACTTGGACCGGTCTTTTTACTTTTTCGTGAATGAACACGGTACGAAATACATCGTACCGGTCCATGATCACATTCATGCTTTCTTCAAGGCATTTGATATTCAAGCTGCCTTTTACTTTCATTGTCATTTGTTCGATATAAAAGCTTTGGCCGGGATTCAGGAGAGTATGAAACAGCATTCCCTCCTGCATCGGCGACAAATAATACATGTCCTGAACCTGATCTTTGCTGAATTGGCTCATCTGCTCCGCTCCCCCCTTCTGTGATCTGTTTTTGTCACGTTAAATTCTCCTCAAGCATGTCAAAGATGTCTCCCATTTCATCCATTTCAAGATCCTGCGCGCTGAAATCGCTCGGCGTAAATTCTTTCTCTTCTTTGGCCGTGCAATGGCGGATGATCATTAAGAGATTGTCTTTAAACCGCTGCATCTGTGTTTCGACGGTGCTTCTTTCATATTCTTCCTGATTGTATGAGCAGGAAATGACGAAGCGGCCGCCTGTAACCATCCCGCTGAAGCTCAGTGCGTATAACGCCTCTGACTCTTCGCTGACTTGACGTCCCATATCATATGGAGACGGCTCAAACCATTCCGTTTTCACTTCATTGTCAAACTGCCCTAAGTAGTTAAAACTGATTTCAGGCGCGGCGCCTTGTTCTGTTTCATCGGATGACAGATACCGGAGAATCCCGTATCCTACACCTTTATCAGGAACGCGCCGCACCGTCTCTTTTACCGTTTTAATGACGGAAGAGACGCCGTCTTCCTTGCTGATTTGCAGAATCAAAGGATATTGGGCAGTAAACCAGCCGACCGTCCGTGAAATATTGACATTCGGTATGATTTCTTCCCGGCCGTGTCCTTCTAAGTTGATGCCGACTTTGCCGTTTTCCGTCCATTCACCGATCGTTAAGCCGAGCGCGCTGAGCAGAATGTCGTTGATTTCCGTTCCGTACGGATGATGAACATCTGTAAGCAGCTGTGCCGTTTCTTCCTCAGTTAATTCACATTTCACGGCCGCCGTATGTTTGACGAGCCGTTTGTTCGGATCATGGTCTTTCGGCAGCGGCCGGAGTTCTTCCGCATCTGCCTGTGCCCAATAATCCGCCTGCTTTTTCAGCTCTTCTGATTGCGCAAATGTGTTCAGCGCCTCCGCCCAATCTTTAAAGGAGTGGGTTTTTTGCGGGAGGACGATGCTGTTTTGCTGCTGCGCCTGTTTATAACCTGAAGCGAAATCCTCAAGCAGAATTCTCCATGAAACCCCGTCCACGACGAGATGGTGAACCGCGATTAACAGATGATCGCCTTGTTCTGTCCGGTATTGCTCCGCTTTTAACAGCGGGCCGTTCTCCAGATCAAGACTGCCCTGAAGATGATCGGCAAGCCGCTGAATCTGGCTTTTCAGCATATCCTCGTCAGTTCCGTACAGATCAACGATGTCAAAGCTTGCCTTGCATTCTGTGACAGGGAGGTATGTCTGAATGATGCCTTCCCTTTCTTCACGGTAAACCATGCGGAGCGCATCATGGTGTTCAATCAATGCTTGCAGGGTTTTTTCCACCAGGTCCGGATCAAAGCCGTCTTTCGCGTGAAGCATGACGGATTGATTCCAGTGGTGTTTGTCGGTAAAGTTTCGTTCAAAGAACCAGCGCTGGATCGGCGTTAACTCCGCTTCACCTTCGACAGGGCCCTGGTCGGCCTGCTTGCCTTCCGTCCGCTCCACATAAGAGACGAGTTCTTCGATGGTCGGGTGCTGGAAGAGGTCTTTCATCTCCAATTTATACCCGTGCTGGTTCAGGCGGCTCGCCATTTGGATGCCTTTGATCGAGTCGCCGCCGAGCGTGAAGAAATTATCGCTTACGCCGATCTGGTCAAGACCGAGCACTTCCTGCCAAATGTCAGAAAGCAGCGTCTCCATCTCCGTTTCCGGCGCTTTGTACGCGGCGCTTCCCGCTTCAATGTCCGGTTCCGGCAGGGCTTTTTTGTCAATCTTTCCGTTTGCGGTGACCGGAAGCTCGTCCATCTCCACCCAGAACGCCGGCACCATGTAGTCAGGCAGCGTGTCTTTCAGCGCGGCTTTGAGCGTTTCGATATCGTCCTGCTGAGGCGCGACATAGGCGCAAAGCGCGGTATTGCCCGCTTTGTCTTCCACCGCCGTCACCGCTGCGTCATGAACGTCCGCAAGCTGGGCGAGGCGGACTTCGATTTCTGAAAGCTCGATCCGGTAGCCCCGCACTTTGACCTGCTGGTCGATACGCCCGATGTATTCGATGCCGCACTGCGCGTTCCATTTGACGAGGTCGCCGGTCCGGTACATGCGCTCGCCGGGCACGAACGGATCGGCGGTAAACCGCTTCGCCGTTTCTTCTTCACGGTTCAGGTATCCGCGCGCAAGTCCGCGGCCTGCCACGCATAATTCACCGGCAATGCCTTCCGGCTGCACCTGATCGCCGTCGCCGAGAATATAAGCTCTCGTATTGGCAATCGCCCGTCCGATCGAAAGCGACCCTTCCTCCGGATTGATGACGCCGCTTGTCGCGACGACGGTGTTTTCCGTCGGGCCGTAGTTGTTGACGATCGTGTACGGCTGTTTCACCGCCCGCTTCAGCTTATCGCCGCCGACGAGAAGCATGCGGAGAGAGGTATTTTCCAGCTCCATAAATTGTTCGGCGAGCTGCGTAGGCAGGAAGGTGATGGTCACGCCGTGCTCTTCGAAATAGTGATTTAAGCGGGTGATATCCAGCCGGATCGCTTCGTCAATGACGTGAAGCTCCGCGCCGATGGTCCATGTCGGGAACATCTCCCAGATGGAGGCGTCAAAACCGAAGCCCGCGTATTTGGCGCTTTTATCATCCGCCGTCATGGCGAATGCGTCGTGATGCCAGAAGCACAGGTTCACCAGCGCATGGTGTTCGACCATGACACCTTTCGGCTGTCCGGTCGTTCCTGACGTGTAAATCATATAAGCGAGATGATCCGCCGTTGTTTCCGTCTGCGGGTTCGCTTCATCGTTTTCATCAAGCGGCAGGCTCAGAATGGAGCGTCCGCCGTCAAGCAGAATCGTTTCTCCGTTGTAGCTGTCCGGCACGTCCAGCGCTTCCTGTGTGAGAAGAAGCTTGGCGCCGCTGTCCAGCAGAATGTAGCTGATCCGCTCTTCCGGGTAGTCGGGGTCAATCGGCACAAATGCCGCGCCCGCTTTCAAGACGCCGAGTACGCCCGCGGCCATTTCCAAGGACGGTTTCGTCAGGATGCCGACACGCTCGTCAGCCGTGACGCCGCAGTCCATGAGAATGCGCGCGATCCGGTTCGCCCTTGCGTTCAGCTCGCCGTACGTCCATTTCGCGCCGTTATATGCCGCGGCCGGCCGGTTCGCGTAGCGGGCGGCCGTTTCTTCAAAGAGACGGTGAACCGTTTTGTCCCGCGGCACAGAAATTGTTTTTCCTTTCCATTCGTCAAGGAGGGCTTGTTTTTCAGCATCGCTGATCAGTGAAATCTCAGGCAGCTTTCTGTCCGGACTTTCTGCCGCTTGCTTCAGAATCCGCAGGAACCCGGCGCTCCACTTTTCAATTGTTTCTTTTTTAAACAGATCAGTCGCATATTCAAACTGAAGGCCGAGGCCTTCTTGATCCGTAAATCCGCCGAGTGTCAGATCGAATTTCGCCGTGCCTTGGTTTGACTCATACGGAGTGATGCGCAGGTTCTCCAGTTCCAGTGTTTCTTTATCCGGATCTTCTGTCGTCACCATGACTTGGAACAACGGATTTCGGCTCATATCTCTCGACAGGTCAAGCTTTCCGATCAGATCCTCAAACGGATAATCCTGATGCGCCAGCGCGTCGAGATTGGTTTGTTTCACCCGTTCGAGCAGCCCGGCGAAGGTCTGCTCTTTGCGCGTTTCATTGCGAAGCGCAAGCGTATTGACAAACATCCCCGGCATTTCCTGAACTTCGGCGTTCGTTCTTCCGGCGGTCACCGAGCCGATAATGATATCGCGCTGCCCCGTGATTTTGCTCAAAAAGACATGGAACGCGGCGTGAAGCACCATATGAAGAGTCGCTCCTGATGATTCCATTAATTCACGCACCGCTTTTTCCGTTTCACGCCCCGCTCTGAAACGGACGTATTGTCCTTTAAAACTTTGAACCGGCGGACGGGGGAAATCAGTCGGCAGATTCAATTCAGGAAGCTCGCCGGAAAATGCGGAGAGCCAATAACGCTCATGGTCTTTCATCCGTTCGGCCTGCTCAGGTTCATTCTGCCAGACGGCGAAGTCTTTATAGTGCAGGTTCGGCGACGGCAGGCTCCCGCCTTTGTAAAGGTGAGCGAGCTCTTTGACCAGCATGCTTCTGGACACGCCGTCGGCAATAATATGATGCATATCCAGCAGCAGCAGGTGTTTCTTTTCATTCAGTCTGACAAGAGCGGCCCGAATGAGCGGAGCCGCGCTCAGATCAAACGGCTTAATGAATGCCTGAATGATAAGATCCGCTTTCTCCTCGTCCGCTGCTTCAAAAATGTGCAGGTCAATGTCAGCCTGTTCTGCGATCTTCTGCATCGGCTGACCTTTTTGATCGATAAAGGACGTCCGCAAAGATTCGTGGCGATTGATCATCTGATTGAGCGCTTCCTGAAGCCTTGAAATATTGACTTCTCCTTCCATCAGAAGAACGGACGGCATATTATAGCTGATTGTCTCCCGGTCAAGCTGGTTCAGGACGTACATCCGTTTTTGGGCGGATGATAACGGGTACGCGTCTGCACTGTCTGCCGGTGTGATCATCCGATATCCCTCAGATACCGCCGATTTTTCGATATATGCGGCAAGCAGGCGGACAGTCGGCTGTTCGAACAGCGCTTTTAACGGAACCGTTTTGTCCAGTTCAGCCTGAATATTGGCGAGGAGCATCATGCCTTTTAAAGAGTGCCCGCCGTAATCGAAGAAATTATCGTCGATGCCGAGCGTATCCGTACCGAGTGTCTGTTTCCAAATGCGGCACAGCTTTTCCTCCAATTCCGTTTCCGGCAAGGCTGAAGCAATTTGCGCCGTTTGGCTGACGCCCGGTTTCGGGAGGGCGTTTTTATCGGTTTTTCCGTTGGCTGTGAGCGGAATGCGGTCTACCTGCACGAAGTAAGCCGGAAGCATATGAGACGGCAGTGTTTCGGAAAGCCGTTTGCGAAGCTCAGAGCCTTTCAGCCCGCTGTCGGCTTTATAGTACGCGCACAGTTCCGGCAGCCCGCCTTCGCTGACTGCGAGAACGACCGCCTCCTGAATGCCGTTTACGCTTAACAGCACAGTTTCAACCTCTTTTAATTCAATGCGGTAGCCCCGGATTTTCACTTGATCATCCGCACGGCCGATAAATTCAATCGTCCCGTCAGAAAGCCTGCGGACGACATCTCCCGTTTTGTACATCAGGCTGTCCGGTGAAAAAGGATTTGAGAGAAATTTCTCCGCCGTCAGCTGCGGACGGTGAAGATATCCTCTGGCAAGCCCCTTCCCGGTAATATAAAGCTCGCCGCTTGCGCCCGGAGGAACGAGCTGCATTGCTCCGTCCAATACAAGCGCGCCGGTATTTGCGATCGGGCGGCCGATGACGGGACGCTGCTCATATTGATCAAGACGCTCCATATTGATCCGTTCCGCAATGGCGCCGATCGTCGTTTCCGTCGGCCCGTAGTGATTGATGAAGTCGGTATGGGCGTATACGTCATGAAACTTGCGGACATCGGACGTGATGATCTTTTCTCCGCCGAGCACCACTAAACGAAGCGGGCTGAAACGGCGTTCTGACGTAAAACGGGCTGTGTTGACGATCATATGGAACAATGACGGCGTCAGTTTCATATACGTAATGCCGTTTTTCTGTATATACTCACCAAGCTGATCAGGCGCGGTGTACGTCTCTTTCGGCACAATGTGCAGCTCGCCGCCCGCCTGAAGAATCGGGAATATGGCCGTATAGCCGAGATCAAATGCGTAAGAAGACAGCAGCACGGATTTGTCAGCTTCGGTCAAACCGGCTTCACGGCTGAACCATGTAACATAATTGATTAGATTGCGGTGCTCCAGCTGGACGCCTTTCGGTTTGCCCGTTGTTCCCGAAGTATAAATGATATATGCAAGCTGGTCGGCGCCGGGCTCCGTTTCAAGCCGATCGGCGCTTTCGTTCCGCCATTCTCCGTCTTCCATTACGACCGTTTTTCCTTTATAAACTGCGGCCGCGGTCATGTTTCTCTCATTGACGACCAGAAGCTTCGTTCCGCTGTCTTCAAGAGAGTAGCGGATTCTCTCTTCAGGAGTCTCCGGATCAATCGGGAGAAATGCCGCTCCGGCTTTCATGACGCCGAGAATCGCGGTAATCAAGTCGGCCGAACGATCCATCATAATGGCCACGATGTCCTCACTGCCCGTTCCGCAAGACTGAAGGTGGCGGGCAAACCGGTTCGAGCGTTCATCAAGCTCACGATATGTCAGACTTGTTCCGCCCGCAACCGCCGTGAGATCAGGCGTTTTTTGCGCTTGCCGTTCAAACAGCGAAACAAAAGTGCCCTCAGGCAGATCCGCTTCCGTACGTTTTTCATCAGAAAGGAGCGCTTCCCGTTCAGGAGCGGACAGCAGGCTTGCGTCGGCCAGCTGAATATCCGGATTTTCAGCGCAGGCTTTAATCAGATTGACAAAATGAGCGCTCCAGCGGCGGATGGTTTCGTCCGCAAATAAGGCTTTCGCGTAATCAAAGCTCAATCCGACCTCTTCTCCGCGCTCAGCCGCTTCTAAGGAAAGATCAAATTTAGCGACATGATGATGCATGGAGTAAGAAGAAATCTCCAAATCTCCGAGCCGCAGGGACGGGATCTCCATGTTCTGCATATTAAATAACACGCTGAACAGCGGACTCCGGCTTGTGTCCCTCGTTAACGGCAGTTTTTCAATTAATTCTTCAAGCGGATAGCTTTGATGCTCAAAAGCTTGAAGGCTCGCTGTTTTCACCTCATCCAGAAATTGTTTGAACGTTTTTTTGCCGGCAGGATGCGACCGAAGCGCAACTGTGTTGACAAACATGCCCGGCACGTCTTGGAGATCAGGATGCTGTCTACCGGCCGCCGGAGACCCGACTACGATGTCTTCCTGCCCCGAATATTTGGACAGCAGCACTTGAAAAGCGGCTAACAAAAACATGTACATCGTCGTATCCGTATCAGCCAGCAGCTTCTTAATCTGCGCCGTCACCTGTTTATCAAGCCCGAAGATGACGCGTTCCCCTTCAAAACTGCGCTCGGCAGGACGCGGGAAATCAAGCGGCAGATCCAGCACCGGCAGATCGCCTTTGAACGTCTCAAGCCAGTAGGCTTCGTGCTGTTCGAGATTTGCTTTTTCACGCTGCCAGACTGAAAAATCCTTATAATGAATCTTTGGCAGCGCAAGCTCCGTGCCTTGATAAAGCTTCGCAAGATCACCGATGAAAATGCCCATTGAGCTTCCGTCCGTAATAATGTGGTGCATGTCAATCAGCAGAAGATGCCGGTCTTCTTCAAGCCGGATCAGCTTCGAACGGACAAGCGGCGCGCGGTTGAGCGCAAACGGTCTGATAAAGGCTTTTGTCAGCTCTTCTGCATCTTCTTCCCGGCCCTCGGCGGTTTCAAGCTCAAACGACACATTTTTATGAATGGTCTGCACGACTTCTCCATCTGCCATGTCAAACGACGTACGCAGTGTCTCATGACGGTTGATTAATGCCTGCATGGCCTCCTCAAGACGCTTTTTGTCTACTGATCCTTCCAGCAGAAGTACAGCAGGGACGTTGTAGCTCGTGCTGGCCTGTCCGAGCTGATTAAGGATATACATCCTGCGCTGTGCTGAGGAAACAGGATAATGCTTCTGATAAGGCGCTTGTCGGATCGGTTCAAACTGCTGCTCCTCCTCGCTCTCATGCTGCAAATAATGCGCAAGCTCCTGAATGGTCGGCTTTTCAAATAACACTTTAATCGGCACTTCTTTTTGAAAGTGCTCCTGAATTTTAGCGGTCATCATCATGGCTTTTAAAGAATGTCCGCCAATCGTGAAGAAATTGTCAGTCACACCCGCTTTTACACCGAGAATGCCTTCCCAAATGTCCGCGAGTTTCTGCTCCGCTTCCGTTTTCGGCGCTACGTATTCTTTTTGAACGGCTTCAGCCTGAGGCTCAGGCAGCGCTTTTTTATCAATCTTTCCGTTCGCCGTCAGCGGAAACTGATTCATCTGGATGAAGTGCGCCGGAATCATGTATTCCGGAAGTGATTCCGAAAGCGTTTTGCGCAGGTCTTCCGGCGAAAGGGCTTGGTCTGCGGTAAAGTAAGCGCAGATTTCATTTTCATCCGCTTTATTTTTCCGGATCACAGCCGCAGATTCCGTCACATTCTCCGCCTGGCTGATTTTCGCCTCGATTTCGCCGAGCTCGATTCTGAAACCGCGGACCTTTACTTGGTTGTCAATTCTGCCGAGAAACTCGATCGTGCCGTCCGGAAGCCACTTCGCCAAGTCCCCCGTCCGGTATATCATTTCATCCGGTCTGAACGGATCGCGTACAAACTGCTTCTCCGTTAATTCAGGCAGATTCACATAGCCTCTTGCCACTCCGCTTCCGCCGACGCACAGCTCACCGGGCGCGCCGATCGGCTGGAGGCTGCGGTTTTCATCCATAATGTACGCAGTGGAATTTCCTATCGGCTTCCCGATCGGGATCGAGCCGTCGTAGTCCTGATCAATGAGAAAACTCGTCGAAAACGTCGTATTCTCCGTCGGCCCGTAGCCGTTCCAAAGCGACAGCTCCGGTGATGCCTTCCTCACTTTGCTGACGATATGCGGCACAAGCGCATCACCGCCGATGATGAGGTGCCGGAGCGTGTTAAACATGCCGGCATCCTTTTGGGCAAGCTGATTAAACAGCGGAGACGTCAGCCACATGGTCGTGATCCGCTGCTCTTTCAGAAATTGGGCGAATTGTCCGGCGTCAAGCAGCGTCTCTTTTTTCACCGGGTGCAATGACGCTCCGTTCAGCAATGCGCCGAAGACTTCGAAGGTTCCGGCATCAAAGCTGACGGCTCCCGTTTGCGCCATCCGGTCTTCTTCATGAACCGGCACGTAATTCGAATGTTTGACGAGCCTGATGATATTTCTGTGTTCAATCATGACGCCTTTCGGTTTGCCGGTCGATCCGGATGTATACATGATATACGCCAAGTCGTTGCCGCCGGCCGGAAGATTCAAGTCTGTTCCGCTTACCGTTTCATCCGCGCTTTCATCCAGCATGACGACCGGGACTTGCAATGCGCCCGCTTGTTCTTGATATGCCTGAACCGTCAGCACGAGCCGAATCGAGCTGTCTTCCGCCATAAAGCGGAGACGGTCCTCCGGAAAAGCCGGATCAATCGGCACATATGCGCCGCCTGCTTTTAGGACGGCAAGCATTCCTATAACGGTTTCCGCAGACCGGTCGTTCATAATAGCGGCGGTCCGGCCTTTTTCCAGCCCGCTCTTCACAAGGCGTCTCGCCAGGCGGTTGGCCGCTTCGTTCACTTCACGGTAGGTCCATTCGCGTCCCGCTTCTTTTATTGCGCTGCTTGCAGGCGTCCGGTTTGCCTGTGCTTCAAACAAACGGTGAACGGCCTCCTCTTCCGGAAGCGCCGTTTTCGTATCATTGAATACCTCAACAATCTGCCGCTCTTCTTTGCCTGAAACAAGGCCGAGTTCCCGCACAGGCGCGTCAGGCGTTCCGACCGCGGCTTTCATCATGCGGGTCAGATGGTGCGCCGTTCGTTCGATGGCATCATGAGCGAAAGCCGCTCCATTGTATTTGATTTTGACAGTCCACGTTTTTCCCGGATACACGATGAGATTGAAATCAAAGCTCGTCTGCTCAAAAGCATGTTCAACTTTAATGGAAAAGCCCAGTCTTTCCTCCATGCCCCCGTTTTCCAGCTCTTTGTCCAGCGGATAGTTTTCAAACGCGACCAAATGATTCAAGAGGCTGCCGTCCAGGGCGGAGCGCTTTTGAATGTCATAGAGCGGCACATAATCATAGCGCTCGGCTTCCACGGCGTTTTTCTGAACTGCCGCCATCACGTCCGAAAAGGCTGCATCTTTGTCAATCTTGATTCTGACGGGAATCGTATTGATGAACAGCCCCGCCATCGTTTCAATGCCGTTGATTTCTGAAGGACGGCCTGATACGACGGTGCCGAACACCACATCGTCTGTATAGTTGTATTTGCTGAGCACCGCACCCCAAACGGCCTGAAACAGGTTAGGCCCCGTGACTTGATGCCGGTTGGCGGTCTGCTGAATCTGCGCGACCAGCTCCTCATCCCAGACAAAAGAATATTCTTCATTTTGGTAGTCTTTCTTTTCTGCTGCCAGACGGCCCGGCAGCAGGCTCGGCTGTTCGAAATCCGCCAGGCGGCTGCTCCAATATTGTTCCGCCTCCTCATAATCCCGGCCTCCGAGCCATTTGATATAGTCAGAGTAAGGTTTGCCCTGGCTTCCCCCGGCGGGCCGGCCGGCACGAAGCGCTTCATAGTTTTGAAACAGGCTTTTCATCAAAACGCCCATACTCCAGCCGTCCATGACGATATGATGATTGCTCCAGACGAGATACAGCTCCTTCTCACTGAGTCTGAACACCGCCGCTTTAAAGAGAATATCCTTCGCCAGATGAAAGCCCTGCTGCTGCACGCCGCGTTTATAGCGTTCAATATATTCGGTTTGGCGCGCTTCATCTAATTGACTGATATCTTCATAGTGCACCTTCGTCTTCCGCTCCGCCAATACGACTTGGCGCGGTTTTTGAAGCTGCTGGTGCACGAATACCGTACGCAGGATGTCATATGTCCGGATCAGCTCATTGACGCTTTTTTCAAAAAGCTCCAGCTGAAAGCTTCCGTGAATCCTAAGCTCTAATTGTGTGAAGTAGGAGGAAGAATGCGGATCAAGCAGCGCATGATACAGCATTCCCTCCTGCATCGGTGTGAGTGCATACACCTTTTGAATTGATTTTTTGCTCATATGTCACCTCTGTCTTTTCTGTTAGAGAATTTCCATTAATTTATCAAGTTCATCAAGCGTCAGATCATCATCGCCAAGATCGCTAGGCGTAAGCTCAGGTCCGTCTTGGGCCAGGCAGTGATCTATGATTTTCAAGAGGTGCCCTTTAAAGCTGTCACTGAACGATTGAATGGTTTTTTCATGAAATTCGAGAGAATGATAGGCAAACGTCATCGTCATCTGCCCGTTTTCTATAAATCCGACAATATCAAGCGCATTCGGCTTCTCTGTGTCAGGGCTCAGCGATTGTCCTGACGGCATCCCGGATCTTGTAAATAAGCCGGAATCCGACATCTCATTAAACTGGCCTAAGTAGTTAAAGCTGATATCCGGATCAATCTCAAATGAAAGATTCTCTTTATGCTCAGGCGCCGTTACATAACGCAGAATACCGTAGCCGACTCCTTTGTTCGGGATGTGTCTGATGTCTTCTTTCATTTGTTTCAGCTGATATGAAAGATCGTCGGCGTGCTTCATCTCAAGGATCATCGGATACATGCTCGTAAACCATCCGACCGTCCGGGTGATATTCAAGCCGTCAAGAATGTCTTCGCGCCCGTGGCCTTCCAAATGAACGCCGATCGTGTCTTCACCCGTCCACTCTTTCAGCGCCAGTCCGAGCGCCGTGAGCAGGATGTCGTTCATTTCGGTGTGATAGGCTTCATGTACGTTTGTCGTCAGCTGTTCAGTTTGTTCAGGCGTCAGAGAGAAGCTGACCGTTCTCGTATGTTTCATGCGCTGATCACCAGACTGCCTGTCTTTCGGAAGCTGAGTGCACACCTCTTTTTCCTCAAGCTCTCTCCAGTAATCCGCTTCTTTCAGAAACGCCTTCGTATTTGCGTATTCTTTGATTCTCTCGGCAAATTCGGCGAATGAATGTGTTTTCGGCGGCAGCGCCGGTTCATTGCCTTGCTTCAGCTGCGTATAAACGGACGTGAAGTCCTCCAGTAAAATCCGCCAAGATACACCATCCACGACTAAGTGATGGATTGCGAGAAGAAGGTGGTCTCCATCTTCAGCCCGGAAGAGCCCGGCCTTCAGCAGATGTCCTGTTTCCAGTGAAATACTGCTTTGAAGACGGTCTGCTTCCCTTTCGATACGGTCCTCATGGTCTGAAGCAGGTCCGTTCAGCTCAAAGACGTTCAGTTCAACAGACACATCCTCAAGTCCTCTGTAATACGGTTTTTGTTCACGATAAATCATCCGGAGCGCATCATGGTGCACCGTCAGGACATGTAATGTTTTTTCTGTTATCTCCGGATCAAAGCCGTCTTTCGCGTGAAGCATGACGGATTGATTCCAGTGGTGTTTGTCCGTGAAGTTTTTCTCAAAGAACCAGCGCTGGATCGGCGTTAAGTCCGCTTCACCTTCGACAGGGCCCTGGTCGGCCTGCTTGCCTTCCGTCCGCTCCACATAAGAGACGAGTTCTTCGATGGTCGGGTGCTGGAAGAGGTCTTTCATCTCCAATTTATACCCGTGCTGGTTCAGGCGGCTCGCCATTTGGATGCCTTTGATCGAGTCGCCGCCGAGCGTGAAGAAATTATCGCTTACGCCGATCTGGTCAAGACCGAGCACTTCCTGCCAAATGTCAGAAAGCAGCGTCTCCATCTCCGTTTCCGGCGCTTTGTACGCGGCGCTTCCCGCTTCAATGTCCGGTTCCGGCAGGGCTTTTTTATCAATCTTTCCGTTTGCGGTGACCGGAAGCTCGTCCATCTCCACCCAGAACGCCGGCACCATGTAGTCAGGCAGCGTGTCTTTCAGCGCGGCTTTGAGCGTTTCGATATCGTCCTGCTGAGGCGCGACATAGGCGCAAAGCGCGGTATTGCCCGCTTTGTCTTCCACCGCCGTCACCGCTGCGTCATGAACGTCCGCAAGCTGGGCGAGGCGGACTTCGATTTCTGAAAGCTCGATCCGGTAGCCCCGCACTTTGACCTGCTGGTCGATACGCCCGATGTATTCGATGCCACACTGCGCGTTCCATTTGACGAGGTCGCCGGTCCGGTACATGCGCTCGCCGGGCACGAACGGATCGGCGGTAAACCGCTTCGCCGTTTCTTCTTCACGGTTCAGGTATCCGCGCGCAAGTCCGCGGCCTGCCACGCATAATTCACCGGCAATGCCTTCCGGCTGCACCTGATCGCCGTCGCCGAGAATATAAGCTCTCGTATTGGCAATCGCCCGTCCGATCGAAAGCGATCCTTCCTCCGGATTGATGACGCCGCTTGTCGCGACGACGGTGTTTTCCGTCGGGCCGTAGTTGTTGACGATCGTGTACGGCTGTTTCACCGCCCGCTTCAGCTTATCGCCGCCGACGAGAAGCATGCGGAGAGAAGTATTTTCCAGCTCCATAAATTGTTCGGCGAGCTGCGTAGGCAGGAAGGTGATGGTCACGCCGTGCTCTTCGAAATAGTGATTTAAGCGGGTGATATCCAGCCGGATCGCTTCGTCAATGACGTGAAGTTCCGCGCCGATGGTCCATGTCGGGAACATCTCCCAGATGGAGGCGTCAAAACCGAAGCCCGCGTATTTGGCGCTTTTATCATCCGCCGTCATGGCGAATGCGTCGTGATGCCAGAAGCACAGGTTCACCAGCGCATGGTGTTCGACCATGACACCTTTCGGCTGTCCGGTCGTTCCTGACGTGTAAATCATATAAGCGAGATGATCCGCCGTTGTTTCCGTCTGCGGGTTCGCTTCATCGTTTTCATCAAGCGGCAGGCTCAGAATGGAGCGGCTGCCGTCAAGCAGAATCGTTTCTCCGTTGTAGCTGTCCGGCACGTCCAGCGCTTCCTGTGTGAGAAGAAGCTTCGCGCCGCTGTCCTGCAGAATGTAGCTGATCCGCTCTTCCGGATAGTCCGGATCAATCGGCACAAATGCCGCGCCCGCTTTCAGGACGCCGAGTACGCCCGCGGCCATTTCCAAGGAGGGTTTCGTCAGGATGCCGACACGCTCGTCAGCCGTGACGCCGCAGTCCATGAGAATGCGCGCGATGCGATTCGCCCTTGCGTTCAGCTCGCCGTACGTCCATTTCGCGCCGTTATATGCCACGGCCGGCCGGTTCGCGTAGCGGGCGGCCGTTTCTTCAAAGAGACGGTGAACCGTTTTGTCCCGCGGCACAGAGAGTGTTTTTCCTTTCCATGTGTTGAGGAGGGCTTGTTTTTCTGTTTCATTCACCAATGAAAGCTCAGAAAGTTTCGCGGCCGGATTTTCCGCTGCGGCTTCTAACAGTTGAAGCCAGTAATGCTTCCATCTCTCTGCCGTTTCCGGTTTAAACAGCGCGGTGTTATATTCAAGCACAAACGTTAAGCCTTCGTCTGTGTCCTCAGCCGTCATTGTCAGGTCAAACTTGGCTGTTTTTCTGTCAAACGGATGGTGCTTCAGCTCAATTCCTTCCATGACCAGATCTTCCGCATTTGCATTTTGCATTGAAAATACCGCATCAAACAGCGGATTTCTGCTCGTATCACGCTGCACCTCAACCTTTTGCAGAAGGTCTTCAAGCGGATAATCCTGCGCGTCAAATGCATGTAAAGCGGTTTGTTTCACTTCTTTAAGATAGTCCGTGAACGTTTTGTCCGCTTCCGGATACGTACGAAGCGCGAGTGTATTCACAAAAACACCGATGACGTTTGCGAGATCCGCATGTGACCGTCCCGCAACCGGCGAGCCGACAATGATGTCATGCTGTCCGCTCAGTTTTGAGAGAAAGGCGCTGTATGACGCCAGCAGCACCATGTACATGGTAGAATCCGTTTGTTTCGCAAGACTGCGAAGAGCCGACGTCTGTTCCTTAGTCAGAGAAAAGACCAGCTTGTCTCCTTCAAAGGTTTGCACGGCCGGACGGCTGTAATCAGCCGGCAGCGTCAATACCGGAAGCTCGCCGTCAAGCTCCCGAAGCCAATGCTCCTCCTGCTTGCGGTACTGCTCTGATTGAATAAATTTCTGCTGCCATACCGCATAGTCTTTATAATGAATCCGCAGCGGCTCAAGCGTTTCGCCGCCATATAAGCGGGACAGTTCATCTATCAGCACGCCGACTGAAGCGCCGTCCGAAATGATATGGTGCATATCAAACAGCAGCAGGTGGTCATGTTCAGCCAGCTTGACCAGTCCCGTTCTGACGAGAGGAAGCTGATCCAGGCGGAACGGCCGGATAAAGCTCTGAATAATCCGTTCAGCATCTTCTTCAGAGGCTTCATAATATTCCATGTCGATATCAGCTTCCGCCCATATGCGCTGAACCGTTTCTCCATCCTTTATGTCAAATGTCGTTCTGAAGGCTTCATGGCGTTCTGTCAGCTGTTTCATGACGGATTTCAGCTTTTCTGCATCAAGCTTTCCTTTTAAGCGGAGCACAGACGGCATGTTATAGCTTGTTTCAGCGCCTTCCAGCTGCTGAAGCACGAACATCCGCTTCTGCGGTGAAGAAACCGGATACGTTTCCCGCTCGGCCGCCGGTGTGATGCTCTCAGCCGCCTTCCGCTCAGCCCCTTCAATCAGCTGCGCCAGCCCCGCAGCCGTCGGAGAAGTGAACAGATCCTTTAAGGTAAGCTGCACGCCGAATGTCTTCTGGATAAGGGCCAGCTGTTTCATCCCCGCTAACGAGTGGCCCCCGATCTCAAAGAACTGATCATGGACGCCGACACGTTCCATTTGCAGCACCTCAGCCCAAATATCCGCCAGTTTTTGTTCTGTTTCGTTGCGCGGCGCCGTATAAGACACGGCATTCGCTGCGGTCACATCCGGCATCGGCAGCGCCCGTCTGTCGATTTTTCCGTTCCCTGTAAGAGGCAGTTCATCCAATTGAATAAAGACGGACGGAATCATATAAGCCGGCAGATCCTTCGCCGTATGCTCCCTCAGCTCCCGGGAAGAGATTTCTCGGAGGCCGACAACATACGCGCAAAGAAGTTTGTCACCCGCGCCCTGATCCACAGCGAGCACAATGCATTCCTGAATCTGGTCATGGCTTTGGAGCTGATGCTCAATTTCGCCAAGCTCAATCCGCTGACCGCGGATTTTCACCTGATGGTCGATACGTCCGATAAACTCGATATCGCCATTCGGCAGCCATCTGGCCAAGTCGCCCGTTTTATACATCCGTTCACCTTCCTTAAACGGATGCTTTACAAATTTTTCTTCCGTCAGTTCAGGACGGTTGTAGTACCCTTCGACGAGACCTTCCCCGCTGACGCACAGCTCTCCCGCGATACCCGCCGGCTGAATGCGTCCGGCTGAGTTCATGATAAAGACTTCCGTATTGCTGACCGGTTTCCCGATCGGAACGGAGAGCGTATCCTCTTCAATGACATCCACCGGATGGTATGTCGCAAACACCGTGCTTTCCGACGGGCCGTACATATGAAGCAGTCTTCCTTTTCCGACTGCCGCCAGCGCTTTTTTGACATGTTCTACAGACGCTCTTTCGCCCCCGAACATGATTTTCCGAAGCGTCGTCAGACAGGACGGCTCCATATCAACAAGCAGGTGGAACAGGGCCGTCGTAATCATCAGAATGCTGACGTTCTCCCGTTTGATCACACGGGACAGGCGTGACATATCCAGCACCGTATCTTTCGGGACGATCACAAGCTTTGCACCGTTTAACAGCGAACCGAACATATCAAACATAAAAGCGTCAAAGACGTAGTTTGACAGACCGAGCACTGTGTCCTCTTCAGAAACAGTCAAATAGTTCGTGTTTTTTACCGTCCGCAAAATGTTGGCATGTGTGACGATGTTTCCTTTCGGCGTTCCCGTCGTGCCTGATGTATAAGTGAGATTGGCAATCGTTTTGGAATCAAACGGCAATGCGGGATTGCGAGAGTCCTTTTCATAGCTCGCCTCATCATCAGCAAGCACAATGACGCCTTGAAAACCGGCCTTTTCCGCAAGCGGCTTGAGGCTTTGCTGAGTCATGAGCACATTCGCCCCGCTGTCGCGGAAGAAATGCTGAATCCGCTGAACCGGATGCTCAGGATCAATCGGCACATAGGCGGACCCCGCTTTTAACACAGCCATAATGGAAACAATCATATCCATTGACCGTTCACACAGAACAGCCGCGGTTTTTCCGCCGCCTCCGACCGAAAGAATATGCCGCGCAAGCCTGTTGGCGCGTTCATTCAGATGCTGATACGACAGGGTTTCCCCTTCGAACTGAAGAGCCGTCCGGTCAGGGTTCTTTCGGGCTTGTTCTTCAAAGATCTGCACGATCGTTTGCTCTTTCGGGTATACCGTGCGTTCCGGGTTGAATTGCTGTAATTGAGTCAAAGCCTCCCGTTCAGAAAGCAGATCATATTCGCTGATTTTCGCATCCGGCTGAGCTGCCGCGCTCTCCAGCAGACGGACATAGTGCGCAAGCATGCGATCCGCAGTTGAGCGCTTAAACAGCTTCGTGCAATAATCCAAATCAAGCGCAATGCCTTCCGCTGTTTCCCGGGCCTGCATGGTCAGGTCGAATTTGGCGATGTTGAAGTTTGTTTCATGAAGAGACAGCGTCAGATTACCGATCTCCGGAATTCCGTCCGAAGCATTTTGCAGACTGAACATCGTGTCAAATATCGGATGCCTGCTCATGTCCCGGGGCACGTTCAGCTCCTCGGTCAGCCACTCAAACGGATAATCCTGGTGGGAAAACGCATCCAGCACCTGCTTGCGCACATGACCTAACAAGCCGGCAAATGTCTGACCCTGCTTCACGGAGCTTCGCAGCGCAAGCGTGTTGACAAACATCCCGATAAGCCCCTCGGTATCAGAGTGGTTTCTTCCCGCTGATGGTGTTCCCACGATGATGTCTTCCTGTCCTGAATACTTAGAAAGCAGCGTATAGTATGCCGATAACAGCACCATGTAAAGGGTGGCTCCGTTTTTCTCGGCAAGCTTCTGCAGCCGTTCCCGCAGCATTTTCGGCAGCTTGACGGACACGCGGTCACCTTCAAAGCTTTGCACCTGCGGCCGCGGATAATCAGGGAGCAGCTGAAGCACCGGCAGTTCCCCGCTGAAGACTTCTTTCCAGTACGCCCGCTCCTTCTTGTAGCCTTCTTTCGCCCGTTCCGCCTGCCATACGGCATAATCTTTATATTGAATGCGCAATTCAGGCAGCTGATTTCCCCCGTAGATGTCAGCCAGTTCCTTCAGCATGATGGAAATAGACACCCCGTCAGAAATCAGGTGATGCATATCAAACAGCAGCAGATGGCGATTGTGACCGAGCGTTTGCAGGCCGATTCTGAACAGCGGCGCCTCAGATAAATCAAAACGGCGCACAAAGTCCTTCATGACCTGTTCATTCGTTCTTCCGCGCGCTTCGATCATTTCAATATGAAACGGAACATGCTCGCCAATCACTTGTCTCGGCGTGCCGTCCTCTGATTGAAACGATGTTCTGAGCGCTTCATGCCTGCTGATTAAGGCAGAAAATGCACGCTCAAGCTTTTCACGGTCTAAAGCGCCCTCAATCATGGCCGCAGCCGGCATGTTATATCCGACTCCCGCGTCTTCAAATTGGCTTGCGATATAAGTCCGCTGCTGAGCGAGCGAAAGCGGATAGCTCGCCTGCTTCTCAGCCGGCTCAATTGCACTGAATGCCGGTCCTTCGTTTCGGTTTTCCGCATAATCGGCAAGCGCCGCAATCGTCGGATGCTCAAACAAGTATTGCAGCGGAATTTCAACGCCCATTTGCTTATGAATTTTCGTCAGAAGCGTCATTGCCTTTAATGAATGACCGCCTGACTCGAAGAAATGATCATAAATGCCCGCCTTGTCCATTCCGAGGACTTCCTGCCAGATGACGGTGAGCATTTCCTCCGTTTCATTTCTCGGCGCGGCATATTCAGATGAGCTGACAGCCTGCACATCAAGCGCAAACAGCTTTTTGCGGTCCGCCTTCCCGCTCGGCGTGAGCGGAATTTCGTCCGTTTTTGTAAAGTAAGCGGGCACCATGTAATCAGGAAGGTGCTTGGACACATACTCCCTGTACTCGGCAGGGTGAAACTCGGTTCCTTTTTCCTGAACGATATATGCGCAGACATCTAAGCTGCCCTGCTGATCCGGCCGTGCCAGCACGACGGCCTGCGCCGCGCCCGGAGCTTTTCTGAGCACCGTTTCAATTTCTCCCAGCTCAATGCGGTAGCCGCGGACTTTCACCTGATCATCTTCACGGCCGATATATTCGATCGTCCCATCCGGCAGCCAGCGCGCCATATCACCCGTGCGGTACATGCGGCCGCTTCCGTTAAACGGGTCCTGCAAAAACTTCTCTGCGGTCAAATCCGGAAGATTTAAATAGCCGCGGCCTACACCGTCACCCGCGATATACAGCTCACCGGCCGTGCCGTCGGGCTGAAGCCGCTGGTGCTTATCCAATATATACAGACGGGCGTTGCCGAGCGGTTTTCCGATCGGAACGTACGCCGCCTGTTGATTCATTCCGTTATCCGCTGACACCTGATGCACGGACGCATCTACACACGTTTCTGTCGGCCCGTAGACATTCGTCAGACGCGGCGTCCTGCCCGATTGATGAAAGAGCGTCATCAGCTGTTCAGCAACAGCCGCGGACAGGCCCTCTCCCCCAATGAGCATGTGGCGCAATTCAATTCCGCTGACATCTCCCGCCGCAACCATCATCTGCAGATGCGCAGGCGTTCCGTCAGTGGCTTCAATCCGGTTTTGACGATAATAGTCCAGCAGTGCCGAGCCATTCGTCACAGTCGTTTTCGGCACGATATAAAGCGTCTGTCCCAAAAGAAGCGAAGCGAATATCTGTTTGACGGACGCATCAAAATGAAACGGAGCCAAAAGCGCCATTCTTAATGTCTGCTCACCGCATTGATAAATCTCCTGCTGCAGTGATTGCACCAGATGATGAACTTGCCGGTGCTCAATCATCACGCCTTTCGGCCGCCCCGTTGTACCTGACGTGTAGATGATGTAAGCCAGCCGGTCTGATTGAATGCCGACACCGTCCGCAGCCGTCTCATACTGAACAGCCTCGTCAAAATCAATCCGTTCGGCATCCGCTGCAGGCGCCTGTATTCCGGCCTCCGTCAGAACAGCCTTCGCTCCGCTGTCCTCCAAAATGTACTGAATCCGATCCGCCGGAAAGTCAGGATCTATCGGCACATAGGCGCCGCCCGCTTTCAAAATTCCCAATATTGCCGCAATGACACACTCAGAACGGCCAAGCAGCACCGCGACAGGAGAATCGGCTGATATCCCGGCTTGAAGAAGACGTCCGGCAATACGTCCTGACTGTTCATGCAATGTGCGATAGGACAATGTTCGGCCTTCATACACAACCGCGGGTTTGTCAGACAGTGACTTCACTTTCTCTTCAAACAGCCCCGGAATCGTCATCTCCTTGCGGTAATTCACCGGATTGCCGGAGGCCCGTTTCAGCAGCCGCTCTTTCTCGGATTCAGAAAGAAGAGTAAGTTCATCAATTATGCGATCAGGAGATGAAATCGCATCTTCAATCAGCGTGATCAAACGTTCAGAAACAGATTCAATCTCTTCCCCCTTGAAAATGTCGCTGCGATAGTCAAAATCAATCGTCAATTTCCCGGTGTCCCATCGTTCCTTCACATGAATTGAAATATCATTTGTACCGCTTCCGCTGAAAATAGGGTCTGTCAGGAAGGACAGATTCTCTTTTTTCTGCCACTGCATCACCTGGTACTCCAGAGCCACCGTAAACAATCTGCTCAGCGAACTTTTCGAAGCGCGCAAATCATTGACAAGCAGGTTATACGGATACTTTTGGTGGCGGAGAATTTTCATCAAATCCTTCATCCGGCCTTTAACGAATTCCAAGAACGACTGTCCTCCGTCAACGCTTGTCCGCACAGGCACCGTAGATACGAACATCCCGAGCATCTGCTTTTCTTTCGCATTCGTCCGGTTTCCCATAAACGTACCCGTGACAACGTCATCACGACCGGTCACTTTGTAGAGATAAGTGATCAGAGCTGACTGGAACAGAGACAGTACGCTGACTTTATGCTCCTCGCAGAATGAATGAATGCGGCCATATAAGTCGTGAGGAATTTCTTGAGAAAACCGTTTCGCATTAAGACCCGCATCTGCCTGGCTCCGTTTCAGGGACACAAGCTCCGGCACGGTCTCAAACTGCCCGTTCCAAAAATCCCGATCCTTTTTAAACCGCTTCGACTGCACATATTCCTGCTCTGTCAGCACATGCTCAATAAAAGAAGGAATCTCCGTCTGTTCCTCACTTGTCCCGCCTGAAAGCTCCAAATAAATATCAGTAATCGCATTGCCCAGAATCGTCATGGAAATCCCGTCTGAAATAATGTGATGCACATTAGCGTAAAACCAGACCTCATTTTCACTGATCGTGTGCACGGAAAAACGGAATAAATCCTGATCATATAACGCCAGAGGCTTGCCGGCTTCTTCACGCCCCCATTTGGACAGCTCGTCCGCAGAGCAGCCGGCTTGCCTGATATCCGTGTGCCCGATAGAGAGCGGACGGTATTCGCTCACATATTGAACGGGCTCCCCCTCATCATCAAGCCGCAGACGGATTCTCATCGACTCATACCGCCGGACGAATTCCTGTATCGCTTTCTCAACGTAATGAGCCTGTACGCCGTCTTCAGAAATGAGTTTCCCGAAACCGGCTAGATTTGAAATGCTTGTGTTCGGATAGAATTTTTCTGTATACCAGATACGTTTTTGAGCATTTGTTAAAGGATAAAAAGTTATTTCCATATGTGTGCGCCTCCCCTTTTTAAGATAAAGTTGTCAATTCTCCCTTAGAAACAGCCTCCCTCTATGTCCCTAACTCATTCTCAAGCCAAAAGAACCACTTACCTCCAAAAACGATCCCGATTCAATCACCGCCGAAATCCGTCATCCGTTCACCCGCGCAGTCCGAAATGCGGCATCAAATTTATGAGAAATCAAGACAAAAAGCCATTGATTGTAAGCACGAAAGGTTTACCTATTTCTGCATGTATTTCTATATATCTACTTACGTTCACTTTATATGAAAATATTGTTTTTATCACCGAAAAATGGGTGAAAAGTTTCATGCGGCACACCGAAAAAAATCCGACGAATCCAGAGGGTATTTTGCGGCATCCCGCAATTTATTTTCAAAAATATTATTTACGTAAAATTAAAAATCTTTAAACTATAATGAAAATCTGTCGAATATCCAGTTATGGCAGAATGAAAAAAATTTACGTACGTAAGCTGACCCGGAAAAAACAGCGCAAGAACCGAAACAGACGGCCCGAATGTTCGCAATATGATTTCATTAAACCGCAAAAAAAGCACTCTATTTTACATAGAGCGCTTCAAAAAGATTCCTTTATTGCAGTTTTATCAATGTTGATTAATTCCATATAATCTTTTCCCCACTTATACATAGCGTCCAGAATCGGCATAAGGCTTTCTCCTTGCGCCGTTAAAGAATACTCCACTTTCGGAGGGACGACAGGGTAAACTTCCCTGTGAACGATCAGATCCTGCTCCAGCTCCCTGAGCTGATTCACAAGAATTTTGTGCGTAATATCCGGAATTAAAGCTTTCAGCTCATTAAACCGCTTCGTCCCTTCTTTTCCCAAGTGCCACATAATCAGCATTTTCCACTTCCCGCCTATCACGGCAAGCGTCAATTCCTTTTCGCAATTAAACGTTTTCTCATCCATTCGGCTCACGGACAATTCTCCTTCCTCTTACTTTTTGTACGGTCATTATCTATTCATACACGCTTACTTTTTCACACAACTTTCGTCAGTTTATACTACCACGCAGTTTTGCTGAAACAAAGCGCATTGCCTGCGGGGACAGTATCCTCAAAGTAACTATTAGACTTCAAAGTGCGTACTTCTCAACATGCGGGGCACTCTATAGAATGGAAATACATGAAAAAGAGGAGTGGATATAAAGTGGAATTACAGCTGGCATTAGACTTAGTAAATATCCCGGAAGCAATTGAACTTGTGAAAGAGGTCGAACCATATATAGATGTTGTAGAAATCGGCACTCCCGTTGTCATTAATGAAGGACTGAAAGCCGTGCAGGAAATGAAAACAGCCTTTCCTCACTTGAAAGTGCTTGCCGATCTTAAAATCATGGATGCAGGCGGTTACGAGATTATGAAAGCGGCAGAAGCGGGAGCCGACATCATCACCGTTTTAGGGGCGACAGACGACTCAACGATCAAAGGGGCGGTTGCCGAAGCAAAAAAACAGCAGAAAAAAATCCTCGTCGACATGATTAACGTAAAAAACCTTGAAACACGGGCAAAAGAAATTGACCAACTCGGTGTTGATTATATTTGTGTTCACACAGGTTATGATCTTCAAGCAGAAGGAAAAAATTCATTCGAGGAACTGACGGCGATTAAAAAAGCGGTCAAGAGCGCTAAAACCGCAATTGCCGGAGGCATTAAACTTGATACGCTTCCTGAAGCCATCAAACAAAACCCAGATTTAATCATTGTCGGCGGAGGCATTACGGGAGCTGACAATAAAGCGGATGCTGCTGCTAAAATGAAACAGCTGATCACACAAAGATCATGAAAACGACTGAATACTTACATGAAATACTAAATGAAATATCCCGCACCGCAGCATTAATAGCCGACAGTGAAGCTGACAAGCTTGCGGATCTGATTTTATCGGCAGATCAAATCTTCACGTCCGGAGCGGGCCGTTCCGGCTTTATGGCTAAAGCGTTCGCCATGAGGATGATGCACATCGGCCTGAACGCTTACATCGTCGGTGAGACGCTTACCCCTCCCCTCCAAGAAGGCGGTCTCGTCATCATCGGCTCAGGCTCAGGCGAAACAAAAAGTCTGCTTCATACGGCTGAAAAAGCCAAAAACCTTAACGGCATCATCACTGCATTAACGATTAACCCCGCTTCAAGTCTCGGCAAACTTGCGGATCTTACAATAACGATTCCCGGCTCTCCTAAGGAAGAGACCGGCGGAGACAGAAAGACGATTCAGCCGATGGGTTCTTTATTCGAACAAACTCTTCTGCTGTTCTACGATGCGGTTATTCTAAAAATCATGGAGAAAAAAGAATTGAATTCAGCAGACATGTTTACAAAGCATGCGAATCTGGAATGATTTGCTGACGGCCTTCTTATCAGATGGCCGTCTTTTTATCGTCCTGTTTCGCACGACACTCGCAGACGAAGATACCTCGCCGGTGAGCTTATCGCTATAATAAGTCAATTGACGATACACCCGCAACCATTCATTTCTGAATAGGGAAACGGCAAAAAACACTTTCTGATCGAATTTTTAATGAATAAAGTTGATTTGTGCGGATGGTTTTACAGATATTCAGCTGAATTGCGGCTGAGAAATATATTTTAACAGCTTTACAGCCGGCCGATTCTGCTTTATTCTTGGACCAGCTTAACAGCAATTTATAACTGGAGGTGATTGATACTCTTGAAAACATTAAAAGCACTGCTGCTTGTTCTTATCATCATTGCCGGAGCAGTCGCGGCCCTGATCAAGGGTGATCTTTTCTCCGATAACGAGCAGACCGTTCAGAAGAGTGATTACGACAAAGTAATCCTATTTCCGTCCGATCGATATCCGGAAACAGCAAAGCATATTAAGGACGCGATAAAAGAAGGGCATTCCAGCATATGCACCATTGACAGAGACGGAGTACATAAGCGGCGTGAGCAATCTCTTAAACATGTGCCTGTCAAAACGGGTTACGATAGGGATGAATGGCCGATGGCGGTTTGTAAACAGGGCGGAAATAACGCCTCCGTAGAATATATTTCTCCGGCAGACAACCGCGGAGCCGGCTCTTGGGTCGGACACCAGCTTACCAATGATCCCGACGGAACGAGAGTATTATTTAAAATTAAGTAAAAAACAGGAGGAACAGCGCATTGATTAAATCATGGAAACCGCAAGAACTGGCCATTTCTTATCATCAATTTACACTCTTTCAAAAAGATTCAGAACCGCCTGTTATCGATTGGACCGATGAAGCCATTGAAAAAGGATATGCGGAAGCTGACGGAGCTGTTTCATTTGAAGCAAGGAGAAATACGAGGGCATTTATCGTCCTCAGGCTTAACACAAGTGAACCGGTACCATCCTATGAGAAAAAAGCGACTGTTCCCTTTGAGGCTGTAAAAGATGGAATTGAGATTGAAAGCGTGATGTCAAAGCGGCTTTCTTTTAATATTCCGAAAGGCCGATACAGCCTTACCTGTTATTCAGTGCCTGCCGAAATATCCGATCTTCATGCGGATACGTATATTATTGATGCAGCCGCAATGTAAAAGAAATCCCTGAGAGAATCATATTTCTCTCAGGGAACTTTTATAAACTTTTACCGTTTGTTTCAATTACATTCTGATACCAATAAAAACTCTTTTTCCTGATCCGTTTCAAATCTTTTTCATCTTCTTCATCTCGATTGATATAGACAAAACCGTAGCGTTTTTGATAGCCGTTCAGCCAGCTTAACAGATCCGTGAATGACCAGCTGCAGTAGCCGATGAGATGAACTCCATCACTAATGGCCTCTCTGCACTGTTCAAGATGGGAGCGTAAATAGTCAATTCTGTAGTCATCCTGAATTGAGCCGTCTTCTTCTATTTTATCGAATTCCCCCAGCCCGTTTTCTGTTATAAAAACCGGCAGCTCATAGCGGCTCGTTATACGCCGGAGGCCGATGCGCAGACCTATCGGGTCAATCGTCCAATCCCAATTACTCGTCACGAGATTAGGATTCTTTTTCGTTTTAAACAGCCCCGGTATACCGGTATCCTGGTTTGTCCCTTTCTGACCAGTCGTGTTCATTTTCCCCTCCGATACACCGTCAAGAGGATTTCTTTCGTACGTAATCGTCTGATAATAATTAACACCGATAAAATCCGGCTTGCCTTTCGCAAGCAATTCCATATCCCCGGCTTCAATGGCGGGCGCCCAGCCCTTTTCCTTTAAATAATTGAAAGGAATTTGCGGATAAGTCCCCCGGCAATACATATCAAGCCACCAATGGTTCATAAATTCCTCTGCGTTTTCAAACGCAGTTATGTCTTCAGGGTGACTTGTAAGCGGATAAGCCGGTGAATAAGCGAAGCTCGGGCCGATCAAACCGTCAGGAACATATTGTCTGAAGGATTCAATCGCTTTGGCATTAGCTAAAAATGCGATATGATTCGCTGCATAAAATCGTTTTCTGTCCTTTACGCCGGGCGGATGTGCAGCTGTAATAAACCCGTTATGAAAATTATAATTCTGCTCGTTTAACGTGACCCAGTATTTCACCTTGCCGGCAAATCTTTTGTATAACGCAATGCAGTAATCATTGAAATCATCAATAATTTTTCTTGATTCAAAGCCGCCGTATTCATCCATCAGCGCCTGAGGCAAGTCCCAATGATAAAGAGTCAGCACCGGCTCAATATCGTTAGAAATCAATTCATCGATCAGGTCTTCGTAAAATGCGACCCCTGATTCGTTAATTTCCCCTCTGCCATTCGGAAAAATTCTCGGCCAGCTGACAGAAAATCGGTAAGCTTTCAAACCCATTTCTGCCATCAAGGCGATATCTTCTTTATAGCGCTCATAATGGCCGACTGCTGTATCGCCATTTGAGCCTTTAAACGTTTTACCCGGTATTTTCGTGAATAAGTCCCATACTGAAGGTCCTTTACCGTCTTTATTCCAGGCTCCTTCAACCTGATAGGCAGCCGAGGCTGACCCCCATAGAAATGTATCAGGGAACAGGCCCTGTTTTTTATGTATCATGTGTTTCATCCTCCTGATGCATATGATATTGATATCATACGTTATGAAACGCGTTTCAGAGCAATCCCGATAAAAACAAAAAAGCATCCGGCTTGCCGGATGCTTAAGAATGATGATGCCGCTTTTCCAATTTATGAGGCGGAGGCTTCGGGACAAACCCATTTTGTTTCATCATGTTAAAGCGCCTGTCCATATGCTGTTTAATATGTTCTGCTTTTTCTTTCGGCAGGACCCCGTACTCAACATATTTGGATATGACATGTTTTCGTTTTTCGAGCACTTCTTTTTCAAGTGATTCAATTTCTTTTTTCTGCTGTTCCGTGAGTGACATTGTTGAAGGCATTTTTGTTCCGGCGGCGTGTGCCGGCATTGTGAAAACCATTGCTGTAATGAAAAACGCAGCTAAAGACAATGCAGCTTTTTTCATGACTCTTTCCTCCTTTAACGTTTGTTATATGTTGCTCCCCCATCCATTTTTTATGCAAAAAAAGAGCGAAATTATTCGCTCTTTTCAATCGATTCGTCCGGCAGCGCGTATGTGACATACGTTCCCGCTACAAAATCGTGGATTGACCGTCTGTCTTCTCTCATTCCGACCATGAATGCGCTCACGATCACACCGATTCCAAACGTCACGCCATATATCAGGCCGCCCACAAGCACTCTCAAAATCATAGTGAGAAAGCCTACCTGAGTTCCGTCTTTTTTAACGATGCGGATACCGCAGATCTTTTTGCCGATAACATAACCGTTCCAGTATACAGGGAGCAAAATACCATAAAGAGTCAAAATAATGCTGATCATTGCGCTCTCATTCGGATCTTTTCCTGTTGCCAGCATAAAAATAATCGCCAAAGACACTGAAGTAATTAAATAGTCGAGTACCACGGCTCCCAATCTGATCCAAAATCCCGCCGGTCTGTAAATATTCATCGTGTTTCTCCTCGCTATGGCTTCAAAATCACTTTAATGTTGCCATCTTCTTTTTTGTCAAATATATCATATGCAGCAGGAGCTTCCGCAAGACTCATTTTGTGTGTAATGATATCCGTCGGATCAATTTCATTTTGTTCGATCATTTGATACAGCATCGGCATCAGATGAATAACGGGTGCCTGGCCCATTTTTAAAGAAACGTTGCGTGTGAAAAAATCGCCGAGCGGAAAGCCGTCCGCTTCAGAAATGTATGCGCCCGTGAGCTGCACGGTTCCGAACTTCTTAACGGCTTCTGCTGCTGTAAGAATCGGACTGATCGTTCCGAACTGATTCGGTTTTTGCTCTGTTTTTTCTTTTGAAAGCGGCGTGCCGTCCATTCCGACACAATCAATCACTACATCCGCGCCCCCTGACGTTTGTTCATGCAGCAGTTTCCCGATCTCATCATGTTCTGAAAAATTGAAGGTCTCTGCTCCGTTTATGCGTCTCGCATGTTCAAGGCGGTGCGGGACTTGATCAACTGCGATAACCCGTTTAGCTCCTTTTTTCCACGCGAATTTTTGCGCCATTAAGCCGATCGGACCTGATCCCAGAATCACGACTGTATCTCCTTTTTTCACTCCGCTGTGCTGGACGCTCCAAAAGGCGGTCGGCATGACATCTGACAGAAGCAGCACCTGCTCATCTTCAAGCTCACTGTCTGCCGGAACCAGAAAAGAAGAGAAATCAGCATAAGGAACACGTAAATATTCAGCCTGCCCGCCGGGATAATTACCGTTAAACTCCGAAAAACCGAATAAGCCGCCGGCATCTGTATGAGGATTTGGATTAGATTCATCACACTGGCTTTCCATCTGGTGCTTGCAATAATGACATTCTCCGCAGCCGATATTAAAAGGAATCACGACCCGGTCGCCTTTTTTCAGCTTTTTGACTTGACTGCCCGTTTCTTCAACGATTCCCATCGGCTC
Organism: Bacillus sp. EU63; assembly: GCF_038592915.1. NCBI lineage: Bacteria > Bacillati > Bacillota > Bacilli > Caryophanales > Bacillaceae > Bacillus > Bacillus sp. EU63. The sequence goes on along the minus strand of NZ_CP151944.1, from coordinate 328,512 downwards.
ATGCCCGACGATATAACCCGGATCGGCGGGTATTCCGTTTTTATATAAATGAAGGTCTGAACCGCATATCCCGGTTGCGGTGATTCGAACGATGACATCTCTCTCATCTTGAATGGCGGGTGCCGGGACTTCTTTCACTTCCATATGTTCTTTTCCTTGGTATGTCAGTGCTTTCACACTTGGTCAGCTCCTTTTTCATCACTCCTTCCCTTTTCACCTGCTTCTAAACTTGGCCGGTATGTTATTCGGCCCGCTGAATATCCCATTGAAAAGGATCTTCAAGCTGCGACCAGTCGGAATCGAACTCAGACGGCGTGAGCAGGCACTGATCCAATTCCTTTGTAATGGCTGCTTCATCTAAATCTGTTCCGATAAACACCAGGTTCGTATGACGATCTCCGAATTGGTCGTCCCAATCTTCCAGAATCTCCGGTTCCTGCTGTTTGATCTGCTCCTGCTCAAGTTTCGGCATTGCCGCCACCCAATAAGAAACAGGCTCAATCGAAACCGCCGGACCCGCCTGAGACATCAGCAGCGCAAGGCTGTTGCGGGTTGCGCACCAAGCAATTCCTTTTGCGCGCACAATGTTGTCAGGCATTGATTGATGCAGCCAGCTGTCAAAACGAACGGTATGAAACGGCAAACGCCGCGAGTACACAAACGAAGTGATACCGTACTCTTCCGTTTCCGGAGTGTGCGCTTCATGACCTGCCGTCAGCTCCTTTATCCATCCTGCTGATGAACTCGCTTCCTCAAACTCAAATAAACCGGTATTCAATATGTATTCGGCGGGCACTTCTCCGCGGACGGACCGGATCAGTCTGGCACGGGGCTGTAATGCGCGAAGAACCGTTTCCAGCTTTTCAAGCTCTTTTTCGCCGACCATGTCGCATTTATTTAAAATGAGCACATCACAAAACTCGATTTGGTCAATTAATAAATCGGCAATCACCCGTTCATCCTCTTCTCCCGCCGCTTCCTTCCGGTCAAGAAGGCTGTCACCGGACTGGAAATCATGCCAGAAGCGGTTTGCATCCACCACGGTCACCATTGTGTCCAGCCTGCAGAATGTTGTCAGATCAATGCCCATTTCTTCATCTATATAAGAAAATGTCTGGGCAACGGGAATCGGTTCGCTGATCCCGGTTGATTCAATCACTATATAATCAAATCTGCCGTCTTTCGCGAGTTTCTCAACTTCGACTAATAAATCTTCACGCAGCGTGCAGCAGATACAGCCGTTGGATAATTCTACGAGTTTCTCATCCGTCCTTGACAAGCCGCCTCCCTGCTTCACCAAGCCCGCGTCTATATTTACTTCGCTCATGTCATTGACGATGACGGCAATTTTTAAACCGTTGCGGTTTTGTAAAATATGATTCAAAACGGTCGTCTTTCCGGCACCAAGATAGCCGCTCAATACTGTAACCGGAATTTTTTTCATATAAATAGCCTCCTGACAAAATAGAATGATTACGATTTATATCCCGCACCTGCCCCTTTTTCATCATGATGTACATTGTTATAAATCGTAACCGTTACTATTTATTCTGATATATTCTCCGTTTAAAATCAAGTGAAAAATAATCAATCATAAAAAAGACACGCTGTCATACGTGTCTTCCGCCCAAACTTAAACATCCGCAGGACTGTTTTCAGTGCCATAGCTTTTTCTCCAAAAATAGCCTGCGGCCAGAACAAGCACAAATGCGAGCAATGCGATACATGAAAAAGAGATAAAACCGATCGCATAAGTTCCCGTCATCTGCTTCAATGATCCTAAAATATTGGGAAGGAAAAAACCTCCTATGCCGCCGGCCGCTCCGACGATTCCCGTCACCATTCCGATTTCTTTTGCAAAGTGCTGAGGGACAAGCTGAAATACTGCTCCGTTGCCCATACCGAGCGCCATCATTCCGATAAACAACAGAACGATCACCGTTGAAAGCGGAGGCAGGCTGCTGACTCCCGCCATACACAGAGCCGCGATGATAAACAGTACAGCGAGAACTTTCGCACCTCCCGCACGGTCTGAAATCCAGCCTCCTGCAGGGCGAAAAAAACTGCCCGCTGCAACACATATTGTGACGAAATCACCGGCATGGATTTTTGACAATTGATATTGATCAACGAAAAAAATCGCCAAAAAACTTGATAATCCCACAAAACCTCCGAAAGTGACGCCGTACAAAAGACAGAAACACCATGTCTCCTTCTGCCTGAAAACGTGAAGATAGTTTTTAAGCGGCTGCGGTGCGGGCTGTGCAGGAGAGTCCTTCGCCATGACGATAAACAGTATAAAAACGATCATCAACGGAAGAAGCGCAATTCCCATTACACTGTGCCACCCAAACTGTTCTGCGAGGCGGGGACCGAACAATGTCGCAAACAAAGTGCCGCTGTTGCCGGCACCTGCTATCCCCATCGCAAGCCCCTGCAAGTGAGGCGGATACCACCGGCTCGCCATCGGAAGCGCGACAGCAAAACTTGCGCCCGCCACGCCCAGCAGAATGCCGATCGCATACAGCTCAGTCAAAGAACGGCCGCCGAATGCCCCCCAAAGCAGCGGGATCATTGTAATCAGCATCCCGATCACGGCTGTTTTCTTCGGACCGATCCTGTCCGTTAACACGCCTAAAATGATCCGAAACACAGATCCTGATAAGATCGGAAGAGCCACGACAAATCCTTTTTCAAAAGAAGATAACCCGAAATCCTGAGAAATATAAACGCCGAGCGCCCCCAGCATGACCCAAATCATAAAACTCACATCAAAATATAAGAAGGAACAGAGCAGAGTGAGCGGATGGCCGCTTGTTTTTAATTCCGACAGCTTCATAACATTCTCCTTTCCGGTCTTCTATCATTTCAAATTGCTGAATCAAGAATATATGACCGGCATTCACCGGAAAAGACATCTGTAAGATAATGCGACACATTTAATGCGTTAATCAGGCAATGTGCCATAATTTCTCATAGAGAAGCAAAACTTACAGGCAGCTGCAAAGGAGGTTTGGCGAATGAAGAAACAACGATTAATTGTTGCAGGGAACGGAATGGCCGGAATCCGCTGTATTGAACACATTTTAAAGATGAACCGTGACATGTTTGAGATTGTTATTTTCGGAACCGAACCTCATCCCAATTACAATCGCATTCTCTTATCCTCCGTTTTACAAGGTGAGGTTTCGCTTGATGACATTACGCTGAATAGCCGCGAATGGTACGAAAAAAACGGAATTACGCTTTACACGGGAGAAACGGTTGTACACATAGATACAGAACGGCAGGTTGTCACAACGGATCGGAAGCGCAGCATGACTTACGATCATTTCATCGCGGCAACTGGCTCCTCTCCTTATATTCTCCCCATACCCGGAGCAGAGAAAGAAGGCGTCTGCGGCTTTCGGACAATAGAAGACTGCCAATCCCTTATCAATGCGGCCGGCCGGCATCAAAAGGCGGCGGTCATCGGCGCCGGTTTATTAGGTCTTGAAGCGGCCGTCGGCTTACGGCAGCTCGGCATGGACGTCAGCGTCATTCACCACTCTTCCGCCATTATGCAAAAACAGCTTGATCAAACGGCATCCCATCTGCTGCAGAAAGAACTGGAGCGAAAAGGCTTAGTCTTTCTTTTAGAGAAAGACACGGCATCCATTACAGGAAACTCACGGGCGGAAGGCATCCGTTTCAAAGACGGTTCTTCCATAGAAGCAGACCTGATTGTCATGGCCGCCGGTGTGAGGCCCAATATCCGATTGGCTGCATCTGCCGGACTTTCAGTGAACCGAGGAATCATCGTCAATCAATTCATGCAGACGAACAAACCGAATGTGTATGCCGTCGGTGAATGCGCGGAGCATGACGGGATTGTACACGGATTGGCTGCACCGCTTTATGAACAGGGAAAAGTGCTCGCACAGCATCTATGCGGCGTTCCGTGTGAAGGGTTTCAAGGCTTTGCACAATCTGCGGCCTTAAAAATAGCCGGTATTGATGTATGGTCGGCAGGAAAGGTGCACGAGGATGAGCACACAGCCGGCATATTGTTCCATGATGAGCATGGAGGCATCTACAAAAAAGCGCTCTTTGAGGACGATAAACCGGCCGGCTTTATTTTATTCGGGGACACGCGCGGTAAACAGCGGCTTCTCGACAGTCTTGTGAAGCAAAGGGACATTTCCATCGTGAAAAAACAGCTCATGGAACCCGATCAAGGCGGTATATCCTTTGAATCCATGCCACCCCATGAAACCATTTGCCAATGCAGCTCAGTGACCAAGGGCTCCATTGAAGAAGCGGTGAACAAATATGGCTTAAAAACCGCGGAGGAAGTGAAGCACATGACAAAAGCGTCCGGGTCTTGCGGGGGATGCAGGCCGCTCGTCGAAGACTTGCTGAAGTATATGGTAAGCGATGATTACACAAAACCTTCCCGCCAGCCTTCGTTTTGCGGCTGCACCGATTTGACGGAAGAAGAAGTCATCGCCGAACTTCGGCGCCGTCCATTCACTGATACCGCCGAGGTGATGGAAGTGATCGGCTGGAAAACAGAAAACGGCTGCCGCATTTGTATTCCGGCGCTTCACTACTACCTGGAAAGGATGCGGCCTGATTTTATGCAGTTCAATGAAATATCGGCAGAAGAGACATGCACCCTGATTCCGCAAATGTACGGCGGACTGACAAGTGCGGGAGAGCTCAAAAACATCGCAAACGTCATTGAAACATACGGCATCCCCGGCGTTTCAATTACTGACAGTCACCGGCTGAAGCTTTCCGGAATCAGGCCAAATGACCTTGCAAGCATCAGAAAAGCACTGAACATGCCGGTTTTCTCCCCCCGGCACCGCTGGACGATTCAAATCAAAGCATGTACGTGCGGACAGCATCGCTCCTTTCAAGAGCTGGCAAGCAGGATTGAACGAGATACCGACACACTTGCCGTCCCCGCTTATGTATCCGTCAGCTTGTCATGTGAAAACAATTGCAGCGATGCTTACATTCAGGATATCGGCGTGCTTCAGACACAAACTTGCTGGGAAATTTATATCGGGGGCGTCCGCGGAAAACAAGCCCGCGCCGGCATCCTTTTTTGTGTGACGAATAACGAAGACAGTACCGCCGCTATGATGAAAGGCCTTATTCAATATTATCGCGAAACGGCTCACTACAACGAAGCGATTTATCAATGGGTTGACAGACTCGGCCTCGTCCATATCAGAGAAATGCTGTTTGAAGAAGATATGCGGACACAGCTTCTGAAAAATCTCCGTTCAGACATATCCCTGCTGCAAAACCTGTCTGCCGGGAAAACGCCATACGAAAGGATGAAGCTTTTTGACTGAACCGATGCTCCGTTATTTCCGTGACAAACTGCAAGATGTCCAATCGGAAAAAACATATGAGACGCAATGCCCGTTCTGCAGCATGCAATGCAAAATGCAGCTTACGGAACAAACCTTCGCGGCACGGAAGAAATACACTGCAATCGGCATTGATAATCCGACGACACATGGCCGTTTATGTACAAAAGGCATGAATGCCCATCAGCATGCCGTGCACTCTTCCCGCATTACACGCCCCCTGCTTAAAAAAAACGGTGAATTTGTGCCTGTCTCTTGGGCTGAAGCACTGAATCGCATAAAGGAACAAATCAATCTGATCCAAACCGAACACGGCAATGATGCGATGGCCGTCTATGGGAGCGCCTCAATTACAAATGAAGAAGCCTATCTGCTTGGAAAGTTCGCACGGGTCGGCTTACAGACGAAATACATCGATTACAACGGGCGGCTCTGTATGTCTGCCGCAGCAACGGCGGCCGGCCAGACATTCGGCGCGGACAGGGGCCTGACGAATCCATTATCGGACATTCCGCATACACGTGTCATCATCCTGGCAGGCACCAATATCGCGGAATGCCAGCCGACGATCATGCCGTATTTTGATAAAGCGAAAGAAAACGGGGCTTACATTATCGCCATTGATCCCCGGGAAACGGCGACGACTAAAATAGCCGATCTTCACCTGAAAATCAAGCCCGGCACAGACGCCGCTCTGGCAAACGGACTCGTCAAAATCTGCATTGACGAACAGCTTACAGACAAAGACTTTATCCGCACACGCACAAACGGATTCGATAAGCTCAAACGGCATACCGACGCTTTGTATCTGGAAGAGATCTCCGAGCAGACAAGTGTTCCTTTGGAGCTTATGCGAAAGGCCGCCGTGAAGTTTGCCAAGGAAACATCCGGCATGCTATTTACAGCGCGGGGGATCGAACAGCAGACTGACGGTACCGCGGCGGTGAAAGCTTTCTTAAATATGGTGCTGATCACCGGAAAAATCGGCAAGCCCTTCTCAGGTTACGGGGCGATTACCGGCCAAGGCAACGGACAAGGCGCGAGAGAACACGGCCAAAAAGCCGATCAGCTTCCGGGCTACCGTTCTATCGAAATTGAAGAACACCGGGCGCATATTGCGAAGGTGTGGGGGATTCATCAGGATGAGCTGCCGCGAAAAGGCGTCTCAGCCTATGAAATGATAGAAAAAATAGATAGCGGCGACATCAAAGGACTGTTTCTCATGTGTTCCAATCCGGCTGTTTCCGGCCCAAATGCGAATTTCGTCAAGCAGGCAATCAAGAAACTGAGATTTTTTGTCGCAGTTGACTTATTTATTTCTGAGACCGCGGCATTCGCGGATGTGATTTTACCCGCCTCCTCTTACTTAGAAGATGAAGGCACGATGACAAATGCAGAAGGCCGCGTGACATTAAGAGAAGCGAGCCGGCCATGTCCCGGCGAAGCAAAGCATGATTGGCAGATCATTTGTGATCTCGCATCCGCTCTCGGCAAGGGCCGCTACTTTTCTTATACGTCAGCGGAGGATATTTTTAATGAATTGAGAGAAGCGAGCCGAGGCGGGATTGCCGATTATTCAGGCATCTCATACGACAGGCTCAGACGTGAAGGCGGCATTCATTGGCCGTGTCCGGAATCTGATCATCCCGGAACCGGGCGCTTGTTTACAGAATCATTTGCTCATCCGGATCAAAAAGCGGCATTAAGTGTGATTCCAAACGAACCGGCCATCCCGAAAGAGAAGCCGACAGCCGATTATCCGCTTTATTTAACGACAGGCAGAGTCATGTCTCACTACTTAACAGGCGTCCAAACAAGAAAAAGCTCTGCCTTGGCTGCAAGACATTTCGAATCCTTTGTGGAAATCCACCCAAAAACGGCGGCCGACTATCATATCGAAGACCGTGTTCTCGTGAAGATAGAATCCCCCCGGGGCAGCATCACGGTGCGGAGCAGATGGTCGGAGAACGTACGAAAAGACACGTTGTTTGTCCCCATCCATTGGTCTGACACGCAAAACGTCAACGATTTAATTGGTGAAGCCTTGGACCCGGACTGTAAAATGCCCGGTTTTAAGATGTGCGCGGTACGAATCAGCCCTATATAATTTTTCATAAAATTTTTAGATTTTTTAGTATTTTTCGTTACATTTCATAACATGCATCTTAAATATTTGTTTTTGCTGTGCTACGCTAAAAAAAAACAAAGATAAGGAGCGGATCATCTGATGGGAAAAAAACAGCTAGTCCTTGTTGGAAATGGAATGGCCGGGGTAAGAGCGATTGAAGAAATACTGCGTGTTTCAAAAGACGAATTTGAGATTACAATATTCGGGGCCGAACCTCATCCCAACTATAACCGAATCCTTCTGTCAAAAGTGCTGCAAGGCGATACCGACATTCAAGACATTACGTTAAACGATTGGAACTGGTACAAAGAAAACAACATTCAGCTGTATACCGGTGAAACAGTCATCAAAGTCGACACGGAAAACAAAACCCTCATCACCGATGCAGACAGAATCCAGCCTTACGATGAACTCATCCTGGCGACAGGCTCTGTCCCTTTTATCCTTCCGATTCCGGGCGCAGACAAACAAGGCGTCACGGCATTCCGGGACATAAAAGATACAGACACGATGCTCGCCGCGTCAAAACAATATAAAAAAGCAGCCGTCATCGGCGGAGGACTGCTGGGTTTGGAAGCCGCGCGCGGACTGCTGAATCTCGGCATGGACGTGTCTGTCATCCACCTCGCCCCATTCCTGATGGAGCGCCAGCTTGACGCAGCGGCGGGACGCCTGCTGCAAAACGAGTTAGAAAAACAAGGCATGACCTTTTTCCTTGAAAAACAAACCGAAGAAATTCTCGGTACTGACCGTGTCGAAGGCGTACGCTTCAAAGACGGCACAAGCATCAAAGCTGATCTGGTCGTCATGGCTGTCGGCATCCGCCCGAATACACAGCTTGGCACAGAAAGCGGCATCCCGGTTAACCGCGGAATCATTGTCAACGATTATATGCAGACTGAAATTCCGCACATTTACGCGGTCGGTGAATGTGCCGAGCACCGCGGAATCGCATACGGTCTTGTGGCGCCGCTCTATGAACAGGCAAAAGTGCTGGCCAAGCATATTTGCGGCATTGAAACAAAACCGTACGAAGGCTCCGTTCTCTCCACTCAATTAAAGGTATCAGGCGTCGAGGTCTTCTCTGCCGGCGACTTTGATGAATCAGAGGACAAAAAGGCGATTAAAGTGTTCGATGAACAGGACGGCATTTATAAAAAAATCGTCCTGAGGGGCAATCAAATTGTCGGCGCTGTTTTGTTCGGAGACAGCAGCGAAGGCAACCGCCTGTTTTCTATGATTCAAAAAGAAGCAGATATCTCTGAAACCTCCAAAATATCAATCTTACAGCCTCTTGATCAGGAAGCAGGCGCAAGCATGACCGCGGCGATGAGCGACGATGAAATCATCTGCGGATGCAACGGCGTTTCAAAAGGCGCGATTATTCAAGCCATTCAGGAAAAAGGCTGCACATCTACGGACGAAATCAAAGCATGCACCGGGGCATCCCGTTCCTGCGGAGGCTGTAAACCGCTCGTGGAAGACATTCTTCAATATACACTGGGCTCAGAATTTGACGCGTCCGCGCAAAAAGAAGCGATTTGCGGCTGCACCTCACTGTCGAGAGATGAAGTCGTAGAAGAAATCAGAGCCAAAGGGCTGTCCCATACAAGAGAAATCATGAACGTGCTCGGCTGGAAAACGCCGGAGGGCTGCTCCAAATGCCGCCCTGCCCTCAACTACTACTTAGGCATGATTAATCCGGCTACATACGAGGATGACAGAACATCCCGTTTTGTGAACGAACGGATGCACGCCAATATTCAAAAGGACGGAACATACTCAGTCGTTCCCCGGATGTACGGGGGCGTAACCAACTCTCAAGATCTCCGCAAGATCGCCGATGTCGTCGACAAATATGAGATCCCGCTCGTTAAAATGACCGGCGGCCAGCGAATTGATCTCATCGGCGTGAAAAAAGAAGATCTGCCGAAAGTATGGGCCGAGCTTGATATGCCGTCAGGCTACGCGTACGGAAAAACACTCCGCACGGTAAAAACGTGCGTAGGCGAACAATTCTGCCGCTTCGGCACACAAGACTCCATGGCACTGGGTATTGCGCTTGAGAAAAAATTCGAAGGGCTCAATACGCCTCATAAGGTTAAAATGGCCGTGTCCGCCTGCCCTCGGAACTGTGCGGAATCAGGCATTAAGGACCTTGGCGTTGTCGGCATCGACGGGGGCTGGGAGCTTTATGTCGGCGGAAACGGCGGAACCCATTTGCGCGCCGGTGATTTGCTGATGAAAGTAAAAACGAATGAAGAAGTCTTAGAATACGCGGGTGCTTACCTTCAGTACTACAGAGAAACGGCAAACTATCTGGAGCGGACATCCGCATGGCTTGAGCGCGTCGGTTTATCTCATGTCCAATCCGTATTAAACGATCCGGAAAAACGGCAGGAGCTCAACGATCGAATGAATGAGACACTCTCTGTCCACAAAGATCCGTGGCAATACTTCCTTAAAGATAAAAAAGCATCTAAAGATCTATTCGAAAATGTCGTCACGACTTCATAAAACAGTAAGGGGGAACGGACATGGTTAATAAAGATATGACAAAGGTTTGCATAGGCAATGTAAACGAATTACCCGAGGAGTTAGGAAAAACCGTATATATAGAAGATAAAGAGCTTGCCGTATTTAAGCTTTCTGACGGGAACGTCCGCGCCGTCGAAAACCGCTGTCCCCATAAAGGAGGCGTCCTGGCTGAAGGCATCGTCAGCGGAGAATACGTCTTCTGCCCGATGCATGACTGGAAAATCTCCTTAGGAGACGGAAAAGTCCAAGAGCCGGACCATGGCTGTGTCAAAACATACGAAACACTGATCGAAGGAGAGAATGTATACCTCCTGTATTGATCAAAGACCGGATCACTTTTTCAAGTGGTCCTTCATTTTTTAAATTGCTGAAGGGATGACGCCATCATGAAAAACGGAATCGTATATTTTGTCGGTGCCGGACCAGGAGACCCGGGGCTGATCACCGTAAAAGGAAAACAGGCTCTGGAGAAAGCGGATATCATTTTGTATGACCGGCTCGCAAACCCAAAGTTTCTAGAATACGCCTCACCGGACTGCCGGTTCATTTATTGCGGAAAGCTGCCCGACCGCCATTTTATGAAACAGTCTGAGATAAATGCCCTGCTGATAGAAAAAGCGGCGGAGGGCTGCACCGTCGTCCGCTTGAAAGGCGGAGACCCAAGTGTGTTCGGCAGGGTCGGCGAAGAAGCAGAGGCGCTTCATCAGCATGGCATCCGCTACGAAATGGTGCCCGGCATCACCTCGGGAATTGCAGCGCCGCTATATGCGGGAGTCCCCGTTACCCATCGTGATTTCGCTTCGTCCTTCGCGATGATCACCGCTCATGATACATCATTGCAAGGCAGGCCGAATCTCGACTGGGAAGGGCTTGCCCGAAGCGTTCAAACGCTTGTGTTTTACATGGGCGTTAAAAATCTGTCATTTATATGCCGGAAGCTTATGGAGTACGGAAAATCCCCCTCCGTTCCCGTACTCGTCATTCAATGGGGGACGTGGGGACGGCAGCGGAGCGTTAAAGGAACGCTTCAGGATATCCATGAAAAAGTTCAAAGCCAAAACATCACCAACCCTGCCATTATCATCATTGGTGATATTGTCAATTTTCAAACACACAGCTGGTTTGAAAGCAAACCGTTCATCGGGCGGCATATCATGGTGGTCACTCATGGCGATGATGAACATACACTGACAGACAAGCTGCGCGAGTATGGCGCCGATGTTATTGAATGGCCGAAGCGGATCGTTAAAAAAATGCCCGCAAACGAAAACATCCTGAAACAGATCAGCACCTTTGAACAACTATTTTTCACATCACGCCTTGCGGTATGCGAATTCTTTGACACACTGGCATTCAAGCAGATCGACATCCGCCGGGTGACCGCAAGCCTGAATGCAGCGACCGAAGCTGCAAAGACGGAACTGACAAAACGGGGCTTTCTCCTATCCGAATGGCAAAATGATTCTCCGCACTCGCTCATTGTAGGAAGCCGTCAAGCAGCAGAAAACTTGTCAGACTCAAAATCATGCCCGTTTTATATCACCCATGAACATATCGCGGATGAGCGGTTCACTTCCATGATCGAACGCACGATCAGTGAGTCTCCTCTGCAAATGATTATCTGTACGGGCAAAGAATCCGCTCAGCATTTGATCAGCGCCGGAAAACAAATCGGCATATCACCGAATCCGTCAGGAAACCGCCCTCCCGTCATCTGCATGGGCGAAGACGTCCCCGCCGGCTGCGGGTTTACCGCCGTGAAAAATCAGGAACAGTTATTTGCGTTTATACGAAATGAAATGAAAGACATGCTCGTTCACAGCTGATACGCCGGAATGCTTTTCTGACCCCCGGGCCCAGCATCGGGGTCAGCCCTTTTTTATTGTGTCACCAATTTTTTATGATGAGTCGAATACATCGCCATCTGATCCGCCTGCGGGTCCAAATAGGCTTTGGCGCTGTTCACTGCGGTCGGGCCCTCCGTGAAACCGCCGGCAATCAGTCTGAGCTTGCTTTCATAATGGGCGGCGTCACCGGCGACAAACACGCCCGGAAGATTCGTGCGCATATGTCTGTCAGCTTTAATCCTGCCTTCTTCTATCTCAAGCCCCCAGTCCTTCATCGGGCCGAGATCAATTTTAAACCCGTGGTTGATAATGAGCTCATCAAGCTTGATGACTTCAGAAAGTCCGGACTCAGTTTGGCAAACGGTGACGCTCTCGATCCGTTCCCCTGTGCCGTTGAGAAGCTTCAGACGATACGGCGCAAGCACCCGCACGGAAGACCGCTTCATTTTCGCCACGCTGCTTTCCAAACCGCCGAACTCCTCCCTGCGGTGCAAGACGGTAACAGACGCCGCAATCGGTTCCAGCTCATTCGCCCAGTCAACCGCGGTATCTCCTCCTCCAGAAATCACGACATGCTTATCTCGAAACGCATCAAGCTTCTCCACCTTATAATGAAGGTTCTTTCCCGAATAACGGCTCGCATCCGCGCTGTCAAGTTCATTGACCTCAAGCGTCCCCATGCCGACGGCCAAAATCACCGTGCGTGTATAGTGCTTTTCCCCTTCGGAACTTTCCAGCACAATGGTTCCGTCCTCCAGCCGTTCAAATCCGGTCACCCGCTGATTCAACACGATATCCGGCTCAAATGTCGCCGCCTGCTCCTTCAGCTGCTTAATCAGCTGTTCTCCGGCAATCCCGGGTATTCCGCCGATATCACGGATGATTTTTTCAGGGAAAAACATAGACACTTTCCCTCCGAGCCGCGGCAAAAACTCGATCACTTTCGTTTTCAGCTCACGCATCCCGCAATAAAAAGCCGCAAACAGGCCGATCGGGCCTCCGCCTATAATCGTGACGTCGTACACCTCATGATTTTCCGCCATCGTTCTGCCTCCCGTTTATATCTATACTTCATAAATTTTTAATTGAGAATCAATATCAATGAAAGTATAACACATATTGAGGAGCAGTGTTTATTCATTTCTCATCTTGCGGGAAAGGAGTGATTCAGAAGTGAGGTTCTGAGATTGATAAGCGGGAAGGTATTAAAACTGAAACCAGTACGGCGACTGGTTTCTTTTTTATCTCTTTTTCATCAGCATGATATCGAGATACAGCTGGCACCTTGTCCTGAAGTCGTTTAAATTAATTGATGTCATGTCAAGAATCTGTTTGATGCGGTAGTTCAATGTGTTTTGATGAATAAAAAGCTGTTCTGCGGCTGGTTTTGTTTTGCAGTTATTGAGGAGATAGATTTCTAACGTTTTCAGCAGTTCGGTGCTGCTTTCTCTGTCTTTGGCTTTTAATAACGCTAAATCATCGTTTACATATTCCAGTGAGGCGTTTTTTTCTTCGATGCTTTCAAGATAGCGGTAAATCCCGAGCTTACTGTATTCGTACGGGATATTTTCCTGGTTTCCGGTAATTTCGGCGGCCTTTATGACTTCAAGGGCTTCTATATAACTTTTGCCGAGCTTCAGGATGCTGCTGTATTCATTGCCGATTCCGATATAGATGGGAGTGGGGATCTTCTGAAAGTGAAAATGAGTCAGCAGTTTGTGGATGAATTCAGATGCTGCCGAAGTGCCGGAGCTTTTTTGCGAGAAGCTTGCGACGACGATGACAATATTGGAATCAATGGTTAAGACGTGACTGACTTTATCCCGCAAATTCAAGTACGATTTGATATTTTCCTTTACATCTTCGACTGCCTCCCCATCCCCATTTGCGGCATGCAGGACGACTACTGAAAAAACCGACGGCAGCACGGCGTTCATCTTTTCCGCTTCCCGCCTGAACTCCTTTTCAGAGGAGAATTGCTGAAAGATCGCCCGTTTCACCAGGTCTTCCGCTCTCTCTTCCTTTTCCTGTTTCAGCCGGTTCGTTTTATAGATGATTTTTCCGACATGGAATGAAGTTTCATATAAAAAATCGAGCTCCTCGTCCGTCAAGTTTCGGTCGAGCTCCTGAATCCAGATGTAGCCCATCACTTCCCCTTTATGTTTTGCGCTTACAACCACTCTCTGATTCAGTCCGATACTGTCTATTTTTTCGACACGGAACGGTTCAGGAACGGTTTTCAGCTTTTCGATCACCCCGTCCTTCAGAAACCTTTCAAAAATCTGCACGGGGCATTTTTTTGAGAATATCGTCTGCTGGTTGGCGGAGTCGAAGTGATTAATGTAATAAGAATTATAGGCAAGCAAAAAGAAATCCGCGCTTTCCAGAATAACGGGCTTCTGCAATTCATAACTGATAAAATCAATTAATTTATCAATGTCCGTAAATGAAAAAACTCTCTCTAAAAGCTCTTCCATACCTATTTCTCCTATGCTCTTTTTATCTTTATCATACTCTGCGGGGTGACTTTTTGTATAGAAAAAAATTCATATACTCCAAAACGGAATGATCCGAAAGCCTGTATCGTGAAAAGAGGAAAAAGGGCGGTCCCTTCTTCCTCTCGTTCCTTGCTTTTATTGAGAAAGTGTATCACGGTAGTCATGAAACTGATCTGTGACATCTTTTGACGGAGCCTGTGTCAATAAGCTGACGACAAATACAGCGGCAAGGCTTACAGCAAAGCCCGGAATGATTTCGTACAAAAAGTCTGAAAGACCGGCATTCGCCCAAATGATTACGGTAATCGCTCCCGCAATCATGCCGGCGAGTGCCCCCCATTTCGTCATCCGTTTCCAAAATAAACTGAGCAGTACGACCGGCCCGAATGAAGCGCCGAATCCCGCCCATGCATAGCTGACAAGACCAAGTATCGTGTTGTTTTTCTCCCAGGCGAGCACCAGAGCGACGATTGACACCGCAAGCACTGCCATTCTCCCCAGAAATACGAGTTCCTTATCAGAAGCTGAACGCCTGAACATGGACTTATACAAGTCCTCCACTAAAGAACTGGACGTAACGAGCAGCTGAGACGAAATCGTACTCATAATGGCCGCTAAAATCGCAGAAATGAGAAATCCCGTAATAATCGGGTGGAACAGAATGTTGCCGAGCTGAATAAAAATGGTTTCCGGATCATCCAGCTTCAACCCGCGCTGGTGGTAATACGCGATTCCCGCAAGACCCGTAAACAGCGCGCCGAGTGCAGACAAAATCATCCATCCCATTCCGATCCGTCTGGCGCGTTTGATCTCTTTCACAGATGTGATCGCCATAAAGCGCACAATAATATGCGGCTGCCCGAAATAGCCGAGCCCCCACGCAAATAAAGAAATAATGCCAAGGACGGTGGTCCCTTTGAACATATTAAACAGTTCCGGGTTGACGGAACGGATATCGGCAACGGTTTCTCCCGGGCCGCCCGTATGGAAAATCGTCACAATCGGCACGAGAATAAGCGCCGCAAACATAATGATCCCTTGGACAAAGTCCGTCCAGCTTACCGCCAAAAAGCCCCCGAACAAGGTGTAGGCGACAACGACGCCTGTCACGACCCACAGTCCCGTGTGGTAATTCAACCCTAAAATGCTGTTGAATAAGACGCCTCCGGATACCATGCCGGATGATACGTAAAATGTGAAAAAGACGAGAATGACAAGACCCGAAAACAGTCTGAGAAGCTTCGTATGATCACCGAAACGATTTTCAAGGAAACCCGGAATGGTGATGGAATTCCCCGCTTTTTCAGTATACGTTCTCAGCCTCGGCGCCACGAAAAGCCAGTTCGCCCATGCCCCGAGCACAAGCCCGATCACAATCCAAGCGCCGCTTAATCCTGTCGAGAACATGGCGCCCGGAAGCCCCATCAAGAGCCATCCGCTCATATCCGCCGCTCCCGCGCTGAGCGCTGTGACGGCAGGGCCTAAAGAACGCCCCCCGAGCATGTAATCCGTCAGATTTGACGTCCGTCTGTAGGCGAAATAACCGATAAACAGCATGCCCGCCATATAAATACAAATGGAAATAATCAACTGAATGTTTGCTATGGCATTTCCTCCTCCGCTTTATATGTTTATGGTGAAATGGACACCCCCCGCGAGGAGGATGCCCATTCAGTCCCTCTTAAAACATTTCACTGATTGTTTTCGCCTGCATGTGAAGGGCCAAATAATCCGGGCCGCCCGCTTTTGAATCAGTGCCGGACATTTTGAAGCCTCCGAACGGATGGTAGCCGACAATCGCTCCCGTACAATTGCGGTTGAAGTACAGGTTGCCGACATGGAATTCCTGTTTCGCCCGTTCAATATGTTTGCGGTTGTTTGTAATGACCGCGCCTGTCAGACCATATTCAGTATTATTTGCCACTTCTAAAGCTTCATCAAAGTTTGACACTTTAGAAAATGCAACGACAGGCCCGAAAATTTCTTCCTGCATGAGTCTGGCTTTCGGATCAAGGTCAGCGAAGATCGTCGGCTTAATAAAGTAGCCTTTTGAATCATCTCCGGTGCCGCCGCTTACTAAACGGCCTTCTTCTTTTCCGATTTCAATGTAGCTCATGATCTTGTCGTAAGAACCTTGGTCGATGACAGGTCCCATATACACGTCAGCGCTGTCAGGGCTTGCCGTCACTTTTGATTCAGTGATTTCGATGACGCGCTCTAATACTTGATCATACACTTTTTCATGGACAACTGCACGTGAACCTGCAGAACATTTTTGTCCCGCGAAGCCGAATGCTGATGTAAAGATGGATTGAGCCGCCAATTCAATGTCCGCATCTTCATCAACGACAACCGTATCTTTACCGCCCATTTCTGCAATGACGCGTTTCAGATGCTGCTGTCCCGGCTGCACTTTCGCCGCGCGTTCGAAAATTCTCGTACCGACTTCACGTGATCCCGTAAACGTAATGATGCTTGTTTTCGGGTGATCGACGAGGTAGTCTCCCACTTCCGCTCCGCTTCCCGGCACAAAGTTGACAACGCCCTTCGGAAGACCTGATTCCTCAAGCACTTCTACGAATTTCGCCGCGATGACCGGTGTCGCGCTTGCCGGTTTAAGAACGACCGTGTTGCCCGTTACGATCGGTGCCACCGTCGTTCCCGCCATAATCGCAAAGAGGAAGTTCCATGGCGGAATGACGACCGTTACGCCGGTCGGTGTGTAGACATATTGGTTCTTCTCGCCTTCGCGGCTGTTGACCGGCTTGCCTTTTGCCAATTCAACCATCTGGCGCGCGTAGTATTCCATAAAGTCGATGGCTTCCGCCGTATCCGCATCAGCTTCGTTCCAAGGTTTTCCCGCTTCCTTGACGAGCAGGGCGGAGAATTCGTGCTTTCTGCGGCGGACTTTGGCAGCTGCGCGGAACAAAACGGCCGCTCTTTCTTCAGGGGAGGTGTATCTCCACTCTTCGAACGCTTTCGCAGCTGCTTCAATCGCTTGCTCAGCGTGCTCCTGGGACGCCTTTGACACTTTTCCGACGACTTCTTCTTTATCAGCCGGATTGATTGAAACGATTTTCGCTTCCGTCTCTACCTTTTCACCGTTGATGACGAGCGGATAATCTTTTCCCAGATACTCATTTACCGTCGCAAGCGCTTTCTTAAATTCTTCAACGTTCGATTGATCTTGGAAATTTGTGAATGGTTCGTGTTTATAAGGTGTAGTCATTGTCATCTCTCCCTTTTTTACTTCTTAGTCATCCCTTTAAAGGCGAATGCGATGTTTGAGGGGCGTTCGGCGAGCCGTCTCATGAAATAGCCGTACCAGTCATCCCCGTAAGGCAGGTAGACTCTCATGCGGTATCCTTCTTCCACCAAGCTGAGCTGGGTTTGCGAGCGCATGCCGTACAGCATCTGAAACTCAAAACGGTCGTTTGGAATGCCGTGCTCTTTGGCAAGCTGTTTTGTAAACTCGATCATTTTGTCATCATGCGTGGCAACTGCCGTATAATGTCCTTTTAAAAGCTGTTTGCGGATGAGTCTTTTATAATTTTCATCGACGTCGCTTTTTTCAGGATAGGCCACCTTTTCCGATTCTTTATAGGCCCCTTTGACAAGCCGCAGAAACGGATTCAGCGGGCTGAGGTCATCAAGATCCTTCTCCGTTCTGTACAGATAAGCCTGCACCACGGTGCTTACATATTCATACCGGCTCCGGAAGTCTTTAAAGATATCCAGCGTTTTCTGGCATCTCGTTTCATCTTCCATGTCAATCGTCACCATGACTTTATGTTTTTCAGCCGTCTGGAGGATTTTCGTCATATTTTCATAGACGAGATCGAGATCTATATCAAGACCTAAAGACGTCATTTTTAATGACACTTGGGAATTCAGCTGTTCATCAGCGATTAAGGCGATGGTCTGCATGCACTCCTCGGTGCGTTCTTTCGCGACATCACCGCTGTTGACAAATTCCCCCAAATGATCGACAGTAACTGACAGCCCTTGGCTGTTCAAATGTCGGATTGTCGGGATAGAACTGCGGAAATCCATTCCTCCGATGATTTTGCCGGCTGCCACCCGGCTTCCCCAGCTTCGCGCCATCTTATTGAGAAAGCTGCTCTTGGATAAAAATAAGAAAAAATCTCTTGTAATCACTTCCAACCTTAACACCCCGCAATCTAAGAAGTATTTGTATGAGTCTATTGTAAATGGACAAAACATCCTCTCACAATATTCTAAAAATACAAAGATTCTGATAAATTTTTGTGGTTTTACCACAATCAGCTTCTTAGATAGCAGGCGGATTATGCCGAAAAAAGGCGGACGGAAATGACGGCAATCGTCAATTTCCGCCTTTTTCCCCCCACGCCTCTTCGACGGTCTGAATCAATAGCCGATTCAGTTCCTCCGTTATGTCAGGTTTCGGCGTTTTGATGGTTTTGACATAGTGCCCGATGCGTTCTATTTCTTCTTCTATAAACGCATGAATCATCGTATTTCTCGGTTCCGGAGCCAGCTCCTGACCGCTTTTTTTCCTTGTAAGCAGTATATTGATTTCAGAAATGAGCGCTTCATCCGTCAATAAGGCATCGGCCAGTACGGGAAATGACATCGGCGGTACGGAGCCGAACGTTTCAATCCATCTGCAGGCAAGGAGAGGACGCAGAACATAAAAATACTTTTTAATCTTCACTTCACTGCCCTGCAATTCCGTTTTTTCATTCCGTTTTGCCATATTGAGATAATGATAAATGCCGGCTTCAGGCGAAAAGGCGCGGATTTTCAGTTTTCGAAGCTTTTCAGCCGCTGAGAAAGCTTCATAATAGATCATCTCAGAAGAGAGCCATTCCAAAAGAGGCGGATTTGATTTTTTAAAAAGCCTAAGCGCTTTTCTCAGTTCCCAGCCGCTGATGTCAAGCATGTCATGAATCGGCTCTTCTATGACATCCCTATGCGGTTCGATCGAAAAGTACCATTCTTTTTTCGGCACATAGAGAAACCGCACATCGTAGTCGCTGTCGCTTGACGGAAATCCCCATGCGCGGCTCCCTGATTCTACGGCGTAAAGCACCTTGACGCCGTGCTGTTCTTCAATTCGTTTTAATTCTTCGATGATCCTTTGTTCCATCTGTATCCGTCCTTTTCCGTGATCATTCCTGAAAAAAGCCCAAGTACTTGGGCTTTTCGCTGTCGTCAGCCTTTCAGATGCGCTTTCAGAAAGGCCAGCTTTTCCGTATGGAAAGAAGGTATGTATTCATGTCCGAAATACCGGTAAACCTTCAATTCTTTTTCCGTTTCCAGATGATTGTAAGCGGCAAACACCGTCGACGGCGGGGTCACGCGGTCAATCAGCCCGATGGACATGAGCACCGGAACTTTTACGCGGTCCGCCAGATTCATGATATCAAAATAGGCCAGTGTATTCATCGCGGTCTTCTCCGTTTCAGGGCTGCCGTTCTTTCTGAAAAAGGAGTTAATCTCAAGATACGGCTCATCAAGAGCGACATTAATGGCCCGCTCAAAATTGCTTAAATAAGGATAATCGGCCGCAACCGCTCTCGGAATATCAGATAGTGCCGCCGCGGCGATTGAAAGTCCGCCTCCCTGGCTCCCGCCGATGACGGCGATCCTCGTTTCATCCACTTCATCAAAGCCGCTGATGACTTCCAAAGCCCGGACGGCGTCTAAGTACACGCCGCGGTAATAATATGTATCTTTATCTAAAATCCCTTTCGTCATCCAGCCGGGAACGTGTCCGTGCGGTGAGACGCTTGTATCTGTGCTGCTGTGCTGACCGCGGACAAGCATGCCGAACGCGGCATATCCGTGAAGCGCCCAATTTACGATGTCATGTATATCCCCGTCATAGCTTGCGTTATAGCCGTGATATTTCACGATGGCCGGATGCGGTCCTTGCCGGTCGGGAACGGCGTACCATCCCTCAATTTCCGCCTTGCCGAAGCTTCGGTATGTCAGCCGGAATACTTTCACGCCGTCAGCCGGGTAGCTTTCAGCCTTCAATTCAGGCTTTGCCTCTTCCTTTGCAAGCTCATGTAATGATGATGCCCAAAAATCCGAAAAGTCATGAGGAGCGGTTTTATTTGGTTTATAGGTTTGCAGTTGGTCGAGCGGCAAGTCGTATAATTGCATATCCGATTATTCTCCTTTGTTTTATAAGATTTAATTTTCTGACTCTATCTTAACACGATTTTACACTCATTTTCTAAACATTTTAATAAACGTTTGTTTAAAAACAAAAAAGCCGTGCGCTCACAGCGTCACGGCTCTTTTTACATCGGCTGATACAGGTCCCAGCCGATTTTTAACGTTTCTACGATATAATCGGCTATTTCTTCTGGTTCCAGATTATCCGTCGCCACTTTTGAATTATGTTTATCATAGATGCTTTGGCGCTCGTTAAAGAGCTGCTGCATTTCATCCATGGAACGGTTATGCAGAACGGGACGGCTTTCAATCAGCATATCAGCCCGCTGCTTCCAATTCTCCCATGATAAATCAAGATGGAGCACGAGACAGTTTTCAAGGCAGCACTGTCTGATTTCCTCTTGTTTAAACGAACCGCCCCCAAGCGACACGATCTTGAATTTCGTATTGCGGCAAATATCTAATATATAATCCTTTTCGGTCTGACGGAAAAAGGCTTCACCTTTTTTCTCAAACATTTCAGGGATGGACATATTGAAATCTTTCTCAATCTGCAGATCAATATCAATGAAGTCTCTGTATAATTTCTTAGCGACCAGCTGGCCGATTGTTGTCTTTCCGACACCCATGAATCCGATCAGTACGATATTTCTTTCTCTTACGGGAATGGCACGTTTTGCGTTCATCTTCGGCGAAATCCTCCTAAGAAATGAAAAAGTTATGTTTATTATATGATAACTCAATATTGAAATATAGAGATAATGCAATGAAAGAAAACCCATCCTTTATAAGAAGAGATGAGTTTTTCTTTCTATCGGAGCCTAATGCGTTCCACCTTTCCGACAATGAAAATATAAGAAAATGCCCCGATAAATGCGACAGCGCCGACAAACAGAATCGCTCCGTTATATGAACCGGTCGCAGAAACGATAAACCCGATGATAAGCGGGGTGATAATACCGGCCATATTGGCGAAAAAGTTAAACACGCCTCCTGCCAATCCGATTGTTTCGCTTGGCGCGACCTCACTCAGCATCGTCCAGGATATATTGGACATGCCCTGCGCAAAAGAAGCAATGGATAAGATCGTCAAAACCGCGGGAGCAGAATCCGTAACATTCGCAAGCACGATGGAGCCTGTCAGCAGAAGACCGAGGATGACGGGCGTTTTCCGGGCAACGTTCACCGACACCCCCCGTTTCATCATGCCGTCAGACCAAAATCCGCCGAACAATACGCCGAAAAAAGCGGCGATATACGGGATTGATGCGGCAAAGCCGACTTTTAAGAAAGCCATGTGCTTTGCCTCCGCCAGATAAGTCGGAAACCATGTCAAAAAGAAGAACAGCGTGGAGGCTACGGCGAATTGGCCGATATACAATCCGACAAGCTTGCGGTATTTTAGAAGCTGGACGAAATCCGCCCACGATATCCTGCCGGCTGAATCAGACACCTCAGTCAGTCCGCCGCCTTCTTTAATATAATCAAGCTCCTCACGATTCACTTTCCGATACCCGTTCGGCTCGTGATACATTTTAAACCAGAAAATGGAGAAAACAATTCCGAGCACCCCTGAGGAAATAAATACGGCGCGCCAGTCAAATGCCGTTAACACCCAGAATAAAACCGGTGTGGCAAACGCCAGCCCGACATATTCCCCCGCCGTATAAACACCCGTCGCAAAGGCGCGTTCCCGCCTTGGAAACCATGTCGTGACAATCCGGTTGTTTGCCGGAAACGCCGGCGATTCAGCTATGCCGATGAGCAGGCGGCAGCCGAATAGAAACCCGAAACTTGTCGCAAAAGCTTGTACTCCGGTAAAAACCGACCACACAAATAAAGAAATTCCGTATGTCCGTTTTGACCCGAATTTATCCAAAATGAGCCCGCCTGGAATCTGCATCCCCGTATAGGTCCAGCTGAACGCAGAAAAAACGATGCCCAAAAGCGCGGGGCTTAGGTTCAGCGAATGTTGAATGGATGGGCCGACAATAGATACACTGGCTCGGTCTATATAATTAATCGCAGTGATAAAAAACAAAAGAACCAATATCACATAACGAGCGCGAGTCGGTTTATTACGGACGGGACTGAAGGCCCTCAGCTCCGTTTCTTTTTTCAATGGCTTCTCCCCCCTTACTCGAATGAAATTAATTGTACAACACTTCGGTTAATTATTTAATACTTTGACGCAAAAAAGCGCTAAACAATTTGTGTGCCGCACTGAACTGATGCAGACACACCCCGCTTATAAAAGTGTCTGCCCTTTTCACCTGTTTATCCGTATCGCACCCGGGGAAAAAGTACACATATGATAGACAGTTACGGGAGGATTACCGATGAAACTGAGTTTTTGCACGACAGGATTTAAAAAAAAGCATATTTTCGACATCATTTCTTTCTCGAAGGAGCACTCCTTTGACGGAATCGAACTGTGGTACGGACACGCTAAACAATATATAGAGGAAATCGGCCCGCTCGACAGGCTTGATCAGCAGCTTCAGGAGGAAGGCATCAGGGTGCCTGCCGTCAGTTTGTACACTGACTTCGCCACTCAGGATGAAAAGCAGGCGTTAAAGGATGTTCAAAGGGCATTAAGCGCGGCACGACAGCTGCACAGTCCCTTGATCAGAGTCTTTGCCGGCAATCTTCCTTCGCATCGGACGTCACCGGAAAAGTGGCAGCGTGCGGTTGATCAATTTCAGCAGGCGGCACGGCTCGCAGATGACTATGAAGTCGATATCGGGCTTGAGATTCATTACGATACGTACGCGGATACACCGGAGGCGGCGCTGGCATTTTTGGAGGATGTCGGACATCCGCGGGTCCGCACCATTTTTGACGGCTCCAACCTACACGTCAATCACGTTGACCAAATGCCCGCTTTAGAAAAACTGTATCATACCGTCAGCCACATTCATCTGAAAAACTATCACTGGAATTTTGACAACTGGTATCTCAGCAAGCCAACTCCGATTTTTCAAGGAGATCTCGATCAAAAAGCATTTTTAAAAGAGCTGATGAACAGACAATATGACGGTTTTGTTTCTCTTGAGTATTTTGGAGAACATGCCTTTACGCATATAAAGGAATCGCTCCGCGAATATACGTCTGTTTTTTCCCGCTGACTCTTCGATCGAAGGGTCTTTTTTGTATCATATAGAAAAAGGGGGATATCATGATGATCATTTGGATAAATGGGGCTTTCGGTTCCGGAAAAACACAAACAGCGTTTGAGCTGCACAGAAGACTGAAACCGTCTTACGTATATGATCCTGAAAAGATGGGGTTTGCGATGCGTTCGATGATACCGCCGGATATCGCTGAAGATGACTTTCAAAGCTACCCTCTGTGGCGGGAATTCAATTACAGCATGCTTTCCTATTTGTCATATACATATCAGGGCATCATCATTGTGCCCATGACCATTACGAACGATCAATACTTCCATGACATGATCAGCAGGCTGAGACAGGATGGCCGGACCATTCACCACTTTACCCTGCTGGCTTCAAAGGAAACATTGCTGAAACGCCTGCGCACCAGAGCGGAAGGAAAAAACTCCTGGGCCGCAAAACAAATCGACCGCTGCATCAACAGCCTGTCTCATAGCCTCTTCACAGAACATCTCCATACAGACCAAATGTCTATTCAGCAGGTCGCAGAAACGATCGCTGCCCAAGCAAATCTGCCTCTTGAGCCTGATTCGAGAGGCAGCCTTCGAAGATTCACCGACAAATTAATGGTGAAGCTGAATCATATCCGTATCAAATAAAAAAATGTTTTGAAAACATGTCCCTGATCCATGCAAATGGATCAATAAATAAAAAGTCCCTCCGAAGAGATGTTTTTTTCAATTTAAGAAAAAAATTTTAGAAATAAAGTAGGAATTATATGGATAATCGTCTAATTATTAACACTGTAATACATTTCATTTGAAAAGGGAGTGTTCGAAATGAAATTCAAAAAAGTGTTAACCGGTTCTGCGCTGTCTCTTGCCTTACTGATGTCTGCCGCTCCTGCCTTTGCCGCATCACCAACAGCATCTTCATCCGTGGAAAATAGCCCAATCTCAACGAAAGCAGATGTTGGCATTAATGCCATCAAGCTCGTTCAAAGCCCTGACGGCAATTTCGCTGCTTCTTTCGTTTTAAACGGAACAACGTGGATTTTCAAAAGTAAAACTTATGACAGCGGCAGAGGGATTTGGATAGGGGTTTATGAAAGTGTAGATAAATAAAAACGATAACAAAAACCTCCCTTTCAAAAGGGAGGTTTTTTCATTCTATTTCCACCAATCATCAAACATTGATGCCGGCACCTGGCGCTTGTGCTCCGTACTGAGGTAGCGTTTTTCCAGCGCCTCAATCACTTCGGAAGAAACGTCCTTGCCTTCTAAATAATCATCAATGTCATTGTATGTGATGCCGAGTTCGGTCTCATCCGTCTGCTGCGGTTTTTCATCAAGCAGATCGGCCGTCGGTAATTTCAAATACAGGCGTTCCGGCGCGCCGAGCTCTTCTAATAAACGTCTGCCCTGGCGTTTCGTTAATCCGGTCAGCGGCAGCAGATCAGCTCCGCCGTCACCGTATTTCGTGAAGAAACCGGTCACCGCTTCAGCCGCATGGTCGGTTCCGATGACAAGCAGCCCTTCTTGTCCGCCGATGGCATATTGCGCGATCATCCTCATTCTGGCTTTTACATTTCCTTTGTTAAAGTCAGACAGCTGATCGCCCGTGTCTTTTTTGTACTGATCGGCGAACGCGCTGACAGCGGACTTAATATCAAATGTCCATGATTTATCAGGTTTAATGAATTTGAGCGCCAATTGGGCGTCATCCTCATCCTGCTGTGTGCCGTGCGGAAGACGGACGGCGATAAATTCCGCGTTTCCGCCTTCTTCTCTGATGCTTTCAGCCGCCAATTGGGCGAGGCGTCCCGCAAGCGTGGAATCCTGCCCGCCGCTGATGCCGAGCACAAAGCCTTTGGCACCTGTTTTTTTCAAATATTGTTTCAGAAAGTTCACTCTGTCCTCAATTTCTTGTTTCGGATCAATTGAGGGTTTTACATGGAGATCATTCATAATTTGTTTCTGGATGCTCATCCCAATCACTCCTCCTGCATTGTTTCTTTATGATTCATTTCCCGTTCATGCTGAAAATGAATCATGCCACTATGTACGACTCTTTGTTAAATATAGCACAGGTGCGGATTTTAAGTGAATCAAATACACCGGGATCAGCTGATTTCCACCCGCAGCGCCGTGATGCTGTCGCCGTTGCATTTTCCTTTTTCGATCGGACAGGATGAAAATGCAACGACGAGATCCATTTCCGCACGGAGCCGTACATAATCACCCGCGTCAGAAAGAGGCGTTTCGACTGATAAGTTCCCCTTCTCATCGAGCACCGTGTTCATAAAGATGGCAAATGGGTAATGCATATGCGGCCGCGGCACCCCGAACGGTTCAAGCGCCCCGCTCATATTGTCATAGCACGTATCCTGGAGCTCATCTTTATGCTTTCCGTATAAAAGCCTGTTCATATCCGGACGGCAGGCGGGAAGCAGCAGGTCATGCTTGCCGACTGTATCCTCAATCAGCGTCAGCATCGGCTTGTATAAATTCGAATAAATATGATCACCCGTTTTTACATGAATGGACTGGTTGGCATCGATCGTCGCGCCCTGATCAAGATGTTCATAAAAATCCTTGGCATGATATGCCGTAAAATCAGCCACCTGCTGTCCTTCCACATCGACAACTTTTATAATCTGCCCTTTGTGAACCTTCAGGCCGAGCCC
The DNA here is from genome assembly GCF_038592915.1 of Bacillus sp. EU63. Classification (NCBI taxonomy): domain Bacteria; kingdom Bacillati; phylum Bacillota; class Bacilli; order Caryophanales; family Bacillaceae; genus Bacillus; species Bacillus sp. EU63. The sequence goes on along the minus strand of NZ_CP151944.1, from coordinate 302,165 downwards.
TTTTTTCGGCGGTACGATAAATTGCTGTGTCATCAGACTGCTCCTTTTTTTCTTCTATTATGAACTCCGGCCGTTTGTTTCATGTAAAGCAATTTATTGGATGTATATTCCCCTTCTGACGGCCGCAATCTAAGCTTTGATAAAGGGGTTGAACTTCATGGGTAAATCACAGGACCAGCCTAAAGGAAATCTCGCTTGGTGGCAGCTCTCCTTAATCGGTGTCGGCTGCACAATCGGGACGGGCTTTTTTCTCGGGTCCAGCATCGCTATTGTCAAAAGCGGATATTCCGCGCTGATCTCATTTCTTATTGCCGGGCTCGGCACCTATTTTGTCTTTGAGCAGCTCGCGAAGCTTTCGGCTAAACAGCCCGAAAAGGGGTCTTTTTTTGCTTATGCGAGAAAGGCTTTCGGCACTTGGGCCGGTTTCAGCAACGGATGGGTGTACTGGTCGTCCGAGATGCTGATCACGGGAAGCCAGCTGACAGCGATCTCGCTGTTTACGAAGCATTGGTTTCCGAATGTGCCGCTGTGGATTTTCGCCTCCATCTATGCGGTGCTCGGTCTTTTGATTATATTTACGGGGCTGTCCGTTTTTCAAAAAACGGAAAATGTGCTCGCTGTTGTCAAGACGGCGGCGATTTTTATGTTTATCGTGATCGCCATATTGGCGCTGTGCGGTATATTTTCTCATAAACCGGATGTGCAGGTGCCGAACGAATCGAAGGATTTGTTCCTGCACGGAGCGATGGGGTTATGGACGGGACTGATTTATGCGTTTTACGCCTTCGGAGGAATTGAAGTCTTGGGGCTGATGACCGTACACTTGAAAAAACCGGAGGAAGCCTCAAAATCAGGCCGGCTGATGCTTGCCGTACTTGCGGTGATTTACGTCATTTCTCTCGGCCTGGCGCTGCTGTTAGTGCCGCTGGGCAAATTCACCGAACAGGACAGCCCGTTTATTACATCGCTGAAGGGTTTTCATTTAGATATCATTCTTGATATTTTTAACGGAATTTTTATTATTGCGGGGTTTTCCACGCTCGTCGCCTCGCTGTTTGCCGTGACGACATTGCTTTGTACAATGGCCGATGACGGGGATGCGCCGAAATGCTTCAGATTAAAGGAAAACAAAAAAATCTGCTGGCCCGCGCTCGGATTGACGTTTGCCGGACTCATCGTCTCCATCATCCTGTCATTGGTGCTGCCGAAAAATATATATGAACACATGACAACCGCGGCGGGCCTCATGCTTCTGTATACGTGGCTGTTCATTTTGTTCTCGGGCAAGAAACTGCTTGAAACGACAAAGATGGGAACCGCACAGATTGTTATCGCCCTTGTGCTGATTGTCGCGGCCGTCTCCGGGACGCTGTTTGAGAAATCGAGCCAGCCCGGTTTTCTGGTCAGCCTTTGTTTTCTCGCCGTCATTGCGATCGTGACATGGATCGTACAAAAAAAGCAGGGACACAGCCCTGCCGGATCATAGCTTATTTCGTCGGTTTAAACAGTCTCTTCAAATAAGAAAAGGGACACTTTGACACTTGCGTCTCATCATCACGGAGGAAATATTGCTTCCATTCTAAATTGTTTTTTCCTCCGTACCACCCCAATCGGGGATGAAGAGGGGCTTCATCATACGCCTCTAAGCGTTTTCTGATCAGCCGGCTCATGTTTCGTCCGAACGCGGTTGAATCGTTTAATCCTTCGAAAACCCATCTCGGCTGAAACGCCAGCATAAAAAACGGGAAGCTTCTGCTTTGTCTCGCTTCATGCGCAGGCGTCGCGCACAGAATAAAATACGGCTCGCCGTCAAAGCAGAACTCCCATTTATAATGTTCAGGGTCTTCCGGCATGTCTTCCGGCCAGTCTTTCGGGTCGCAGCCGCTCAGCCGGTTTAAAAAAGACCAGAACAGCTCTTCATACGCCTCAACGGAATAATGCTCAGCTAAATCCTCAGGCGTATCAAAAATCACAAGCAGCGACGCGTATCTTCCGGTATTCCTTGAGATCTTTCCGTACTCTGACAGCAGCATCCCCACTTCCTCCGGGGTTCCCTCTTCGCGGGGATCACCCGCAAAGGATATCCGGAGCTGATCTGTCAAAAATCCCTGACGTCCGGGAATGCACGGAAACGTATCCGCTTTATCGCCTACTTTTTCTGATAGAAGCTCAAAAGCGATTCTCTGCCAATTCGGCAGATCCAACAACTTTTCCTCAAGGCAACTTTTTGTGTACAGCCCGCTTGCCATCGGCCCACCTCCAGTATCGTCATGATACGTTATGACGGGGATAGGCGATGGGTGACTCTTCTATTTATGAGATGAGCATTTGAATCCCCTGCCATCCGAAATAAAACCCGAAAACGATCAAAGACACACCCGCCGCTCCCGTCAGCCAGCGGAGCGCTTTTTCATGAAGGAGATTTCTGAAAGTGCTCGCGGCGACCGCCATGCAGAAATCCCAGATCAAAATGCCGAGAAGAATGCCCGAGCTGTAAATCAAAAGCTGATTTGCATCGAAGGATTCAGCGGTTTTGGCGAGAATGCTCCCGTATATGCCGAGCCAGAATAAAATGCTCAGCGGATTGGAAAGAGAAATAAAAAATCCCGCGCCGAATGTTTTGTAAAAAGCCGGTTTTCCTTTTCCGCTTCTGACATTCATGGCTTCCCTGATATTTTTTAACGTTTCGACTCCCGTGTAGGTCAGCACGAAAAAACCGAAGAGCCACAAAAACGTTTTTACAAAAGGAGCGGTCAAAAATTGAGACAGCCCGAAATAGATCAGAATCATATACAGCCCGTCCGCGGCCATAGCGCCGAGACCGAAAATCCATGCATGCCAAAAGCCGTTTTTGATGCCTTTGTCAATTTGCGCCGCATTGACCGGTCCGACAGGTGCTGACAATGACAGCCCGAGAACGATGTAGCTTAAAAAGATGTTCATTGGCTTCCCCCTCATTCATGCAACTTGTACAAGTTATTCATGAATGGGCCGTGCTATGATATATTATTTTAATTTCTCAAGCTCGTCTTCCATTATGTCCGTCACTTTTCCTAAAAAATCGAATATCAGCCGCAGTTCTTCTTCTTTATATTGCCGGCAAAGGCTGATCGTGGACTGGGATAAGGAGCTGAACAATTGCTTCACATTCGCTTTTCCGGCCGTCAGCGGCACGATGATCACCCGCCGTTTGTCTTCGGGGTCTTTTTTCCTCATGACATATCCCGCTTTTTCGAGCCGGTCAATGAGCGCCGTTACCGAACCTGTGCTGAGGCCGGTTTTTTTCCCAAGCTCGCCTGCGGTCATCGGGCCTGCTTCATTTAAGATATCAGCTGATTTCAAATCGGTCGGAAACAGACCGAGAGATTGAGCGGCCGCCTGATGAAAAAGGATCGTCCTTGTGGCCATCTTCCGGAATAACTGTATGGCGGTTTCCTCCGTCTCGCTTCTGGTATTTCTTGTTGACAACTGACAGGCCTCCCTATAAAATCAATTTATCTTGACGATCAAGATAATTTTCGGCAAATCTAATATGATCATAGCAAATTTAATGATCAAAAGTAAGTATGGGAGGAAAAAAGCATGGAACAAACAGCCGCGAAGGACGCCACGACAAAGTTTGTCGTCATCGGTCTTTTGCTGGGCATTTTAATGTCGGCTATGGATAATACAATCGTTGCCACTGCGATGGGAAATATCGTGGCGGACCTCGGAAGTTTCGATAAGTTCGCGTGGGTGACGGCATCATACATGGTAGCCGTTATGGCCGGTATGCCGATTTACGGAAAACTGTCCGATATGTACGGACGTAAGCGTTTCTTTTTATTCGGTCTTATTCTTTTCTTAATCGGATCTGCATTATGCGGGATCGCCCAAACAATGGATCAGCTCATTATTTACCGCGTCATTCAGGGAATCGGCGGAGGCGCGCTGATGCCGATCGCCTTCACGATCATTTTTGATTTATTTCCGCCGGAAAAACGCGGGAAAATGTCGGGCATGTTCGGTGCCGTTTTCGGCCTTTCCAGCGTTCTCGGGCCGCTTTTAGGCGCGCTCATTACCGACTCCATCAGCTGGCACTGGGTGTTTTACATCAACGTGCCGATCGGTATTTTATCATTGTTTTTCATTCTTCGTTACTATAAAGAATCCCTTGAACACAAGAAGCAGAAAATCGACTGGGCCGGCGCAATCACACTGGTGGTTTCCATTGTCGGTCTGATGTTCGCTCTTGAGCTCGGCGGAAAAACGTATGATTGGAACTCCGTGCAGATCATCGGTCTGTTCGCTGTGTTCGCCGTGTTCTTTATCGCCTTTTTTATCGTGGAAAGAAAAGCGGAAGAACCGATTATCTCATTTTGGATGTTTAAAAACCGTTTATTTGCTACGGCACAGATTCTGGCGTTCCTTTACGGAGCCACGTTCATCATTTTAGCGGTGTTTATCCCGATCTTCGTTCAGGCTGTGTACGGAAGCACCGCGACAAGCGCGGGCTTTATTTTGACGCCGATGATGATCGGTTCTGTTATCGGAAGTATGATCGGCGGAATTTTCCAGACGAAAGTGCGGTTCCGCAATTTAATGCTGATTTCCGTGGTCGCTTTCTTTATCGGAATGCTGCTGCTTTCCAATATGACACCGGATACGGCGCGTACGATGCTGACGGTATTCATGCTGATCTCAGGATTCGGCGTCGGCTTCAACTTCTCACTGCTGCCGGCTGCGTCCATGAACGATCTGGAGCCGCGTTACCGCGGAAGCGCCAACTCAACAAACTCGTTTTTGAGATCATTCGGTATGACGCTCGGTGTGACGATTTTCGGAACCATCCAGACGAATGTGTTTACCAACAAGCTCACAGATTCATTCAGCGGCATGAAAGGAGCGGGCGGCGCGATGCAGAACATCGGAAATCCGCAGGACATTTTCCAGGCCGGCACGCGCGCCCATATTCCGCCGCACATTCTGGATCGCATTATTGACGCCATGTCGCAAAGCATCACATATGTATTTACGCTTGCGCTGGCGCCGATCGTCATTGCGGCCGTTACCATTTTGTTTATGGGAAAAGCGAGAGTAAAAACCTCTCAGGAAATGGCGAAAAAAGCGAATTAAAAAAAGCAGTACATGGCGTTTGTCATGTACTGCTTTTTTGTTTACTCTGCGAAATGCGGAGCGAGAATATCTTTCAGCACGTGTGCGCTGCGGCTGAATTGAGCCTGTTCTGTTTCATTCAGCTCAAGTTCCGTCACACCTGCGATGCCGTTCCGATTGACGACGGCCGGAACGCCGATAAAGACGTCGTTTACACCGTATTGGCCGTCCAGATATGTGCTGACGGTTAAAATGCTGTTTTCATTACGCAAAATCGCTTTTGTGATGCGGGCGAGGCTCATCGCCACTCCGTAATATGTCGCGCCTTTTTTCTCGATAATATGGTAGGCCGCGTTTTTCACATCGTCAACGATCTGATCCAGCTCGTCCTGTTTGTAAGCTGCATTTTTCTCCAGCAATTGCTGTACCGGCACTCCGCCGATATTGGCGTGACTCCATACAGGAAGCTCGGTATCGCCGTGCTCGCCGATAATGTGGGCGTGTACGTTTTGCGGAGCGGCGCCGAAGTATTCACTCAGCATATAACGGAATCGCGCAGAATCCAGTGTCGTGCCGCTGCCGATGACGCGTTCTTTCGGCAGGCCGCTGAATGTCCATGTCGCATAAGTGAGAATGTCGACCGGGTTTGTGGCAACGAGGAAGATGCCGTCAAATCCGCTTGCCATTACTTCACCGACAATGCTTTTAAAAATGGCGAGATTTTTTTCGACCAGCTCAAGTCTCGTTTCGCCCGGTTTTTGATTGGCTCCGGCACAGATGCACACGATATCGGCATCCTTGCAATCCTCATATGTGCCGTAAGACGTTTTGACCGGATGAGGCGCAAATGCCTTTCCGTGATTTAAATCCATGACATCGCCCATGGCTTTTTCTCTATTTACATCAATGATCACAAGCTCATCTGTGATCCCTTGGTTAATTAACGCAAATGCATAACTGCTTCCAACAAAACCTGCTCCGATTAATGCTACTTTGTTCACTCGTTCGTTCATCATGTATGCTCATCCTCCAGTGTTTCGTGGTGTCTGTTTTTAACTTGTGAAGTATTTCACATATATATTGTGCAACACTTCACAAACTTTCGCAAGAGAAAAGTTTGATTTTTGGACAAAAAAATATCGGTGATGGTTTCCAGATTGTTGACAACATCCTAAAACGGAACCGTTTTAGGATGTTGTCATCTTTTCAGCGTGATTGAAGATGCGCTGTCCTTTTCCCAGAAGCAAGGGTTTGCCGGCACGCTGATGTAATGATAGCCCTATCCATTAATGCGGAAGATAACCGTTTAAACCGGAGTTGTTATACAAACCATTCTGCACATAATCAAAGCCGGGATGGTTCTGTCCGGGCACTTAGGCGCTGCCATTGTTAAAAATCACTTTAGCGTTGGCCGTATCCGCATTCGCAGGCAGCGTCAGCGTGTAAATTCCATCTGCATTCTTAGTCATGGCTTTCCCCGGCCACGATCCGGTTAATTCTATGGCCCCGCCTCCATCATGTTTATAGATATAAGCATTTACATTGCCCCAATGATCCGGATTTTGATAGCCAATGATGTTGGTTTGGGACGGGTCTTTTTTGACAAACGTGTATTCTTGGGTTCTCGATGCACCCTCGCCGTTCGTTCCGGTTAACTTGACGTTGTATGTCGTGCCGATTGGATCTTCTTTCCCGATCGTTAATCGGTCTCCATCCTTAAATGCTGTCTCCTGCCCATTATTGATTTGGTAAACGGCTTTTGTTGTTTTCGCATTTGCACGCAGGGTGACCGTCAGCTGATCATTGAAAGAATGGACTGCCTCTGTTTGGTAATTCTCAAGAAAGACATGAGGCGCATTTCCAATATCATCAGGATAAAGAACAGCCGCGGATCTGGCATTGATCGTACCTGTCAGTTTGCCGTTCGCTACTTGAAATGAACCGGCGCCGGCCCTATTATCATACCTGCCGTCAGGTAATTTCGTTGAAGTATTGATGGTGACAGAAGACGATCCTGCATTTGCCAGCACAACGCCTTTTGAGCCGCGCTGATTCATAAATATTTGATTGTTGCCATTCGGATTTGAGAGTTCCTCAGGCTGCCCGGCCATTTCATTGTGAAATTGATTGACCGCAGTGATCGCCTGGTCTTTAAATAAGGCGCTCCCGCGATCTCCTATTTGACTTTTTCCGGGAAATCTTACACCATTTCCTCCGCCCTCAGGTCTGGAAAAGAAAAGAGGCGTGCTTCCTGAGCGGGAACCAATCACTGCCCAGCCTAAACGAATATCGTCATCACTCATCCATGTGGACTCTTCATCATCATTGGCATACGTATCATGTGATTCCACCCATGTGACTAACTTGTCCGCAGACACATCAGATGCATAATGGGAGATATTCGACACACTCAGATTACGATTCTTTAAAGCGGATCTGATGGAATGCCCATAGTTAGAAGCCGTCACATTCATATAATTCGCATAAGCAGTATCTCTGGACGCGCTGTCTTGCAGGATTTCTCCGTATTGGAACTCCGCCGATGTATTTGTGATATTCGGCCAAAATTGGCTGCCGTAATTCCCATCATCCGGAAGCTCTATATGCTTGGCGGCATCATAGCGGAACCCGTCTGCTCCGTCATTCAATGCTCTTTCCAAGAAACCTTTCAGGTAGGCTTGCACCTCAGTATTCTGAGTATTCCAATCATACAGCCCAAGCAATGCATTTTGAGTGATGTCCCATCGGTCCGACCAATTTTTAATTTGTGTGTTTCCATGGGTCCAGTTTGGAATACGCTTAATCTCATCAGAAATCGCGCCATAATCGCTGGTGGTATGATTGACAACCGCATCGACAATGACTTTTACGCCATACTTTTCCGCGGCTGCACACATGTCCTTAAATTCTTGTTCAGTGCCTAAGTAACGGTTGCCGATTTGGTACGATGTCGGCTGATAGAGCCAGTACCAGTTCGACATGCTTTTATCTCCTTGGTTCCCTTCCTTTACTTGGTTAATCGGAGACGTCTGAATGGCTGCATAACCCGCATCACGAATCTCTTTCATATTTTGTGTTAACGTATTGAATGACCAATTCCATGCATGAAGGATGGTCCCGTTTTTGACCGATGAATCGGTCACCTCATTCGATTTGTTTGCAGTTTCAGCGTTTGCACCCGCTGGGCCTGACAAAACCAAATGAAACAGCAGTAAAAATCCGGCGAATAACGGCAATAAAGAGGTTTTGAATCGTTTTTTAAACATTTTTGACACTCCTTATTTGATTTTTGAAGACTGACTGCGGAGTCAAAAATTCCTCTTACTCTTTCTTCAGCTTCCTCCTTTCAATTGTTGTGAAGACTGGATAATTCTGTTAACGCTTACATTTGAACTTACCACACACTCTCTATCAAAGCAACGCGGCAGAGTGAATTCAAATCTATATTCCTATCAAATTAAAAGACTTTTCTCTTATAAACAAAAAAAGAAACCACCATCAAGATGATTTCTTTTTTATTTCTTTTATCGCTCTTCTGTAAGACAGCTTCACAATGACATACCGAAGCAGAAACAGAATGCCTCCGCAGACGATAAAAAGAAAGATCATTTTCAGCCAAGCAAAGAATGTATGGGGAAACCCCCTGTCGTACATCGTAAGCGCCGCTGCCGCAAAAGTGACCGCAATTGAATCTATCCGCTGCTGCTTCACCCGCTTTTGCAGTTCTTCTTTGGTGTCTATTCTCGGCATGAGCATTCCCCGACGCTCCCGCCCTGATGCAATAATAAACAATTATAATGAAGAAAACCGCCAAGCTTCCGGCCCATTCCCTAAACGGACAGTTCAGAACAAGTCCGCGTACGATGATGTCAAGCAAAGACAGTGTGCCCACAAGCATTCCGACTTCTGACCAAATCATTCGTTCTTTCTCTTTCACACTCTCACTCTTTCCATTCACGTTTGAAAGTCCGTTCCGACGCTGATTCATGACTTCCTCCCGTACTATTAAGAATGGCTTACAACTCCCATTATATCTTGCCGATTCATAATGATAAACCGAAATATCATTGACAAAAATATTAATAAGGACCCCAATTGATCAGGACGCCTATGCAAATAAACACGAGGCCGATGACAAACCAAATCAGCGCCAGCGGAATCATGAAGCGAAGCCACTTTACGTACGGAATGCCGCTGGCAGCCAGTACGGCCATCAGCACGCCGGAAGTCGGATTGACACAGTTTACGACGCCTTCTCCGAGCATGACCGCTTCAACCGCGACCTGTCTCGTGATGCCCATCAGATCGGCAAGCGGCGCCAAGATCGGAATAAATACGACCGCCTCCCCTGAGCCCGATGAAATCAGAAAATGAAGCAGGGCGCTGGAAATATACATTCCGATGGCGCCTGCCATCGGGCTGAAGCCGTGCAGCAGTGACGCAAGTCCATTGACTACCGTATCAAGCAGCTTTCCATGTTCCAGGATAACGGAAATGCTTCTCGCCATTCCGACGATCAGCGCGCCGTAAACGAGCCCCTGACAGCCTGTAATAAATGTTTTTGCGATATCATTTGCCGCCATTCCCGCAATCAGGCCGGACACGATTGAGATAAAAATGAACACGGCGGCCATCTCTGAATCAGACCAGCCAAGAGTAAGCGCACCGTATAAAAAGCCGGCAAGCGACAATGCCGTGACAGCCAGAATCAATTTATGGCGGACGGTAAACGGGACATGCTTGTCCTCCGGTTCAGAAACCTGCGGGAGTGAACCTGCCGCCGGAAACCAATCGTTCCCCAGCAGACTGGCATCCTTTGCTTTTCTGAGTTTTCTCGTATACCGATAAATATATAAAATAGATGATAACAGAAAACAAATGTAGACGGCAATCCGCAGGCCGATACCGGAAAACAGCGGCAGCTCCGCGATGCTTTGTGATAACCCGAGCGGTGAAGGCGATAAAATCGTCGCGTTAAACCCGGCATAACAGCCGATATAAATGACGGCCGCTCCGGCCACGGCGTCCCATTTCAGCGAACGGGCGACGATCAGGCCGATCGGAATAAAACCGATCACGGAATTAACGACGATGCCGGTTGTGCCGAGGATCGAAAATAGAGATCCGACAATCGCAATAAACAGCAGCTGTTTGGTGCGGAACGTACTGATGACATTACTGATCAATCCATTGATGGCGCCCGTTTTCTCCAAAATCGCAATGGTTCCGCCCGTAAACAGGATTAAAAAAATAATCGGCGCGGAACTTGTCATCCCTTCCTGAATCGCGGTAAAAAAAGCGATCGGGCTGACAGGAGACTGGTCTAAAGAATGATAACTTCCCGGGACGGCGGACGTCACACTGCCCTTTGTCACCCTGTCAAATTCCCCCGCGGGAACGATGTACGATGCTATCGCGCATAGTAAAGCGACAATGAACAGCAGCACATAAGCATCAGGCATCACAAACAATTTCTTCTTTTTCAATACAGGTTCGGCCTTCGGCACAGCCATAACATCACCATCCCGCTTTAAATTTATAAACTATTCAGAAAATACAGATATGTGCTATATTATATACAGACCGATTGCCTGTTTTCAATATCAAAAAATAAAAAACAGACAGCTTTTGAAGGAGGACTTACGGCATGAACAGACTCACAGCGCATGAAAAGCAAATCATTATGGATATTTTTGACCACCTGCACGCCAATCCCGAAGTAAGCTGGAAAGAATATCAAACAACTGAATATCTGACTGAAAAACTGAAAGAGGCCGGCTGCCGAACCCGCACGTTTGATGATTGTACCGGTGTTGTCGGCGAAATCGGAGAAGGCTCGCCTGTTGTGGCTGTCCGGGCGGATATTGACGCGCTGTGGCAGGAAGTGGACGGTGTCTTTCAGGCGAACCATTCATGCGGACATGATTCACATATGACGATGGCGCTCGGCACGATGATGCTTTTAAAGAGTCAGTCGAAACTTCCGAAGGGCACCATCCGCTTTATTTTTCAGCCGGCTGAAGAAAAAGGCGGCGGAGCGCTGAAAATGATTGAAAAAGGCGTACTGGATGATGTTGATTTCTTATACGGCGTGCACGTGCGCCCCGTACAGGAAACGGCAAACGGCCGATGCGCACCGTCCATTCTGCATGGCTCAAGCCAGCATATTGACGGCCTGATTATCGGAGAAGAAGCCCACGGCGCGAGACCGCATCTCGGCCTTAACAGTATCGAAATCGCCGCTCTTCTCGTCCAAAAACTCAGCTTCATTCATCTTGATCCCGGCATCCCGCATTCCGTGAAGATGACAAAGCTTCAGGCAGGCGGAGAGAGTTCCAATATCATTCCGGGAAAAGCATCGTTCAGCCTTGATCTCCGCGCACAGACCAATGCCGCCATGGAGAAATTAACCGCCGAAACCGAAAGAGCCTGTGAGGCGGCTGCTGCCGCATTCGGCGCAAAGATCGAACTGCAAAAAGAACACAGCCTCCCGGCAGCCGAGCGAAACAAGGAGGCGGAAGCCATCATGGCATCTGCGATCAGCGGCATTCTCGGAGAAGAACATGTGGATGAACCTCTTGTGACAACCGGAGGAGAGGATTTTCACTTTTACGGGTTAAAGGTGCCGAACTTGAAAACGACGATGCTCGGCCTGGGATGCGGTCTGGAGCCGGGACTTCACCATCCCCAAATGACATTTGACCGAAGCGCCATCTTTACTGGCGTTGAGATATTAACGGCTGCCGTCCTCAAATCGTTTGAAGCATAAAAAAAGCAGCCCGTTACAGGGCTGCTTTTCTTCGTTATTTCTTCAAATCTTCAATTGAATTGACGTTTTTCATATACTGAGGAACGACCAGACCCATCTTGACGCCTGTCAGACTCGTTCCTACATCTTCATATTTGCCTTTATATTTAGACGCATATGCCTTATGGGTATTCGGAAGCCAAGCAGACAATGACGCATCCGCGCTGCCTGTCGCAATCGCAGTCCACATCGGTCCCGCCTCCACTTGCGTCAGCTTCACGTCATAGCCGAGGTCTTGAAATACTTTTCCGATTACATTCGTACTTGCGATTTCACTGTCCCACGCCACATAAGCCAGGTTGATTTTATCCCCTTTAACTTTATGGGCGCCTTTTGTCCATTGAGCCACTTGGTCTTTGTGTTTTTTCACATATTCAGCTGCGGCTTTGGCCGGCTTTTCGCCTTCCTCAACGGCAATCATGACTTCTCCCATATCGTCCTGCGTCCATTTGAACTGGCTGAGAACTTTGGCCGCGTTAGGCTGTTCCTTACTGAAGCCGGTTCTTGTAATTGTATGAATCTGCTCGGCAGTTCCGTACGTTTTTTTCGGATCATCAAGGAACTTCAGCTTGTATCTGGAGAACATCCAGTGCGGCGTCCAGCCCGTTACGATGATCGGCTTTTTCCGGTCATATGATTTCTTCAATGTCGCCGTCATGGCAGCACTTGACGCCGTGACGACATTCCAGTCTTTCAATCCGTAATCCTTCACGGCCTCATCCGTCAGGGCCATGATCCCCGATCCCGGATCAATACCGATAATGGTTTTGTTCACCTGGTCCGCAGCCGTTGCCTTACCATCAGTCTGCGAACCGCAGGCAGCCAAAGAAAGAGCCAGCGCAGCGGTAACGCCGACACCGATGATTTTCTTAAGCATCAGGCATTCCCCCTGCTCTTCTTCTTCACTTTAATGTTTTGCGTGATACGGTCGAGTGTAATCGCTACGATAACGATCGCGATACCCGCTTCCACTCCGACACCGGTTTTCAACTGTGTCACGGCGCTGTATACTTCAGAACCGAGACCCGGCGCACCAACCATGGCCGCGATAACGACCATTGATAAAGCAAGCATGATGCTTTGGTTAATACCGGCAAGAATTGTTTTTGTGGCAAGCGGAAGCTGAACCTTGAACAGACGCTGAGACGTCGTTGAACCGAATGCTTCCGTCGCTTCGATCAAATCAGCCGGAACTTGTTTAATACCGAGAACCGTCATGCGAATCGTCGGAGGCATCGCGAAAATAACAGATGCCACGACGCCTGGCACAACCCCGATATTAAAGAAGAAAATCGCAGGCAGCAGATATACGAAAGCCGGCATGGTCTGCATTAAATCCAGAATCGGTGTAACAATGCGGCGGACCGTTTCTTTCTGAGACGCCCATATGCCGATCGGAACCCCGATAATAATGGAAATCAAAACAGATGTGACGACAAGCGCCAACGTTTGCAGCATCGGCGACCAATAGCCCAAATAATCAATAACAAGGAATCCGATTAACGTAAAGAGTGCAATTCCTCTCGTACTGATCCACCAAGCGAGAGCTGCAAAAATAACAGTCAATAAAATAGACGGGATGAAACCCAAACCGCTCACAATCGCGTTTACGAAAGCGGCCAAACCGTTTGAGATTCCGTCAAAGAAACCTCCGAACGTCATGGTAAGCCAGTCAACAAACCGGTCAACGATATCTGCTAACGGAATTCTAGGCAATCTGTCCATTTACTTCACCCCCTGAACAGAAGAATCCTGAGCTTGTTCAGCAGAATCTTCAACATTTATATAATCGTTATTTCCTGAAAGCGCGCCGATTAATGCGCCTTTTACGACAATGCCTTTCATGCGGTCCTTATCGTCCGTGACGGCGATCGGAATATTCGCATCAGACACGACATCGAAAATTTCCGTCAAGTATGTGCTTTCGTGCACAGTCGTAAATTCAGTATTTAAAATATCCTGAAGCGATAAGTCGGATTCCACCGCTTTTTTCGCATCCGCCGCGTGAATGACGCCGAGAAGCTGTTTCTGTTTATCAACGGCGTAAATAGAAGAAATACCGAGATTCTTCATGAGCTGCAGCGCTACACGAGGCCCTTTGTCAATCCGCACGGTTTCAGCGCGCTTCATGATGTGGCCCGCTGTCAGAACTTTGGATAAATCAACGTCCTCAACGAATTTCTCAACGTATTCATTGGACGGGCTCATCAGAATTTCTTCAGGCGTCCCGATCTGAACGATGTTACCGTCTTTCATCAGCACGATTCTGTCGCCGATGCGCAATGCTTCATCAAGATCATGCGTGATGAAGATGATCGTCTTGCCGACAGAGTCATGAAGGTCTAAAAGCTCATCCTGCATGTCTTTGCGGATCAGCGGATCAAGCGCACTGAAAGCTTCATCCATCAGAAGAATGTCAGGATCATTCGTCAATGCGCGGGCAAGTCCGACACGCTGCTGCATTCCTCCGCTGAGCTGATCTGGGAATTGGTGTTCAAAGCCTTCAAGACCGACAAGTTTAAGCGAATCAAGCGCTTTTTGCTCACGCTCTTTTTTGTCGACGCCTTGTAGCTCCAGGCCGTATTCCGTATTTTCAAGAATCGTTCTGTGCGGAAACAGCGCAAATTTTTGAAAGACCATGCTGATTTTTTTCCGGCGCACTTCCCGGAGCTGGTCTTTTGACATATTTGTTATCATGTCACCATCAATATAAATATTCCCGGCAGTCGGTTCAATAAGCCGGTTTAACAGCCGAACTAAAGTTGATTTACCGCTCCCCGATAGACCCATGATGACAAATATCTCCCCATCATATACATCAAAGTTTGCTTGATTGACACCAACGGTTGATCCGGTCGCTTTCAGGATCTCTTTTTTGTTTTTTCCGCTGGACAGCATCTGAATGGCTTTTTTTGTCTGTTTTCCGAAAACCTTAGATACATTTTCGACTTTTATCTTAATTGGTTTCTCATCCAAATTCATATTTTCCCTCCATAATAAGCAATCTTTAATACCGTAACACGTTTGTAATAAGTCAAACAAACATCATAATCCCTTTTTATTTTGTATCATTACTTTAAAAACATCCCTGTGTCTTATTTTCCTCTGGTATGCTTCTAAATACTCTCTAATCCTCCTTATTGAGGATAAATTATAAAGGAAACCGGGCTTTTATCAGGCTTGAGAACGTTTCCATCGAATGTGCTGCAAACTGATTTCCTATCCTTTTTTTACAAAAACAAGAATTTTTTCGCGACATTGTCCTGAAAAAAGAAGTTTTCCCCTCCTAAAAATAAGGAATATTAAGGAAAAATATAGGTCTGTCAACAGACCGCTCACTAAAAAAAGCACCCCAAAAGGGTGCTCATTGCGCAAGCTCTGTCTGTTTCGTTTCTTTTCCGAGAATAATAATGGTGATGACGGCAATCAGGATGGCCGCACAAAAGACGGCGAAAATCACTGTAAACGAAATGTTCCGGGCTGCAAGCGATCCGACGAGAAGCGGACCGAAAATGCCGCCGATTCTGCCGACGGCCGCCGTTGTGCCGGAACCGGTCGCACGGATCGCCGCAGGATACTGCTCCGGTGTATAGGCGTAAAGCACGCCCCATGCGCCGAGATTGAAGAAGGACAGCAGCATGCCGGCTGTGAGCAGCATGGCCAGTGAATCCGCGGCACCGAAGAAATAAGCGCTGCCCGCCGTTCCGAGCAAATAGATGACTAAGATGGTCTTCCGCCCCGCTTTTTCGATCAGCCACGCCGCAGAGAAATATCCGGGAAGCTGGGCAAGTGTCATCAGAAGGACGTATTCGAAGCTCTCAATCATGCTGTAGCCTTTCATCAGCATCACGCTCGGCAGCCATAAAAACATGCCGTAATATGAAAAGACGACGCAGAACCAAACGACAGACAGCAGCACCGTCGGCCGGATATACGGTTTCATCCAGACACTTCCCGCCTGCCCGCGTATGCTTTTTTTCTGCGGCAATGCCTGATGCGCCGGTGATTCCGGAAGGCTTTTCCGCAAGTACAGCGCATAAAATGCGGCCAGCGCCGTTAAGAGCAGCGCGGCCTGCCAGCCGAATGACGGTATGACAAAGTAGGAAATCACCGCCGCAAGAAGCCAGCCCGCGGCCCAAAAGCTCTCAAGCAGCACGATAGTCCGTCCCCGCTTTTCGGGAGCGGACGCTTCTGACACGAGCGTCGAGGCGACAGGCAGTTCCCCGCCAAGCCCCATTCCGATCAGAAAACGCAATATGAGAAAAACCGTCAATCCCGTTGCGAAAGCGGATATGCCGCTTCCGACAGAAAAGAATAACAGCGTGATCATAAACACTTTTTTCCGGCCGATCCTGTCGGCCAGCATTCCGAATACAAAGGCGCCCGCTGCCATACCGATGGAATTGACGCTTCCGATCCATTTCATTTGATCGGGTGTTAAATTCCAATCAGTGTGAAGCGCGGCGATAATAAACGATAAAATTCCGACATCCATCGCATCAAACAGCCAGCCCATTCCGGCAATCGCCAGAAGTTTTCGCGGAGTGACGGCAGGTTGTTTGTTCATAAGCAGCACCTCAAATCGAAAATGATTACCGTATAAGTTTACACCTGTCTTTACACATTGTCATTATCTTTTTTCGCAAAAAAATCCCGCTTGCCGTAAGCAAGCGGGGTGTTCGTTAATTCTTTAAGACTGCGTTTTTAATATTATCCTGAAGCTGTTGAATCCGTTTCGCGCCGTCTTCTCTGATACGTCTGTTCTCTTCTTCGATCTGTTTCGTTTCCTGCATACCGCTGACAATCGTATTCCAAGACGTTTCAATCGTCTCAATGTCAATGCTCGGACGGCCTGCCATACGGGCAATCTCCACGCTTTGGTTTGAAATATTTTCAGCGTTGCGCTTCAGCATTTCATTCGTGCGGCGGTCAAGCTCGCTCATTGAATCAGCCACAAGCTTTTGCCGTTTGACTGTGACAGCCTGAATGATGCCGTTTTTGAAAATCGGAATCGTAATGACGAAAGCGGAATTGATTTTCCCGATGAGCTTCGTATTTCCGCGCTGAAGGAGGCGGATCTGCGGCGCCGTTTGCAGCGCCACCATCCGCGCCATATCTAAATCATAGACACGTTCCTCAAGCGCCTGAAGCCCGTCACGAAGCGTATCGAGCTGCATTTGCGCAAGCTGGTTTCCGCCTGCCGCTTTTTCTTCATAAGAAGGAATGAGCGCCTGCATTTCCTCAAGCTTCATCTGCCCGGCAACGACATATTTTTCAAGCTCCATGTAGTAGTTAATGTTGTTTTCATACATCTCTTCCAGCGTATGGTTCGTCTTTGCCATTTCATCTTTGTATTTTGAAATTTCGACGTGGATTTTTTCAATTTCTCCGCCCAACGTGCGGTACTTTTGAAAAATCTTTTCAATCATGCTGTTGCCGCGTTTGAACATTTTAGCGAGAAATCCTTTTGGTTCATCGAAATCATTTTTGTCGAAACGGTCCATGATTTTTCCGAGCTGCGTCAGCATTGTGCCTGAATCCGTGACACTTGTTGTTTTCATCATATTTAAGATGCGGTCTGAGAACTTCGAGATTTCAACTGCCGGTTCTTTTCCGTACTCAAGCAGCTCCATTTGGTTTTTCACGTCAATCTGCTGCGAAATACGCTGCACCTCAGGGTCTTGGCGCAGCTGCACCCTGATGTCATCTGCTTTTTGTTCAGAAATCTCTTCATTTTTATCAAGAACAAGCGGATTTTGATTTTCTGTCATGTTTATTTACTCTCCCTGCTTTTGCGTAATGGTTCTAAACAGCTTTCTTACGAGTGACGGCTCCTTATATTCCTGCCGAAACACCATGTCCTCCAGCCAATGGACATCAAATTGGCTTTCTTCAATATAATGCTCAATGTCCTGATGGCCCGGCGGATTATACAGGATGATATCGACGCCGAATTTATTTAAAAACAACAGAGCGGCGGCGTCAGAACGTGTGAGTTCGCCATTTTGTTCCGTATGATATAAAACGAGTTTCGGAACGGTTTGGGCGTAATCAAACGTCTGAATCAATTGCAGCAGCGAAGCGGGCAGGTTCGTCGCCTGGCGGAACAAATAGATTGCGGCATCCCTTGCCTGCTCGCCGGGCAAAGCCTTCAGCCCGGGGTTTCTGCACATGTCAGAAATCACATTGGCGATGGCGCTCTGCACACCTGAAGGCAGATGCTTGTACTGCCAGATGTTGCTTCTTTTCAGCCTGTCCGCGTCAATCGCTCCTTCTTCGTTCAAAACCTGACTGTAGTGATACTGGTAGTTGGCTTTCAGCTCTTCCGTAAACGGAAAACTGCTGATCATGTGTGTCTCCTGATAGTCCGCGGCGGTATGGAGTCTGTTCCAATATTCTTTCGTATCTTTGGAAACCCCCATCACTTTCGCAAAAAGGTTCGGAACGGCCACCCGCTCCCTGTCCGCTTTAAATTGCGGCCGGATAAACGCCCGCTCCTTCGCAATGAGAAATAACTCATCATACGTCGTTTTTAATGTCACGGACTGCGGGGTATGATCCCTGAACTGCCAAGGCTTATACATCATAGATTCCTCATGGTTCAGCACATGCTCAATTTCTTTCGTTGACCGGTAGGCCGTCGTGGACGTTCTGTCCGGCTTTTCTTTCGGGAATGGCTCAAGGCCGCCTGTTGCGGGGAGCTTTATCACAAAGCTGAGTTCCTCATCCGGATCAATCAAGCTGAACGGATCTTCCGCAGCCGGATGAAACAATAGGACGTCACAGCCGATCAGCATTATATAATAGAGAAAATAGAGCTGGCTTTTGGTAGCGTCTCCATACCACACCACCTTCGGCATCTCACGCTCTATATCGGCTTGTTCGAGCCATGGATTCAGGTGGTTCAGCGAAAACTTTGACACATCCAAGAGCACACGCCGGAAATCGGGATGATTCAGCCCGTTTTCATGCCGGTCCGCAAAGGTTTCCAAAAGCGTCATAAACGCGGTTCTCAGCCGGCGGTGCATAAGCGGATCAGCGTGTTTGGCAAGCAGCCTGCCTCCATCGAGAAACGCGACAAACCTGGAAACCGAAAGCCCTTTCTCTTTTTGATTGACCGAATGGATGTGCTGGAGCGCCTGAAACGTTTCAGGCGCGATGGTCTTATCCAGCGTCTCGCTTAACACATGGATGTTTTCATGAGAAGACAGCTCGAAAAGCTTATTGTAATACTCCGTCTCATCATAAGGAGTGCCCAAAATCCGGACGGCAAGCCGGGTAAACGCCAGCCCGTTTTCCCGCTCATAACCGGGACGTTCCGGCAGCGGCCGCATCAGAAACGTTTCCCAGTCACCGTTTTCCGGCTCGGCCTTTCGGATCACCAATTCTTCCTGCTTCATCATTTTCCTCCTTTCTCTTCATGATTATCGGTACAAAAAAGGAAGGAAATGAAACTCTCCCTCCTTTTTTGTTTTATTCTTCTTTAGATGCAGCCGTTTGCTCTTGAACCTGCTTTTGTTTGTTGAAATAGTGGATAATAAACGTTACCACAAACGCAGCGATGATGATTCCGAAGAACACCACGTGCGGCATTTCATAATCAAAGGCGCTCGCCGCCATTTTCACGGCGATAATCCCGATCAGCACAAAAGCCGTATTTTCAAGCTCAGGGATTTTATCAATTAAAACAAGGAATACTTTTGCGACTGTACGCATCATGAGAATGCCAAGCATACCGCCGATCAAGAGCACCCACACTTTTTCCGATACCGCAAACGCGGCCAGAATGCTGTCAACAGAGAAGGCCAGATCCATTAACTCAACTGAAACGACAGTGGCCCAGAAAATTCCGAACGTACGGACCATCCATGAATTTTTCTTCATGCCTTCCGTATCGTCATCACCTTCTCCGATCCAGAAATGCTTAATGACGAGCCAAGCCAGGTACAGCGCGCCAAGCACTTTGATCCACCAGAACTTAATGAGCAGCATTCCGATCCCGATAAAGATAAAACGGAAAATATATGCCCCGAACAATCCGTATGTTAATGCTTTCTTCCGCTGTTTTTCAGGCAGATGCCTTACCATCACCGCAAGCACTAACGCATTGTCGGCCGACAGCAGCCCTTCCAGCAGAACCAAGGAACCGATCAGCCCCCATGATACAGGGTCAGTCAGCACCTCACCCCACATTTTCCAATCAAAAAAGGAAGCGTAGGTCGACATAATATGATGTAGAAAATCCAAGTTTTTTCCTCCTATTTAGTAAAACGGTAATTTCCTGCTTACACCTGCAAGCCGTAATTCCGGCAAAGTGATGCCAGACCGCCGGAAAACCCGCTGCCGATGGCGTTAAACTTCCACTCAGCCCCATGGCGGTAAAGCTCACAAACGACAACCGCCGTTTCAATCGAGAAGTCTTCCCCTAAATCGAAACGAAGCAGTTCATTCTGGCTGTTTTCATCGACGACGCGCACGAACGCGTTAGACACTTGTCCGAAATTTTGGCCGCGCGCTTCCGCATCATGAATCGTGACGGTGATGCCGATCTTTTCAATATTTGCGGGTATTTTTGAGAAGTCGACGATAATTTGTTCATCGTCTCCCTCGCCCTCGCCCGTCCGGTTGTCTCCCGTATGGATGACGCCCCCGCTCGGGTGTTCCAGGTTATTGTAGAAAACAAAATCAAGATCATTTACACAGTTGTCATGGGCATCGACAAGAAAAGCCGACGCGTCAAGGTCAAAGTCATGCCCTCCGGAGTACTTGTTCGTATCCCAGCCTAAGCCGATCACCGCTTTTGTAAGACCGGGGTTCGTTTTTGTCAGATCAACACGCTGTCCTTTCGCCAATTGAATAGCCATGTGCTGTCTCTCCCTTCTGTGTTTGATATGGTTCAGCCGATTTGCAGGCCGTAATCTGTCGCAATACGGGCCAGTCCGCCTTGGTAGCCTGAGCCGATCGCGGAAAATTTCCATTCGCCGTTATGTCTGTAAAGCTCCCCTGCGATAATGGCTGTTTCAATTGAGAAATCTTCAGCCAGATCATAACGGATCAGCTCTTCATTTGTTTCTTCATTGACAATGCGCACGAACGCGTTGGAAACTTGTCCGAAGTTTTGGCCGCGCGCTTCCGCTTCATGAATCGTGATGACGAATGAAATTTTGTCAATAGCGGCAGGCACCGCGCTCAGGTTGACCCTTACGCTTTCGTCATCGCCTTCGCCCTGGCCTGTCAGGTTGTCGCCTGAATGTGCGACAGAGCCGTTTCCGCCTTCAAGCTGATTATAGAAAATGAAATCATCGGGCGACGCGCATCTTCCTGCTTCATTTAATAGAAAGACGCTGGAATCTAAATCAAAATCATGTCCGCCGTCGTATTTGTTTGTATCCCAGCCAAGGCCGACAACGACTTTAGAAAGACCCGGATTTGTTTTAGTCAAATCTACTTTTTGTCCTTTTGCCAATGAAATTGCCATGAGTGCACTCTCCTTTTTATCGTTTAGGCGTATCGGTTAACGATATCGCCGATTTTTGTATCGTTTGTGCCTTCTCCTACTGCGGCGAATTTCCACTCGCCGTCCTGGCGGTAGATTTCCGCCGCGATCAGGCTCGTTCTGCCTGAATAGTTATCTCTTAAATTGTAAGTCACCAGTTCTTCGCGATTAGCCTGATCAACAACGCGGATGAACGCGTTTTGAATCATGCCGAAGTCCTGTTTTCGTCTGACGCAGTCGTAAATATTGACGACAAACACAAGTTTATTAATCTGAGCGGGCACTTTCGCTAAATCGATGAGAATTTGTTCATCATCGCCGTCGCCTTCACCCGTCAGGTTGTCACCCGTATGTACGACACCGCCGCACCGGCTTTTCAGATTGCCGAAATAGATGACGTTTTTGCTGTCTGTCATTTTATCATTTTCAAGCATCAATACGGAAGCGTCACAGTCGATATTGGCACCGCCTCCGCCGAACAGCTTTCCGAAAAAGCCGCCGGATGATACAGGGTCCCAGCCGAGTCCGACCAGCAGTTTTGACAGGCCGGCTTTTCCTTTTGTTAAATCAATCCGCTGTCCTTTTTGTAAAGAGATCGCCATATGATTCACTCCTATTCTGTAAGGGTGCCGCTAAGCACGCCGCAAGTGCGCATTTTCACTAAATTCCGGGACAAGAATCCCGGTGTTTATTAAGATATACGTCTTTTATTATATCAAAGTTTCATAAAACATAAGAATTTTTGGCGAAAAACGGCGAAAAATTACTTCCTATATTCTCCTTCGTTCCGGAGAGAATAGAGAAAACAAAGAAATTGACGGGGACTGAACATTTTTCCTATCCTTGTATCAATACATGTCAGGAAAGGGGCAGACGAGTGATTGATTTAAGCATACTTGATCAGGCGCCCGTATCCAAAGGAAACGGGCCGCACGAGACGCTCCGCCGTTCAGCAGAGCTCGCCCGCCTCAGCGAAGGATGGGGCTATAAGCGGTACTGGTTTGCCGAGCATCACGGCACAAGAGGGCTCGCAAGCGTTTCGCCGGAAATTATGATCGCTCATACCGCCGCAGCCACAACATCCATCCGTGTCGGATCAGGCGGCGTGCTGCTGCCGCAGTACAGCCCCTATAAAGTCGCGGAAACTTTCCGTCAGCTTGAGGCGCTGCATCCGAACCGGATTGACCTCGGGGTCGGACGCTCACCGGGCGGCACAACGAAAATCCGGCTCGCCCTCACAGACGGGGTAAAGAAAAGCATGACCGAATTCAACAGGCAGCTTGAGGATTTATCATCCTTTCTGACAGATTCGATTCCCTCGAACCATGCTTATGCAGGAATAAAAACAGCGCCTTTGATTGAAACAGCCCCGCAGCTTTGGGTGCTCGGACTCGGGGAAAACAGCGCCAGACGCGCCGCTCTTCAAGGTGCGGGCTATGTCTTCGGCCATTTCATTAATCCGGAACGCGGGGAAAAAGCTTTTCAGATCTATCGGGACCATTTCCGGGCCTCCGCCCATTTTTCCGCTCCCGCCTCGCTCTGTGCCATTTTCGTCATATGCGCGGCTACGGATGAGAAAGCGGAAGAACTCGCGTTAAGCCAGGATTTATGGCTTCTTCGTGTCGGAAAAGGCGCCGACAGCCGCGTGCCGAGTGTGGAAGAAGCGAAGGCTTATCCGTATTCGCCGGAGGATCGTAAACAGATAGAAGAAAACAGGAAGCGGATGGTGATCGGCTCTCCTGCCGCAGTGAAACGCCGTCTGCTTGAACTTTCCGAGCGGTATCAGACAAAAGAGATAATGGTGCTGTGCAACGTCTTTGATTTCGAAGCAAAAAAAGAGTCATATGAGCGTCTTGCTGATATATTTCTGTAAAAAAAAGCCGTCAAACGGAGCAGCAGATGAGACTGCTGCACCGCTTAACGGCGATTTTTTCGTTCTTTTCCTTTTTTAAACGCATTCCAAATCCCCTGCAACGTAAACCCGAGCAGAAGCAGAATGATTAACAGTAAAGTGATTGACGGCCCAGGAGGCGTTCCGAGCTGGTACGAAGACGTCAGCCCCATGAACACACTGAAAAGAGAAATAATAATAGCCGCCGCAAACACCCATTTAAACCCTTTGGCAATACGGATTGCAAAAGCCGCGGGCAGTACGAGGAGCGCGGAAACGAGCAGCACGCCGATAATCGGAATAATGACCGAAATCGCCAGCCCCGTCACGATGCTGAATGACATTGACAGGAGGTTTGTGTTAATGCCTGATGTCTTCGCCGTCGCCTCGTCAAAGGTAAGCAGATAGAGCGGTCTGTTTAATATAATGAAATAAAGCAGAATCAGCAGGGTAATGCCTCCGATAATATAGACCTGCTGCTGGCTGACCGTGACAAGCGATCCAAATAAATATTGATCGATGCTCATCGATGCGCCGCCTTTTGACAGGCTGATCAGAAACATCGCAAACGACAGCCCGGCCGCCATTAAGATTGCGATAGATACCTCTGAATATGTACGGTACGCCCGCCGCATGTATTCAATGCCGATCGCTCCGATCGTGACGACAACAATGCTCGCCGCCGTAATATTGGTACTGAGAAAAAAACCGATGGCCACGCCCGACAATGAAATATGAGACAGCGTATCCGCCATCAGCGCCTGTCTTCTCAGCACGAGATATACGCCTAATATCGGCGCCATAATTCCGATCATGCTTCCCGCTAGAAAAGCTCGTCGCATGAATTCCAAGTCAAACATTTCCATCCGCCTTTTTCCCCCTTCTCAAGCCGTATAACTTTATCCAGATACTGCTGTACTTCGTTTTGTTCGTGTGTCACCATGACGACGGTGCGGTTGTGATTTTTCACCTGATGGTGCATAAATTCGTAGAAACCCTGTCTGCTTTCATAATCAACCGCTGTTGTCGGCTCATCAAGCATCAGCAGATCCGGATTGCTCGCAAGCATTCTCGCAATGCAGATTTTCTGCTTCTGTCCGCCGGATAAATCGCCGATTTTCCGGTGGCGGAAATCCCACATTTCCACCATCTTCAGCGCGTTTTCCACCTCGTGGTGATCCGTTTCGTTCAATCGTTTAAACCATTTTCCTTTCGTATAACGGCCTGATTGCACAAGCTCCAGAACAGTACTTGGGAATCCTGCGTTAAATGAAGAAATCTGCTGCGGAACATAGCCGATTGTCAGGCGTTTTCCGGCTGCGTTTTTTTTACTGATCTCGGCCGTTCCTTCCCAAGGTCTGAGCATGCCGAGCATGACTTTCATCAGCGTCGATTTTGACGCGCCGTTCGGCCCTGTAATGCCGACGAATTCGCCGCTTTTGATTTCCAGCGACACGCCGTCAAGCACCGGTGTATGCGAATAACCAAAAACGATATCTTGTAATGTAACGAGATTCATGCTGACCTTCCTTTCCCGCATAGAAATAGTGTGCACCCCGCGGCGCACACTATGTTATTTAACCAATAGCGAATCTTTCAGTGCATCAAGGTTTTTCTCCATAATGTCGATATAACCGATGCCTTTATCCCGTTCTTTTTGGCTTAAACCTTCCAGTGTATTGAGCACTTCCGTTTTCGCGCCGATTTCACCGGCAAGTGTATCTGCAACTTTAGGCGATGCAACTTCTTCAAAGTAGATGATCTTCACATCATGCTTTTTGGCAAACGTTTTGAGATCCGCCAGTTTGGCCGCACTCGGCTCTTCTTCAGGAGAAAGGCCTGCAATCGCGACTTGTTTTAAGCCGTATTCTTTGGCGAGATAGCTGAATGCCGCGTGCTGTGTGATCAATTCTTTTTTCGCCGCTTTATTTAATGTTGTACGGTATAGTTTATCAAGATCCTGCAGTTTTGCAATATATTCTTTACTATTTTTCTCATAGTATGCTTTATTCTTCGGGTCCTGTTTTACGATCTGCGCCGTAATGGTTTTGACCTCTTTTTGCGCAAGAACCGGGCTGAGCCACACGTGAGGGTCCATGCTGTGGCTGTGGTCATGACCGCCGTGTCCATGTTCCTCTTCCTCTTCATCTTCATCCGAACCTTCGAGTAAGTCAATTCCTTTTGACGCCTTTACAAACTTCGCATGATCAGAGCTCATGCTTTTTTCCGCTGAAGGAACCCATGTCTCCATATATTCGCTGTTGTATACGAAAAGATCGGCGTTTTGAATGCCGGCGATATCCTTCGGCGTCGGCTCCCAATCATGGGGTTCGACCGAAGACGGGATGAGAATGTCTACATCGCCTTTGTCTTTGACAATTTGTTTCGTGAATTCGTACATAGGATAAAAGGTCGTCACGACGTGCAGTTTGCCGCTTTTCGAAGAACCTGACGAACCTTTTGAAGATGAATTGCCGCATCCCGCCGCGATTAAAAAGCATGCCGCAATGACAATGATTCCGCTCCATTTTTTAAACAAGCCGTTTCCCCCTGTTCTGTAAATCAGAATGATGACGATTTCCAAAGCGTACTTTCTCTTTCATTTGTTACCTATACCATAATAAAACGAAGTAATTACGTTTTGCAAGATATTTTTTTCTAAATTGATATCCGATTTACCTAAAAAGCCCCCGCCATGTATGGACGGGGGCGTCGTATCACATATCAGGCAAGCAGATAGACTCTTGTTTCATAAGGGCGGAATGTGATGCGGGATTCCGCGCCGCCGTTATTTTCATAGTTGCTGAGAAGCAGCTCGGCGCTTTCAGGTTCGGAGCCGTCCGGCCAATAAAAGGCGGCTTCTTCTTTCGATACGTTGCTGATGGACATGAGTTTTTGTCCGTTTGCCTGTCTTTCATACACAAACAGCTGCGGGTCATCGGGAAACAGCAGCGTGTAGCTGCCTTTTATGATATCAGCATACTGTTTTCGCAGGCGGATCAGTTTTTTGTAAAAGTTCAATATAGAATCGGGATCATCCTGAGCCTCGGCAGCATTGACGGTTTTGTAATTGGGATTGACCTTCAGCCACGGTTCGCCCTCCGTAAATCCGGCATTCTTGCTGCCGTCCCACTGCATCGGTGTACGGGCATGATCGCGGCTTTTCGCCATAATGGACGCCATGACTTCTTCTCTGTCACGACCCATTTCAAATACCCTTTTATGATACATATTGACGGTCTGAATATCTTGATAATCCTCTATTCTGTCAAACGGAGCGTTTGTCATGCCGATTTCTTCCCCCTGGTAAATGTACGGCGTGCCTTTCATGAAATAAAGCAGGGCGGCAAGCATTTTGGCGGATGCTTTGCGGTATGTGCCTTCGTCTCCGAAACGGGATACGATCCGGGGCTGGTCATGATTGCACCAATACAGCGTATTCCAGCCTTGATGTTCCAGTTTTTCCTGCCAGTCTGTGAGCACTTTCTTTAAATCGGACAGCTCAAGCGGTTTTACATCCCAATGCTCTTGGCCCGGCTTTTGATCAAGCTCCATATGCTGAAAATGAAAAATCATATTCAGTTCATGCTCATCGGTTCCCGTGTAGACGAGCCCTTCCTCAGGCGTCACTGATCCGGCCTCGCCGACTGACATCACGTCATATTTGGAAAATACCTCTTTCGTCATTTCTTTTAAGTAATCATGTATCCGTGCCCCGTTTGGCCGGAAAGGCTTCGGATCGGCCCGGCGGGCGATGTAATCTTCATATGGCGGCAAATATTCTTTTTTTGACAGAAGATGAAGCTGGTCTATTCGCAATCCGTCCACGCCTTTATCGAGCCAAAATCTCATCATCTCGTATACTGATTGCCGAACCTCGGGATTTTCCCAATTCAGATCGGCTTGTTTGACGGCGTTCATATGCAGATAATATTCGCCCGTATGTTCTTCGTACTGCCAGACGGATTGTCCGTAATCCGACACCCAATCGGTCGGCGGGCCGTCCGTGGTGCCCGGCCGCCAAATATAATAATCGCGGTATTTGCTGTCCTGATTCATTTCCGCCTCTTTGAACCAAGGATGCTCCGTGGATGTATGATTTAAGACGAAGTCCATCACAAGCTTTAATCCGCGGCTGCGGCATTCTGTAAGCAGATTGTGAAAGTCCTCCATCGTTCCGTAGGATTCCATAATCGCTTGATGATCCGTCACATCGTAGCCGTTATCAACGTTTGGCGACGGGTAAATCGGGCAGATCCATATCACATCAGCGCCAAGTTCTTTTATATAATCGAGACGCGCGATAATCCCCCGCAGGTCGCCTATGCCGTCGCCGTTCGTATCTTGAAAGCTTCGCGGATAGATTTGATAGACAACGGCGTCTTTCCACCAGTCACTCGCCATAAAGTTTAATCTCCTTTATTTTTAATAGATGATTTCCTTATTTTTATTAAATGTAAACAAGGTCTTCCCTATATTCCCCAAACGCAATATGACCACTTGAGCCACAGACCGAAAAATAAAAAATCCAATTATTACAAGATATATTTACAAAATTGCAATAATTGGTTATTATTTGATTATTCTGATTTATGAGAAGGCACTGCCTCAATTGAAGCAAAAAGCGCCAAAGACTTACTGGAAGAAATAGGGGACAATTACGAAGTTACGATTGAGTAGAGTAATCGAGAAGAACTTAGCTGTCCTAAGTTCTTCTCTTTATTGTATTTAACATTATCGGAAAGGATTAAATCATGATTAAAAACAGAGCGCTTCTTTTTGTTGTCAGCAGTAATTTTATACACAAATTAACTGAAAATATATATGACCTCGTTCTCCCCTTATTAATACTTTATTTCACAAACTCTCCAATTTTAATGGGGGTTTGCTACGCTTTAGGTTTTTTGGCGGATTTTCTTGCAGCATATTTTGGCGGTGCCGTTATAGATTCATATAATAGAAAAAAGGTACTTATCTTCATTTCAATATCCCAGGCATTCCTCATTTCTTTCATTCCGATCTTCCATGAATTTCAGATCCTAACGGCACCCCTTGTCTTATTTATTGCTTTTTTTATTGATCTGCTGATCGCGATGTATGGTTTAACTGACATATCTATCATTCCTGAAATCGTGAAAAAGAGTGATCTGCCCTCAGCTAATTCTTTTTCTCAGATCGCTTTATCAATAGCTACTTCAATCGGCCCTTCAATAGCCGGTTTATCATTAACCATATTTGGTTTATTTAACAGCCTATGGTTTACGTTTTCAGGTTTTTTGATCCTTATCTTCTCGCTTAGATTAATAAACTACTCAGATAAAGAGATAACAGCTGCTGCAACTCCTAAGGAAATTCTCAGGAAAAGTTTTGAGGGTCTTAAATATACCCTCTCGATTAAAGTCTACAAGCTGCTGACGTTATGGAACCTATTTATAAATTTAGGGTTAACAGGTGCGGTTCTCATGATTATGTTCAAACTCAAAGAAGAGCTTCATATCACGGAAACACAAATCGGTTTCATTTATACGCTAAGTGCTGCAGGCGGAATCATTAGCGGTCTTATTCTTCCCTACGTGCACCGTTTTTTCAAGTCAGCACATGCATTGTTTATTTCATCTTTCATGACTGCATTGTCTTTACTGATTCTTGCACACAGCGATCATTGGCTGACAATCGGAATTCTTAATTCCATTTTAATGGGGAGCATAGGTTTGAATTCCAGACTTGTAAGTTTGCTTTTTCAGACTCATGTCCCTGCTGATTATTTAGGACGAGTTTTTAGCGGTTCAAGGCTCATCTCAACATTACTGGCTCCCCTTAGTGTTTTAGCCGCAGGCTATTTTTCTCATAAACTTGGTACTTTGCATGTGTTCCAGGCAGGCTCATTTATTATAATATTGACAAATATTGTTTTTCTGTTCACTTCACTTCGACACGAAGACTGGCGTCTCCTAAAAGAAGAAAGTGACGTTAAAAATGAGAAATTAGTATAATTTTCACTCCAGCTGAGACGGATAAAGCGTCATGCCTCCGTCGACGAAAAGTGTCGTTCCGGTCACGTAACTCGCTTCTTCCGACACCATCCATGCGGCGGCCGCGGCGACTTCTTCCGGTTTTCCGAAGGCGTTCATCGGAATTTTTTTCAGCTGGGCCTGTTTATGTGTTTCATCTTCCAGATCCTTATTGGACTCCGTGGCGATCGTGCCGGGAGCGATGGCATTCACCCGGATGCCTTTGTCTGCGTAATTGAGCGCCATCGTTTCCGTCATCATTTTGATTCCGCCTTTGGATGCCGAGTACTGCACGTTTTCAGGGCGGGGTATTTGCTGATGAACGCTCGATATGTTTAAGACCGTTCCTTTTTTGCCGCGCTCGAGCATATGTTTCAGTGCCGCTTTCGCCCCCAAAAAGGTGCCGGTCACGTTGACGTCGATGACCCTTTGCCAATCCTCCAGGCTCATTTCATGGGGCATCGCTTCGGCTCCGTTAAAGCCGGAATTGTTGACCATCACGTCCACGCCCCCGAAATGCTCCTGCGCGGCATGAAACAGCGCCTGAATCCCTTCTTCTGAGGATACATCGGCTTTTACGGTGACGGCTCGGCCTCCCGCTTTCTCAATGATGTCCGCCGCTTCTTCCGCTCCGGCGGAATCACCGAGGTAGTTCACAACCACATTCATCCGCTCCTTGCCGAAGCGTTCGGCAATGGCCTTTCCGATTCCTTTCGAAGAACCTGTTACGATTGCTGTTTTTCCCTGTAAATCCTGATACATTGTCTCTTTTCCTCCCTGATGTTAATACAGAGCATGTACCCGGTTTTGATCGGCTGAAAACAAAAGGGATCATAAAAAGAACGATGAAACCGAAGCTCCCTCGTTCTTTTTTTTCATTATGCGTAGTTGTTCATTTGCAGCCTTTTTTGCACGCCGACAAGCCTGCTGAAAAAATAAGATGCCGCTTTGTAGTTCTCCCGTTGATGAAAGAAATGAGCCGCGTCCTGAAGCAGTTCCTCTGTGTCAGCCAACAGCTCTTTTGATTCCAGAATGTCAAAATACTCTTTGAGCGAATCCTGTCCGCCTTCCCCCTGATAAAGCTCTTTAATCAGACGGAATTTCGTCAGATAGATCTCATCTTCCCATTCCGCCGCGCTTCTCATGCCCCGCGCGCAGCTGGCGGCGGCTTCACTGTATTTTTCCGTTTTAAAGTAGATATGCGTGAGTGAAAAAACAGCCTGGATGACCTGCCGGAAGCTGTGTGCTTCAAATCCGGCGGCCGCCCGTTCAAAATCCTCCGCCGCCTTGCAAAAGTCACCCAGACTGTACATACAGTGCCCGATATTATAATAGGCCGCAGCAATCATATATTGATCATCAAGCCGCTCCGCGTGCTCCAAGGCGCATTCGAGGTATTCCAGCGCTTTTTTATGCTGCTGGGCGTCCATCAGATTTCCGGCAATGATAAATTTGCACTGCACCCTTCTCATTCCGTATAATTCATATTTCTTGTAAATATCAAGCGCCTGTCCTGCGTAATTCATCGAAAAGAAAGTCTGCTTGATATGATAGTACACCTCAGAAATTTTATACAAAAACTCGGCTTTCTCTATGTCATCTTCCACATATTCAAGTTTTTCCTCAGCCCGCTTATAATGAGAAATCGCTGAGATGAAGTTTTTCTGCTTAAATTCATACATTCCCCTGAAATAGTAAAAATAATATTCCAGTAAGCCGGTCAGCTTTTGCTGGTTCATCTCAATCTCAGTGAGCATTTCAGAGAACGGAGGCTGGCAGTCGCCGTCTTTCATGGGTTTTAATTTATCCAGCATGATGCGGTGCCGAAATTCCATCAATGAAAAATACAACAATAAATCCTGGTTCTCTTCCATATCTTCGAGTTCAAATTGAATCTCCCGCTTCAGCGCTTCAGCTTTATCGGCTTCAAACGCGCGGATCAGCTTATACCATTCATTCATCTTTACGGCCACTTCTTCAGATGGAATCTTGGATTTCATAGATTTGCCTCCTTCCTCCGGCTACTAATTATGTTATATTTTATCATAGCAAATTTATGGCAGTGAGCAAACAAAGATTTTAACCAATTAAAGAAAGAGAGAATTCACCATGAAACTATCAGTCAGAATTGCGCTGCTTTTGATCCTCTTCTTTTCCGCAGACCTATGTTTTTCCTATGTGCAGAAAGAATTGAGGCCGCAGACGGCATTACAAGACAGAGCCATTCCAAACGCTCTTCATCCGCTCGTGAAACAGAATGCGGAGCTATTGCGGACGGCCGCTCTGAAAAAAGGCATCACCGTCGTTATCACAGAGGGTTTCAGATCAATTGAGGAACAAAACGAATTGTACCGTCAAGGACGTTCAAAAAAAGGAAATATCGTCACCTACGCAAAAGGCGGGGAATCTTACCACAATTACGGCCTTGCGATCGACTTCGCCCTGCAAAAAAAGGATGGAAGCCTGATTTGGGATATGACGTACGACGGAAACCGAAACGGCACGCCCGATTGGCTTGAGGTCGTATCGATTGCCAAAACGCTCGGTTTTGATTGGGGAGGCGATTGGAGAGGCTTTAAAGATTATCCTCATTTACAAATGATCCCTGGCTAATAAAACCTTTTCTTTTTTCGCTTTTGCGCATCAATGTACGGAGGATAGACAGGCCTGTACACAAGCTTATATCCTTCATTGCCGGACGGCGTAAAATCGCGCTGCCACTCCAGCCGCAGATGGAAATCGGATAAAAAAGCGGCCTTTGCTTCTTCGGGAGTAACGGCCGGCACCGGATTGATCTTCTCCAGCTGCTCCGGGTCAATGTCAGGCGCCATGTAAGCTTCCACAAGCCCCGTTACGGGACTGACAAGTATTCTCGCAGCGCCGAACCGCAGCGGAATATCCTGATGCCATATGGAAAAATGGAAGCGGAACCTGCCCCTTCCGTCCGTTTTCAGCGGGTTCATTTTAAAAAACTCGTCCGCTCTCGGATAAAGTTTGTATAAAAATTGAAGCGCGACGGCCTCACACTCTTCCGCAGAATAAAAGGCCGGGCCCTGATGCTCAATAAAAGATTTAAAGGCTGTCATTTTCCCTGTCTTTTTGTCCGTTTTCATCTTCATTGTATTTTTGTTGCTGCTTTCAAAATAGCTTTCGATACTCAAATCTTTCCGTTCCGGAACCGACCCTTTCCGCCATGTCGTTCCGATCTCATCCCCGAGATCGCGCCGGCGCGTCTGAACCATATCCGCGGTAAACCCCATTAATTCATCCAGGCTGATTTCCCGTTTATGTTCAAACGCGGGAAGCGGTTTTGCCGGCTCATTCCTGTCTTCGCAAAGCTGCTGATCCGGCACGATATCATCTTCACCGGCCGGATAGCTGTAAGCCGGCAGAATCGGTTCATAGACGAGACGCGGTATTTTCTCAAAATTGACCACATCATAGACGAGACTGAATGTCAGCACACTCATATAATGCGAGACGACTTTTTCCCGATCGACGAATGTTTCCGGAACGGGCGCTTCACCCTTATCCCCGTAATAGATAAACTGCACGACGAAGCCGCTCCTGGTTACATCAACGAAAAAACCTGAATCGGGAAGCGGCCGGCCGAGCACTTTTTTTGTATAGATAAATCGGATGCACCCATTGCGTTCTTCCCTCGCCTGAAAGATGAAATTCATAAAAGTAAGCGGGCGGTGTCTCGCCGCAAACCGAAGAGCCGTCAGCTTTAATTCGGCGTCTGACAGCTGCATGTCTGAACCCGGACAGTCGTTGCGTGAATAAGTAAGCAAAGATCCGTCGTCGCCCAGCTCAATCGTGACCGTTTTATCCGGCTGGTTACGATCTTTCCATATATAATAGGCTTTCGTTTTTTGTTTTTCATCATAATCTTCTATTTCAAGCTCATAGTGCGGCGGTATGTTCCCGATTTCCAGCGCTTTTTTTCTCAGATGTTCTTTCAGCAATGGGGTCATCCTTTCAGAAGAGTGTATAAAAAAGAACTGTTTTTTATTATATAAAAACGCCCTTATCCTTTTAAAGGGAAGAAAGTGCCTTTTATGTGTCTATTTTTAGCAAAGAGGGAAAAGAGCCGTATTCAGAGCGGCACTTTTTCATACAAATGTCACATTCCCTCTGAAAGCCCCGGGACGAACGCCCATGACCTTCAGCCTATTAAACTCGTAATCACTTCTCCCGTATGAGCCTCAATAAACCGCGGGAAAACCGGTTTGTATACGAGCCTGTACACTTTCCCGGAGCTGTCGTCATCGTAACAACGATCCCAAGCGAGCTCTGCTTTGATGGCCCGGCGGATCGCGTCCTTCGCCTCTCCCAATGTCAATGAAGGAACGGGATCGATTTCCTCGAGCTCTTTCGGATCAATTTCCGGCGGCATATATACAGTGACAAGACCCGTCTTTTTGCTGACACAGATTCTCCCCTCTCCGAATCGCAAATCAACACCGCCCGGACAAGCCTTAAATGTAAGCCCTGCGTTTTCTCCTTCATCATCCGGTTCATCATATTGAACCCGGAAATACTGATCCGCTTCCGGAAACATGGCGAACAAAAAGCGGATGGCCCTGTGATGGCATTCTTCCTCGGAAAACACCGGTTCGCCTTCAACTTTTATAAATGACATCACCCCGGTGAGCCGGCCCGATTCTTTATCATACCTTGTTTTCAATACGTGTTCATTCCGTTCTTTTAACAGACTTTCAAAGCTTTTATCTTCCCGTACGGATTTTGTTTTTTCAGGACGCCAGGCAATGCCGATACAGCCCTCTCCAAGATCGCTTTCCCTCTCTTTATAAAAACCGTCGTGCAGCCCGATCATGTCATTGATGCTCATCTTTTCCGCTTCAGGTGCAGGGCGTGAAATCGGGACATACGGCAGCGTGTCGTCTTCCAGCTCTTCATATTCGTCTATTTCTTCATTCTCTTCCTCTTCCTTCAGATCGGCCGATATCGGCCGCGTCGGAGACACGATTTCATAGACGAGATGGGGCTTGTCATCCCCCTGCACATAGACGGACTGATGCAGCACGGTGAACAACAGCTCTGCTTCAATATGTTTGACAAAGTGAGCCAATGCTTCCCGCTTGTCCGCAATTGTTCCGGGTCTTACAAGATTATCGGCCTTCCCATGGTAAGAAAAGCCGGTTACTTCCCCTGTCAAAGACAGATCGACGTAAAACCCGGTCAGCGGGAGCGGCAGACCGTCAGCCATCTGAACATAGGAATATCTCACATCACCATCATTGGCGGAGCCGCTGTTTTCCAATTCGAACTCAACCAATGCCCCAGGACGATGGGTTTCTAAAAACGCCCGCATCCGTTCTTCTATGTCCGATTCCGAAAGAGGCGGCAGATCAGTCCGGAAAGCCGGACGGGATAAGTATTTCAGTTTTCCGTCCCGGTCTAATTCGACCATGATGCCGGCTTCCGGATCATTCTTATCTTCCCACCAAAACAGAACCTCATCTTCCTGGTATTCTTCCACATTACTCTCATAGCGGGCAGGTACGTTTCCGATTCGGAGAGCCAGCTGTTTCAACTCTTCTTTTTTCATCATAACACTTCCTTTTCTTCCAAAAAGATTGATGATTACCAAGACTCTTTTATACAAAACTAGTATAATTAACCTGTCTGTCTTCATGACTATCGAATTAATAACAACAGGGGGTAAACCAGATGTCCATCAAAAAAATGAGCGCCGTGTTTTTCATTCTGCTTCTCACGGCATTTACCGCCGCATGCAGCAGCGAAACGAGCGGCGGCCAGGAAAGCAGCACGGCGAAAGTGAAAATAAAAGAGACGGCATGGGCCGCTTCAGACGATACTGAACATTCGGCCGCGCTGAAAGTAACGGTCACCGTCAAAAATACGGGCAAAGACCCGCTTACCGTCAAAAGCAGCGACTTCTCGCTTTATCAGGATGACGCAAAAACAGCCAAGGCCGATAAGGAAGACTTGTTGCAGAGCGGCACGCTTCATGCGGGTAAGACAGTGACGGGCAATCTGTACTTCACGGCTGACGAAGGCAAATCCTATGAATTGGTATATCAGCCGCAGGCAAAAGACGCGAAGCCTTTATCTTATAAACTGAAAGTCAAAGGCACAGCCTCAAACGCAAAACCTGACCCGGCGGACGCATTATCCGCCTACATTGATGTGATGCTGTACGGCAAGCACAATAAAG
The DNA here is from genome assembly GCF_038592915.1 of Bacillus sp. EU63. NCBI lineage: Bacteria > Bacillati > Bacillota > Bacilli > Caryophanales > Bacillaceae > Bacillus > Bacillus sp. EU63. Next base: position 266,660 of record NZ_CP151944.1, on the reverse strand, counting down.
ATTTCACCCGCCTGACCGGTGTAAATGAAAAAATGACGGCCGCCGCATATCAGGAATCGGCGAAAGCCAGCTTTATCACCTCAGCAGGCATTTCACAAGAACAGGCGGATTCAAAAGCCATTACCGCTATTATTGACGCCATGTCATCAGCGCTTCGGGATAACACGGAGCTCAAGGTGCATACCAAATCCATGTCAGGCAAAAAAGCCGTCCTTGAAGCAAAAGTGACGCCGCTTGATATGTCTCCGCTTGCGGGCCAGCTGCAAGACCGCGTGCAAGACTATGCCGGAAAGCACCCTGATGCTGATGAAAACGAAATTGTCAGCCACCTTCTTTCTGTCTATCCGGAAGAGTTTATGCGCCTGAAACCGGCTTCTTCTTCCGTTACAAGAGAAATTGAGATGAAGAAAAACGCCCGCGGCCAGTGGTATCTGGATACAGACGCCGATCTGGAAGGATTGACAGAAGCGTTTTTGAAAACGTCCTGACAACAAGAAAGGAAATAGCGCAGGCTATTTCCTTTTTTTATTTTCACTTAAAGATGTCACTGATAAATTGAACCTCATCCTCGGTTAACTGCACATGAAGCGCGTCCAGATTGTGTTTCAGCTGGTCGGGGCGTTTGGCTCCGGGAATGATCGCATCCACCGCCGGCTGCGACAGAAGCCACGCGAGTGCGATATGCGCTGTCTGCGCCCCTTTTTCTTCCGCAACGGCCCGAAGCTTATCCACTCGCTCCAGGTTTTGGTGAAAAGCTTCTCCCTGAAACGGCGGCCTGTTCTTTCGGCTGTCCTCAAAGACTGTGTCTTTTGTAAACTTTCCCGTCAGCAAGCCGGAAGCAAGCGGAAAATAAGGAATAAAGGAAATGCCGTTCTTTTCACAATAAGGCAGCAGATCGTGCTCCGCCTCACGCTGAATCAGTGAATATTCCGATTGAAAAACCTCTAAATAGCCGTCGGCGTTAAACTCCTGCAATTGCCGGAAGCTGAGATTGGACGCGCCGATTGCTCTGATTTTCCCTTCGTCCTTCAGTTCTTTTAACGTGCCCGCCACTTCGGAGAGCGGTGTTTTGCCGTCAGGGAAGTGGACGTAATACAAATCAATCACGTCTGTTTTCAGCCGCTTCAGGCTGTTTTCCGCCTCACTCCGGAGAAATTCACGGCTGTTGTCCAGCTCGATCTGTCCGTTGACCTCTTTGTGCGCGCCTTTTGACGCAATCACGAGGCTGTCCCGCACGCCGCGCTCTGCGACAACTTCACCGATTAACTCTTCGGAACGCCCCAAACCGTATATAAACGCCGTATCAATAAAATTGACGCCGCCGTCCAGCGCTGTGCGGATGAGTTCTTTTCCCGTTTCATCATTAAGATTCGGAAACAGATTATGTCCTCCGACCGCATTAGCGCCAAAGCCGATACGCTTTACCCGTAAATCCGTCCTGCCCAGCGTACGTGTCTCATCCATGGCTCAGGCTCCCTTCCTTTTATCGCTCTGTTTAGTATTAGATAACCGGTAAGAATTATCCTGCCTGAGAGCCTATCTATAGAAAAAACCTTGAAAAGCGTTTGCCCTTCAAGGTTTTTTTGCTGTGTATTAAGATGTCAGAGCTGCGGCGAAGCGTTCGGCTTCATCCGTGAGAGCACCCTCGATTTCCTTATAGCGGCTGGAAATCGTTGAGGCGCTGACGCCGTACTTCTTCGCCAGCTTGGCTTGAGAAACGGACGCGCCGTTCAGAGAAATGCTGTTCACGTAATATTCGACCGCCGCCGCGAAAGCTTCAGGCTTTCTGATCGTCGGTGTTTTTTTGACACAGAACGTTTTCCACAGATCAATCACGGCCGGAACCAGCTCAGCCGGGTATTCATCCCCGCTCAGGCCTTTTTCAATGGCGTCCGCCGTTTCCTTCTCCATGTCGTTCGCCCACTCTGTCTGTTTTTCTTCAGCAGCCTGCTCAGACTCTTCCGCAGTTGTTAAAAGAGCGGCCAGCACAGTGTCGAAGTTTTCCTGCATAAAGCGCTCAGGCGATTTGCCTTCCGCAAGGGCCGGGGCCGCCGCCTTTTTCACTTTGCTGATTAGAGCTTCGGTCCGCTTCACAGGGAAGATCGTAAATTGCATGAAGAACTCCGCTTTTTCCGCTTCGTGGATCGGATAGCCGAGAATCAGGCTTCCCGCCGGCGGAAGATCCTGCTGGCTGACGTCCATTTCCACTTTGAATTGTTTTTTCGTCATCACATCTTCAAAGTGAATCATTCCTTCTTTCACATCTTCAAGCACCATAACGGCAGGTGTCATGCTTTTCCATGATTCAACGATTTCCCGTGTTTTCGGGCGGTTGATCCCGCCGGCTTTTTTCTGAAGATATTCTTCAAAAATCGTCTTGCCGCCTGCCAGCGGACGGAAGAAAATTCCCCAGATGCCGAGGTTGAAGACTCCGATGTCTTTTGTCTGTCTGTCCAGCTCCGTAATGAATGCGTGCTGGTTAATAAATGATGATATGCCGTCTCTATGTGCTGTAAAGGCGTACTCCATTAGGCTTTCCTGAATCTGTTTCGCTTCTTTTGCCGCGATGTCTGCCGGAATGGCAGCTTCTTTGCTTCCGCAGCATTTTTTATATTTCTTCCCGCTGCCGCATGGGCAAGGGGCATTTCTTTTCACTTTTCCCACAATAAACCCTCCGAATTCTGATATAACTTTATTATTTTAACAAAAATAACTTCAGAGGGCTTGGTTTACGGCGAAAAAAGAATATGGAAGAAAAAAAAGACCCCGGGATATTCTCATTCTCCGGGGCTTTGAAACTGTTAATTTGTATTTTGTCCGCCGCCGTTCAGACCTTCTTTAATCAGCCCGTTTACTTGGCTGTTCATCAAAAGTCCGATGTGTCCGACACCGTGAATCTGCACGTTTTTCCCGCCGATCAGCCGTGACAGCGGGTTCATGACGATTAAGTCCGCTGAGCTGTAAATCGATGTATATAAAATCTTTTGGTTCGGATCAGTCCCCGGAAGCGCCCGGTTGGTCACAAGGCCGTTCGCTCCGCCCAGTGTTACGACGTTTGCGATTTTGTCTCCGCCGTCAAGATTTTTAATGTAATAGAGTGTGTTGGCTCCGCCCATGCTGTGCGCGACGATATCGACTTTACTCGCACCTGTTTCGCTGAGCACTTTTTTCACGTAATTGGACAGTCTCGGCGCATTGTGTCTGTTGTTTCCGGTTTTGTCTAAGAAATCAATGGCGTACATCTCTTTTCTTGACCAGCCTTGGGATGCCAAGTATGTTTTGATTCCCGCGAAGTTAAAGGACGCCCCGCCGATTCCGTGGACCATGACAACAGGGTTATGCCCTGAGGAGGCTTTCGATACGGTCGGCTGGAAGGCAAATACGGAAATGACGGACAGCATACAAACTGTAAGGATGACTAGGATTTTGCTTTTTATATGTTTCATGAACTTTCCTCCTGCTATGTAATATTTTTGCAGTTTTCATTCTATTAGAGGAGAAAAGGAAAAAATAGTTTATTTTTTACTGTTTTCAACAATTAAAAAAAGAGCGGAAAAATGAGAAAGACGCCCCTTTCCCGAAAGCACGCTTATGCTTTAATACGGCATACCAACAAAGGAGAGAACACCCGGTTCTCTACTCCTAGTACTCATTGAAATAGGTTTGAATCCGCTTAGGATCATGCGTTTTTGTCAGCGCAAGCATCAGAAGAATCCGCGCTTTTTGAGGGTTGAGAGAGTTTGAAGCTGTCAAATGGTCTTTTTCATACTCTCGATTAGGTGTTACCGTTCCGTTTCCCGTCCTTGTGGAGCGGACGACCGCCAGCCCGCTTTTGACCGACTTTACGGCGCCTTTTTGGGCCTCATCAGACATTGAGCCGTTTCCCGGGCCTGCAAAAATAATGCCTTGCGCTCCTGATTTTACGGCGGCTTCAAAGAGATAGCTTCCGTCATTTTGATAGCCGTATATAATATCGACCTGCGGCAGTTTATCAAGTTTATCTATCTTGAAATCTGTATCCTTCGTATGCTTTCGGGTCATGATGTTATTAAAATAGACGTCATCAGCAATTGTTCCGATATAACCCATTTCTTCCGATTTGAATGTGTCGGCCGCGGTTGTATTGGTTTTTGTCACATAGCGCGCCGAAGCGATTCTGTCATTTAATACGACAAGCGTCCCCTTGCCTTTCGCATCAGGCGCAGCCGCTGTTTTTACAGCGTTATATAAGTTGGACGGCCCGTCCGCTCCGATCGCCGTGGACGGCCGCATTGACCCGGCGACAACAACGGGCTTGTCACTTTTGACCGTCAGATTGAGAAAGTAGGCGGTTTCCTCAAGTGTGTCTGTTCCATGTGTAATGACAATGCCGTCTGTATCATCAGACTTGAGCAGCTTGTTTACCCGTTTTGCAAGTTTCAGCAGTGTCTCGTTATTCATATTCTGGCTGCCGATATTCACAACCTGTTCTCCGCTCACATGCGCGACCTCTTTTATCTCCGGAACGGCCTGAATCAGGGCATCAACTCCGATTGCCCCCGCCCTGTACTCCGTAGCGGACGTCTTCGAAGGAGCAGCGCCTGCAATTGTGCCGCCGGTGGCAAGAATTTTAATATTCGGAAGTCCGTCTTTTTTCGCAGAGGCTGCGGCTGCCATCTGGGGCGGTGTTTCTTTCGTTTGAGGAGATTGGGAGCAGCCGGCCGCGATGAAGAGCAGAGCCGTGATAAATGTAATGAAGGGCATGAATTGTTTTTTCATTCTTTTCTCTCCTTTTCTTTATTTATGAAGATTTTCCTCTCACCGGTCAACGCGCTTGTCAGGCAACCTTCCGAAGAAAATAACCGTTAAAAATTCTTGACACCGTCATGCGAAATCCAGATAATAGACCAGTCACTATATTTTAAATTTGTCACAAATCAGTAAGGTGGGAACATTATGAGCTATGGAGATTCTCGTGAAAAAATCCTCGCCGCGGCAACCAGGCTGTTTCAGCTTCAGGGGTATTACGGCACGGGACTGAATCAGATTATTAAAGAAAGCGGTGCGCCGAAAGGTTCTCTTTACTATCATTTTCCGGACGGCAAAGAGCAGCTCGCCATTGAGGCTGTCAATGAAATGAGCCATTATATCCGTATGAAAATAAAAGAAAGCCTTGATGCCTATCCTGATCCTGCGGAAAGCATTCAAGCGTTTTTACAGGACTTATCACGGCAATTCACATGTCCGGAGAATTTTGAAGGGTTTCCTGTCGGTTTACTGGCTGCCGAGACTGCTTTAAAGAGCGAAAAGCTCCGGCAGGCCTGTCAAAGCGCTTATCAGGAATGGGAGAATCTGTTCGCGGGCAAATTAAGATCAGCCGGTTTTTCTGATGAGAAAGCGGCGGAAATCAGCACTGTTTTAAATGCCATGATAGAAGGCGGCATCATTGTGTCCTTAGCCAAAAAAGACAAAATGCCGATCCTCCATATTTCTAAACAAATCCCCAACCTGCTGAAGACATAAAATACGAGAGACATGTACGTATAGAAAGAGAGGAGAATGATTTTGGAAAACGCTCAGCCTTCCAAACAATATAAAGTCATGCCGATCATGATTTCTTTGCTGACGGCAGGGTTTATCGGCATGTTCAGTGAAACGGCGCTGAATATCGCCCTGACTGATCTGATGAAGGAGCTACATATCACTCCTGCGACCGTCCAGTGGCTGACGACGGGCTATCTGCTCGTTCTCGGTATTCTTGTGCCGGTATCAGGTCTGCTTTTGCAATGGTTTACGACGAGACAGCTGTTTATCGTTTCACTCGCTTTTTCCATTATCGGCACGCTGATTGCAGCGCTTGCGCCGAGCTTTCCGTTTCTTTTGGCGGCAAGAATCGTGCAGGCTTTAGGAACCGGGCTGCTGCTGCCGCTGATGTTTAATACAATCCTCGTCATCTTCCCGCCGCATAAGCGCGGAGCGGCGATGGGGACGATCGGGCTTGTCATCATGTTCGCTCCTGCGATCGGTCCGACGTTTTCAGGGCTTGTGTTAGAGCATTTGAACTGGCATTGGATTTTCTGGATTTCCCTGCCGTTTCTTGTGTTGGCTCTTTTATTCGGCATCGCCTACATGCAGAACGTGTCTGACATTACAAAACCGAAAATTGACGTGCTTTCCATTATTCTGTCTACGATCGGGTTTGGCGGCATCGTATTCGGATTCAGCAATGCGGGCGAAGGATCAGACGGCTGGTCAAGCCCGACGGTTATCGGTTCACTCACTGTCGGTGCGATCGCGCTCATCTTATTTTCCATCAGGCAGCTGACAATGAAGCAGCCGATGATGAATCTGCGCGCTTTCCGCTATCCGATGTTTGTTCTCGGTGTCGTGATTGTGTTTATCTGTATGATGGTTATCTTATCGACAATGCTCCTATTGCCTATGTATTTACAAAGCGGACTGATGCTGACGGCGTTTACGTCCGGGCTCATCCTGCTGCCGGGCGGTATTTTAAACGGCTTTATGTCTCCGGTGACGGGACGTCTGTTTGATAAATACGGGCCGAAGTGGCTTGTCATTCCCGGATTTGTCATCACGGCAACTGTGCTTTCGTTTTTCTCAAACATTAACGGCGCTTCTACGGCGCTTCTGATTGTCGCGCTTCATACATGCCTGATGATCGGCATTTCCATGATCATGATGCCGGCGCAAACGAACGGCTTAAATCAGCTGCCGCCGGAATTTTATCCGGACGGAACAGCCATTATGAATACGCTCCAGCAGATGGCCGGCGCAATCGGCACTGCGGTGGCGGTCAGCATCATGGCGGCCGGCCAGAAAAATTATATGAGCACCGCGAAAAACCCGAATGATCCTTCCGCATACTCTCACGCGCTGATTGCGGGCGTCCAGCACGCCTTTATCTTCGCGATGATTGTCGCCGTTATCGGCTTGATCAGCGCTTTCTTTATGAAACGGGTCAAAGTGAATCATTCATAAGAAAACAGCAGGCTCCCCGTGAGTCTGCTGTTTTTTTTATATACCGCGCGCTTCAGCCAGTTCATCAATCGCATAGATCAGATCGTCAGCCGTGTTATAGAAATGAGGCGCCAGCCGGATGATTTGTCCGCTGGGTGCGCATACGATGTTTTTCCGCCTCAACAGCGCAGCCGTTTCCGCCGCTTTTTCATCCCGTATGGAAATCATGCCGGGTCTGTCATCGGCAGACGGCGGCCCTGTGAGATTCAGTCCTTTTTCAGAAGCGTATTCATACGCAAATGCGCTGAGTTTTTTTACTTCCCGGTGAATGCGGTCTGTGCCGGCATCGTTTAATAGAGATAAAGCCGCCTGTGCCGCATATATGCTGATAAATGCCGGGGTCCCGGTCTCAAAGCGTTTGGCTCCGTCCGCATAAGAAAAACGGGTTAAATCCAGCATCGACGCCCGCTGCTGCCCGAACCACCCGGTGACTTTCGGCTTCAGCCGTTCGGCAAGTTCCTTTCTGACATAAAGAAACGCCGTTCCCGGTATGCCGAGCATATACTTTCTCGCACCCGCGGCCAGCATATCAACTCCCCATTCTTTTACATCAATCGGGATGTGCCCCGCCGATTGATAAGCATCGACAAAAAGAAGCGATCCCTTCTTTGCGGATATCTCGGCAATGCGCTTCATATCCTGGACAAACCCCGACGTATATGACACATGGGGCACACAGGTGAAAAGCGTCTGTTCCGATATGTACGTCTCATACCGCTCTAGCGGGATCATTCCATCTTCAGACGGCACGACTGAAAGCTCCATCTCAGTCTGTGCCTTCAAAATGTGGGCGATCGCCGGAAAATCCAATTCCGTATACACCGCCTGTTTCTTTCGGCAATCCGGTAAAGCGGAAACGACGGCAGAGACAGCAGCCGTTACTGAAGGTAAAACGGCGATTTCTTCAGGATGGGCGCCGATCAATTTCGCAAATTCACACCTTGCCTGCTCCGTACGTCCAATGGCTTCTTCCCAGTTTCCGCCATGCTGAAGCAGGCTTTCCTGGTAGTCATTGATCGCTTTTGAAACCGGCAGGGCAAGAGCGCTTTGAGAGCAGCTGGCGAGCATCGTATGTGTGCGGAGCGCCGGAAATAAAGATCGGTATTGCATCAGAGGCGAATTCAAGACATGTTTCCCCCTTCGGCAGGAATATATGTCCATTATAGAGTATGGTAAAAAGAAAAGGAGGGTTTTATATGGAGAAAAAAGTATTGCTGACAGGCTTTGACCCCTTCGGCGGGGAAACGGTCAATCCTTCATGGGAAGCGGTCAAACGGCTGGACGGTGCCGCTGAGGGCCCCGCCTCTATCGTATCTGAACAAGTGCCGACCGTTTTTTATAAGTCCCTTGCCGTGCTGCGCGAGGCGATCAAAAAGCATCAGCCTGACATTATCATCTGTGTCGGACAGGCAGGCGGCAGAATGCAGATCACGCCGGAACGGGTCGCGATCAATCTCAATGAGGCGCGCATACCGGATAACGAAGGAAACCAGCCTGTCGGGGAAAACATTTCTCAAGACGGTCCCGCGGCCTATTGGACCGGCCTTCCGATCAAACGGATCGTTGAGGAAATCAAAAAGGAAGGCATTCCCGCGGCTGTATCCTACACGGCGGGGACGTTTGTATGCAATCACCTCTTTTACGGCCTGATGGATGAAATCGCCTGCCATCATCCCCACATCCGCGGCGGGTTTATACACATCCCGTACATTCCGGAGCAAACTTTGCAGAAGTCTGCGCCGAGCCTCAGCCTGGATCTCGTGACAAAAGCGCTCAAAATCGCCGCGGTGACCGCCGCGGCGCATGAGGACGATATTGAGACCGGCGGAGGCGAACTTCACTAAGCTGCAGACAGCGCCTCGGCCCATTTCTTCCGGTAAACGATGCGGGACAGCGTCACACTGATTTCATAGAGGACGAGCAGCGGAATCATGACGAGAAAGTCAGACATAAAATCCGGAGGCGTAATCAGCACAGAGACGACGATCAGCACAAAATACGAAAGCTTCCGCGCCTTTGCCAGCCGGGTTGGATTCACGATTCCGAGCCGTGTCAGAAACATGACGGCCAGAGGCATTTCAAACAAAAATCCGAACGGCAATGTAAGATTCAGCATAAAGGTAAAATACTTGTCCGCCGTAAATACCATGTCAAAATGGCCGGCGGATAATTGTGTTAAAAATCCGAGCACAATCGGAAACAGCACAAAATACCCGAAGGAAATTCCGATGATAAACAAAACCGAAAGCCCCGGAATGTAAAGCAAAGCGGCGCGGCGTTCAAACGGGGTCAAAGCCGGCGCCGTAAAACGCCAGAGCTGAAAGGCCGCAACCGGAATCGTTGCCGTAAGGGCGCATATTCCCGCAATCATCATATACACCCATAAAATCTCGCTCGGCCCTAAAACGGCCAGCCTGCCATCCAAATCCTTGATCAGCCAGTCATAAATATCCTGCACAAACCAGCAGGCGCCGATAAAACACACGAGAAAGGCGATAACGGTTTTAATGAGACGCTGCCGGACTTCCTCTATATGCCCGACCAAGTGGGTTTCTTTTTTATCCAATCGTACATCCTCCTTATAGAGAAAGAGGCAGAAGCGGATTCGTCTGCCCCCATGTCAGGATTCAGCCTGCCGTTTTGTCTTTCTCAGCCGTCTGCTTGTCCGGCTCTTCATTTGAGACCAGTGTTTTTGCGGCGCTTTTAAATTCAAGCAGCGTGCGGCCGGCGGCACGGCCGATTTCCGGAAGCTTTGAAGGTCCGAAAATGATGAGAGCGATGACGAAGATCAGGATCAACCCGGGAATGCCGATATTTGAAAACATGAGTGTGCCTCCTTATTGTGAGATTTTGGCCCGTTTCTTTCTCATTTGCTTTTCATGCGCATTGTTATGGGCGAAGAAACGATCCTCTTCCACCTCGTTTGACTGCTTTAAACCGCCTGCAACCGCCGCTTGAGAGACCTTCCGAATCCCCGTCTGGTCTTTCTGATAAATGAATGAAGCCCGCGTGGATACCTCAGCCCCCGGCTCCGTCACGTACGGCACCACTCTGTAATCCGCTCTCCATTGGGCAGGGGTCACCGTACAGCGGACATAGCCGCGGTAATCGTTGAAAAACTTAATATGCGGGTTTTGTTTTAAGATCTGATCCGTATCGGCCCGTTTATCCGCCCCGTTTCCTCCAGATGTAATGGAAGTCCCGACGAATTCGGCTCCGAAAATCTTTGAATTCGTTTGGTTAAAATCGGTATGCAGGTTTGACGCCCAGCTTGCGTGAACATCACCCGTCAGCACGATGACATTGTTCAGGTTTTTGCTTTTTATAAAATTGATGACCCGCTCCCGCTGCGCCGGGTAGCCGTCCCATGAATCCATGCTGTATATCGGATTGGCGGTTGTTCCGAAATTCCATTGCGCGAAAAAGATTTGCTGCGCCAGCACATTCCACTTCGCTTTTGAGGCGGCTAAATTGCCGAAGAGCCATTGCTCCTGTTCTGTCCCCATCAATGTACGCTTCGGGTCTCTCCACTCATCAGAAGGCGGCTTATTCCCGTCGCCGTTGGCCTGATCATCTCTGTACTGTCTTGTATCAAGCACATTGAACAATGCCAAATTGCCATAAGAAAATTGCCTGTACAGCCGCATATCAGGACCGTTCGGCAATGACATGCGCCTGAGCGGCATGTGTTCATAATAAGCCTGATAAGCGGCGGCCCTCCTGAGCACAAACGCTTCCACGGATTGGCCTTTTTCAGGGATAATATTGGCATAATTGTTTTCCACCTCATGATCGTCCCACGTCACGACCCACGGAAATGCGGCGTGGGCGGCTTTCAGATTGGCATCAGAGCGGTATTGGGCATGACGGTTGCGGTAATCTGACAGTGTATACACTTCAGCGCTGCTGTGCGTCCTGACATTTCCTGTTTTTGACACATATTCGTTCGGTCCGTATTCATAAATGTAATCTCCGAGATGGAACACGAGATCAAGCTTTTCCTTCGCCATATGTTTATACGCCGTATAATAGCCGTGTTCATACTGCTGGCATGAGGCAAATGCAAACGTCATGGCGGATACGTCAGCGCCGGGAGCGGGCAGCGTTTTCGTCCGGCCGACGGGACTGAGCTCATGCCCGCTTTTAAACCGGTAATAGTACACTTTATTGGGCTTGAGCCCGTCCGCCTCGACATGGACGGAGTGTCCGAGATTCGGCTTGGCCATTTCCGTTCCGCGTTTGACGATGTGACGGAAATGTTCATCAGTAGCGATTTCCCATTTTACCGGCACGGCCTGCTTCGGCATGCCGCCCCCATTCAGCGGGTCCGGGGCAAGACGCGTCCAGAGAATGACGCTGTCAGACAGCGGGTCGCCGGAGGCTACGCCGAGGGTGAACGGATAGTTTGAAAATTTCGGAGCGGCATTCACTTCAAACGCGCCGATGGATTGCGCGATCGCTAACCCGAGGGAAAGACCGGCGATTTTCCCGGCGCCCTGTATAAATGCGCGGCGGTCAAACGTATTGTTCTGAAAGCTTTTGTTCTCCAATTCCTTGATCCATTCATCTAAACGGCCGTCATGTGTCATGTCAGTTCCCCTTTCGTCTCATTGATCGCCCTTATTATAAAAAAGAAATGTTAAACCGCTATGAAGAAGTGTGAAGGGTTTGTAAGGCTGAAAAATGGACGGCGGGAGACATTTTTCACATTGTTTCGACAAACCTTGCCCCGCCGGGAGAAAACCCCCTCTGTTTCTTTTTGGCTTGTCATCCGTCAAGCGCACTTTTTTCCTATTTTTCTTCACAAAACATTAAAAAAACACCGTTCATTCTAAGAACGGTGCGCCCGGGATTAAAATGTATTGTACACGTTTTCGCACGTCTCACCTGTCGGCTGATAGAAGCAGTGGGATCTGAATCTGGCGACAAACGGCTGGCCATACCAAGTCTGCGGGCAGTTGCCCGGCGGCTTAAAATACCACAGGCTGAATTTAGCCGGCCAAAACCGTTCTCCGTTAATGTTCCTGCGGGCAAGCCTCCGCTCGGATTCACGCGGTCTCTGGTAAAAGTATCCGTGAGTCACCGCTTCAAACGCGTGCGGCTGAAACACCATCTGCCTGATGGTGCGCAGGCCTTTAAAATCAGAACAATTCGCCCGCACCCTATTGATTCCCACATTGCCGACCAAAAGCATTCCCTGCTTCCCTTCGCCTTCCGCTTCCGCCCTGAGCAGCCTTGCCATTAGATCGACATCGGCGCTCGACGCTTTTACGACTGCCATCATGACACCTCCCGTATTTTCTCCTTTCATCATATTCAGCAGCGGCCCAGTGATGACAGCCAAAAGCCAGAAAACAAATGTTCACGAAAAAAGGGTTTATATTTCACGTTATGAGGAAACATACTAACATGATTTCCATAAGGAGGAATTCGCATGGAACACATTAAAGCGCTTGCCATTAAAGGCATTATGACCATCATTATTCTGTATCTGATACTCGGCTTAGGTTTTCGCTTTACATTCGGCGACGTGCTGCTGATGACCATTGTGCTGGGAGCCGTTTCCTACTTTACGGGCGACTTGTACGTGCTTCCGAGATGGAATAATATCACGGCGGCGTCCGCTGATTTCGGAATCGCGTTTCTTGTTGTCTGGCTGATGGGAATGCCGCTGTCCATGGGCATTTCCGGGGGAAGACTGGCGTTTGCCGCCCTTATTTCCGCCGTCATCATCGCCGTCGGAGAATATTTTTTCCATATCTATCTGATGAGAAAAGACTTGGGCGGGTCCCGTTTTTTAGAACCCCGGTCCGAATAACGTAAAAAAGGCCGGATAACGGCCTTTTTCGTTTGATTTCACTAATCAATATGCTTTCTGATAAAATGCAGCAGCGTGTTTCCTTGAGCCGTCAATATGACGCCCTTCGCGCCGCACTTCGGACAGGGCGTCCCTTCCTTCTCCTGGCCGGTTCCTTCACAATGCGGACACGTGAGCTCAAGATCGTCGGTTGCGATCACCATGAATATCCCTCCTTTTTTGATTGTCTGTCCGTCTCCATTCACTTTCCATGGCCATCACCTCCTTAACAACACAAAAAACCCCGTCCATCAAAGGACGAGGTTTTCGCGGTGCCACCTTTATTAACGGCTGAAGAGCCATTCTCTCAAAAAGTACAGAAACACACGGTTTCAATACTCCTTTCTTGATAACGGGGAAAGAATCCCGGCACCGCCTACTGTCATTTCAGCGCAGCAATTCAGAAGCCCATTTGGCACCGGACGGGGATCGGTTCACAGCGGCCACCGACTCTCTGAACCCCGCGCGCTGATGCGTACTTACTCTTCCTCAGCATTGTTCATCCGTTCTTTTATTTTAAAATGTATCATACGCTGTCATCCGGCGGAAGTCAATAACCTTTCGGATTGGACAGGCCGAGCATGTCCCGCGCCATTTGCATATGCTCCTCTTGCCCCGTCTGAAGCGCGAATTTCGCCGTTTCCACGGGATAAGCGGCCTGCCATTCTGTCACATGCTCCTGCATTTTCGGCCAGACGCGCCCGCCTTCAGCTTCGTAGCTCTTCATCAGCCGTTTTGTTTCTTTTTCTCCTAATATCACTTGATAAAGGACAAAATCCTTGGCCGGATCGGCAACCTTTGCCTCCGTCCAATCGAGGAGACCCGTCACACGCTGATTTTCGCCGATCAAAATATGCGGAGGATGCAAGTCGCCATGGATCAGCGCGGAAAAATCAGGCCAGTACGAACTGTCATTTATCCACGTTTGCCATCTTTTCCAAAGCGGCTCTGAGACCCCGATTTCTTTTTTTATGTGATCCATTGATTCCGCCGCCCTTTGCCTGACGTCATCCGGTTTTATGATTTCAATTCCGGATCTGGAGGCCGCATCCGGGTCTGCCCCGTGCAGCTCAGCTAATGACGCGGCAAGCGAGCCGACAAAACCGTCTGAAGGCGGCTCGTGTTCCATATTCCAGACATACTGTTTCTTATCCAGATCAATTGCGGCAGCGGGTATTCCGTCCAGTTTCGGATAAGCGATCAGTTCCGGTGTATGAATCCGCCAATCGGGCACTGCTACCGCGGCATGGCTGCGGAGAAACGCGAGAACGCCGCTTTCTGCAGCCGCTCTATCGATAACATCGGGACGGCGCGGCTTTCGGAGCACCCATGTCATGCCGCTGTCATCTTCAGCAAATACGACTTGGAAGTCCATACCCGTTTCATTTATGTCCGCCCCTTCATACTTTAACCGTAAGCCATTTTCCTTTGCGATGTTCAGAACGGTTTCTATTTCCCTTTGTTTTGTCATTTCGTTTCCCCATTTCCCTTATTGACTGACACAGAGCTTCGCCTGAGGCGGAGGAGAAAGAGATATGTGAAGACGCCAAAAAGAGGGCGGCATAATCGCCGCCCCCTCACTATTACTTCAGGTTCCTTTATTCAGGCAGACAATCCCGGTTTCCTCCGCGCTCAAGGCAGAGACATTGACACTATTTTATTAGTGCGAAAACCGGATTTTGACTTGCCATCAGGACCCCTCCGTTCTTTCTTAGTTAACATTATTTTACACAAAAACCTTATATATGTAAACCTTATTTATCAGCTTACCGGCTGCCTCCGCTGACAAATTTTGATCCTTCACGTAAATCTTTCGCCTCCAAAAAAAAGACGTGAATGAATTTTTTCATATTCACTTTAACCGGAGAAAGCGGCACGGTTTCCTTAGCCTGCATTTCTTTCATTCTCTTGCTGACAGCGGGGAAATCAAAGAATTTCGAGGCGTAATATTCAAATTTGGGGTTTGAAAAATCAGTTGTGCCCAATGAGGCGAAATGGTTTAACGAATGAATGACGGCCCTTCTGATCCGCTGTTCCGAGGCTTTGATTTCTCTGTTAACCTCAGCTTGTGCCGCCGCAGGCCCCAGCTTCCGGATGGCGGCGTTTGTAAACATCTGCTTTAAAGACGGGATGTTTCTTTCCGCCTGTTCATCCTCAAATAAATAGTGAAGGACGGCCATGAGGTCATGCGCCCCGCTTTCTCCCACGATGCCTAATTCCGATAAAAGAAATTTTCCTGTTTCTTTGATTGATTTCTCGCGCACACTCCCTGGCCCGCTTTTTTTCGGCTCATTCCGCTGAATAAGACGGCTTAACGAGTGTTGGATGTCGCCGATCGACGTTTCCAGTTCAATCCGCTCTTTTACTTTTCGCAAAACGGTGACGATCTCGATTTTGTTGATCGGTTTATGGATAAAGTATTCGATGCCGAGAGAATAAGCTTCTCCCACCATTTCCTTTGCCTCCACCTGCGATATCATCACTGCTTTTCCGTTGTACGACCCCTGAAGATGCCGGATCGTCTCAATCCCGTCCCGACCCGGCATCAGCAGATCAATTAATAAAATATCGACTTGTTTGAAATGGAGATAATGCCCTTCAATCTGGCTTCCGTCCTCTGCCTCACCGACGACTTCGCCTAAGTCCTCGTCCTCAATCATCTGTTTTAAAATGGAACGGATCGCCCGGTCATCATCAGCTATAAAAAAACGCATATTATGAGTTCATCCTTTCTGCAATCAAATGCTTCACCGGCAGTTTAATCGTAAATATGACGCCTTTTGGCTTGTTATGAAAGGAAATGTCTCCGTCAAGTTCGGTTACGATTTCCTTCACGTATGAAAGCCCAATGCCCGTTGAAGGTGTGCCGAATTCATCGTATTTGGACGTAAATCCGGGATCATAGATTACCTCTCCGATTTTTTCCGGGATGCCGGGACCGTCATCTTCCGCCTCAAATTCGGCCATCTCCCCCTCAGCCCTGCGCAGCGCGAGGCGGATCTCACCCCTGTCACCCATGGCTTCGACGGCATTGGCGGTCAGGTTATTTAAGATCGACAGGACGGTAAAGACGTGATAATCGGGGTGTTCTCCTTCAATCACGCTTTTGAATTGAATGTCTTTGCCTAAAGATTCGGCGTATTTTTCATTGATGCGGATAACGAGGCCGACCAGATCGGCGGCATTCATGTAATCCCGGAATCTCTCATTTGAAATCAGCTTCGACAGACCGGCGAATATTCGCTGATTGTCTTTTTTCACTTCATGAATTTCTCCCGCAAGGCGCAGCATTCGGCTCCCGAGCTCCCGGTCGTTCCCGCTCATTTCCCGATACAGCTGATAGGATTCTTTCGTCACATGCTCCGTCGTTTTTAACGTTTTTTTCAGATGAATCGTTTCTTCATATAAGTTAGACACAATCATCAGCATGTGCTCATGCTGCTTTCTCGTTTGTTTTTCCCTGACCTGAGATTCGTGCAGCTTCATCACGTTGAAAAAACTCAGCACAATAAATGTGTGAGAAACAGCGATAACCGCAATATCCGCCAGCTTGTCCGGCATCATAATCTGCTTGCCGCCGGAAAACTGAACCGTCATTTCAACGGCATCGGACGCCATTTCAATGAGAAAACTGAGAAACCCGATCATGAGCGGCCGATCCCAAAAAAGCCTGACCTTCAGCACATAAAACAAACAGGCATATGTAAAGTAAAAAAAGAAACTGGGATATTGGCTGAAAAAAGCCGCCGTAAATCCGGCATGCTCTCCCCCCCAGCACGCCAGGCCGATCCGGAATGCCACAACGGCTGCACCTGTCAACAGCCCTGACAATACCGCCGGCACATGCCGAAGCAGCAGAAGAAAAAAGAAAAAAGCCGGGGCGCCGAAGCTGATCCGATATACCTCATTCAGGGGGTAAAATTTCAGTTCCCCCGCCAGCGGCACGGTGATCAGCATAAGGGCGAAAAGATAGCCGTCTTTTTTCAGTAAATAGTCGAGCCTGATCACAATCACTTCCTTCTTCTGTCTATTTTGAACAAGACCGATACAGTCCGCAAATTTCTTTAGACCCGAATGGCGGGACGCTCCGGCTGATTTATAAATCTATCGGCTTATTTTAAGAATGATTTTGTCGTATTTTGTATGATTCTGTAGATGTCATTATACATTAACATGGAACACGCTATTTTTGAAAACGTTTTCCAAGACCGGTTTCCGCTTCGGACAGGCTTGCAATAGAGGAGGAATGTTATGAAAGATATGGTCAGAGAGCGCCTTGAAAAAGAGGAACTGGCTTCACTTTTACAAGATTGGGTCGAGCATTACCGACCGTTTTCCGTCAATGGAAAAAGCGCAAATTATATACCCGCCCTCGGAGAAATCAACGACTCTCAGCTGGGCATTTGTATATTAGAGCCGGATGGCTCAATGATTCATGCCGGTGAATGGAATGTGCCGTTCACATTGCAGAGCATCTCAAAAGTCATCAGCTTTATTGCCGCCTGCATGTCCAGAGGCATTCCTTATGTGCTGGATCGTGTGGACGTGGAACCGACGGGTGATGCGTTTAATTCTATCATCCGGCTTGAAATCCATAAACCCGGGAAGCCCTTCAATCCGATGATCAATGCCGGCGCCATTACCGTCGCCTCGCTGCTTCCGGGTGAAACGGCGCATAATAAATTAGAATATCTCTTTTCCGTTTTTGAAAAATTAATAGGAAAACGGCCTCACATTCACGAGGAGGTCTTCCGTTCTGAATGGCAGACCGCACATCGGAACAGAGCGCTCGCCTACTATTTAAAAGAAACGAACTTTCTCGAGGCGGATGTGGAAGAAACGCTTGAAGTGTATTTAAAGCAGTGCGCCATGGAGAGTACAACCGAGGACATCGCTTTAATCGGATTGATACTTGCCCATGACGGCTACCATCCGATCCGACGGGAACAGGTCATTCCGAAAGATGTCGCGAAACTCGCCAAAGCCCTGATGCTGACGTGCGGGATGTACAATGCGTCAGGCAAATATGCGGCTTTCGTCGGCGTCCCGGCCAAAAGCGGGGTATCCGGCGGCATCATGGCATTGGTTCCCCCAAGCGCCAGAAGAGAGCAGCCTTTTCATAACGGCTGCGGCATCGGCATTTACGGTCCGGCCATTGATGAATATGGCAACAGCCTGACCGGCGGCATGCTGCTGAAACATATTGCACAGGAGTGGGAGCTCAGTATTTTTTAATCAAATGAACCAAGAGGTGATTGGATGCAGGAATTCCTTGAAAATGTAATCGGCTCGGCAAATGATTTTTTATGGTCAAAACTGTTAATCGTACTGCTTCTTTCTCTGGGACTGTTTTTTACGTTCAGATCAAAGGGTCTGCAAGTCCGCATGCTGAAGGAAATGATCCGGGTTTTGAAGGAAGGCGCGGCCGCCCGGACAAAAAACAGCATTTCCCCGTTTCAGGCATTTTGCATCAGTATGGCGGCGCGTGTCGGAACCGGGAATATTACCGGAATCGCCATTGCGATCGCACTCGGCGGTCCGGGCGCTATTTTCTGGATGTGGATTATCGCAGTCATCGGTTCGGCTTCAAGCTTTGTTGAAAGCACGCTGGCCCAAATTTATAAAGTAAAAGATCAAAACGGATTCCGCGGCGGACCTGCCTATTACATGGAAAAAGGCCTGAAGAAACGCTGGATGGGCGCGCTGTTCGCCGTATTAATCACACTGTCATTCGGGGTTGTTTTTAATTCCGTTCAATCCAATACGATCAGCGTCGCCTTTCAAAACGCATTCGGCACCAGCCGGCTTACATTGGGCATTATTTTAATCTTGGTTTTCGGCGGCGTAATCTTCGGCGGCGTCAAACGAATTGCGAAAATGGCGGAATACATCGTAGTCGTCTTGGCCGTTTTATATATCGGTGTCGCTTTCTTTGTCATTCTGACGAACATCACCCAATTGCCCGGCGTTCTGTCGCTAATCATAAAAAATGCGTTCGGCATTGATCAGGCAGCGGGCGGCGCTTTAGGTGCGGCCTTGATGCAAGGTGTAAGACGCGGGATTTTCTCAAATGAAGCGGGTATGGGAAGCGCTCCGAACGCGGCGGCGACAGCTACGACGAGCCACCCGGTGAAACAGGGGCTCATTCAGGCATTCGGCGTCCTGACGGATACGCTCGTCATTTGTACAAGCACGGCGCTTATCATTTTATTTTCAGACGCTTATCACCAGCCGGGACTGAGCGGCATCGCGCTTTCTCAGGCCGCCTTGAGCGACCATATCGGCGCGTGGGCGTCAGGTTTCCTTGCCGTCTTAATGCTTTTGTTCGGCTTCAGCGCTCTGATGGGCAACTATTATTACGGAGAAACCAATATCGGATTTTTAAGCCAGAATAAAAAATGGCTGTTCATTTACCGCATCTGCGTGCTCGGAATGGTACTGTTCGGCTGTATTTCCAAAGTCCAGCTTGTGTGGGATATGGCTGACTTGTTCATGGGTTTAATGGTGGTCGTGAACTTAATCGCGATTTTCCTTCTGTCGAAAAAAGCGTTTGCCGCTTTGAGCGATTATGCCCGGCAAAAGAAAGCCGGAAAGGACCCCGTCTTTTACAGAGATGTGCTCCCTGATGATGACGGGATCGAATGCTGGGAGTATTCAGATATCGCGAAAAGCGCGAAAGGCAAAAACATTTCCTAAACAAAAGGTGTTCGGGCAGCGTCCTGAACACCTTTTTTCCGCCGGTTCATTGACAAAGAGAATAGCGTCCATTACCCTTTTTATATATTTTCAGTAAAGTCAGAAAGGAAGGCCTATGAATCCCATTACACAAATATTAAATGAATACCCGGTTATGATCATAGACGGCGCGATGGCAACCGAGCTTGAGCGGATGGGCTGTGATTTACATGACGATCTGTGGTCGGCCAAAATTCTTTTGGAGAGACCCGAACTGATCAAACAGGTGCATGCAGAATATTTTGCCGCCGGCGCTGATTGCGCGATCACCGCCAGTTATCAATCGACAATTGAAGGATTTGCAGCGCGCGGCATCCCGGAAACCGATGCGATACGTCTCATTCAGACATCTGTTGAACTTGCCGCACAAGCACGCGATGAATTTTGGGCGCATGAAGAAAACCGTTTACACCGGCCCAAACCTTTGGTCGCCGCTTCTATCGGACCTTACGGCGCGAGCCTCGCTGACGGCTCTGAATATCGCGGGCATTACGGACTGACGGAAGATGAGCTGATCAGCTTTCACCGCCCCCGGATGAAAGCCCTCATAGAATCCGGTGCCGATCTTTTGGCCTGTGAGACCATTCCGTGCCTGTCAGAAGCAAAAGCGATCACAAGGCTGCTGGAGGAATTCCCCGGCACTTATGCATGGATCAGCTTCAGCGCTAAAGACGGACGGCATATCAGCGAAGGCACGCCTATTTCCGAATGCGCGTCCCTGCTTGACTCCTGCAGCCAAATCGCAGCGATCGGCATCAACTGCACACCGATCGAACATATTCCGCCGCTGATAGAAGAAATCAAACGGGCAGCATCCAAACCGATTATCGCCTATCCGAACTCCGGTGAACAATATGACCCGGTGACAAAAACCTGGAAAGGCGCAGCGTGCGAAAACCATTTCGGAAAAAGCGCGCAAAGCTGGTACGAAAACGGCGTGAGCCTGATCGGAGGCTGCTGCCGGACGAAACCCGCGGACATCCAAGCCATTGCCGATTGGGCCAAAACCTTAAAAACAACTTGACTAATCGGAATAGTTTGTATATTCTATTCAAAAAGCCGGTTCGCCGGAATCTCGTGCCGTTCGCCGGCATGAGATTTTTTATTAGAACGGCCCTCGCAGAAAGTTGGAAAAAAATGAACAACAAGAACGAGACGAATTTTCAGAGAAGTATGAAAAGCAGACACCTCTTTATGCTATCACTCGGAGGTGTGATCGGAACGGGGCTGTTTTTAAGCTCTGGGTATACCATTCATCAGGCGGGTCCGGCGGGCACCATTTTCGCTTACCTTTTGGGCGCGGGCATCGTCTATCTTGTCATGCTTTGCCTCGGTGAACTGTCAGTGGCCATGCCGGTGACGGGCGCATTCCACACCTATGCGAAGACCTATATCGGGCCCGCGACGGGCTTTACGGTCGCATGGCTGTACTGGCTGACGTGGGCGGTGGCGCTGGGCTCTGAATTCACGGCGGCCGGGCTCTTCATGCAGCGCTGGTTCCCGCATACTTCAGTTTGGATGTGGAGTGCGGTATTCGCTCTTTTCATCTTTTTATTAAACGCCTTCTCCGTGAAATTTTTTGCTGAATCGGAGTTTTGGTTCTCAAGCATTAAAGTCTTAGCCATCTTACTGTTTATTTTATTGGGCGGAGCGGCGATGTTCGGCCTCGTCCCGATGAAAAGCGGTGAGGCCGCACCTATGCTGTCGAACTTTACGGATGGCGGCAGCCTTTTTCCAAATGGCTTTTTCCCGATACTGATGACGATGCTTTCAGTAAATTTCGCCTTTTCAGGGACGGAATTGATCGGAATCGCCGCCGGGGAAAGCGCCGATCCGGAAAAAACCGTTCCGCGCGCCATTAAGACCACAGTCTGGCGGCTGGCGCTTTTCTTTATCGGAACGATTTTTGTGCTGTCAGGGATGATCTCCATCAAGGAAGCCGGTGTGATTGAAAGCCCGTTTGTCACGGTATTTGACAGAGTCGGCGTGCCTTATGCGGCCGATCTGATGAATTTCGTCATTTTAACGGCGCTTCTGTCCGCGGCCAATTCAGGGCTGTACGCGTCATCACGTATGCTGTGGTCCCTGTCTAAAGAAGGGGAGCTTCATCCCGCCTTTGCCAGGCTGACCTCTAAAGGCATTCCTTTTAACGCTCTGATCTTCAGTATGATCGGCGGCATTCTGTCGTTGTTGTCAAGCGTATTTGCAGCGGATACAGTCTATCTTGTTCTCGTCTCCGTCTCAGGATTTGCGGTAGTGGCTGTGTGGATGAGCATCGCCGCATCGCAATTTTTGTTCAGAAGACGGTTTCTTACAGAAGGGCACCAGCTTTCAGACTTGAAATACAGGACGCCGGGATATCCGGCCGTACCGATAGCGGCCTTTCTCCTGTGCCTCGCCTCCTGTATCGGCATCGCTTTTGATCCGAACCAGGCCATCGCCCTTTATTGCGGAATTGCATTTATGGCCGTTTGCTACACCGCTTATTACTTGAAAAACCGGAAAAGCAGAGCCCGCGTGCAAGCCGTAAAATCCCAATAACCGAAAAAAGAACCCTGCGGCGCAAGGGTTCTTTTTTCATTTATACTTCAACCACCCATCTGAACGAATCCCGCACCTTCCCGACTTGGATGCCGGCAATCGTTTCATAGAGCCTTTCTGACACTTCACCGATCAAACCGTTATTCAGCTCAATCGTTTCTCCGTGAATGTGCAGCGCGCCGACCGGCGAGATGACGGCCGCGGTTCCCGTACCGAATACCTCTGACACCTCGCCTCTCATCGCAGCCTCATAGATGTCATCAATGGCGACCTGTTCTTCCCTGACACGGATGCCCCAGCTTTTTAACAGCTCTATCACAGATGCGCGTGTGATGCCCCCGAGAATGCTTCCGTTTAATGACGGCGTTACGGCCTCTCCGTTTATGATGAAAAAGATATTCATACTTCCTACCTCTTCGGCATATTTCTTTTCCACCCCGTCGAGCCAAAGCACCTGATCATACCCCAGTTCTTCGGCTTTCCGCTGAGCCTGTAAGCTGGCCGCATAATTTCCGGACGTTTTGACGTCGCCCACTCCGCCGGTGACGGCACGCACATACTCATCCTCCACATAAATACGGATCGGTTTCAGCTGATCGCCGTAGTACGAACCGACAGGCGTCAGAACAACCATGAACTTGTAACGCTTTGAAGGCCGGACGCCTAAAGAAGGCTCAGTCGCAATCACAAACGGACGGATATATAAAGAGGTTCCTTTTTCTATCGGTATCCATTCCTGCTCCAGCTCCACCAATTGTATCAATGCTTCCAGCGCCAGCTTCTCGTTAAGAGGCGGCATGCTCATCCGCCGTAACGATTTATTCAGCCGTTTTATATTTTGGTCAGGACGGAACATCAACACCCGGCCGTCTTCTGACCTGTAAGCCTTCAGCCCTTCAAATACGGCCTGCCCGTAATGGAAAACCGATGCGGAAGGGTCAAGGCGGACCGGTTCATAAGGTGTGATTCTCGGATCATGCCACCCTCTCTCCTCTTCGTAATCCATGACAAACATGTAATCTGTGAAGTACTTGCCAAATCCCAATGAAGCGGAATCCGGTTTTTCTTTTCTTGCTGTGACCTTACGTCTTTCAATCAGTTGATTCAACAAAAGCACACCTTTCTTGTAATTGTTTAAATTTTCAGTCTTTTATAAGCTGCCTGTTTTCTCTGTCCCGAATCTTGTATGCACAGATATATGAGAATGCAGTTGACCATATCATATCAAATATACCACTTATAAGAGGATAATTATCAAAATTTTTAATATTTTCAGCAGAAATCTTTCTTTATTCTTATGCTCCTTCATTTTTTTCAATGAGGACTTTCTGTCATATTCAATGATTGCGCTTACATAATGTAAAGCAATCCTTCCTTTCGCACAGTCAATCATGTGACAAATTTATGGCGGAGAGGAAGGTGGTTGCCGCCTGCTTCACGAATTACGTATGAAATGCGCAAGTAAAAGGGGGATTCGCTTGAAAAAATTTATCGCATTCCAGATTTTGATCGCTTTAGCCATCGGAGCATTGATCGGCCATTTCTTCCCGGATTTCGGGATGGCGCTGCGGCCCGTCGGAGACGGATTTATCCGCCTGATTAAAATGATTGTCGTGCCGATCGTGTTTTCAACCATTGTCATCGGAGCCGCCGGCAGCGGCAGTATGAAAAAAATGGGCAGTCTCGGCATCAAAACGATTATTTGGTTCGAAGTGATTACGACGCTTGTTCTGGCGCTCGGTCTGTTATTGGCGAACGTACTGAAGCCGGGAGTCGGACTTAACCTCTCTCATCTTGCTAAAAAAGATATTCACGAGCTTTCCGGCTATACGGAAAAAGTAGTCGACCTGAAACAAATGCTTCTTGATATTATCCCCGTTAACATCATTGACGTTATGGCGAAAAATGATCTTCTCGCCGTCATTTTTTTCGCGATCCTATTCGGTGTTGCCGCAGCCGGCATCGGCAAAGCCTCCGCACCTGTCATGAGTTTCTTCGAATCCACGGCAAATATTATGTTCAAACTGACGCAGATGGTGATGGTCACCGCTCCGATCGGCGTTCTCGCCCTGATGGCCGCCTCAGTCGGACAATTCGGAATCGCGCTTTTGCTCCCGATGCTGAAGCTGATCGGCACTGTGTTTCTCGGGCTGTTCCTGATACTCTTCGTTCTGTTTCCGATCGTGGGGCTTATCTTTAAAATCAAGTACTTTGAAGTGCTGAAAATGATTTGGGATCTGTTTTTGATCGCTTTCTCCACGACAAGCACAGAAACCATTCTGCCTCAGCTGATGGATCGGATGGAGAAATATGGCTGTCCGAAGCGGGTCGTCTCCTTTGTGGTTCCGTCAGGTTTATCGCTGAACTGTGACGGCTCCAGCCTCTATTTATCGGTGTCCTGTATTTTCCTGGCGCAGGCGTTTCATGTGGAGATGCCGCTTTCTCAGCAGCTTCTGATGATGCTTGTGCTCGTCATGACAAGCAAAGGCATTGCCGCCGTCCCGTCAGGCTCACTCGTCGTGCTTCTGGCGACAGCGAATGCGGTCGGTCTCCCCGCGGAAGGCGTCGCCATCATTGCCGGTGTCGACCGCGTCATGGACATGGCGCGGACCGGCGTCAACGTGCCCGGCCATGCGGTCGCCTGCATCGTCGTGTCTAAGTGGGAAAAAGCATTCAAATATAAAGGACCCGTCACGGCAGACCAGACCGCACGGACAGAAAGTATGTAAACACAAAAAAGACCACCTCATTGGTGGTCTTTTCTATTAATCAATCGCCGCATGATCCTCTTTTTCAATCAAAGCAAGGCGTTCATTGATTTCTTCCTGAGTCATTTCGTGCTCTTTCACATACATGTTGCGTTCGTTCGTACGGCATTCGTGACTGCAGCTGCGCATGTATTTGTATTCATTCTCAGGTGTGCAGATCATTTTTTTATTACATGCCGGATTTGCGCAGTTCACATAACGCTCGCACGGCTCGCCCGTGAAATAATCTTTTCCGATGATGACGTGCTCTACGCGGTTGACCGGTACGCTGATTCTTTCGTCAAACACGTAGCACTGTCCGTCCCACAGCTGCCCTTGCACTTCAGGATCTTTACCGTAAGTGACGATACCGCCGTCAAGCTGGGACACGTCTTCAAAGCCCTGCTTCAGCAGCCAGCCGGAAAATTTCTCACAGCGTACGCCGCCTGTGCAGTACGTGAGGATTTTTTTGCCTTCAAGCATGTCTTTGTGCTCTTCAATCCAGTCCGGCAGCTCACGGAACGCCTCAATATCAGGTCTGACCGCTCCGCGGAAATGACCGAGGTCATACTCATAGTCGTTTCTGGCGTCGATCACGATCGTGTCAGGATCCTGCATTTGCTCATAAAAGTCTTTCGGTTTCAAATGCTTGCCCGTCGTGACATTCGGATCAACATCATCTTCGAGACGAAGCGTCACCAGCTCTTTTTTATGGCGCACAAACATTTTGCGGAATGCATGGCCGTCAGCCTCGTCAATTTTGATCGGCATGTCGGCAAAACGCGGATCAGCTTTCAGCGCATTCATGTATTGTTCCGTCTGTTCAACCGTTCCGGACACCGTGCCGTTAATGCCTTCCTCAGAAATCAAAATACGGCCTAACAGACCGAGCTCCTTACAAAACTTCAAATGCTGAGCCGTGAACTCTTCAGGCTCATCAATCTTTACATATTTATAATAAAGTAAAACTCTATATTGTTTTTCCATGATTTATACACCCTGTTCAATTATATTAATGATCACGCACACTATACTATATCATACAGGAAAACGGGCGAAAGATGAACATTTCCGTCCGTACTCTTTCTTCCAGTCACGCTTCGCCTTTTAAAACCTGCTGAAAATAAAACCGATACGTATTGCGCAAAAAGGTCTCAAGCGAAAGGCCGGCCGCGGTCTGATACTTGACGATAATAAACGGAAAACGGTCACGGCCTTTTGTCCGCAGAAGATCCGCGCTGTCTTCAGCCAGTTCTGAGATGAGCGCCTCAATGACAGGCTGGCATGCGTCCCGCACGGCTTCAAGAATTTGCTGATCCCCTGTATGCTGGTACTGTTCTATCAGCTTTGCCAAATCCTTTTCTTCCATAATGTTCACTTCCTTACACCATATAAAAAAGAGGAGCAGCTTTTATAAAGCGGACGCCTCCTCCTGTGACTCCGCATAACCGATGATCTGACCGACCTGTAATTCACGGCCTTCAGTCAGGTTATCCGAAGGGGTAAACATATCTTTCTCGAATACTAAAATAACGGTCGATCCAAATGAAAAATAGCCCAGCTCTTCCCCCGTCTCAAGCCTGTTTCCGGTGTTTGTCTGAACGATCGAGTTAATATTCATCGCACCTACCGGAATCATGAGCATCTGCTGGTCAGCACGGGTCAGCTCGTACACATAACGGTAATTTTTTGAGAGCACGTCTTTCCCGTACTTTAACCCCATCGTATTAACGGGATAGGAGCGTTTCCCCAGCTCGGCCAGCTTCTGATACGTGCAGCTGACGGGAGAATGGAAGCGGTGGTAATGTCTCGGGCTCAGGTAAAGCACGGCAAAACACCCGCCGTTATACTTGTGATCGGCGCTTTTAAACCCCGTCAGTTCGGCGAACGAATAATCCTTCCCTTTTACCATGAAAGTTTGATTAGGATTAATCATGCCCACCGTCTGAACGACGCCGTCCACCGGGCTGACGATGGCGTTCTTCTCTTTTGCCACGGGGCGGAGATTCAAATTAATATCACGAATGAAAAATGACGCCAGTGAATCAAAGTCAGAAGCCGTGCGTTCCGTTTCATTCCAGTTAATGCGATAGTGTTTGGAAAACAGCGGAATCATCGGCTTGCTCAGTTTCGATTCACAGAAGTTTTTAATGAGATAAGACGTCAATCGATTATTAGTCAGTTCAATCAATGAACGGTAAAGAACTTTAGCGGCAGTATTAAACATTGATTACTCCTATGAATTTTCCTATAGTAATAAAAATAAAACACCATAAAAACGCTCCGATAGCGGCGAAGCATAAGTAGGTTTTGAATTCCATTCTGCCGATTCCGGAAAAGTAGCAGGTCACGTGTCTGATGCCGGGGATAAAATAACCTAAAATAATGGTGTACGGCCCGTACTTCTTCATCCACCTGTCTACTTTCGCCATCCTCTTTTCCTTCAGGCCGACCCATTTCCCGAACTTATTAATAAACGGGCGGCCGGCTTTTCTGCCGATGAAGTAGCTGATAATCATCCCAAGGAGCGCTCCGATAAAGCTGATCAGAATGGAGAGCCCGTAATTCAGCACGTTTATATGAGCGAAGTAGCCCACAAGCGTCATCATGACTTCATCCGGAATAGGCAATCCGATAATACCGAGTGTCAGCATGAGAAAAATCGCGATATATCCGTAATCGGATATTAATTGCTGAACTAATTCCATCTTCTGCTCTCCAGGTTTTCAGGCGCCTGTTTTTTAAAGTGCGGAAATTTAATGTTGCTGACCATTAAATAACCGAGCGCGATCGTTCCCGCCCCCAGAAGAAAAGCGTTATTGATAAAGCTCAAAATGACAAGACACATACCCGCAAACGGAATCGGCATCCCGATAAACGTCGGCAGCTTGCTTTGTTCAATATTAAATCTGGAAAGACGGATCATCCCGCAGATGCTGTAGGAAAGCGCGATTAAAATTCCGATGAACGGAAGCGTATATAATGAAACACTGTAAGCGAGCATGGACGGCGCTACGCCGAACGTCACGAGATCAGCAAAAGAGTCAAGCTCTCTTCCCATCTCCGATACCGCGTTCAGCTTACGGGCGGCCAAACCGTCAAAAAAATCAAGGAACATCCCGGTGAAAATAAAGATCACCGCAGAGTGTATATTATGATACAAAAGGGAATGAATCGATAAGAGCCCGCAAATGAAATTTCCAATTGTAATCATACTAGGTATATAATTCACAGTTTACACAAACCTCCAATTAAAACCATATCAAATCGGACTGCGTATGCATAAAGAATACATTTTAAGGAAACATAAAATGAAATTCTTTCAATGCTATCATTCAAATTCTTTTATTATACAGCATTTGGTGTTATTTGAACAATCTAATCTGGTGATTTTTGTTTTTTCGCCGTTCATATTAAGGTAAGCAATCATGGTTTCCTCTATTCCGGATTACCCTGCTTAAATATTCCATGCCGCGATCCGGATTGTCCGTTTATGATGAATGAAAAGCCGTATGATGTATTGTTATTTTCTTATCTGTTAAATGAGAACATTACATATAACGATTGCGGACATAAAAAGTTTCAAGAATTAAAAAACCGGCACAAAACGGCCTCATACATTATCTCACAACCCCGTTTTCCAGTATATAGTCTGTCCAAACAAAAAAGGCGCCTTACCATTACGGTAAAAACGCCTTTTAAGATCATTTTATGTAATTGATAAATGACTGAGTGCTTCGGCCGCTCTTTCTCTGGCCTCTTCAACGGTCTCGGCTGCAGAAAGCGCAACCGCCATACGGCGTCCGACTTTCGTGACGGGTTTACCGAATACGCGGACCTGAGTGCTTTTTACCGCCAAAGCTTTCTCCAAACCTTCAACCGCATAATCAGCAAGCTCTTTTGGCGCCTTCAGCGGACGGCTTGCCCCCGGCGACAGCTGAGTGATTTCCGGAATCGGGAATCCCAATATCGCGCGGACATGCAGCGCAAACTCTGACAAATTTTGCGTCACAAGCGTAACGAGCCCCGTATCATGCGGACGGGGAGACACCTCGCTGAAATATACTTTATCTTCAGTAAGGAAAAGCTCCACCCCGAACAAACCGTATCCGCCGAGCTCATCCGTTATGCTTTTCGCAATGTGTTTCGCCTCTTCAATCTGCTGTTCCGTCATATGATGAGGCTGCCATGATTCAATATAGTCACCGTCTTTTTGTTCATGTCCGATCGGCGCGCAAAAGGACGTACCGTTCGCCGCGCGCACTGTCAGAAGAGTGATTTCTGACTCAAATGGAATGAATTCCTCAACGATGACCCGGCCGTTTTTCACCCGG
The DNA here is from genome assembly GCF_038592915.1 of Bacillus sp. EU63. NCBI lineage: Bacteria > Bacillati > Bacillota > Bacilli > Caryophanales > Bacillaceae > Bacillus > Bacillus sp. EU63. Next base: position 237,429 of record NZ_CP151944.1, on the reverse strand, counting down.
CCGCCTTCCATTGCCATGTCCCAGCAGCTTTTCAGCCCGGAAGCCGAGCGGCACACGCTTTGCCCTTTTCCGGAAGAGCTCATCAGCGGCTTTACCACGCACGGAAAGCCGATTGTTTCTGCCGCTTCTTTAAATTCTTCATATGTATTCGCGAATTCATAGCCGGCAGTCGGAAGATGAAGCGTCTCTGCCGCAAGCCGTCTGATGCCTTCACGGTCCATCGTCAGCTTTGCCGCACGCGCATTCGGAATGACGTGAAACCCTTCTTCCTCAAGCTTCAGCAGCTCATCCGTCGCAATGGCTTCCACTTCCGGCACGATCAAGTCCGGTTTTTCTTTCTCAATGACTTCTCTGACCTGCGCTTTATCAAGCATATCAATCACATAGCTTTTGTGCGCGGCCTGCATGGCGGGAGCATGCTCATAGCTGTCAACGGCTATAGTGACAACCCCGAGCCGCTGCGCTTCAATGACGACTTCTTTCCCCAGCTCGCCTGATCCTAATAACAACATCTTCTTCGCCTGATACATGTCCTTTGGCCCCTCCCTTTCTATACCCCACTCATTATAACGGAAATATTCAAAAAATAAAGACAAGACAGATTACAAGCTCTATCCTGTCTTTTGTGCTGATTCGAGCGATTCAATCGCCGCTGACACGTCCTTCTCGCAATATTGCCCCATTAAGCATAGCGATTCTTCCGCCCGGCAGGCGTGAGAAGCGATGCGGCGCTTTGCTTCCTCATGGTTGTCAAGAATGCCGAGATCACAGAGGCTGACGGGGAAACCGAGCCGGCGGTAAAACGGAAGCAGCTCTTCAATCTCATGTCTCCGATTCTCAAGCGCGAGCTGCACCAATATGCCGTAAGCAACCTTCTGGCCGTGCAGCACCTGATGTGTCTCCTGAAGAAAACTGAGGCCGTTGTGGACCGCATGCGCCCCTGCCATCCTGCACAAACGGCCGCCATACCCGCCGACCGTTCCCGCAAGCATAATGATCGTTTCCGCCGTATGGATGAACGGCACGGACAGCTCGCCTTTCTCCATGCTTACGACGGCGGCTTCACTGTAACGCAATAACAGATGACGGATATATTCCGCCTGTCTCAGCCCCGCCTGCGCCATCAGCGGCGGCGCCTCCTCCGTATTTCTGATGACCGCCTCGGCCTCATACCATTTCGCCAGCGTATCACCGATCCCGCTTTTCATATATTCAATGGGAGAGGAAAGCAAAAACAGCGGATCAACAAGCGTCAAATAGCTTGAACGCTTATGATAATCCACTCTGATAAAATTGCCGCTCTCATCATACATGACACTTAACGGCGTACTTGCCGCACACGTCCCCGCAATGGAAGGAACCATCACAGCCTCTATATCAAGCCGGTCTGCCGCCGCTTTTGCCAAATCCAAAATCGTGCCGCCTCCGATACCGATGATCACATCCGCATCTTCCGCCTGCTCACAGACCTTACGCACCGCCTCAGGTGAACAGTATCCTTTATGCTGAATCACATCCCAGGAAGAACCGCCGCCGTAATCGGAGAACGCCTGATAGGATTTGATTCCGGTCACAATAACGGGTTTTCTGAATGTCTCCAGCAGCCCCGGAAGCTCTTTTGCGATTCCTTCCTTGCATATGTACTGATTCGGGCCGCTTCGGACGATATCTTCAGGCTTCATTCGAATCTCTCCTTTGGCTGGAATTTATATATATTTTCCCACTTGTCAGAAAATACATCAACCGGAGGTGCGTCAGCGCTTCGCTTCTTCCGCCTCCAAGAACAGCTCATCAAGCCGCTCCAAAGCCTCTGCCTTTTCAAAACTGCTGAACCACAGATCATCATAGGAATCAAGGATGCGGTAATGGTGGGAAATCAAATGCTGCTGCAAGCGGAACTCGCCTTTTTTCTCGATGGCTTTCCACCACACCTTGCCGCCCATCGTCTTCCCCTTCGGCCTGTCAATTGTGCGGTGAGCAACCGTTTCAATGACCTCCAGCGGATCATCTCCTAATACGGATTGCAGTGTTTCACTTGATCTGAAAAGCGCGCAAACCGCCACAACGTGCGGCCATTCCGCAAGCGCCCGCCCTTTCTCAATCTGCACCAGCGACTTTTTAGAAAGGCCGATCACATCCGCCATTTTCTCCTGTGTGTAGCCTCTCTCCGACCGGATTTTCTTCAGCTGGACTGAGACAAGCTCAGTCATATAATCTTGATCCATCTCAACCTCCATATTTATCAATATAGCCATTTTACACCGCGGCACGCCTTTTTTATATCAGAACATTTTCAAACAAATCAAAAGGACCCGGGATTGGCTTATCATTGAAGCGATGTACCTTTCCGCATAATCCAGAATGATGCGGTGAATACAAACGTACGCCCGAAGAGACAGGTGCGGGCTCCCTGGCGGTTGAGCTCCGGAAAAAATAAAAAGCTGCCGCAGCTGCGGCAGCTAAAACATTATAAGCTGAAAATCAAAATTATGAAGCGAATACAATCCAACTCGCACTATAATTGACACGTTTTTTCGAACCTTGATTGACCATTTTAAATCTGTATGAATCTCCTTTTTTTAACAAAGGTGTTTCAAAATAAGTCGTTCCATTTTTCTTTGCATTGGCGGTTTTGATTGTTTTCCAGGCACCTTTGCCGTTGACTTGCTTTTGGACGTATATTTTATACGTGCCCTTCCCTTTACTGTTGGATTTAAAAGTCACGGCTCTCAAGCTGTACTTTTTTGTCGTCTTAGTGAATTTAGGGTGATAGGTATTGATCACATAGTTAGTGAAATACCCGCTTTTATAAGTATGAAGCCAATCTTTAGCCTCTGCTTTTTGCGGAGAAGAAAAACCCATAAAACCAATTCCGCTGATTAAAAGAGTAAAAATAATGATGAGCGACTTAAAAATCTTTTTGCTTTTCATCGAGAAAACCCTTCCTTCCTGTAACTATTTACCCTATTTATGTTAATGACAATATAGCTAATCATAAATCCGTCCAACTAACCATTTTGACTGCAGGAAGAGATGAAAACAGCCCTGAAAATGACTATATGACTACTACTTATGATTCTTGTTATTTTTGATTAAGTGATAAAGTTACTTTAAAGCGCTATCCATTTTGCTGTTTTTGTATCAATTGTCATAGAGAGATCTTTACCTATCAATGCCTCTCTATCGGCGTTTGTATGATGGGGCTGTCCTCGGACAAACTCCTGCGCCCATGACAAACTGTCATACGTTTGCCACCTATGAATGAACGCACACTACACGTAATGGAGGGATTGCAATGGACGAAATGGTCCTGGAAACACAACAATGGCTGAATGAGACGTACAAAGGCAGACACGGGTACAACAAGGTGCCGGAAAACGGAAAAACAGGCTGGGATACCATTTACGGTCTGACACGGGCGCTTCAAATTGAGCTCGGTATTTCAGAACCCGCCGATAACTTCGGACCGACGACACAAAGATTGTTTAAACCGCTGAAAAAGCAGGCTCCCGATTCTAAGCCGACAAACATGAATTACATTCTGCAGGGGGCGCTGTGGTGTAAAGGATTTAACCCGGGCGGATTTTCTGGCGTTTTCTATGAAAATACCGAAAGCGCTGTAAAAGAGTTTCAAAAAGCGGCCGGACTTACTAAGCAAGACGGCATCGTCACGGCACTCATTATGAAGGCTTTGCTGGATATGAGCGCTTTTCGGTTAGTAGCGGGAGGCGACAAAAGAATCCGCCAAATCCAGCAGAACCTGAACCGGGATTACAATGACTACATCGGCTTGATGCCTTGTGACGGCTTATATGCTCGCGATACAAACAAGGCTCTCATCTATGCTCTGCAAAAAGAAGAAGGCATGAGCACAAGCGTCGCCAATGGATTTTTCGGGAACGGAACGACCAGCTTATGTCCTACCTTGACTCCCGGCGATTCACGGACAGGCTTTGTTTTGATTGTTCAATACGCGCTTTACTGTAATGGGAAATCATTTGACCCCGGTGAATTCGACGGAAAATACGGCGTCGGAGTTGTATCGGCAGTGAAAGCTTTCCAAGAATTTATGTGCCTGCCGCAGACAGGTTATGCGGACATGCCGACGATTAAAGCTTTATTATCAAGCTCAGGCGACACAACGCGGGCTGCTTCAGCTTGTGACACCGCTGCCATTTTGACGGCAGATACGGCTAAAACTTTGCGTGAGAATGGCTATAAGATCGTGGGAAGATATCTGACCGGGAATGTGCGGACTAGCAGCGGACTGACATCGAAAGCGTTAACGTCAAAAGAACTTTCCGCGATTTTCAATGCCGGCTTAAGCGTGTTTCCGATTTATCAGGACGGCGGCTATGAATCTTCTTATTTTGTAAAAGACCAAGGAACGAGAGATGCGTACAGCGCTGCATCAGCCGCCCGAAGATTAGGTTTTCCGTCAGGAACGACCATTTACTTTGCCGTCGATTTTGATGCGTATGATTATGAAGTCACGGATAAAATCATCCCTTACTTTCAAGAAATCAAGTCAGCCTTTATGAAAATGCAGGCGTTCTCAACTGCGCCGAAATATGAAATCGGGGTATACGGACCGAGAAACATTTGTATCCGGACGTCAGAAGCAGGTCTGACCAAATATAGCTTTACGGCTAACATGTCGACCGGATTCAGCGGCAACCTCGGATACCCGATGCCGAAAAACTGGGCTTTTGATCAATTTTATGAAGGAACGATCGGAAGCGGAGCGGGAAAAGTCGCCATTGACAAAGACGGATACTCCGGAAAAGACTCGGGTGCAAGCAGCGTCCATCCGCCTTCTGATCCTGTGTATGATGCAAGACTAAACACATTAACCAATATTCTGTCAACAATTCCAGCATTGGAAAATTCATCTGGTCTGGCCAATATGATGTTCGAATTCGGTACAACCGAAACCATTTTAGCCTCTCCAACTTTAGATATCTTATTGTCTACTTCAATTCTGTATACGATCCCAAGTGAGGGGTCTGCTAATACAATGACAATAACGAATGGAAAGCCCGGGGCTTATGTTACTGGTTTACTGGGAGATACACAAACAATACTTACGGCTTCAGACATCCGTTCTTATCAAAATTTATTAGACAATCTGAGCCTATCTGTAAGAAACGGTTATCTGGAAATGGCAGTGACCCCATCTGCTCAATCATTAGATGTTTCAATTAAAATCTATACACCTGACATTCCAGTTGCCGATGGGTCCACAACTGGACTTACGACCATGTTTACGTTTAGAATTAAAACGTATAAAGGTGTACCGGTTTCAGCTGCAGAAAGTGAATTAGCGAAGGACTGGGATCTTCTCCCTTCAGGCCTCGTTATTGTTGCAGGGGTGTCTGCTTTCTATTTCTCCTCTAAGATCCTTACTGTTGAAAAACCGACCGAGAATAAAACAGTAGAAGCGGTAACTGAATTCGCCGCAGTTTTACTAGCCCTTTACGCTTATATGACTGATCTCTACTAATCAAAGAAAAACTGCATGAATATCTTATTCATGCAGTTTTATTCCTATTATTTTTTTGGAGGTTTCACTCATTGAATGAAAATCAATCCGCATTTAACACAGCAAAGCAAACCGCACAAAGATTGTTAAAATGTAAGAATGAACAAGAAATGATGGACTTTTTAGCTGAACAGGATGTACATACGCTCAGTCTTTTAAAGTACTATTACTCTGCTCCGGCTCTTCCTTTTCAAATGCTCATGAAGATTGCTTTTTGCTGTATAGTGATAGCGTTGATCTTCACTTCATTCTTGTTTATTCAAGTCAAAACACTCATACCTGTTCCCATTTTATCTGATCTGTTGCCGGCAGTGTTTTCACTGTTTACAATCGGATGTATTGTCGCGTTTTATATGTTTTTTTCGCGCGAAAAGAAAGACCGGTTACCTGACAGCCGCTTAAGAAGAAACACTTACTCCTTCCGGGTTATAAATATGATAAATACAAATCTGGAAAAGAAATATCGTACACTGGCTTCTTTAGCGGGCGGTAAACAAAGTGATGATACACTCGACGAAAGCATGAAGCAGATTAGCTCTTGTAAAAATGATGAAGAACTGATGAAATGTCTTGAAGAACAAGATACTGAGAAGTTATTCAAGCTGAAAAATCAGTTTTCCAAACCTGACTCCTCATTATTTGATTTTATGAAATGGATTTTTATCGGAAGCGTTATTGCTATGTTTCTGACTGCACTTTTCTCAGGTCAAGTCAGCTATGTTCATGTTCCCCGCCTACTTCCGTATCTCCTGCTTTTTTTATTCGCCAGGGGCTTAATATATCTAATAAAACTGCTGAAACTGTACCAAAAAGGGCCTTTGCACTCCATTCCTCACTTTACAAAGAACGCTGAAAACACCCGTATCACCGGAATGATAGACTTTGTCCTCGAACAACGATACAAAGACATGATCAGTTAAAAACCCCTCTGCTTAAGGGGTTTTTTATTATGCAATCCTTTCACCCCCCTTATCAAAAAAGGCTCTTCCTCTTTGGAAATAACCGGAACACCCAATTTCGTTTTCAATATAATGAGGTAGTGGATCTGCAAAGAAAGAAGGGCGACATGATGGGTATCATTAATGGCAAAATGTTCATTGACCGATTAAATCAGCTTGGAAATGAGATTTGGCTCGATGGTGAAAAGATCGAGGGACAGATTTCTGAACATCCCGCATTTAAGGGCCTTCTGGAAACGAAGCGCTCTCTTTATGATTTGCAAACGAAACCGGACATGAAAGATCAAATGACTTACAGTCTTCCCGGTAAAAAAGAACGGGCCGGGCTTTCATACCTGCAGCCGAAAACGAAAGAAGACGTAAAAAGAAGAAGAAACATGTTCGAACATTGGGCCAGACACACGCACGGAATGATGGGACGAAGCCCGGATTATATGAATACCGTGCTGATGAGCTTCGCCTCCTCCGCCGCGCTTTTGAAAGACCGCGAGCATTGTTTTCCGGAACATGTTCAAGCGCTGTACGAACGCGCTGCTGCTCAGGATCTTTCTTTTACGCACACGTTTATCACCCCTCAGGTGAATCGTTCACAAATGGGTGTAAACGTATCGCCGACACCTATCTCGGCAAAAGTCGTCGATAAAAATGAAAAAGGCCTCATCATACACGGCGCCCGGATTTTAGCCACACAAGGCGGCCTGACGGATGAAGTGCTCGTGGTTTCTCTGCCTAAAATGTATTTTGAATCGGATGAAGCGTTCGCTTTTTCAATCCCTTCCAATACAAAGGGAGTAAAATTCATCTGCAGGGAATCTTTCGTACTCGGAAAATCAGCGTTTGATTATCCGCTCAGCTCAAGATATGAAGAAATGGATTCTATCGTTGTATTTGATCACGTTTTGGTCCCTTGGGAACGCGTATTTTTTTATAATAATTACGAGGCGGCTTTTGATTTTAATATGAAAAGTTCTTTTAACGCCTTCGCATTTCATCAAGTTATCACGAGACAAATTGTAAAGACGGAGTTTCTCCTGGGTCTCGCCCAAACGCTTGTCGAAGCGATAGATGTGGGCGAATATCAGCATATTCAGGCTAAGATGGCTGAAATCATCACCGGTCTGGAAACGATGAAAGCCCTTTTGGAAAAATCGGAGAATGATGCGGAAACAGATGAATGGGGTTATATGCGTCCGAGTGTCACTCCGCTTCGTGTGGTCAGCGCGATTTTTCCCGACATTTACCCGCGCTTCACGGAAATCATTCAGCTGATCGGAGCAAGCGGAATGGTAACTTTGCCGACTGAAAAATCGTTCAAATCGGACATCAGAGGAGACCTTGACCAATATTTGCAGGCGGCCGAATTGAACGCTGAGGACCGGGTAAAAGTGTTCCGCCTCGCATGGGATTTGACCATGAGCCCCTTCGGAACAAGACAGACACAATATGAGCGGTACTTCTTCGGTGACCCCGTCCGCTTAACCAGCCATCTGTACAGAAGCTATCCGAAAGAAGAACAGACCGCGGTCATCAAGGAATTCCTGCACATTCATAAATAAAACAAAGCAGAGAGCGCATCTCTGCTTATGATAGCTGGATCGGCTGGCGCCGATCCTATTTTTTATTTTGGCTGATCACCACCATCGTAATATGCGATAACGCGAAAGAGACAAGCGTATACACAACGGCCCACCCGATAAACGAGAAATTCAATACGGTAAATGTGCATATAAGGCAAACGGCTAAAGCGGCAGCCGGCATAATGAACGCGTTTTTAAACAAATACGTTCCGGCGACTGACAAGATGATGATACAAAGCGGCAGAACACCGAACGCAAAATCCAATTCATCAATCAACAGATGCACTCCCTTCGCTTTTCTTAGTTCGGCCTAACACATCTTATGCCTGAGTACAAAATCGAGTACTTCAAATCTTTCGCGCTCCGGCTGATATTCCCTCCGGTTATTTATTCAAAAAAATGAAAACTTTCCTTAAAGCGTTTACATTCACGTCAGACTGTGATAATTTAAGAAAGCGCTATCATACACAAGTTAATGATTTTTGGATGGAGATGAGGAGAACCAGGAAACCCCGCCCTTTCACAAGGGTGATTTCTGGTTCTTTTTGTCATTTTCAAGGAAAGGAGTCATACATACATCATGATAGACGTTCAGCAAAGGGGAGGATATGATGTTTCAATTGTTCAAGCCGGCTCCGCATATTGAGAGATTGGATGATTCAAAGACGGATGCGGCCTATAAACGGCTCAGGCTGCAAGTATTTTTGGGGATTTTCATCGGGTATGCCGGGTATTATTTGCTTCGCAAAAACTTTGCCTTCGCTATTCCTTATTTTCAGGAACAAGGGTTTTCAAAAGGGGAACTCGGCTTGGTGCTTGCGGCCGTATCAATCGCTTACGGCTTCAGTAAATTTATTATGGGGATGGTGTCTGACCGCTGCAACCCGAGGTATTTCCTTGCGACAGGTCTGTTTTTGTCAGGTGTCGTAAACATTTTATTTGTTTCCATGCCATGGGTCACGTCAAGCGTGACGATTATGTTCATTTTTATGTTTATTAACGGATGGTTTCAAGGAATGGGCTGGCCGCCTTGCGGACGAACGATGGCTCATTGGTTTTCCATCAGTGAACGCGGCACGAAAATGTCGATATGGAATGTCGCCCATAACATAGGCGGAGGTATTCTCGCCCCGCTCGTGACTCTCGGCATCGCCATGTTTGTTACTTGGAAAAGCGTGTTTTTCTTTCCGGCGATTATCGCCATCGTCATTTCATTTGTGATTGTTCTTCTCGTTCGGGACACGCCGCAATCCTGCGGGCTTCCGCCGATTGAAGAATACCGGAATGACTATCCGAAACATGCGTTCAAAGACCAGGAAAAAGAGATGACGACCAAAGAAATTCTTTTCAAATACGTGCTGAATAATAAATTTCTGTGGTATATCGCATTTGCCAATGTCTTTGTTTACTTCGTACGGTACGGTGTCGTTGACTGGGCGCCGACTTATTTGACGGAAGCGAAAGGATTCTCTCCTGAAGATTCCAGATGGTCTTATTTCCTTTATGAATATGCGGGAATCCCGGGAACGATTTTGTGCGGCTGGATCAGCGACCGGTTTTTCAAAAGCCGCCGCGCGCCGGCAGGCGTACTGTTCATGGCCGGCGTATTTATCGCTGTATTGGTCTACTGGCTTAACCCTGCCGGTCATCCGCTCATCGATAATATCGCGCTGATCAGCATCGGCTTCTTAATCTATGGACCTGTCATGCTGATCGGGCTTCAGGCCATTGACCTTGCGCCTAAAAAAGCGGCGGGAACGGCAGCCGGCTTAACCGGGTTTTTCGGCTACATCGGAGGCTCTGCTTTCGCCAACGCCATCATGGGTTATGTCGTAGACCGCTTTGACTGGAACGGCGGATTTATCATGCTTATCTCCTCATGCGTGCTGTCCATCGTCTTCTTGGCTATGACGTGGAATACGGGCAAGCGGGCGGAGCATGCGTAAGAAAACAACATAAAAGATTAATATTTTTGCAGTACAGGATTTACAACTATCTTCTACGCTAGAGACAGATATTGATTTTTTTAAGGGGGAAGAAAACATGCGGAAACATAAGTTGTTTGCTTTGGTATTGCTTTCATTCGGTTTATTGTCATTCATCGTCACGCCTGTATCAGCAGCGGGAAAAGGAAACCTCTTGTCTCCTGACAGAATTTTGACCATTGCCCATCGCGGTGCTTCGGGGTATGTCCCGGAGCACACGATCCTTTCTTATGAAACTGCGCAAAAAATGAAGGCTGACTATATTGAGTTGGATTTACAAATGACAAAAGACGGCAAGCTGATCGTCATGCATGATGAAAAATTGGACCGCACCACAAACGGACAAGGCTGGGTGAAGGATCATACATTAGCCGAGATTCAAAAGCTCGACGCCGGCTCTTGGTTCAATAAGGCCTATCCGGAAAAAGCAAAACCGCAATACGCCGGACTTCGCGTTCCCACACTTGATGATGTGTTAAAACGGTTCGGCAGACATGCAAACTATTATATTGAAACAAAGGCGCCCGAAACATATCCGGGTATGGAAGAAAAACTGATCGCTTCACTGAAAAAATACAAATTGGCAGGTAAGCATGCGAAACTTGGACAAGTTATCATTCAGTCTTTCAGCAGGGACAGCCTTCTGAAAATCAAACAGCTCGATCCGAAACTTCCCGCCGTCCAATTGCTTGAAGCGGAACAGATGACGTCAATGACTGACGCAGATTTAACGGACATTAAAACATATGCCGTCGGAATCGGACCGGATTACAAAGCGCTGAACGCTCAAAGTGTCCGAAACATTCGCAGCCACGGCCTTCTGCTTCATCCTTACACCGTAAACAGCGAGGCGGACATGCGCCGTCTGCTGAATTGGGGCGTAACCGGTGTGTTTACCAACTATGCGGATATATTTCAAAAGGTTAAAAAAGAATACAAATCATAAAGCCAGCATGGGTTCGGAGATGATGCCGAACCCGTGTTTTTTTGCCCGATAATGCAAACGCATCATGGGTTATGTAGCGGGCGGAGCATATTATTAAAAGGCTGAGACTCACCTTAATTGTAAAAAGGTATCACTGTAATGATGAATTACTTGTGATACCTTTTTAAACAAAAGGATATAATTATTTATTTCTATTATCTATTTTCTTTCTTATACTATTTGTAATAGACGATAATACAAGTGATACTAAACCATAGACAACCACCCATCCCCAGAAGGATAGATTAAAAACAGTAAACATTAGTATGACAGAAACAACTATACTGACAAGCGGCATTATATACACTTTTTTGAAAATATAAGTGAATATAATCGATAAGACGATAATAGAAAGTGGTAAAATACCAAAAGCAAGATCTAGCTCATCCATTATTATTCTCCTTTGTGAATTTAATTTCCCCTTAAGTATACTCACTCAGCTGTCTAGCCATTTATATCTAATCACTCCATATTTCTTTGTTTTTCTTAATCATAAAAAAGTCATATTCAGAAACATGGGCATTGTTAATAATTTTTTCAAGTCCTCTGATAGGAGTAGATTTTAATTTTTTTCCGTTTTTATAAGAGTAAGAATTAATCACATATTTCCCGCCCTTGCTTATTTCTAACAAGAAAATTTTAGACTCGTCAAAATAAGTGAATTTTGCTTGGTTTTCAAATTTTGTCGACCTATTTAACGGGATTTTTTTTCCCGGCTTCATACTTTTCAGATCGAAAGTATAAAGTATTGAATTAGCTGCCAAATGATATAAAGTGTCATTTTTCACAAAAAAGTTATTAGTGGAAAGAGGAATTGCCAGTTGAGAAATTTCCTCAGGGATATTATAGCTGCCTAAAGGAAAAGCCCCTTTGTACTTATTATGTTTTAAATCAATTTCTGCTACTTTGAATTGTACTTTGTTTGATTTATCCGTTTGGTTATATAGTATAAAAAAGGCTGAGCTTTTTTTAACTATTATCTGTGAATAAACACTCCAATTTTCTTCATTTAATATAGGAATTGTTGTTCCTTTCCCTACTGTAACTTTATCTTTATCTATTTTAATACCCTGAAAAGTCGGTGTTTTGGTTGAAGAATCTTCATTTATCACGTAAATATATTCACCGTCATTACCGGTACTTGTGTAGAAACCCGGAATAATCTTTTCATGAAATCCACTGCCGTTACCCCATCTGATTAAACTATTATAATGGTTTTCACCGACTCCTTGATTATTCAAAAAATAAAAGATATTTTCTTTTATTAAATGGCCTGATGATTGCCCATAACTTGTATGTACTTGATGTTGCATCGGGAATTTTTTAAAGTTACCGCCTATCATATAAACTTCTTTTTTGTCCTGTCTAACTATGTTTTTTTCATCTTGTGCAATGGTTCCAACTTCAATAGCATCTCCTTTTACAGCTGTTGCTTTTCCTTTTTCATCAATATATACAGTATAACTCCCATCTTTAGGGTAATCTATTGTAGCTGAATAATATATAGCTGCAATTTTATCATTCAAGAAATTCTTTTCTTTTTCTGTTTCAGTTTGTTTAACATCAGAAACTGTATTAGTATATTTAAAAGTTCCGATACATATAAATATACCTATTAATACTATGACCGCAATTATAATTAACCACTTAATTTTGTTCAAATATAATCTCACTCCTTAAAATAATAATGACTCCCTAAATAAACTTAGGGAGTGACGATGCAGAATGTTACAAAAAATTTTCGCTTTTTCATACTTATTACCATCAACTATTTGTTCATTTTTCCATATTTTAATTTATTATACAATTATTTCAAACACGACTTGCGTACTATATTTTCTCTGTGGTTAATTATTTGTTTTGTCTCTAAAACTTTGACTTGGAGTACAGGAAAACGGATGAAGTTACGGAGAAGAAAGAAACACATAAAAGATTAATAGTTGCCCAACATATCTTTTACATTCATTGTTTAATACGGAAGACAGTTATTGATAAGGCGGAAGAAAACATGCGGAAACATAAGTTGTTTGCTTTAGTATTGCTTTCATTCGGTTTATTGTCACTCATCGTCACGCCTGTATCGGCGGTGGGAAAAGGAAACCTTTTGTCTCCTGACAGCCACGGCCTTCTGCTTCATTCTTACACCGTAAACAGCGAAGCGGACATGCGCCGTCTGCTGAATTGGGGCGTAACCGGTGTGTTTACCAACTATTCGGATATATTTAATTTTGTTAAATCTAATAGGGATCAATAGGTTTACGAATCTAAAGATTTCAAAACAAAAACTGCACGTATATCGCGTGCAGTTTTATAATATTAATTTTAAATATTTCTCCCTTTAAATAACGGTCTTAGTATATTCTTAACTTTTGCTTTAATAGATTTGCCCTTATAAATAACAGGAACACTTTGTTGCAAATGACCAATAATCACTTCTGCATTCTTTTTTAGCTTAATTTGTTTTAACTCCTGCTTAGTTACTTCAAAACTAAAATCATATGACATTTTTTTTCGGGTAGAATCTTTAAGTACCACATCAGGTTTAAACACAAGAAACCTTCCAAAATTCACCTGGAAAGAATTTTGTTCTCCAAAACTTAAATCTGTTTCACAATCAAAATGTCCTTTAATCCTAGAACCGCTGCAGGTTAACACAAAGTTTTTAAAATGTAACATTTGATGTTTAACAACAAGAGAAAGATTACCCCATTTAGTTAGATACGAGTTTATAACGATAGGTTCTTTACATCCTTTTGCAATATAAGAAGCATTTTTTAAATAAACGCTTTCTTTCGATTTTAATCTCAATGATTTCGTATAATCTTCTATCTTACTAATTAATCTTAAATCTAATATACCATCTTCGCTATTTAAATGGAGTAAAGATTCTATAGAAATATATGCATAAAAATAAGTAACTTTTTCTTTTTTTATAATTTGCGTATCTATTTCAAAAGGATATTTTTTTTCAAAAAGGCTTCTATAAGCTGGAAATGAAATTGTTTTATCTTTTTGTTCTCTCAAAGAGACTTCGATAAATAAACGCTCATTTGAGGAGTCAACATGTGAATGATAACAAAAACCCTCTAACAAAACGGCATTCTCTAATTTCTCTATTTTTGTTATTTCTCCTTCAAATTTATTATTACGATGAAAGGAAATGGACTCATGCAAGGCCAAATTGTATGCTAATTCTGGTTTTGGATAGACCTTCCCATGTTGTACTACCATGTTACCAGGTTGTTTTTCAGCGTACCAGAAAGCAATTAAATCCTCCAATTGTCCTTTCTCAATTAAACGTAATAAGATTTTATGGCGGGAAGAAAACTGCTGGTAGTAATCTAAGTATTGGTACTTGTCAAGCATTTTCTTTAATGTATTAAAAATATAGATTTTATCTTCAATTAGAAAAGACTTTGAAATCAGAGCGCTTAACTCCACTTCCATAATCCTTTCCCAGTAATGAAAGAAAATCAGCCGTTTTTTATCTGTTTCAAGGTTCAGTAATTCAATAGATGCCAATGTTTCTATGATTCTGAACATAAAACTTTTACCTGATAATGGTTTCTTAGTAAGTTGAACCCTTCCTATTGTTTGATGATTGGTCAAATAATAACACGGGTAATCTTTAACAAGGGCTATGGAATTTGAATATGCATACGCTTGAATCATAAACGGTTGATCTTCTCCTAGAGAGAAGTGTTCCGGAAAACGAATATTATGTTTAATTAATAACTCCCGTTTAAATAGCTTTTGAGCACTCATAGTAAAAAGAGCATTGGAACCAGGGAAGGAAAAACAATCTGGATTCTTTTTAAATACAGCCACAGGAACACCTCTATTAATTCCTTCATAACGGCCGATAATTATATCACTTTGATACTGAACTATTTTTTCTTCCATCTTTTCTAAAGCTTCAGGTCCTAAATAATCATCTCCGTCTAGAAAATAAATATAATCACCTGTTGCTGCTTCTATAGCTTTGTTCCTCGGTCTGCCAGGTGCGCCGCTATTCTGCTGATGAATTACTTTAATAAACTTGTACTTGCTCATGTATTCATCTAAAATATTACCGCTTTTATCAGTTGAACCATCATTTACACAGATAATTTCAAGTTTGTCCTCTCCAACTGTTTGGTTCACTACGCTATCGAGACAATCTCTAATTGTGTTTTGATCATTATAAACCGGAATAGCTACAGTAAATATCATCTTTTTTCTCCTTAATTATTGTTTCCTATATAAAAACAAGTCCAGAATTATTCGAATCCAATTTTAAAAGTTTACCATAATTTCTTTCTTTTATAAATATGGGTTAAAAATTTTAATGTGTTTTTAAACCTAGCCACCGTAATCTAGATAATAAGATGGAATATTTCCAGTAATTAAATCGGATTTTCCATAAGATCCCTAACAAATGCTTTGATTCATTTCTCTTTGAATTTGGAAAGCTCACTTCATTTAATCCTAATTACGATACTTTGCGGATTTTTAATTTACCCATAAAAAAACACCTCTAAGTCGTTTTCAGGTATGATACCTGCTTTTCAACTTAAAGGTGCCTTTGTCCTGCGCTTACAGGCCCAGACTCTCAAAAACTTCAACTTTTTATAACTTACTCTTTTCCGGCAGCGGCTTCCGCCTGTCCGCCTTTTAATTGATCATTGATTGCTTTGGCGTCTTTCAAATACTCAGTCTTGAATCCGCTCTTCAGCGCCCACGCATAGAAGGCAAGGGCAACGATTGCGATCAGCCCCATATCCCAGCCGTACGGAATGATGTTCAGACCGCCGAATTTTTCACTTCCGAGCCATGAAATGACCATCATGCTGAGCAGATAGACAACCATCCAGACGCCGCCTTTAAAGTTTCTGCGGAATCCTTTCCACTTCGCTTTCGCTTGGTAGTAGAAATAAATCGGAAGGCCGATCAAAATGATAAACAGCACCTGCCCTGTTAACGGCCAGCGCGCCCAATACAGCACGAGAGACGCGAACACGAAGCCGAGCGGTGCAACCACGCTCAGGCCTTTCAGACGGAGAGGCCTGTACAAATCCGCCGCCGTCCGCCGCAGCGTCATCACCGTCACGGGACCCGTGATATAGGAAATCAGCGTCGCAACGGAAATGATTTCAGCAAGCACGCCCCATCCTCTGAATAAAAACAAAAAGATAAACGATACGATCAGGTTGAAAATCATCGCTTGGCGCGGCACGCCGTACAGCGGATGAAGCTTTCCGAAAATGCTCGGCATATATTTATTTTTTTCCATGCCGTAAATCATGCGGGACGTCGTAGCGGTATAAGTGATACCCGTTCCTGACGGAGATACGAACGCGTCCGCATAAAGAATAATGACAAGCCAGTTGATATTCAATGCGATCGCCAAATCGGCAAATGGAGAGTTGAAGTTCAGGTGACTCCAGCCGTGAACGATCATGGAAGGTTCAACCGCCCCGATAAATGCGATTTGCAATAGGACGTAAATGACGGTTGCGACCAGCAGCGAACCGACAACCGCAATCGGAATCGATTTGCCGGGATTTTTTGCTTCGCCGGCCATGTTAATCGGGCTTTGAAACCCGTTAAACGCAAATACGATACCTGATGTGGCCACCGCCGTCAGCACGCTTGCCCAGCCGTTCGGCGCAATGCTTGAACCGGATGTGAAGTTTCCGCCGTGAAAACCGGTAAACAGCAGCGCTCCGATTGTCAGCCCCGGAATAATGATTTTAAATATGGTAATCAATGAATTCGCTTTTGAAAATAAGTTAACTGTCCAAAAATTCAGTAAAAAGTAAATAATCAGTAATACGGATGCGAAGCCGAGCCCCTCTCCCGTAAGAGTGCCGTTGTGAACGAGATTGCTTGTCCATTTTGCCCATTCCCACGGCCATGAGCTCATATATTGAACAGACGCAACCGCCTCCACCGGAATAACGGAAACAATCGCAATCCAGTTTGCCCATCCTGCGATAAATCCAATAAATGATCCGTGAGAATATTGAGTATATTTTACCATTCCCCCGGCTTCCGGGAACATTGAACCCAATTCACTGTAAGAAAGTGCGATAAACAAAATAACGATCATACCGATAATCCAGGAAATAATTGCGGCAGGTCCCGCAATCTGAGCCGCCCGCCACGCCCCGAATAACCAGCCGGAGCCAATCATCGACCCAAGTCCGACCATCATGAGTGCAAACGTTCCCATTCTGCGATGTAATTGATTCATAAAGTTAACACCTTTCAATTAAAATATGACTCCAGCGCTATCATATATTTATAATATTATTCTGAAAATAGATTTGTCAATCTTTATCGCATTAAAGCGGAAAGCCAAAATTACCCTTCAGATGTTTAAACAGCCGTTAAGCGGGAATAACTACTGCAAGCCAGAAATAGAAAGGAGTTTTTATCGTGAAACAAAAACTGCTCATTTCAGGACTTGCCGTGTCGACTGTCGGAGTGACTTCCTACCTGCTCAAAGATAAATCAAACCGCCAAAAGGTGATGAACTTTATCCGCAATATGAAAACATCGCTCTCCGGGAAGCAGGATATTGAATCATTCCCCGTCAACAAAGCAGGCAACCCGCATCCCGAAGATATTGAAGATAACAAAATGGTATCCGAAGGCTCCATGTACCCGGTTCAATATTATGATGACAAGAAGAAATAATCTGTTCCCGGGCTGCCCGGCCGTATCAAACGGCGGCAGCTTTTTTATGCAGACGGCGTTTGATAGGTCCGCCAATATTGGCGCGATCCTTTCTCCCGCACAGTAATGCCCAGTTTGGATATTTCCGCTTTCAGCTCTTTCGCATCAGCCTTTTCCTCCTCTTTCAGCGCCTTTTCTCTCGCTTTTAAAAGAGCATTTGCCCCCGGCTCCAAATCCGGCGTGTCCGGCACCCACCGTTTGTATTCTTCTTTAAAAGGATCTTCCGTCCCCAGCCAGACATACCCATGCGCGCGAAACGCATCAGCCGCTTTTTCAACCGCCGGCTCAAGCTTCTCCCGAAAAAGCTCCTGTCCTTCAGTGCCTAATAAGACAAGATGCTTCTCATCCGTAAACACACCGGAAATGCTGTCTTTCGAAAACACGCTTTCTTCATTATATATGGTTAAGGACACCTCGCTGTCCGTCACGACCGCCGTAAGACATTCTTTAAAAACAGTCCGCGTCAGCCACATTCCCCCGATTAAGCCGATAACGGCGATGACAGCCGCAGCCTTCCATCCGTGAAAAGAAGCGATCATTTCCAGCGGCCCGATAACAGGCAGCCAATCCAATGTTACGGCCCATTTCGCAATGACCGGCAGAAACCATCCGATGACCAGCCCCAATAATGGCGGCACCAGAAAAACTAAAGCTTTTTCAACCGATGATAACTCAAGAACCGTCTGTTTTTTTATTTCGTTCATGTTTCTCCTCCGTCTGTTTTTTTCACAACTATCCATTATACAAAGAGTTGGATGATTCTGTAAACTGTTTCCGAAACAATAAAAAGCCTCCCGACCGCCGGGAGGCTTTTTAAAACAGGAGCTCATATACTTCATTCAATTCCATCGTGCGCTTCTCATCCTGCTCGTTCTCAGCATATTTGATTTCCTTTTCAAGCACCTGATTCAGCGCATCCATTTCCAAATCATTTAGATCTTTCACAAACTCGCCCTCATTTTCATAATGCTTCACCTGAAGCTTTTTATAAATCCCTCGGCACACATCATGCTCCAAGTGGTTCGAAAGCGACTCGCGCAAATATCCGAGTGTCCTGTCCATCATGTAAGCCCTCCCTTTTCTTTAGGAATAGCTTCCCGGAAAGAGAGAAAAACTATACATGAAAGCACCGGGCGGCTGTTTTAACTCTGTACCTGAATGGAGAAAAATCCGCTGCTTAACGGTGTGTACGGCCCGTTCAGCCCCGTTGCGGAGAAAGAGAACGTTCCTGAACTGACATAAGAAAGAGGAACACTGTAATATTTAATATAGCCTGTAACGATATTGCCGTTTTTCGTATATTCATCTTCCAGCGCTTTTGACGTAAGATTTGTAATATTCGTTCCGTTGTTAAACGCCTGGATCGTGTTATTGTTCGGATACCCTTGGAAATATACGGCTAAATAACCCGTTGTACCCTTCATCGGTTTTGATGCGCTGATTTGGTTCGGCCCGATATTTTCCCATTGGTAACTCTGACCGTCAGACGTCACACCGATAATACGGATTTGTGTTAAAGCAGGAGCCGGCGCCGCAGACGCTGATGGAGCCCACAACCCGCTCACAAGCAACAAAACAGCGGCGGCCGCCGCGAATAGCGTAACGAGTCTCTTTTTCATGTTTTTTCCCCCTCTAATTCTTTTCGTAGAATCCTATACTATTTTACACGATTTACAAGGAAAAAGATTACATTTTATAAAAGAGTCCGGAACACTTTGTGAACTAGATATGAAACGCTCTTGAAACGCCGTTGATCATGAGAAAGATGCCGCAGATTCTTAACACGACTCTCGAACTTCTGTCATCTTTACCGAAAAAGGTTTTTCCGAGCCTCCCGATCCATACGTTCATTGCGGCTCCCGCGAGCAATTCTATGATTCCGATTATTTCTGCCATATACAAAGCAGCCACCCTTCTAACCGTTTTTTTTCATATGACGGTTTATCATATAAAGTGATAAGACTAATGACGCTGCACCGGCAGCAAGAAACAGGCTCAGCGGCACGATCTGCATGCTGCCTCCGCCATTGTTTTGAAATGAGCCGATCGCCCATTTTTCAGGAGTAAACAACGACAGCATCCGCATGTACTCCGGAGCCGCGTCTAAAGTGAAGAAAGCCCCTCCCAATAAACCCGTGACAGCTATAAAAACGGAAGCAAGCGACGTGAATTGCTTTTGGCTCTTCATGAACGGTATCACGGCCATCGTTACAGCAGTCAGCGCAAACGAGCAGGCCGCAAGCACCGCTCCCGCAGCAAAAACATGATCAGCAAAACGGATATGCAGCATGAATGTTCCGGCAGCGAGGATCACGATAATATGGAGAAGTCCGAAAAGATACGCCGCCGCAAACTTAGAGATTGCATATGCCGTATAGGAAACGGGCGTGCTCAGCAATCTGTCATATGTATGATTTTCTTGTTCATCTATAAATGATCGCAGGCTTTGGACTGCAACGAACCAGATAAACATCACTAAAAATCCGATAAGTCTGTCGGCTGCCTGTCCGCCTTCATAAACGTGATGGCGGTCAACATTGACGGCGGAATGACCCTGAATATCCTTCAAGAGATCAGCTGCCGCCTGCTTCCCGTCGGTGTGCAGCGTGCGGGATATCACTTTTGCATCGCGGACTATTTTTTTCAGCGCGCCCGCCTGCTGCGCAATCAGCTGCTCTGTCAAAACAGCATCACCCTTTTCTTCATTCTGAATAAATGAAACGTTCAATTCATCTCCGGAAAATAATTTTTCTTCAAAATGAGAGCCGATCAGCAATCCGAAGGAAATATCCTGATGATTAACCTTTGTTTTTAATACGTCCTCCGTGACCTTCGTGACTTTTATATGGCCGGCTGTCTGAATCATTTTCATAAATTGCGCTGAATAGGCGCTCTGATCCTCATCAGCTACATATACTTCCTTCTGCTGACTGCCATCCGCAGAAAAGGAAAAGAAATATGTGAGAAGGAGCGGGGCGGAAATCGTCGCAAAGATGGCAGCGCGATTTTGCAGCATCAGTTTCAGCTGATGTCTGATCATGAATAACAGCTGCGTCATGAAACAGCCTCCTTCCGTTTAAACACCCAGATGGTCAAACATAAAAACACGGCGCCGGTGGCGGCAAGCTCTGCCAAATCCGCCAGAATACCGCTCAGACCGGCATGCTGCGTGACACTGACATAGCTGTTGATCGCTTTGCCGTTCGGTATCAGCTCCTGCACGATTTTCAAACTGTCAGGCAAGCCGTCTTTTGCGATAAAGCTTCCGCCTAAAAAACTGAATCCGTATAAAATGGGAGCCGCCATGCTTGAGACGGTCTCGTGGTTTTTTGCAGCAACCCCCCAAAGAAGCACGATACTGCCGATCGCAAATGAATAAACAATCGTAACCAGCAATATTTCAAACAAATTGCCCCATTTTACCTGATACAAGATACTGCTTGCGATGATGACGGCAGCCATTTGCATAAGGATGGCAAGCATGATTCCCCAAAGCTTACCCGCCACATACTGGATACGTAAAACAGGCATTGATTTGATTCTGAATAACGTGTGCTGCTGTCTCTCTTCCACTATCCCGTGAATGAGCGCAAACGCGGTCATAATGGAGAACATGACGACCATTGCGATTGAATAATACTGCATCGCATCAATCGGGGCCGCGTGATTGCCGGCCGACTGTTTCGGAATGGTGACAGCCTGTTCACGTTCACCCGAAAGGCCGCTGATGATTTTGCTGACTTCTCCCTTTGACAGATGTCCCGACTTCTTCAGCACCGCTTTTTCTTCACTGATCTCCGTTTTTACTCTGGTAACAAACGAATCAGCCATCATTTCCACAATGTCTCCGTTTACAGAGCCTTGTTGGTCCGAGATGACTTTGATACTTGTTTTCTCATTATGTTCTGCCGCTTTTGCAAAGCCTTTCGGCACGTATACAAAAACGGAGACTTTGCCGCTTTCGACAAGCTGTTTCCCTTCTTGGTAACTGCCTATGTCTTTTACACGGATGAGATCAGTTTGTTTCAGCACGTCATTCTTTAATACGTCGCCCAAAGAACTCTCCGCGTGATCCGCATTATAAAACGCGGTCTGAAATGGCTTCACTTTCGAATCGCCGTGAAAAACCGTTCCT
Organism: Bacillus sp. EU63; assembly: GCF_038592915.1. Lineage (NCBI taxonomy): Bacteria > Bacillati > Bacillota > Bacilli > Caryophanales > Bacillaceae > Bacillus > Bacillus sp. EU63. Next base: position 215,526 of record NZ_CP151944.1, on the reverse strand, counting down.
AAAATAAAAATCATCAGTGCCGGAAACAGAATCAGTTTTATATAGAAAGACTTTGCTCCGGCCAATAACCGAAAATCTAATAAGATCAGCCTGAATAATATTTTCATGACGCCCCCTATGAATCCCGCAGCGTTTTGCCGGTGAGCCGGAGGAAAATACTTTCCAGATTGGCTTCCTCGAAATGAATGCCCTTAATGGTGATACCGGTCTTCCTGATATCATCCGCAATATCAAGGATATTGCGATCTGCCGCAGAGACGAGCATCGTAATGGTCTGCTGGCTGACAGCAGCCTCGGCAACACCGGGAATGCGGCGGATTTTTTTAACGGCATCATCATTCAGCCCCTCTGCATTCACGATCAGGGTATCAGAGGCTTTGGCTGACTGCTTCAATTCGTCTTTCGTCCCGCAGGCAATGATTGAGCCGTGATCCATGATCGCCGCTCTTTCACAGAGGTATTCGACCTCTTCCATGTAATGACTCGTGTAGATGACGGTCATCCCTTTTTCTTGATTTAACGTCTTCACGGTTTCAAGAATATGATGTCTGGATTGCGGATCAATTCCGACGGTCGGTTCATCTAAAATGAATAGTTTCGGTTCATTCATTAGCGCGGCTCCGATATTCACCCGTCTTTTCATGCCGCCTGAAAACTCAGATATCCTTTGATTTCGCTGTTCCTGTAATTCGATGATGTCCAGCACTTCATCAACCCGTTTACAAAGTTCCCTACCGGACAGTCCGTACAGACTCCCGAAAAAAGCCAAATTATCCTTTGCGCTTAACGCTTGATATAAAGCGATTTCCTGCGGGACGACTCCCATCACTTTTTTTATGGCCGCAGGCTGCTCCTGTAATGAGGTTCCGTCAATGCAGATTGTTCCGCCCGTCGGCGGGAGCACGGTGCTGATCATCGACACCGTTGTTGATTTACCGGCGCCGTTTGGTCCCAGCAGACCGAATATCTCTCCTTTTTCGACGCGCAGTGATATATGATTGACAGCGGTAAAATCGCCGTACTTCTTTGTCAAATCCGTTAATTCGAGCATTCGTGCAGCACTCCTTGTGTCATGTCTGCACTTATTCTACTCTCGGCAATCCTTGTTTTCTATTCACTTTCGTACTCGATATGGATATTACTTTCGTCATATGTTTAGTGATAAAAAGGGAGAGAGGAGGGTGAAGCGGGGTTATACCAATTTTTGCAAATATAAAGTAAGCTCGGTTCTGTTTGACACTTCAAGTTTATCGAGGATTCTGGATACATAGTTTTTCACAGTGCCTTCAGTCAGAAATAAGTCTGCGGCAATGCGTTTATTGCTTTTGCCTTCCATAATGTGTTTCGCCACATCAAGCTCTCTCGGCGTGAGAATCTCCGTCAGCTTTGACTGCGGCTCTTCCTGCACCGCAGGGATCTCCATATTGTTCAGCGCTTTTACGACGGAAACCGTGATTTTGGGATTCAGCATCATCTTCCCTTCATAAACGGCTTGAAGGGAGGCGATAATTTCATCTGAATCAGCATCCTTCAAGAGATAGCCGTCGGCTCCGCTTTTCAGCCCGGCAAAAATATAGTGATCATCTTCAAACGTTGTCAGAATGATGACTTTTACGGACGGATATCGCGCTTTTACCGCTTTTGTCGTTTCGATTCCGTCCATACCGGGCATTCTGATATCCATCAAAATCACATCAGTTTCGGTTTGAGAAAGCAGCCGGAGAACCTCTTCGCCGCAAGAAGCCTCTCCCGATATTTGAATTCCTTCGTGAAGACTCAGAATCATTTTCAGCCCCTCTCTCACAATGGACTGGTCGTCTGCAATCATGACATTCACTTGATTATTCCTCCTTGCATGGAATCCTTATTTTCACGTCAAAACCTGTTTCCTTCCCAGACGAGAAAACAGCCTCTCCGCCAAGTGCGGCGGCTCTTTTCTCAATTCCTTTCAGACCATTTGATTTTATGATCGTTCCGCAGGCTGAGCCGTTATTATGAATATGCGCCAATATCATGTTTCGGTTTTTTTGAATCCGGACAGAAACATATGAAGCATGTCCATGCTTTATCGCATTCGTAATCGTTTCCTGAACGGATTGATAAAGACAATGCTTCACATCCGGCTGTTCCGCTTCTATGGCCGCATCTATCTCCAGCTCGAAGCGTATGCCTCCCGCCTCTTGAAAATGGCTGAAAATGTCACGAAGCTCTTGCTCAAATCCCCGCCCCGGCAAAGAGCCCTGCAGCAGCATAACGGCCTGGCGAAGCTTTAAAATGGATTCTTTCGTAAGATCATGCGCCTTATGAATGATCTGCTTCACTTTGTCCGGCTGATGCCCGGCTGTCTTCCCGGCAAATTCCAAATTCATTTTCAGAGCAGCCAGATAATGACCGAGAGAATCATGCAGCTCCTGCGCAATTCTTGTTCTTTCTTTCGTAACGGCCAGTTCCTCAATCCGGCCTGAATATTCCTTCAGTGTATCATTAGCGATCTTCAGCTCTCGGTTCAGCAATTCAACCTTCGACTTCTCCTGCAGGTTTTTCCGATATAAATAAATCACCGCAAACATGATGAAGTATGGCGGCACGATATCACTGACACCCGCTCCGCCGGCGTATAAAGCTGAGGCAAATGCGGCTGCATTCATCGTTAACAAAACAGCCGAAATCTGCTTATCAGTAATAAGCACCTCCGCCAATAAAAGCACCATTACGGCCTGTGTCCCCACACTATAGACATTGTACAAAAGAACTCCCGCGATAACGCTGCTCAGGAGAAAAGAGCCTTGATATATAGCCGGTCTTCTCTTCATATACAGCGGCCGCAGGCAGTCATTAGCCGTCAGCATCATCACGAGCACAGACAAAAAAACCTTCAGCTCCCCCCGGCCGGGAGGAAGCTGAAGAATCGCATGAAAGATTGATAGTAATGCAAAACCCCTGATCAGTAACTTCGTATGTGCAATCTTCATCGTATTCTCCTTACAAATGAGCGGCGGCTTTCCGCTCCACGTTCAGCACATCATACAGCTCATCAAGCGAATGAATCTCGTATGTCGGGATGATTCCGGACTCATTTGCTTTCTTTCCGGGATTAAACCAGCACGTATCAATTCCCGCCATCTGACCGCCTTTTATGTCCGCGCTCAGTGAATCGCCGATAATAAGTCCGCCCTCGGCAGAAAAACCGGGAATTCTCGCAAACACGTAATCAAAGTATTCCTTCATCGGCTTTTGAAAACCCGTGTCCTCAGATACAAACACATCTTTAAAGAACGGATACAGACCGGAGTCGCCCAGCCGCTTATATTGTGATCTTGAGACGCCGTTCGTCACGATGTATAAATCAAATAAATGACTCAGCCGTTCAATCAGCTCATAAGCTCCGTCGATCATCTGGTGCCCTTCTTCTAAGTATTGGCGGTACGCCTGATTCATCAGCACGCCGTCGGCTTCGAGGCCGTATTCTTTAAACAAAAGGGCAAACCGTGTATTCACCACTTCATCGCGGGTCATTTCCCCCTCTTCAAACGCCTTCCACAGCCCTTGATTTAACGCTTTATAACGGGCTTCCACCTCTGCCGTCAGCTCCAGCTTTGAACCTTGAAACAATTTTTGAAGAGCATCGGTTTCTGAAGCGGTAAAATCCAGCAGCGTATTGTCTATATCAAATAATAACGTACGGTAATGACTCATCGATGTTTCCCCCGGTTCTGCTTTTTTTAACCAGTATACCACTCGCGGACAAGCCGAAAAAGACACCCCTGTAAGAGAGGTGTCTTTTTGAATTATACAGCGTCTTCTATTTTCGATTTTTCACCAGGCATGCGCTTGCCGATACCGAACGCATAATAGCTGACCGTCACAATCGCCAGGAAAATCACCCCGACAACCAAAGAAATCCGCGTATCTTTGTTAAACCACATGCCGATCAATACCATGAGTAAGAAAGCGATCGTCAAATAGTTTGTAAACGGCGCAAAAGGCATCTTAAACGGATGCTTATCAAGCTCAGCGCCCTTCGCTCTTCTGAAACCGAGATGGCTGATTAAAATGACGAACCACGGAATCATTCCCGGCAGCACACTCGCGCTGTACACATAGACAAAAACTTTCGGAGGCGCGATGTAGTTCAGCACGACACCGATCACAAGTCCGATTAATACCGCAAGCGTACCGAATATCGGCACACCGCTCGAAGAAACTTTCTTAAAGAATTTCGGGGCCTGTCCGTTCACGCCCAATGTATAAAGCATGCGTCCCGCACTGAATATCCCGCTGTTGCATCCGGACATCGCAGCGGTAATCACAACAAAGTTAATCAAACCGGCCGCCGCCGTAATCCCGACTTTCGCAAATGTCGAAACAAACGGACTGCCGAGTGAGTGAAGCTCATTCCACGGATATACGGTAACGATGACGAAAATCGCACCGATGTAGAAAATTAAAATCCGCCAAATAATACTCTGAATCGCGCTTCGCAGCGTTTTTTGCGGGTCCTTCGCTTCCCCTGCCGTAATCCCGATCAGTTCGACCCCTTGATAGGCCGCAACAACCAAAGACAAGGCAAAGAAAAATCCTGAAAAACCATTTGTGAAGAAACCGCCGTGCGACCATAAATTAGATAATCCGATCGCATGCCCTCCGTTACCGAAACCGAAGAAAATAATCCCGATTCCGGCCACGATCATCAGAATAATGGTGACGATTTTGATCATAGCAAACCAAAATTCAAACTCACCGAAAGATTTTACCGAAATTAAATTCGCCGCACCGAGAATGGCCATGGCGATAATGCCGGGAATCCATGCCGGCAGATCAGGAAACCAATATTTCATATACGAACCGACGGCGATAATTTCAGACATCCCGACGATCACCCATTGAAACCAGTTGCTCCACGCCGTCATATAGCCGGCTAACGGATGTATATACTTATGGCCGAACGTCGCAAACGACCCTGTACTCGGCTCTACATAGAGCATTTCGCCCATCGCACGCATGATAAAAAAGATAAAGATACCTGAGATCGCATAAGCCAGCAGGACAGACGGCCCGGTCCATCCGATCGTGCTGGATGACCCCATGAATAAACCGACACCGATCGTGCCGCCCAGCGCAATCATCTGTATATGACGCGCGCCTAAGCCTCTCTTTAATTCTTTGTTTGCCACTTCGCTTCCTCCTCTTAACAGCTCTGATATATGTGAAATAATGAAGCAGAAGGTGCACCTGTTGAACCTAACTCACTCTTCATTTCCCGCAATATTAGAAATATTCTATCTTCCTATCGTTATATAATCTCCAATTTCCTTATTCCATCATAATAAATTTTCGTGGAAAATACAATTGTTTTTTTCAGGCAAACACCTTACACTCTGGACCACCGGAGTAAAAATAAAGCGCTTTCATTTTCATTGAATTATGAATATTGAGATAATAAATGCCGCAGCCTCCGAGAAACATTATTTCCCAGGAGAAACGTTTTCCGCCCCCTATTCAATATTATTTTTGCTAAGCAGAATGGCGTAAAACCTTACTCTGTTCCATTCTCCCTTGTATACGCCATAATCCTGCTTAACCCGGCAAAAATCATGCATTAATCGATAAATGCCTCATTCAGCCGCAGCAAAAGCCGGCCGAACATTTCTTTTTCATCGCCGGACCAATCGTCAAGCATACGATGATACCGCTCAAGGCGCATCTTTTTATCAGCTTTTAACCTCTGTTTGCCAAGCTTCGTAATCGCAAACAGACTGACCCGCCCGTCAGAAGGATCAGAAAAACGCTGGATCAGCTCTTTCGACTCCAAGGCCGCTGCCTGGCGTGACAATGTAGAAATATCCAGCTTAAATGATTCGGCCAATTCCTTCACACGCGCAGGCCCGAATTCATCCAGCTGCCGTAGTAACAAATACGCAGCCCTTTCCAGATGTCCGATTTTACGGTCGGAGTTATCAAGATAAACAGCTCTCCTGATAAAAGTGGTGAGCTCATATTCAATTAATTCAATCGGATCTTGTTTTGACAAACGCCTCACTCCTTACATTGACAACAGCAACATTAGTTGTATAATACAAACATATGCACATTTACTCAGAAAACATATAGAAATATTTTGCATACATATATTTGTATAGTACAAATATATGTGCCAAAAGTAAAGAAACTTATAGAAACATCAAGAAAGGGGGAAGCTGCTCTTCTCCAAAGAACAGCATCGTTGTGAAAGTCATACGCATCATCTTGCAAATCATTATTTTATTCGCATTTTCCTTTATCGGGGGAGCCGTTCAGCAGTTCTTTCACCTGCCCATTCCCGGCAGCATCATCGGTTTGATCCTGCTGATCATATGTTTATCGGTTAAGGTCATTCCCGTCAAAATGATTGAAGACGGAGCCGGATTTTTGCTGTCTTTTCTTCCGCTGTTATTCATTCCGGCCATGACGGGCGTCATCAATTACCCGTCACTGTTTTCCGCCAGCGGGGCTGCTCTGTTTCTGATCATCGTGCTGAGCACCATCGTCACAATGATCGCCGCAGGGTACGCCAGCCAGCTGTTAGAGCACAAAGCCAATCAGAGAAAGGAGAAAAAGAAGTGCAGCAAGCATGTATCGCAATCGTTATAATTTTGTTCACGGCCGCCGCCTATCTGGCTATGGTGAGATTATATGTGCGCTTTCCATATCCCTTTCTCATACCGGTTTTGACGACTACGATTTTCATTATCGCCGTGCTGCTTGTTTTTCATATTCCGTATAAAGACTATATGATCGGCGGACAATGGATCAATTCACTGCTCGGCCCCGCCGTGGTGGCTTTGGCATACCCGCTTTATAAGCAGCGCCGGGTGTTAATCAAGTATATGTTTCCGATCATCGGCGGCGTGTTGGCCGGTTTATTCTCCGGAATGGTCAGCGGCCTGCTATTTGCAGAGCTGTTCGGCATCAGCCGGAGTTTGATTTTGTCAATTATCCCAAAATCAATTACGACGCCTGTCGCCATACAGATTGCGTCCGGTATCGGCGGTGTCCCTTCCATGACAGTCGTGTTCGTCATGATCGCAGGGTTTTCCGGCGTTATCTTAGGACCGCTGCTTCTCAAGTGGATCCGCATCCGCAGCTCACTCGGGAAGGGAATTGCATTCGGGAGCGCCTCCCATGCGCTCGGCACCTCAAAAGCAATGGAGTACGGAGAATTAACGGTCTCCATGAGTTCTGTTTCCATGACGCTCTGCGCCGTGTTAGGGTCGGTCTTCGGCCCTGTCGTAGCATGGATGTTTCAAATTTAAAGCCGGCGGTTCTCCGTCAGCTTTTTTCATGTGCGGATCATCTCATTTCCTTCCATTATTATGTTTCATTTGTAAGAATAATGGTAAAGTAGAAAACAAGGAGGGATTTAATGATGACTGGGACAATTCCGCAAAAGAAACTGCTGGATGGGACAAGCATTCCCGCGATCGGCTTCGGTACATACGCTCTTAATGGAAACAATGGCGTTCATGCCATTACCAGCGCCATTGATATCGGCTACCGTCTGATTGATACCGCTTATAACTATGAAAATGAAGGGACGGTCGGAGAAGCCATCCGCAGAAGCTCTGTTCCGAGAGAACAGCTATACGTGACGTCCAAGCTGCCCGGGCGCTACCATGACTATGACAAAGCTGTACAAACCATCCAAGAATCTTTATACCGCGCCGGTCTGGACTACTATGACCTGTATCTCGTCCATTGGCCGAATCCGAAACAAGACCGCTATCTGGAAGCATGGCAGGCACTGATTGATGCGAAAAAATGGGGCCTGATCCGCTCCATCGGCGTCTGTAATTTCCTGCCTGAGCATATCGAACGGCTCGAACGTGAAACCGGCGTAAAGCCAGGCATCAACCAAATTGAACTGCATCCCGCTTTTAATCAGCAGCAGCAGCGCCAATGGCACGAAGAACAGGGCATCGTGACAGAATCATGGAGCCCGTTATCCCGCGCCGGCGAAGTATTAAACGATCAAAAACTCGGACAGATTGCGGACAAATACGGCAAAACCATTTCTCAAGTCATTTTGCGCTGGCATATCCAGCTGGGCGCCATCCCGATTCCAAAATCAGCATCGCCCGAGCGCCAGCTTGAAAACATCTCCGTTTTTGATTTCTCCCTTGATGAAAACGACATGAACATCATCGACTCGCTTACCCGCCCCGACGGACGCATAAACGGCCAAGACCCGGCGGAGTATGAGGAGTTTTAAGAAAACACATAAAGAAAAGCTGACGGCATCATTCGTCAGCTTTTTTCTCATTTTATATACGCACACCCAGCTCCCGTTTCCATTCAGAAAGCCAATCTGTATCCCCAGATCCGTATTGCCTGCTTTGACCGGCATCACGCAGAGATCCGTTTTTATACTCAATGGACAGCACCAAATCAGGAATGGCGTCATAACCCGTTCTCGCAAGCTTCGTGAGCGCCTGTCCGTAATGGGCGGCCGCTTCTGCCGCCGTATGTTTCAGCAAAGGATCGTGCTGCAGCGCTTCCTTATAGACGTCTAAAAGGTCACGGCCGTCTTCTGTGACGTACTTTCCGTCCACGATCTGCAAGTCTTTCAGATGATAGCCGGTCACCTCATACATTTCCCGAACGACTTGATATTTCTCATATGTTTCCGGCGTAAACTGCGAGGAGTCATCACTCCGGCTGCGAATGATGTGCGCAAACAGCTCTTTGCTGTTTTCCCCGGAGTTTAAGACGGCTTCAATCTGCTGAGTGAGCTCTTTATCGTCAATCCCGCTCACTTTTAACAGATAATCAATCGGTGATATCGTAAATGTAAGATTCGCACCCTCCGGAATCTGAATATGATTCCGATGAAAAAGCACACCGATTTGCTGATTGACCTGCCCTCTCTGAAACACCTTTTCATTTTCTCCTTGAATCTCTCCGTTGAGCGTTTCACCCCGAAACGCCGCATCACGGAAATCATAGCTCTGGGCTCTCCCCTTAAACAGCCATTCCGTTTCATTATGATAAGCGGCCTGACGCTCTGATTCTGTTAAATCACTCCTGAAATAAGGTGAATCGGGACGCTGGTATTTGTCCTTAATAAAACGCAAAGGATCTGATTTTCGTTTATTGATTTCATTGATACGGCTGTATTTCTCATCAAGAATCCTGCTTGCAATATCACTCTCAGACTCATACGGATTATCAGCGGCTATTACCGTCTCATTCCCATTATCCGTAATCGTTTTCTGATTTGCGGATTGATATAAACGGGACAGGCTGCTCCCTTTCTCAGTGACACCGCTCCTTGAATAATTCACCTGGCTCAGATCGCGGGTCCCGCCTGATTGAATCAATAACCAGTCCGGCCTTTTTGCCGCATCTTTCGCATTTGTTTTGGAAGAATACTGCTGAAGCACTTGCTGTGCCATTATTTGATTTTTTATATAACGAGCGTTTAGGCGCATGTTTTTAACCTCCGCTTGAGATGATGTTCTAGTGTTTTTATCGGCTGTTTCCCAGTTGATTTTAACCTTAAATAACAAATATTTACATAAAGGTTGTTTATATATATGATGAAGTGAAAAGGGGGATTTTTCCATGAAGAAGTATATATCTATTCTATTTGTCACTGCAATCGTATTATCAGGCGTATTGTTCGCACCTTCAGCTTCAGCCTCTGCGTTTCAAGTAAGTACTATTACAGGAAATCACTCATTTGAAACTGCCAATCCAGTAGACTAATGGAAATATAAAAATATTGATACAGCCGTATTGCCGGAAGGGGAAAAAGAATCGTACTTCACTTTCACTGCCAATAAGGGAGAAAGACTCTATGTCAGGAGCTCAACAAGAAGTGAATACAAGGGAATGAGCATTGAAATTTATAATAAAAATAAAGTGCTGGTCAGTAAAGGCACAGAAGTGATAAACCCTGATACGCCGCTTCCTTTTATCTATGCCATTACAGACGCGAAAGAAAATAACGAGACGTTCTACGTGAAAGTGTCCCGCGGCTCATACACTGACGATATATACTTTACACTCTCCATTTACGATCGAATCAAAGCCGGAAGCGAGACCTTCGCATTCAGCGGCACAGCTGAAAATAAAGGAAATACAAGCCTCAGTCCGAACGGATCGGATTCAACCGTTCTCAGGCTCGACTTAACCAAACAGACAAGCATTCCAAAAGACGCCATAGTGAAAAGAATCAGCACCACCGCGACTCAAATACCAAGTCAAGGAAACACAAAACACAGCATAATGTCTGAAGAAAATAAAGTGTGGCACCGCGCACTCACAAACAGCTCCACTCAAGGAAATTACGGTATCACACTGGATGATAACCTCTCAGTCTCAAGCATCTGGAATTTTAAACACAACACACTTGCAACAGCAAAATCGACTATGAAAAATGTGAAATTGAAGATTGATTATGAGTACAATGTGACATCACAGTATTAATGAGAAGAACAGCCGCCTATTATGCGGGCGGCTTTCTGCTTAACATAAAAAAATGAATTTATGAGTCCTTGTAAAGTGATGAACTTTTGTATATATAGAGAGAAACATGGAAGATAGGGTATATCGATTGACAAGTTCTATTTGGTGAAAAAGGGACGTTTTTGAAAAATGAATGATATAGCGCCTTTTTAACATTTAATGCAGAACTGATATGTCAAAGCAGTAAAACCGCTAAAATCAATAAAGTGCCTAGACCATTGATCAACTGTTTGGTTTGAATAAATTTTGATAAGAAAGAGCTCATGAGCTTGTATTTCTAAGCAAATAATTAGAATCTATTTTGAAATAAGATTGATCAAATTGGGTGACTTTTAATTTAGGGCCTAATTATTTATATAGAAAACGCCTATACCCTTACAATATTCATTTTTTGATAAAGTTCTTTAACATCTTCCTTAAAAAGTTTTACATCATTTGAACTTGACCATTTATAAAGATCCCGGAATAATTTTGTCTCTATAAAATATCTTGCCTCGTATGACATAATAAATGAATCTTCAATAGCATTATAATCAAGCAACGATTTTTTAGAACTTCTGAGAGTTTTTTTCAGTAATAAATATATAATATTTGATAAATCATGCCCATTTACTATTTGCAGTAAATCGTATTCATTTTTTGATAGCTCGTCAATCTTTTGTTTCACGAATTCCTTATCCGCCATTTGACTAGATCTATTAATTGAATAATTAAAAACAGTATTTATTAATTGTTCTTTACCTTTAAACTGTAATGCCTTCTCATCTATAAAATCTTTGTATTTCAAAGGTTTCCCATCTGCTTTTTTAGGCTTAAATGCCAATCCTAAACTATGTAAATGATTTGCCAGTTTTAATAATCCTATTTCTTTAGCGATATTTAATAAACTATCCTTTATTTCTCTACCACTCAAAAACTCATCTAATTTTTTCTTTGTAACATAGATATATAATACTGTCTCTAATGCTTGAGATTTGAACATCATAACTTCACTATCGTGATAATCTGTAGAATATATATCTTTTACTAACTGTTCCTCCCCCAAGATTTTAGAAAAATCAGCATCTACTATTCCTATCTTCTCTTTAAACTTGCGTTCCTCTAAAATTTTTATAACTTCTATAACTTTTTCTTTACCCCCCACTTGTTTGATTTCTACAGTATCACCAATATCAAAAAATTTACCATAAAGATTAAAATCTTTTGTCCCTTCTACAATTAAATATGTTCCATTAAATGTGGTATCTTGCATAATTGCATTTGCAGTTCTCTCAGGTGTCATGTGCTCAAACACTTATTCCACCCCTTGTAATTCAACTTTTAAATCCCAATTATTTGATATAATATCTGGGGAATGAGTAGCTATCAGGATGTCTAGTTTATTTAAATTATGGATTTCTTTCAAATCTGAAATAAATTTATTTTGCCATGAAATATGTAAAGAAATTTCAGGTTCATCTATCAAGATTAAAGAATTGGGACTTGTATTGAATATCAGGTGATAGAACAATATCAATTCATTCTTTTCTCCAGAAGAAAGCTGTTCTAAAGGAATTTGTCTATATATATCCTCATCTTTAAGTACTGTGGATTTAAACGCAAATCCATCTTCTTTATTTACATATAACTTTTTATGCTTAAATCTTTCATTAATAATCTTTAATAGTAACCTAATCTTTTCGGCTATTTCATCAAATATACTTAACTTTTCAAAGCTATCTTTAACATATAGCATAAGAACATTTTTCACAGTATCTTCAGGGCTATCTATAAAAAGAAGATCTGAATTTTTATCAGTTTCTACTAAACCAACTTCATCAAGTAAACTACGCTTATCTTCTAAGGCCTTAAGTTCACGAATCAAATCATCCTCTGATACATTACGATTTCCTTTTTTTAATTCATTAACTAATCTATTGGGATATGTTCTATCTAATTTAGAAGATAACTCTGTTGACACTGTTAATTTTTGTTTTATCAATTCTGTTAACTCTTTAGAATACTTTTTTACAGTTTCAATAGGCGCTCTATCTGGATTTTCAAAGTTGTAAACTCGTTGTGTTTCAATTAAAGAAACTTGTACTTTCTCAAATCTATCAACAAACCACTGATCTAAGTCTAAATTTCTTATAAATTCATTATCAAATCTTCTTGGATGATTGGGACTAAACTTTTCAACAACTTCTAATGGATTATAGAGTTCCCCAGTATATCTGTGTTCCCACGTATTAGGTGAAACCCTCCTTAAAGTATTACTCACCCTTCCTATATGCATTGCTTCCCTTCTAATAGCTTCCGGGTTATATACGTCTAGTTCTAGTAAGAAAACTTCTTCTTCTTTTTTTCCTTTCCTATTTTGAATAACAGAAAGTGAAACTCCTTTTTCCTGAGACTCATTTTTAAAAACTTCCCAAGAAACATCATCTTCAAATTTAAAAATAATGCTTTCATATTCAACATTTGTAAGCTTATAAAACTCACCTTTAAAAAACGCCTCTATCATTTCTAATATTTTGGTTTTCCCTAACCCATTCTCACCAATTATAATCGTTATCCCTCTGTCAACATTTAATTTGACATCATGGTCAAAAAAACCAAATAATTTTTTGATGGATATTTCTTTTAGTTTCATAATACTTTACCTCGCTTTAATTTTCTTTTTTTTCTAAATTTTCTTCAAGCAAGTTAATTACACAACAAATTCTTTGAATTTACATGTACTTGTACTTCTTTAATTAATAGTTTTTAGATCCTTCGAAGAATTTATTTCTTCCTGTATCATCAGGTCGATCAGAGCCGTATCGTGAAATTATATTTTATCACTAGTATGATAGTCATGAATTTATTTGTAAATAAGTAAATATATATTTTATATCTATTTTTTCAACAATCAGTTTAAAGTATCTTTGGAATAGCGTTCAGTCTTCAAGATATATTTCTTTACTTAATATCTACGCTGATTTATTTGTTTCTTACACAAATGATACTCCCTCAGGCATCGAAGTTATAACTGGATATTTATTGTTCCACTCTAATAGGAAATTAAAATACAAATTTTCAATTGTTTTCTGTACATAAATCAGGAATCATTGTCAAAATTGAAATTAATACAACTCATCATTTTTCATACTTCGTTAGTTATTTTATACCATGCTAAGTCGAATATAGTTTCTATAATTTCTTTTGAGAAACTATTGGTATTTTGGCAATTTATTTAAACTTTATCTTTTGAACATGTTGTTCTGCTTAACAAGAAACATCTTGTATCTTTAGCCAATATTTGAAATCAGTAGTTACCCCGTGCCACGTCCTTCTATAATCTTTTCCACTACTTGTGATGTTCTTGCTCTTTCAAACATAAAAATACCCCTTTAGACTTATAGTAATCTAAAGGGGTAAGACATGCAACTTTTTTACAAACATTACATATTTTCGCAAACGATACGACTTTATTTCTATCTTACATACTGTTTTTCACTAAATCGGATCCTATTCCACAGTCACACTCTTCGCAAGGTTGCGCGGTTTATCAACGTCACAGCCGCGGTGCAGTGCAGCGTAGTAAGCGATCAGCTGCAATGGCACAACAGATACCAACGGGGCAAGCGCAGGGTTGACTTCCGGCAGGATGAATCTGTCGTCTGCGTCTTCTAAGCCTTTCAGCGAGATGATGCAAGTGTTGGCGCCGCGGGCTGCGACTTCCTTCACGTTTCCGCGGATGCTCAGGTTGACGTGTTCTTGTGTCGCAAGGGCAAAGACCGGTGTTCCTTCTTCAATCAGAGCGATTGTTCCATGCTTCAGCTCGCCGCCGGCGAAGCCTTCCGCCTGGATGTAAGAAATCTCTTTCAGCTTCAGGGCGCCTTCGACACATACGAAGTAGTCAAGGCCGCGGCCGATGAAGAAAGCGTTTCTTGAAACAGTCAGGTACTCACGCGCGATCATTTCCATTTCGTCCTTCTGGTCGCAGAGAGCTTCCATGGCATTTGCCGCGATACCTAATTCTTTGACTAAATCAAAACCGATATCAACGCCGTTGCGTTCTGCTGCAACGGACGCAAGGATCGCGAGGACGGCAATCTGAGCCGTATACGCTTTTGTTGATGCCACGGCGATCTCAGGACCTGCGTGCAGAAGCAATGTGTAATCCGCTTCACGGGAAAGCGTTGATCCCGGAACGTTTGTAATCGTCAGCGCTTTGTGACCCAGCGCTTTGACTTGAACAAGCACGGCGCGGCTGTCCGCTGTTTCTCCGCTTTGAGAAAGGAAGATAAAGAGCGGCTTCTTAGACAGAAGCGGCATGTTGTAAGAGAATTCACTCGCTACATGCACTTCAACCGGTACGTTTGCCCACATTTCAATATATTGTTTCCCGACAAGACCGGCATGGTAGCTCGTTCCGCAAGCCACGATATAAATGCGGTCCGCTTCCGCCACGGCGTCAGCGACATCGCCGGCCACGGCCAGTCTGCCGTTTTCGTCCTGATACGTTTGGATGATTTTGCGCATAACAAGCGGCTGCTCATCCGTTTCTTTTAACATGTAGTGAGGGTATGTGCCTTTTTCGATATCACTGGCGTCAAGCTCAGCGATATAAGATGCACGTGTCATGACTTCACCGTCAAGGTTTTTAATCACGGCTTCGTCTTTTGTCACGATCACCATTTCTTTGTCCAAAAGCTCAACGTATTCATTCGTTACTTGAAGCATAGCCATCGCGTCAGATGCCACGACGTTAAACGTATCTCCAAGGCCGATTAACAGAGGGCTTTTGTTTTTTGCAACGTAAATGGTGTCTGTGTTTTCACCGTCAAATAATGCAATTGCGTAAGAGCCTTTTAACAGAGTCAGTGTTTTGCGGAACGCTTCTTCTGTGCTGAGTCCTCCCGCCACAAATTGCTCGATCATTTGAACGACTACTTCAGTGTCCGTGTCGCTTTTCAGTTCAACGTTTTCAAGATATTCGCGCTTCAGCTGAACATAGTTCTCGATCACACCGTTATGAACAAGTGTAAAGCGGCCGAGTGCGCTTTGATGCGGGTGAGCGTTCAGGAAGCTTGGTTCGCCGTGAGTCGCCCAGCGTGTATGGCCGATTCCCGCTTGAGATTCAACCGTGTGATCCACCACTTCACGAAGGTCGGCGATGCGGCCTTTTTCTTTGTACACATGCACGCCCTGCTCATTCGCCACAGCGATACCGGCAGAGTCATAACCGCGGTACTCAAGCTTCTCTAATCCTTTTAACAAAATCTCTTTCGCATCAAGCTGACCGATGTAACCTACAATTCCACACATATTTTCTTCCTCCTAAAGGTGTAAAAGGAGACGAAGAAAGTCAAATTACAAGGGGACTTTCAATCGTCCCCTCCCACATGTTTTTTTGGAAGATCATGTGATTTCCCTTTGTTCGGAGAGTCGCCCCTCCGGTTTGAAGAAATCCTTACGGCTGTGATCTAAATGAATCAGCCGGGAGGCATCCGCCGAAAATTCGATAACCTCCATCCTCGTCAACTAAGCCGTTTTTCGGGCGCTTAGTTCGGGCGCTGTAATTATAAAAGATGCAAACAATCCCGCCTTTCCTGCAAGTGAAAAACAAAGGCTGAACAAGCTTGATTTTACAGCATGTGCCAAGGACGGTCAATTATTTTTTGCCGCCCCGGCATCATGTTTACTATCATATTATGCTGATCGCACTTGTCTTGTTCGCTCTCTGCTTATAAACTTCGCTACTCCGCTCCCATTTCTGTCCGCACGACATCCACGATTTTTGTGACATATTCGTCACAAAGCTCTTTTGTTCTCGCTTCGGCCATCACGCGGACGAGCGGTTCGGTGCCTGACGGGCGCACTAAAATCCGGCCGTCTCCGTTCATTTCTTTTTCCACTTCAGAAATAACGGCCTTCACCTTAGCGTTTTCTTCTACCTTATATTTATCCGTCACTTTCACATTCACTAAGAGCTGCGGGAATTTTTTCATTTCATCCGCAAGTTCTGAAAGGGTTTTGCCGGACGCCTTCAGCGTATTTACAAGCATGATCGCGGACAAGAGACCGTCGCCGGTAGTATTGTAATCAAGGAAAATAAGGTGCCCTGACTGCTCGCCGCCGACATTATAGCCGTCTTTTTTCATCGCTTCTACGACATAGCGGTCGCCGACTGCCGTTTGAACGCTTTTGATTTCTTCTTTTTCAAGCGCTTTGTAGAAACCGAGGTTGCTCATCACGGTCGATACGACGGTATCATCCTTCAGACGGCCCTCTGATTTCAAATACTTCGCGCATATGTACATGATTTGATCACCGTCGACGATGTTTCCTTTTTCATCAACGGCAATGAGGCGGTCGCCGTCTCCGTCAAACGCAAGGCCGATATCGGCGTTTTTTTCTTTGACGAAAGCACTCAGCGCTTCCGGGTGTGTAGAACCGACGCCATCATTAATGTTTAATCCGTTCGGAGACGTCCCCATTGTAGATACGTCAGCATCGAGATCGGCAAAAAGGTGCGTCGCAATGGAAGATGTCGCACCATGGGCGCAGTCAAGCGCTACATGAATGCCTGTGAAATCTTCGTCCGCCGTCTGCTTTAAAAATTGCAGATACTTTTGAACGCCTTCAAAATAATCGTTCACAAGCCCGAGGTCCGCGCCTGTCGGTCTCGGCAGCTTATCTTCCGGTTCATCCATGAGACGTTCAATCTCGGCCTCCTGCTCATCAGAAAGCTTAAAGCCGTCCCCTCCGAAAAATTTAATTCCGTTATCCTGTACGGGGTTGTGAGAAGCGGAGATCATGACGCCCGCCTCAGCATCCATGGCTTTCGTTAAATAGGATACCCCCGGCGTAGAAATAACGCCGAGGCGCATCACTTCAGCTCCGATCGATAAAAGTCCGGCGACAAGGGCTCCCTCCAGCATATGTCCGGAGATACGTGTATCACGGCCGATCAGCACTTTCGGGCGCTGCTTATCTTTGGTCAGGACATAACCGCCAAAACGCCCAACTTTAAAGGCCAGCTCTGGCGTAAGCTCGCTGTTGGCAACACCTCTTACACCATCTGTTCCAAAATACTTGCCCATTTTGTATCGCTCCTTTTTCATTCTGTTGAAGAAGAATCAGCGCTTGATCCGTCTTCATCCTGGTCTTGATTTTGATCCTGGTTTTGACTTTTATTCTGATCGCTGTCAGTGTCGTCTTCCCGGTTCTTGTTCTTGTCTTTGTCTGCGTCTCCGCTTGTGCCGTTCTTATTGCCGGAATCAGCGGAACCGCCGTTATTTTTATTTGAACGTGTGTTTTTCTTAGAAGTCAGCTTGATCTTAACCGTGTCTTTTGACAGGGACCATGTGACGTTTTGCGGGCCGTTTACTTCAAGCTTTACAGAGTGCTCTCCGTCATCCAAGTCCGAGACATTGGCATACAGTTCAATGTCTGACTTTTTCAACGCCTTAATGTTGGCGGGAGAGCCTTTGGCCGTAATATTTATCGCCTGCGATTCAGGATCGAGAAACTCAATCTGCTGTGAGCCTCCCAGTCCGACCGTCTTGATTCCGACATTGTCAAAATCCTTTTTGTCTTCACTGTCCACTTTAACATGAAGCGTGATTTTTTCCGGTGATACCTTAGTGACACCCTTAGGAAGCGGGATATCGGCATTGATATCGGTATCTTTATCAATTTTGCCTAAATCAAGAGATACGCCGTCAATAAATTCCAGTGAATCCAGCACATCCTGCGGGCCGTAAACCGTCACCTCACTCGGATTCGAGTCAATGCTCGCAACGCTCACCCCGTCCGGAAGACTTCCCTTCCTTTCGATTTTGAAAGGAAGCTTTTTGCTCGGACTGGCTACGGGAACCGTCACTTTAATGACTGACGGTTCAACATCAACAGGAAGTGCGTTGCCGTCTTTGTCATAGACGGTCACCTTCACTTCCTTTTCAATGGTCTCATTTGCATTTTCAAGGTTCACGGATGCTTTTACAAGTGAAATGTTATCAATCACATTTTTCGAACCTGTAATCTGCACGTTTTTCGGGCTGATAATCGGCTGCTGAGGGGTGTATCCCTTTTTCATTTTGCTTTTATTGTAGTATTCAACTTCCACGGGAAAACTCTCAGCCGTTTTTTCCTGAATCGTAACCGTCGTGACTGACGGGTTAATGGAGATCGTCAGTCCGTCCGATACGTTTTTCGCTTTCAATTCGACCTTATGAGTCCCGGTCTTCAGCTTATTCATATCGGCGTATATCTCAAAATTCTTCGTCTGTCTCGCCTTTTTCACCGCGCTTGTCGAGCCTTTAATCGTGACATTTACGGTCTGGGGCACACCGGTGACGACATAGTTCGCTTCATCATAGTATGCTTTTACAGGAATATCAGTAAGCGTAGCCTCGTCAGTCGTTGATGTCGGAAAAAAGGATTCCCCCGGCTTTTTCGGAGTCGGCGCCTGGTTGTTGTTAACCGCAACGTAAAGCAGCAGCGCCAAGAGCAATGCAATGATCTTTACAGCCCAGCGGTTGTTTAAGAATTTATCCATTTTTCTTGCCCCTCCAGTACCAGCGGTTAGAAGAAGTGTCTCTGGCGTTCTTCTTAAACTCGGCTTCAAGCATTTCTTTCAGTTCTTCTTCCGTCAATTCTCTGTGAAGGTCTCCGTTTTTGGCCACACTGATGGCGCCCGTCTCTTCAGATACAATAATGGTTAAGCTGTCCGTCACTTCACTGATGCCGACAGCCGCTCTGTGACGCGTCCCCAGCTCCTTTGAAATAAACGGGCTTTCAGAAAGCGGCAGATAACAGGCTGCCGCCGCAATCTCGTTATTTTTCATAATGACCGCTCCATCATGCAGCGGTGTATTCGGGATGAAGATATTAATCAAAAGCTCCGAGCTGACCTGCGCATTAAGCGGGATGCCCGTCTCAATATAATCGCCCATTCCCGTATCGCGCTCAATGGCGATGAGTGCGCCGATGCGGCGTTTCGCCATGTAGCTGATCGATTTTGTAATCGCTTCAATTGTCTTATGCTGCGCTTCCTCCACGGGGGTTCCGCTCCTGGAAAAGAACCGGCCCCGTCCGAGCTGTTCAAGCGCCCGTCTCAGCTCAGGCTGGAATATAATGATGATCGCTAAAAATCCCCATGTTATCGCTTGGTCCATCAGCCACTGAAGCGTGCTGAGTCCCAAATATGAACTGGCCATCCGGACCAATACGATGACGACGATTCCTTTTAAAAGCTGAACCGCCTTCGTCCCGCGTATGACCATGATTAATTTATATATCACATACCAAACAAGGAGAATATCAACGGCATTGCCGAGGTATTGCAAAAATGGGATGTCCTCAAAAGCCATTTCCTCGTCCTCCAAGAATTCAGTCATTTCGTTTTTTCCGTTATGAATTGTGCTGCATGAGCAATATGTACATCATATAGCGTGCTCATTATACCACATTTTGATTTCTCAAGTGAAATGGGCCGGCACGGCGATGCACAAAAAAAGAGTAAAGCGATTATACGCTTTACTCATCTTCATTCGGGTCCAAAGCGCTTACGACGCCCTGGCCCGCCGATTTCAGTTCGTACCAGACCCAGTCAAACAATTGGTTAATCTCTTCAATCTGCCCGGTGACTTGTCCGGCTGAGGCCATGTATTTTTCTCCGTTGACGACGGTCACATTGCCGTCGACTTTTCCTTCAATGAACAGCTTGCCGTTTTTTACTGTGACATCGCCCTTTACGGTCTCGCCTTCAGGGACGGTGACCGTGTGATTCTGCACGACAAGGTTCGGCTGTTTGGACACACTGAAATTGTGGTCATTATGCCAGCTGTTGAAAAAACCGCCGCCCATTAAAATCACAAAAACCGCTGCGGCTGCAATCATCGGATGAGTTTTGATCCATCGTTTTACAGAAGCGCGTTTTTTCTCTTTTGGAAGATTCGCCATAACTTTGGCAGTAAAATCAGCAGGGGCCGTGACATGCGATGTGCTTCGGACGAGTGCTACGGATTTCTCCATTTCATGAAAATGCCGTTTGCAATTCCCGCATGACTGCAAATGTTGTTTTAATACGTTTTCATCTTCAGGAAGGATATCTCCATCAAGATGCTTATGCATAAGCTGCACAATCTGTTCAGGACAGCTCATTTCATCACCCCACTTAAAGATCCCTCAATTGTTTTCTAAGAGCCTCTCTGCCTCTGTGTATCCTTGTCTTGACGGTGCCGACAGGGATATTCAGAATCTCCCCGATTTCAATTAAAGAGAGTTCGTCAATATACTTTAATACAATAACCGTTCTGTACTTGTCCGGCAGCTTTAAAATCTTTTTCTGAATTGTGTCCGACAGCTCCAATGACAATACGGCGTCTTCAGGGAGAACCCCGTCCGCGGCGATCTGCGAATACATCGTCAGCCCTTCTGCTCCCGCTACTTCTGCGTCCAGATAGTAATCAGGCTTTTTCTTGCGGATGCGGTCAATGGTCAGGTTGGTCGCAATTCTGTAAAGCCACGTTGAAAACTTTCTGTTGATATCGAAACTGTCGATATTGACATACGCTCTGATAAAAGCTTCCTGCGCAATATCTTCCGCTTCGTGAACATTGCCGAGCATGCGGTAGCAAAGCTGGTAAATCTTATCTTTATAAAGGTCAACGATTTCTGCAAACGCATTTTGATCGCCTTTTTTGACTTGCTTGATTCTTTTTTTAATCAGGTTTTCCATGTTTTATCTTACCTCTGCCCTTCACCGGTCTGTATCTATACGTTGATTGTTTTAAAAGGTTTCATTTTTTTATTACATTTATTTTACCAAATTTCAGGCAGGGTGTAGATGGAAAATACAGAATATACTGCCTTAACAGCAGCTTAAAAATAGTATATCTGATGAACAATCAGAAATCGAAACAAAATGCTGATAAAAAAAGACACCTTTATGCAAAAGGTGTCTGATACTGGGCTAGCTGGATTCGAACCAACGCATGACGGAGTCAAAGTCCGTTGCCTTACCGCTTGGCTATAGCCCAAAAATGGTGGAGGGGGGCAGATTCGAACTGCCGAACCCTGAGGGAGCGGATTTACAGTCCGCCGCGTTTAGCCACTTCGCTACCCCTCCGTATTTTTTTAAAAAACAGTGCCGGCCAGAGGACTTGAACCCCCAACCTACTGATTACAAGTCAGTTGCTCTACCAATTGAGCTAGGCCGGCAAATATGGTGGAGGATGACGGGCTCGAACCGCCGACCCTCTGCTTGTAAGGCAGATGCTCTCCCAGCTGAGCTAATCCTCCATATGACCCGTACGGGATTCGAACCCGTGTTACCGCCGTGAAAGGGCGGTGTCTTAACCGCTTGACCAACGGGCCGTTGTGTCCGCGTCGAGCTGACAAAAGTTATTATATACAGGTTGTACCCCATTTGTAAAGAGAAAAATTTTTTTTTTTATTTTCAAACTTTTTTACCCGTTTTTTAACTGAAAAACTCATCCCTCCTCTCTTATTTCATTTATGATGAAAGTATCAAAATATTGAAGGGAATGGACACAGATGATCTTAGTCAGCTCTTGTCTCGGCGGTATCGAATGCAGGTATAACGGCTCTCACGCCGCTTCGGAAAAAATCCGCAGACTCGTAGAAGAAAAGAAAGCTGTTATGGTCTGCCCCGAACTTTTGGGCGGCTTCACTACTCCCCGCGAACCGGCGGAAATCATCGGCGGCACGGGTGAAGACGTGCTGAACGGAACGGCAAGAATCGTAACGGCATCAGGCGAAGACGTTACAGCTTTATATATGGACGGCGCGGAAAAAACGTTAGCATACGCAAAAGAAATAGGCGCCGCAACGGTCATCCTTAAAGAAAACAGTCCGTCCTGCGGCAGCAGCTTTATCTATGACGGCACTTTCTCAGGAAAAAAAATACTCGGAGACGGCATCACTTCCGCTCTTTTAAAACGGGCAGGCTGCCGTGTTCTATCAGAAGATGAATTGGATCAATTATAAAAAAGGAGAGTAGATATCATGGATGTAGCCCTGTCCTTTTATAAACCGGAGCATGCAGACGGGCTG
Source organism: Bacillus sp. EU63 (assembly GCF_038592915.1). Taxonomy (NCBI): domain Bacteria; kingdom Bacillati; phylum Bacillota; class Bacilli; order Caryophanales; family Bacillaceae; genus Bacillus; species Bacillus sp. EU63. The sequence continues at coordinate 192,972 of NZ_CP151944.1, read as the reverse complement.
AACGGGTTTGTGCTGAGTGAAGAAGATAAAAAGTTCACAGCTCTGCCGATAGATGTCCTGCCGCAGGCGCTTGTCATCCGGGATCGCTACCCGACAGTCATTTTAAAAGAAGACCGTCCCGTCGGTTTTTTTATTTTACATACCTCAAAAGAAACCATTGCCCCGTATTCGAACAATGTGTCTGCCATTTTGCTGAGTGCGCTGTCATTACATGCGCCGCATCAGGGAAAAGGTTATGCCAAACAAGCGATGCTGCAGCTCCCCGCTTTTGTCGCAAATTACTTTCCTTGGTGTGATGAAATCGTGCTTGCTGTAAACCATCGCAATCAACGTGCAAAGAACCTGTACCGGTCTTCCGGTTTTATTGACAAAGGGCGGCGCAGGATCGGCCCGATCGGTGAACAGCACATTCTGCATCATTTTTTGTGAAAGCGCTTGATTATTCATCTCAACCCTGCCGATTTTTCTTGAAACATCTATTCAGATGCCCATATACTTCAAGTATTAACGACTTGGGAGGGTACGATCATGACAGACCGGCTTAACATTCACAGATTGACCACAGAAACCAGAAATCCGCAGACCGCTTCAATCCATCAGGCTGACACGATGGAAATTCTCCGCATCATTAACGAAGAGGATTTCAAAGTGGCTGAAGCCGTTCAGCAGGTGCTGCCCGATATTCAGATTGCCGTTCAATTCGCCCATCAGTCCTTACGGCGAAACGGCAGGCTGATTTATGCGGGAGCGGGCACAAGCGGCAGACTCGGTGTACTGGATGCGGTTGAATGCCCGCCTACATACAGCGTAAGCCCCGACACCGTCATCGGTCTGATGGCCGGAGGGGCAGACGCCTTTTTGCAAGCGGCTGAAGGTATAGAAGACAGCGAGGAAACCGGCGCTCTCGATCTCAAAACGATCGGGCTTACCGCAGAAGACACCGTGATCGCCATCGCGGCAAGCGGGCGCACGCCGTATGCGGCCGGTGCGCTGAAATATGCAAAAACAATCGGCGCCAAAACCGTCGCGCTCACATGCAATAAGGACTCATTGATCAGCACCTTTGCCGATCACAGCATTGAAGTCATTGTCGGCCCCGAAGTGATTACAGGGTCAACACGAATGAAAGCCGCGACGGCACATAAAATGATTCTGAACATGATTTCCACGGCCGTGATGATTAAAAGCGGCAAAGTGTACGAAAATTTAATGGTGGACGTTCATGTCAGCAACGAAAAATTGAAAGAACGCGCAATCGGCATTATCCAAAGCATCACGGGCGTTCCGTACGACAAGGCAAAAGAAACGCTTGAGGCCGCAGACAGCCATGTCAAAACGGCAATCGTCATGCTGAAGACGAATTCGGACGAAACACACGCGAAGGCACTGCTCAAAGAATCAGAAGGATTCATTGATAAAGCCATTGAACAGCACGTTTCAAGAGAAAAAGAACGCTGATCGTTCTTTGGTGAAAAATAATGTGCTTTTACGAGCCCGCGCCGTTTTCATGTTCGGCGCAGGCGCTTTTAGGACGCGTTTCAGGCATAGCTCCCCGGGAAAAATCGTACGGAAAAAGGAGGATCTCCATGAGCAAAGAGGCATTTTATCAGTCACTGGCCAAAGATATCCTGGACAATTGCGGCGGTTCATCGAATATTTCAGGCTTTACCCACTGTATGACACGCCTGAGGATTACACCTTTAGATCGGGACAAAACGGATATTGAGGCGCTGAAACGGCTTGACGGGGTAATAGGCGTCGTCGAAGCTGAAACACTGCAGATCATTCTCGGCACGGGTGTCGTCAATCATGTCGCCGACGCTTTCGCAAAACTTATGCCATCCGGAAAAAACATTGATTTAAAAGAAGCCGCCTCACGGAAAAAAGCCGATCTCAACAGAAAAAACACCACACCCATCAAATTGTTTCTGAGAAAAATATCAAGCATCTTCATTCCCCTTATTCCCGCACTCATTGCATCAGGTTTAATCACCGGTATTACGAAAGCCGTCATTCAGGCCGGCTGGCTCCCGAAAGAATCCCAAATCGCACTTATTTTAACGGTTATCGGTTCAGGCTTGTTCGCTTACCTCGGCGTCCTTGTCGGCATCAATGCGGCGAAGGAATTCGGCGGGACACCCGCGATGGGCGGCCTTGCGGGCATATTGATCCTTAACCCTGAGATCGCCAATATCAGTTTGTTCGGAGAGAATCTGCTCCCTGGCAGGGGAGGATTAATCGGCGTTCTTTTCGCGGCGGTTTTTATCGCTTATACCGAACGGTTTATCAGAAAGTACGTCCATCAATCCATCGACATTATCGTCACGCCTACATTGTCTTTACTTATCACCGGGCTGGTGACATATGTCGTTTTTATCCCTGCAGGCGGTTTTATTTCTGATCTGATTACATCAGGTTTATTGTCGCTGCTGAATGTCGGGGGAGTGCTCTCAGGGTTTGTACTGGGAGCCGCCTTCCTGCCGCTTGTCGTCACCGGCCTGCATCAGGGCTTGACTCCCGTACATTTGGAATTAATCCGATCAATCGGAGATGACCCGCTTCTTCCGATTCTCGCGATGGGAGGCGCGGGTCAAGTAGGCGCGGCCTTCGCCATCTTTATGAAAACAAAAAAAGCCTCATTAAAAAGAGCGATCGGCGGCGGACTTCCATCCGGTCTGCTCGGAATCGGAGAGCCGCTCATCTTCGGCGTCACGCTCCCGCTCGGCCGGCCGTTTTTGACAGCGTGTTTAGGGGCGGGAATCGGCGGCGCTTTTCAAGCCCATTTTCAAGTGGCTACTTTTTCAATCGGTGTCTCCGGCCTTCCGCTCTCGTTTCTCGTACAGCCGGCTCAAATCGTTTTGTATATCATCGGTCTCTTCATCTCTTACGCGGCGGGCTTTGTCTTCACTTATGCATTCGGATTTAAGGATGACATGGCTGCTGAATTTGAATAAACCGGGAGGGATCAGAATATGAAAACACTGACAGCCGCCGTACTCACAATGGTCATCAGCCTCTCTTTTCTGCCGCAGCACAAAGCCGAAGCCCAATCCAAATTATACGACGCAGCAAAGCTCAGAAAGGTTGATCAAATGATTGAAAAAGACATCGCTGCAAGATTCCCCGGAGCCGTCCTCGTCGTCGTAAAGGACGGACGGGTGATCAAAAAGAAAGCATACGGCTACAGCAAAAAATATGACGGGAACACCCTTTTATCCCGTCCGAAAAAAATGAAAACATCAACCATGTTTGATTTAGCTTCCAATACAAAAATGTACGCGGCCAATTTTGCACTACAGCGACTCGTCAGCCAGGGAAAGCTTGATGTGTATCAAAAAGTCTCGGCTTACCTTCCTGATTTCAAAGACAGAAAAAGCGATCCGATTCAAGGAAAAGACCGCATACGCGTCATCGATGTGCTCCAGCATCAATCCGGTCTGCCGGCAAACTTTTATTTCTATCAGCCGGACACCGCAGGCCCTTTATATTCACAAGAACGGGATAAAACGATCCGTTTTCTCAACCAAATCCCGCTTGAATACAAGCCGGGAACAAAACACGTATACAGCGATATCGGTTACATGCTTCTCGGCTGCATCATTGAAAACATAACCGGAAAAACCCTTGATACCTATGCGGAACAAGAACTGTACAAACCGCTGAAACTGACGCACACACTGTTCAACCCGCTGCAAAAAGGCTTTAAAGAAAAAGCATTCGCAGCTACTGAACGTTTAGGCAACACACGTGACGGAGTCATCCATTTCCCTCACATCAGGACGTATACGCTACAGGGGGAAGTTCACGATGAAAAAGCATTTTACTCCATGGGAGGGGTGTCCGGTCACGCCGGGCTGTTTTCCAGAGCTGATGATATGGCCGTCCTTCTTCAAGTCATGCTGAACGGCGGCAGTTATAAACACGTTTCTCTCTTCAATAAAAGAACGGCCGATTTGTTCACAACGGCGGCATCCTCTGATCCGACTTTTGCTCTCGGCTGGCGGAAAAACGGCAGCCCGGATATGGAGTGGATGTTCGGCCCTTATGCAAGCAGGCAGGCATACGGCCATACGGGATGGACCGGCACCGTCACGATTATTGATCCCGCTTATAAGCTGGGGATCGCACTTTTGACCAATAAAAAGCATTCCCCCGTCGTCAGTCCCGGTGAAAACCCGAATGTTTTTGAAGGGGATCATTTCCCGACCGGAAGCTACGGCAGCGTCATAAAAACGATTTATGAAGCCATTGAATGATAACCCATGTCTTTTGTCCAAACTATGACGGCAGGAGGGCACCATCATGAAACTTGTCATCTCAGCTGTATTACTGTTGTTCATTGTTTTCGGCACGCATCATGCATCGACAAAACCGGACATTCCGTCACAGGCGGAACAAGCGGTATCCCGTATGACATTAGATGAAAAATTAGGGCAGATGCTCATGCCTGATTTTCGCAATTGGCAAAAAAAGGGGCAGTCATCACCTGAGGCTCTTACCCAAATGAATGACGAAGTCGCAGGGCTTATTCAAAAGTACCGGTTCGGCGGCGTTATCTTATTTGCAGAAAATGTAAAAAACACTGAGCAAACGGTACGCCTGACAGATGCCTTTCAAAAGGCGAGCCCTGATATTCCGCTATTATTAAGCATTGATCAGGAGGGCGGCATCGTAACTAGACTTGGTGAAGGCACTCATTTCCCAGGCAATATGGCGCTCGGAGCCGCTAGAAAAACAGCCTACGCGTCCCAGACCGGCGCCATTATCGGGAAAGAACTGAAAGCACTGGGCATTAATACGAATTTCGCTCCCGTTCTCGATATCAATAATAATCCCGGAAACCCTGTCATCGGCGTCAGGTCGTTCAGTTCAGACCGAGATCTGACAGCTTCACTCGGCCTTGCCTCAATGAAGGCTCAGCAAAAGCAGGATGTCGCTGCCGCCGTCAAACATTTCCCGGGACACGGCGACACGGATGTCGACAGCCACTACGGCCTTCCGCTTGTCACCCACAATCAAGAAAGGCTGCGTCAGATTGAACTTTATCCGTTCCGGAAGGCCATTCAGGCCGGAGCTGATATGATCATGACAGCCCATGTGCAATTTCCCGCTTTTGACGATACAACCTATAAAAGCAAGCTGGACGGTTCAGACATCCTCGTACCCGCCACACTCTCGAAAAAAGTGATGACTCATCTTCTCCGTGAGGAAATGAGATTTAACGGCGTCATCGTTACGGATGCATTAAATATGAAAGCCATTGCCGATCATTTCGGCCAAGAAGAGGCGGTCGTCATGGCAGTAAAAGCAGGAGTCGATATTGCCCTGATGCCGGTCCAAGTGACTTCGCTGCAAACGGAAAACCGCTTTGCCCGGGTTCATTCCGCTTTAAAAAAGGCGGTACAAAAAGGGGAAATTCCGCTTCAGCAAATTAACAAATCAGCGGAACGTATCATTTCCCTGAAAATAAAAAGAGGGATATATCCCGCACCGAAAGAGACAAATCTGAAAAAGAAGATTGCAAAAGCAAAGAAAACCGTCGGCAGCAAAAATCACCTGAAAGCTGAAAAACAAATCGCGGAAAGGTCCGTCACCGTCTTACAAAACAAAAACCGCACGCTCCCATTCAAACCGAAAAAGAACAGCCGCGTTCTCATTGCCGCTCCTTATGAAGATCAAACAGCATCAATGGAACAAACCATTCGGCAGCTCATCAAGAAGAAAAAAATCCGGCCGGTAACCATCAGTAAAATGAACTTCGCCGAACGCACTTTTCATGATGAGCACAAAAAGCTGGTATCCGACGCGGATTACGTGATTACAGGCTCCTATGTCGTGAAAAATGACCCTGTCGTAAACGACGGCGTGATTGATGATTCCGTTACAGATCCCGGCAAGTGGACGACTGCATTTCCGCGGGCCGTCATGAAAGCCGCACAATCAAACCAAAAACCCTTTGTGCTGATGAGCCTGCGTAATCCATATGACGCTGCGAACTTTGAAGAAGCTGAAGCCCTTATCGCAGTCTACGGCTTTAAAGGATATACAGACGGACAATTTCTCCAGCCAAACATTCCGGCAGGCGTTGAAGCGATATTCGGACAGACAAAACCGCAAGGCAGGCTGCCCGCTGACATTCCTTCCGTCACTCATCCGGGAACGACACTCTATCCTTATGGTTTCGGTATCAATCTGAAGACCGGAAAACCGCTTTAAACAGGAGGACTGATCATGAAAAAACAAACGGCTGCGCTTCTTGCCGGATTAGTCGTCATCAGTGCCATGACGGCAGTCTCGGCGGCTTCTGACAGAAACCTTCATACCGCCAAGAAACCAAGCATCCAAACAGGCATCGACCGCCTGCTGAAAGATTATAAACAGGAACTGAAGGGAAAAAGGGTCGGGCTGATCACCAACCCGACCGGTGTGAACAATTCATTGAAAAGCAGCGTTGACGTGCTGTATGAGGCACCAGACATCCAATTGACGGCATTATTCGGACCGGAGCACGGTGTCCGCGGCGATGCTCAGGCCGGAGACAAAGTCACATCCTATATAGACGAAAAAACAGGGCTTCCCGTCTACAGCCTGTACGGGGAAACGAGGAAACCGACGCCTGACATGCTGAAAGATACAGATGTGCTGATTTTCGATATTCAGGATGTCGGAACGCGATACTACACCTACATTTATACAATGGCCTATGCCATGGAAGCGGCCAAAGAAAAAGGCATTCCTTTTTATGTCTTGGACCGGCCGAATCCGCAAGGCGGACGAAATCCGGACGGTCCGGTTCTTGAACCGGATTACGCTTCATTTGTCGGACTGTATCCGATCCCGCTGAAGCACGGCATGACGATCGGTGAGCTTGCTCTTTTATTCAATAAAGAGTTTCATATTGGCGCCGACCTCACCGTCGTAAAAATGAAGCGCTGGAAGCGGACGATGACGATTGAAGATACCGGCCTGCCGTTCGTCCTCCCTTCGCCTAATATCCCGACCCCGGACAGCATATTCGCATATTCGGCGACAGGACTAATCGAAGGCACAAACGTATCCGAAGGAAGGGGCACGACAAAGCCGTTTGAACTGATCGGCGCGCCTTATATGAAAAGCACCGAGCTCGAAGAACGCCTGAACAGTCTCAAGCTTCCGGGCGTCACCTTCAGAGCCGCATCATTTATCCCCAGCTTCTCCAAGCACCAGGGCAAGCTGTGCCACGGCGTACAAGTCTACGTAACAAACAGAAACACATTTGAAGCGGCAAAAACAGGGCTCTCCATTCTGAAAACCATGCATGACTTATATCCGAATGACTTTTCGTTCTTGCCGACAGGCTCTTTTGACAAGCTGATCGGTAACGGCTGGGTACGCAAAAAAATAGAAAAAGGCGCTTCCATTGAAGACATCACCGGCACATATCAACGCCGGCTGGACCAATTCAAAACTCTAAGAAAACAATACCTCATATACTGACAACATTCGTGTTACACGTGTAACATTTTGACGCATTTCACATTTCCGCTTTTTATAGGAAAACATTCATTTATTTGGTACAATTTCATTGATAACAGTTATCATTTAAATGAATGTTTCCTAAAAGGTGGTTTCTCATGAAAAACACATTATTCTTTCAGCCCATTGATATCATCTCCGTAAAAAAAACAGCCGACCTTCTGTCAGAGCATCAGCTCACTGATTCTCCCGTATTGATCTTTCATGTGAAAGGCGAGGGACAAATTGATATCGGAACAGACAGCTTTCCGCTGCAGAAGGAAACGCTCTACATCTGTCCTTGTGATGAGACATTCAATATTGCCCCTATATCGTCAGGCGGCATCCATTTGTATATCGTCAGACTCCGTGTTTTCTCCTACTCATCAGATGATGAAGCGATGCTTCCGGATAACGGGGAAGACATCTTCCACGGACTTCAGCAAATGAATTTACAAACGATTGATCATTTGACAAGCCGGCTTCAGTCACTTTCTGAAAACGTGCGATCGGCGGATGCATTGCAGAAAATGAAATATACAGCCGACTTTCAGCAGCTGATGTACGACCTTTATGCCGCAAAAGTATGCCATCAAAATAATACAAAAGCGGCGATCGAACAGACAAAACAATTCATACATGCTCAGTCCGACACAAAAATCACGCTCACCCAGCTCGCTCATATGGCGGGAATCAGTCCCAAGCACTACAGTGAAACCTTTAAAAAACTATACGGGCAGAGCGTAACTGAATATATCACAGACATCCGCATAACCAATGCGAAAAAACTGATGGCCAAGGCAAACTGCAAACTGCGGGATATCGCTCATCAAATCGGCTACCAGGACGAATTTTATTTCAGCCGCATCTTTAAAAAACATACCGGCAGCTCACCTACAAGCTATATGAAAAAAAGGCGCACAAAAATGGCCGCGTACGGAAAAGAAACGATGGGACATCTGATTCCTCTGCATCACGTGCCTTACGCTGCGGCGCTGCACCCGAAATGGACGGCCTATTATTACAAACAATTCTCTTCCGATATTCCGGTTCACCTGAGTGCTTACCGTTATAATGCAAATTGGGAAGAGAACCTGCAAACGCTGTCCCAAGCTGCCCCGGACATCATTTTCAGTCTTGATTCTGTCAGTGAAGAAGAAAAACAGCGCCTGAATGACATCACTGACGTTTTTTACCTTCCGGCTCAAGAGAATTGGAGAGACCAGTTTCTTCGCACAGCCGCATATTTGAATGAAGAGCAGGAAGCGCGGCACTGGCTTAAAGCTTATCAAAGTCTCGCCCATTCAGCGAAAGATGCTCTTAAACACGTGCGGCATCAGCGGTTCTTATTTGTCCGTGTATATAAAGAAAATATGTACATCGCCCATAACAACAGTATTGAGGATGTCTTCTTCGGTGATTTAGGCTTTGCCTCCGCAAAACCGGAATCTTTTGCTCCTGACGAAAAGATTTCCTTGGAAATGCTGGCGGATTGCCAAGCTGACTGCATCATGCTTTTCACTTGTAAAGAACCGGAAACGCTTCGTTATTTTCAGCGGATTCAGCAGACCGGGATATGGCAGAACCTTAGAGCCGTCAGCAATAAACGCGTGTTTCCCATTTCATCTGACCCGTGGATTGAATATTCTCCAAGCGGACATCAGCGGATGATCGAACAAAGCGTTTCCATTTTTTCCGAAGATCGTCCATGATAATACCGGAAATTATCCATGGTCTTATCCCTGTTCCTTCTCTATAATTCCAATTGATAATAGTTATCAATTGAACAGGAGGAACAATAGATGAAGAAATTGGCATTCGCTTTCATGATTTTGCTTTTGGCTTTCACGGCCGCGGCTTGCGGAAGCTCAGAAACATCTGATACAGCAAGTAAAGGAAAGGACGCTTCTTCAGATAAAAAGAAAATCGAATATCTCGGAAAAACATATGAAGTCAAAGCGCCGACTGACAAAATCGCCATTACAGGCAGCGTAGAATCAATGGAAGACGCCAAATTGCTTGACGTTCATCCGGCAGGAGCAATTTCTTTCTCCGGCAAATTCCCGGAACTGTTTAAAGATATTACAGATAAATCCGTATCAACGGGAGAAAAAATGCAGCCGAATATGGAAAAAATTCTTGAGCTGCAGCCGGACGTCATTCTGGCATCAACCAAATTCCCGGAAAAAACGTTGAAAAAATTGAGCGGCACCGCTGAAACGATCCCTGTCTCTCATATCTCATCAAACTGGAAAGAAAACATGATGCTGCTCGCCCAGCTTACAGATAAAGAGAAAAAAGCGAAAAAAATCATCGCAGATTACGAACAGGACCTGAAAAAGACAAAAACAAAGATCAACAGCAAAGCGAAACAGTCAAACTCGCTGGTCATCAGAATCAGACAAGGCAATATTTATATTTATCCTGAACAAGTATATTTCAACTCCACGCTTTACGGTGATTTAGGCCTGAAGGCGCCGGACGAAGTCAAAGCGGCGAAAGCGCAGGAACTGATTTCTCTTGAAAAATTAAGCGAAATGAACCCTGACCATATCTTCGTACAATTCTCTGATGACGAAAACGCAGATAAGCCGGACGCTTTGAAAGACTTAGAGAAAAATCCGATCTGGAAGAGCCTGAAGGCAGTCAAAAAAGACCATGTATACGTCAATACGATTGATCCATTAGCCCAAGGCGGAACCGCATGGAGTAAAATCAGCTTCTTACAGGTTGCGGCTGACAAATTGACTCAAGACTAATAAAGAGTAGGTTTTTCACATGTATGCAAAACGGCGGACACACATTATTATCATTGCTTCACCGATTGCCATTGTTCTGTCACTGCTGCTTTCCGTTTTATACGGCGCAAAGCAGCTTGACTTCCATACCGTGTTCTCCGCATTGCTGCACTTTAATCCGGAGAATACCGACCATCAGATCATATGGCATTCAAGAATCCCGAGGGCTGCCGGCGCTATGTTTATCGGCGCCGCCCTTGCTGTTTCCGGAGCGCTCATGCAGGGAATCACACGGAACTATCTGGCCTCGCCTTCGATCATGGGTGTGTCGGACGGCTCCGCTTTTATCATCACCCTTTGCATGGTATTGCTCCCTCAATCGACATCCATTGAAATGATCATATACTCGTTTATCGGTTCCGCATTCGGCGCCGCTCTTGTTTTCGGGCTGGCCTCCATTCTTCCCGGCGGTTTTACCCCGGTGCAGCTTGCCATTATCGGAACGGTGACCAGTATGCTTCTCAGCAGTCTGTCGGCTGCGCTTTCGATTTATTTTCAAATTTCGCAGGATCTCAGTTTTTGGTACAGTGCGAGACTGCATCAAATGAACCCTGATTTTTTGAAACTGGCCGTCCCGTTTTTTGCGATCGGAATCATCACGGCCATGATTCTCAGCAAAAAGGTCACTGCCGTATCATTAGGAGACGACATTTCAAAAAGTCTGGGACAGCAGAAAAGAACCATCAAACTCATGGCGATGGCGGCCGTTGTCATATTGACCGGAAGCTCGGTGGCACTCGCCGGAAAAATTGCCTTTGTCGGTTTGGTCGTTCCGCACATCACACGTTTTCTCGTCGGATCGGACTACAGCAGGCTGATCCCATGCGCGTGCATCATCGGCGGCGTCTTCCTGACCCTTTGCGACCTTGCCAGCCGATTCATCAATTATCCGTTTGAGACGCCTATTGAAGTTGTCACTTCTATCATCGGTGTTCCTTTCTTTCTTTATTTGATTAAAAGAAAAGGAGGGGATCAGCGTGGTGCGTAAAATGGCCGGAATTTATATCATTCTGATTGCTCTCATATTGTTCGTAAGCTATTTCAGCATGACAAGCGGTTCTTTTTCCGCAAAGCCGGGTGAACTGCTCAGTACGCTTTTCCGCATCCATCCGAATCCGCAATATGACATTTTGCTGTTTCAGCTGAGGCTGCCTCGCATTGTCATGGCTGCTGCCATCGGGCTCGGATTGGGGATAGCCGGAGCCGTTATTCAGGCCATTACCAAAAACGGGCTTGCCGATCCCGGTATTTTGGGCATTAATGCCGGAGCCGGAGCCGGAATCGTCGCGTTTATGCTTCTGTTTCAGGGACAATCTGAAGCGACGGCACTTGCCTCTGCGATGGGTATGCCTGTCTTCGGCCTCATCGGAGGATTGATGGCGGCCGTGCTGATCTATATTTTCGCCTGGCACCGGGGGCATCTGGAATCGGGCAGAATTATTCTCGTCGGGATCGCCATGAATTCAGGATTCAGCGCGCTGTCTTTATTTCTTTCATTAAAAATGGACCCGCAGGATTATGAGATGGCGATGGTTTGGAAAAACGGCAGCATCTGGTCGGCAAACTGGATGACCATTACGGCGATCCTTCCGTGGCTGATCTTGTTCATTCCTCTTCTTATGGCGAAAACGTCATTGCTGGATACCATTCGTTTCGATGAGGACACGGTGAAAAGCCTCGGTGTTTCAACCAATAAAGAAAAAACGATTTTACTCATTGCCTGCATCGCTTTGATCAGCGCATGTGTAACCGCAGCGGGCAGCATGGCATTTGTCGGACTGATCGCACCCCATATTTCCCGCAGGCTCGCCGGGATTGAGCACAGATACTCATTACCGGTCAGCGGATTGGTCGGTATGCTCCTCGTCATATCCGCCGACTTTGCGGGCAAATTGTTCTTTCAGCCTTCAGAAGTGCCGGCGGGAATTATTCTTGCGATTCTCGGCGTTCCTTATTTCTTTTTTCTTCTGTTTAAGCAAAAGAAGGGGCTGGATGCATGAGAGGCACCCTTACAGAACACCGGATAAACGGAAAGGAATGCACTGTGTATCTTCCTCCCTCCTATTCGGTTCAAACAGGGGCTTTACCCTGTGTGTACGTACTGGACGGAGGTTCTTTGTTTTTAGAACAGATGGATAAGCTTGAATCCCAATTTGTGAACGGAACACTTCCCGAATTGATTTTTGCCGGCATCAAACCGGCTGACAGGCTCGATGAGTACACACCGTGGCCCGCGCCTTCCCTGAGCCCTGCGTTTCATGATTTCGGCGGCAAAGGGAGGCTCTTTCTCGAGGAGCTGACAGATGCCATCATTCCAACTGTAGAAGATATGCATCACATTTCTGCACATCCGGAAACAAGAGGCCTGATCGGCGCGTCATTAGGCGGACTGTTTTCGGTGTACGCGATGTTACAGAAGCCTGAAATATTCGGCAGAATCGGCTGTATTTCCGGTTCCTTCTGGTATGAAAAATCAGCAGATTATGTCCGCTCCGCATCTTTGAGTCCGGCACGGCGGCGTATCTATATGTCTGTCGGCAGCCGCGAAGCTGAGCAAAAAAGCAACATCCAAAACACCATGATCCGACAAAATAAAGACGTGTACAAAAGCCTGAGGCAAAAAGGCTTTTCTCAATCTCAGCTCTCATTTACGATCGAAGAGGGTGCCGTGCACCATCAAGAAGCGTTCAAACGACAATTCAATTCAGCACTAAGCTGGCTGTACGGAAAAAACCGCTCACGTAGCTGAGCGGTTTTTTTCATACTTGATCACGACCGGCTTAAGTTCAAAGCGTCTCAGCAAATAGCCGAACAAAGCGGCAAGGATTTGCTGAAAGAGCATCCCGATGACGACCGGAACCGCCACTTGAGACGGAAAAAAAGACACGGCGAGAACGGCTCCGGCGCTGATATTGCGCATGCCCCCCGTATAAATCAGAGACACGATTTCATCCTGGCTCCGCTTCATCAGTCTTCCGATCAGCCAAGCCACGGCGTAACCCGTCATGGCAATAAAAAATACCGTGCCTGCAATGCCCGCAAATTTGATATCCACGTGCGTGACATACGGCGCGATTTCCGAACTGTTAATGGCAATGACAATCATCAGACAGATTTTTGAAAAAGGAGACAGTGACCGGCTTATCGCCTGAGTCCTTACCGGCGGGGAAAACTGGTTGACCATCATCCCTGCGATGGACGGAATCACCACCATCTCCGCCAGCCCTTTCATCATTCCCCACACATCCATCTGAACATTCGCCCCGGCCAGGACAGACAGGCTTAACGGTACGATAAAAGGAGAAAGCACGGTATCAACCAGGATAATAGACAGCGTCAATCCGACATTTCCCTTATACATCGCAGCCCAAATCAAACTCGTAATTCCGGTCGGAATCACCACACCCATAATCAGCCCCGTCACAGTTAAAGGGTCACCGCTGAAAATCAGATGGCCGCTTCCCCATGCAAAAACAGGCATGAAAATATGCAGAACAAACAATGCCATGATCATCGGGAGCGGCTTCTCGATACTGCGCTTCAGCGATTGAAAATTGGCACTCAGACTGCCCGTAAATGTAATAAATGCAAATATCCACGGCACAGCGCCGGCCATCCAGCTGATATGCTGAGATAACAGCACACCCGCCGCCACACTTGACGGAGTCAAAAGCGGCATGATTCTCCCCAACACTTGGTTCAACTTCTGTAGCCACATCATATGCAAGTCTCCTATATACGGTTTTCAAATCTCATTCATTATAACAATGCAAACCCACAAATTTAACCGAAAAAAAGCCCGGATATATTCATCCGGACTTCACAAATTCTATGCCATTTGTTTCATTAAATCTCGGCTTTTCTGATTTAATCCCTTTAATTCAGCCTCAATTCCGTATTCTTTACATTTGGCGACAATTTTCTCAAGAGCCGCCGCTCCCGAATCATCCCACACGTGGGCATCGGTCAAATCAATGACAATCCGTTTCACGTCTTCATCATAAACGATGGCATTCATCAGTTCAGACATGGAAGCAAAAAAGATTTGTCCCGTTACCTTATATGTTCTGACATCTTTCTGTTCGGAATGTGACACAATCTTCAGCTTAGAAATTTTAGCCGTAAAAAAGATCGCGCTTAGCAGCACACCCGCGAAGACACCCTTTGATAAATCATTTGTCAGGACGACCGTCACGACGGTAATAACCATAACGATCGAATCAGTAAGGGGCGCTTTCCGCAAACCTTTAATCGATGACCAGTCGAACGTGCCGATGGACACCATAACCATCACGGCCACCAGCGCAGCCATCGGAATTTTCACGACGATACCGCTTAATACGGCAATTAAAAACATTAAAAACGCTCCGGCCGTAAAAGCCGATAACCGGCCGCGTCCGCCGGCTTTCGTATTAATGACAGACTGGCCGATCATGGCGCATCCGGCCATGCCTCCGAAAAATCCGTTCACAATATTGGCGATGCCTTGTCCGCGGCTTTCTTTGTTCTTATCACTATCCGTATCCGTCATTTCATCAATGATCTGGGCTGTCAGCAATGACTCGAGCAATCCGACGAATGCAAGCGCCAGAGAATACGGGAAAATAATCCGCAATGTCTCAAACGTCCACGGAACATCCGGTATCAAGAAATGCGGAAGTGAACTTGTAATCCCGCCCATATCACCGACCGTGCGGACATCCGCATGGAAGACCACCGCAATGATCGTCATGACAATAATCGCCACCAGCGGAGACGGCACAGCCGTCGTAACCTTCGGCAATAGATATATGATAGCCAGTGATCCGGCAAGCATGGCGTACATGACCCATGAAGCTCCTTTGAACTGCGGCAGCTGCGCAGAAAAAATCAAGATCGCCAAAGCATTCACAAATCCGATCATGACCGAACGCGGAATAAATTTCATCAATTTCGCTATCTTACTGACACCAAGAATAAATTGAATAATACCTGTCAAAATGGTTGCCGCAAACAAATACTGCAGCCCGTAATCAGCCACCAATGTCACCATGACAACCGCCATCGAACCCGTAGCGGCTGAAATCATTCCCGGTCTGCCGCCGAAGATAGAAATAATAATCGCGATACAAAATGATGCATAAAGGCCGACCATCGGATCGACACCTGCAATAATTGAAAATCCGATCGCCTCAGGGATCAGAGCGAGAGCAACCAGAATACCGGCCAGAATGTCTTTACGGACATTCCCGAACCATTGCTGCTGTAACGTATAATCTTTCAAATGATAACGACTCCTTTTCACTATAAAAATCCGCACCCTATCAGTTGGAAACATTGATTTTCATCTGTGGAATATGAGGCAAGCTTACGGGGAAAAAGAGGACACGCTCAGAGTATAATGTCGTTGAGGAAAGGAATTGTTAACAAAGAGTATCATATTAAATTTTAAAGAAATGTGCAAGACCGTATAAAAATAAGAAAAGAAAACGGCTCTCACTGGAGCCGTTTCCGCTTTTATAAAAGTTCCGGATCAGACACAAGAATCGTTTTTATTGCGCTGATATCCTTTCTTTCTTTTGTCACCGGGTCGATGCCCATGAGATGATCAATGGCTTCTTCATAATTCTTCAGTTCCGTCTTTTCCGTAATAAAATCATAGAGCTGCGGAAGGTCGGACGCGCATGCTAACGCGGCCTCCATGATCTGGCGGGCTTCACCTGTGCCCACAATCGTCACGCCATTTGACAGCAGCTGGTACGGCCTGACCGTCATCTCATACGTATCATCAAAGCCCATCGGCACGATTCTGCCTCCCTTTTCAATAAAAGGATAAGCCCAATCAAGCTGGTTGCCGATCGCGTCAAAAATCACATCAAATTTTCTTCCTTGATTAATCCATTTCACTTCATCCACGGTTAATGCTTCAGGGTGGTAGACATAATCCGATATCCGGCTCGCCGCCTCGCTTCGGAAACTGCCTATTTCAGTCGCAACCGTCAATCGCGCCATTTTTTTCACCATCATTTGCACAAGCAGTCCGATCGGTCCCGACCCCAAAACCAAGACCGAGTCCTCCGGCTGAATCGAAGCCTTGTCCACAACATTCAGCACACAGGAGAGAGGCTCAACCAATGTGGCCCGCTCCCATTCCATTGAATCCGGAATTCTGTACATGAACCTGTCTTCCCCCACGTAATATTCCGCAAACGTTCCGTGCGCCCCGATTCCGAGCTGCCAATCCTCGAAGGTTTCGCAATAACACGTCAGCCCTCTCCGGCAATAATGACATTTCCCGCAAAACTGCGTAGGATCTATCACGACGCGGTCTCCGACTTTTACATTTGTCACGTCCGGTCCGATTTCCACGACCGCTCCCACCGATTCATGCCCCATAATCATATGATGGGTCGCATTCATTTTTCCTTTCAGCACATTTAAGTCCGTTCCGCAGATACCGGTGCCGAAAATTTTCACTTTCACATCATTGGATTTCCGAATTTGAGGCTCGTCCACCTCTTGATATTCAAGCTTATCATTAGGAGTCCAGACCAACGCCTTCATATTTCTCTTCCTTTCTGCCCCAGCGGATTTGGTCTAACAATGTTTGATGAAGCTCCTTCGTTGATGCCGCAATACATGATTGCTGATTCTGATAACTTAAATCTGTCAGAAGCGTTTCGTCCAAAGACCGGCCGTATGCATCCGTAATGACCACTCCCGCCTTCTTCGCCAAAAAGACGCTTGCGGCAATATCATAAGGAAACAAATGCAGCACCTGCCCGTTCCCGACCTGCTGAAAATCTGAAAGCAGCTTCGGATCATCTTTCAACAGACGATTACCGATATCCACATAAGCATCCATCTGCCCCGTGATAATTCGTGAAATCGAATAAGAAGCGCTGTTGAAAACAAAAACCCCGCCATTATTGGCCGACTGGTCAATCAGATGTCCGTATGCGTCCGTCATCAGCTGCGCCGGATGCCCGTTAAATTCAAGGCTCCAAAACATATTTTTAATATCCCGCACTCCGCTCAAATTCGGCAATTCTCCATGATACCCTTCAAAATGAATCGCATCGCTGTATATATCACCGTACATATAAGCGCCTGATTTCAATTCAAGTAAAAAAGCAAATTCGATATCCTTAATCTTTGCGTTTGGCTTATACGAAGCAAGCGCAATCGAAATACACGACATTTCAAGCCCCGCGGCGGCCGGGCGCGTTCCGTCTATCGGATCTACAATTAAAATATATTGCGGATCTTCTCCAATCAGCTTCAGGCCGCCATCCTCCGTGTAAAAAGCAACCGGATGGCCCTTTTCTTGAATATAATCCAGCACCGCCTCCTCAGCAGCGGCGTCTATGTTAAATTGGGCGTCGCCTCCCGGAGAATAGCCGTTTACAAGCCGGTTTTTCAGCGTGCCTTTTTGATTTTTCACCTTTTGATAAACAAATTGTCCAAGCCCAATGATATAGTCTCTCACTTGATTTCCTCCAATAGCTTGCGAAGTCTGTAGCAGAGCACTTCGGCTTCACTAAGTGTAATGGTTAAAGGCGGACGGATTTTAAATACATTTCCGAATCCGTAACGGGATGTCCGGAGAATCAGCCCGTAATCCATTGCCCGTTTAGCAATATAATTGGTCAGCTCCACATCCGGTTCATTGTTCTCTTTAACAATCTCCACACCGATCATAAGACCGACGCCTCTTACCTCAGAAATAAAAGCGAAATCCTCTTTCATCGTTTCTAAGCGATCCATAATATAATGACCGACTGTCGTTACATTTTCCAAAAATCCCGGGCGCTGCATAATATCTATGGTTTTACACGCGGCAGCGGCGGCCATCACATTTGAGCCGTACGTGAAGGAGTGCGTATACCCCGGAAGCCCGGTATACTTGTCCTCCGTCAGAGTGGCGGCGACTTGGAAGCCTGTGCCCCCGAGCCCTTTTGCTACCGTCATCATATTAGGTTTCACATCGAAGTGGTCCGCGGCAAACATTTTACCCGTCCGTCCGAACCCGGTCTGAATTTCATCAAAAATCAGGGCGATATCATGTTCATCACAAAGCTTTCTCAGCTGTTTAAAATACTCTTTAGGCGGAACGACGTTTCCACCGTTTCCGGATATCGGTTCAATAATCATGGCGGCAATCTTTCCATTGCTCGCATACTCAATAAAATCATTAATTCTTTCTACGCACAGCATACCGCATGAATCAGGTTTCTGATTATAAAAACAGCGGCTGCAATACGGATCGGGGACTTGCAGGCCAAAAGAAATTTGCGGCGGGAAAGGTTCTTTTCTGAATGAGTTGCCGGACAAAGCGGAAGTCATATACGTTTGTCCGAGGTGGCTTCGAAATAAGGAGATGACATCGGTTTTTCCGGAGTAATACTGAGCCATTTTAATAGCTCCTTCATTTGCACCGGAACCGCTGCTGACTTTAGGGTGTACTTTTGTGAGATTATCGGGGGCGATTTCTACTAGTTTTTCTGCCAGTTTATTTACGGCGTCTGTTTGAAAAGATGATGTCACATGGATCAGCTTATCGGCTTGTTCTTTAACCGTATCAATGACTTCTTTGTTACCGTATCCTAAATTCAAGTTAAATGTGGCAGAAGCGCAATCAATGTACTCATTTCCCTCTTGATCGTACAGGTAAATCCCTTCTCCGCGCTCCATTACTACATCGTCAACACTGTAATACAAGCTGTCTGGATTCGTGATTTCCTTCGTTCCCACAAATACCACCCCTATGAAATTATTAGAATTTCGCTTTTTATCGTATAAATTATTGAAAATAATGTCAACGTTCTTTCTTGTAAAAAATGTTAACAATTTGTTAACGTTACCATAAGGGATGTACGAGAAAAAGTTATGTGATATAGTAACAATACTTGGATTTTTTGTAAAATCATCATGTCATACGAGTAGAGAGAAATATTATTTTACCAATAAGGAGATAAAATGATGAAAACTCGTCTGCTGTGGATAAGCTGTTTTTCTTATGGATCGATTGCTTTTACACTTGTTATTCTGGGAGCCGTACTGCCTGAGTTACTCACACATTATTTACAAAGCTACAGTAATGGCGGAGTATTGGTATTCTCTCAGTTCATGGGCTTTCTCATCGGTGTCATCGGAATGCCATACATGGTGAAAAAGCTTGGGCGCAAAAACGTCGTTATCTTTGGCCTGGCACTCATCAGCTGTGAAATGTTCATCACCTTCCTGCCGCCCTGGCCGCTGCTCTTTTTTCTCGTCAGCATCGCAGGGCTTGGCGCCGGACTGGTGGAATCCTGCGTAGGCACGATCATCCTCACCGCTATTAAAGAAAGACAGGCTGTGGCCATGAGCAAGATGGAAGTGGCCTACGGATTAGGTGCGCTGTTCATGCCTCTGCTCTCAGGCTTTCTTATCAACAACCACATGTGGACAATTGCTTTTTTAGTATTAGGGTTATCCAGTTTTGCACTTCTAATCGCATGGAAGCAGATGAGTTTCGGCAGTATTGATCAGCTTCTCATCCGCAAAGAGGTCTCTTCTGCTGACACTCAAAAAGAAAGCACCGGTTATCGGTCACACGGATTGCTGTTTATTGCCTTGGCGGGTGCTTACTTCTTCTTTTACGGCGGCAGTGAAGTTTCCATTGTACATTTTATCCCCTCCATCTTCGCTGAGAAATGGGATATCCCCAACTCTTTGGCAACAATAACAGTTACAGTGTATTGGACGGGTATGATCATCGGAAGGTTATTAACAGGCCCGGTATCAGAAAAGCTGACATATCACCGTTATCTCCGTCTCATAAGCATTGGCGGTCTGGCAGCACTTACCGTATTAGCATTAAGTAAAAACGTATGGTTCGGTTTTGCCCTTTGCTTCTTTTTAGGACTGTTCATGGCAGGCATGTTTGCAATAGCCCTAATCATCACGAATCATTTTTATCCCGGAAAGACAGAAACAACTACCAGTATTCTGCTCGCTTCAAACGGATTAGGAGGTTCACTCCTTCCGATCGCCGTCGGCTGGAGCTTAGATGAATATCCCGCACAAACTGCATTCTGGCTGTTTACTGCACTGATGCTCCTTATGCTGCTGATTGTGTTCAGTTTAAGAATGCTCGAGACAATAAAATCAAACAATCTTCAAAATCATAACAGCAAAGCAAAATCAATGTAAACAAAAA
>NZ_CP151944.1:167500-170000 GCF_038592915.1 Bacillus sp. EU63 | reverse complement strand
CTCGCTTTCGCTGCGGCTCCGCATCTTCTGCTTAACCTTGCACGGGATCGTAACTCGCCGGTTCATTCTACAAAAGGCACGCCATCACCCGTTAACGGGCTCTGACTACTTGTAGGCACACGGTTTCAGGATCTCTTTCACTCCCCTTCCGGGGTGCTTTTCACCTTTCCCTCACGGTACTGGTTCACTATCGGTCACTAGGGAGTATTTAGCCTTGGGAGATGGTCCTCCCGGATTCCGACGGAATTTCACGTGTTCCGCCGTACTCAGGATCCACTCAGGAGAGAACGAAGTTTTGACTACAGGGCTGTTACCTCCTATGGCGGGCCTTTCCAGACCTCTTCATCTACCTCGTTCCTTTGTAACTCCGTACAGAGTGTCCTACAACCCCAAGAGGCAAGCCTCTTGGTTTGGGCTGGTCCCGTTTCGCTCGCCGCTACTCAGGGAATCGCATTTGCTTTCTCTTCCTCCGGGTACTTAGATGTTTCAGTTCCCCGGGTCTGCCTTCTCATATCCTATGTATTCAGATATGGATACCACTCCATTACGAGTGGTGGGTTTCCCCATTCGGAAATCTCCGGATCAAAGCTTGCTTACAGCTCCCCGAAGCATATCGGTGTTCGTCCCGTCCTTCATCGGCTCCTAGTGCCAAGGCATCCACCGTGCGCCCTTTCTAACTTAACCGTTAAAAAGAATCACTACGTGATATCTTGCATTACTAATTGAATGTGAATTACTTCTGTTATCTAGTTTTCAAAGAACAACATCTCGAAGAATCGAATGATCCTTCAAAACTAAACAAGACAGGGAACGTCTGTTTATAAGACCCAAGGTCTTATATTCCGTTAAAATCCTTAGAAAGGAGGTGATCCAGCCGCACCTTCCGATACGGCTACCTTGTTACGACTTCACCCCAATCATCTGTCCCACCTTCGGCGGCTGGCTCCTAAAAGGTTACCTCACCGACTTCGGGTGTTACAAACTCTCGTGGTGTGACGGGCGGTGTGTACAAGGCCCGGGAACGTATTCACCGCGGCATGCTGATCCGCGATTACTAGCGATTCCAGCTTCACGCAGTCGAGTTGCAGACTGCGATCCGAACTGAGAACAGATTTGTGGGATTGGCTTAACCTCGCGGTTTCGCTGCCCTTTGTTCTGTCCATTGTAGCACGTGTGTAGCCCAGGTCATAAGGGGCATGATGATTTGACGTCATCCCCACCTTCCTCCGGTTTGTCACCGGCAGTCACCTTAGAGTGCCCAACTGAATGCTGGCAACTAAGATCAAGGGTTGCGCTCGTTGCGGGACTTAACCCAACATCTCACGACACGAGCTGACGACAACCATGCACCACCTGTCACTCTGCCCCCGAAGGGGACGTCCTATCTCTAGGATTGTCAGAGGATGTCAAGACCTGGTAAGGTTCTTCGCGTTGCTTCGAATTAAACCACATGCTCCACCGCTTGTGCGGGCCCCCGTCAATTCCTTTGAGTTTCAGTCTTGCGACCGTACTCCCCAGGCGGAGTGCTTAATGCGTTAGCTGCAGCACTAAGGGGCGGAAACCCCCTAACACTTAGCACTCATCGTTTACGGCGTGGACTACCAGGGTATCTAATCCTGTTCGCTCCCCACGCTTTCGCTCCTCAGCGTCAGTTACAGACCAGAGAGTCGCCTTCGCCACTGGTGTTCCTCCACATCTCTACGCATTTCACCGCTACACGTGGAATTCCACTCTCCTCTTCTGCACTCAAGTTCCCCAGTTTCCAATGACCCTCCCCGGTTGAGCCGGGGGCTTTCACATCAGACTTAAGAAACCGCCTGCGAGCCCTTTACGCCCAATAATTCCGGACAACGCTTGCCACCTACGTATTACCGCGGCTGCTGGCACGTAGTTAGCCGTGGCTTTCTGGTTAGGTACCGTCAAGGTGCCGCCCTATTTGAACGGCACTTGTTCTTCCCTAACAACAGAGCTTTACGATCCGAAAACCTTCATCACTCACGCGGCGTTGCTCCGTCAGACTTTCGTCCATTGCGGAAGATTCCCTACTGCTGCCTCCCGTAGGAGTCTGGGCCGTGTCTCAGTCCCAGTGTGGCCGATCACCCTCTCAGGTCGGCTACGCATCGTCGCCTTGGTGAGCCGTTACCTCACCAACTAGCTAATGCGCCGCGGGTCCATCTGTAAGTGGTAGCCGAAGCCACCTTTTATGTCTGAACCATGCGGTTCAAACAACCATCCGGTATTAGCCCCGGTTTCCCGGAGTTATCCCAGTCTTACAGGCAGGTTACCCACGTGTTACTCACCCGTCCGCCGCTAACATCAGGGAGCAAGCTCCCATCTGTCCGCTCGACTTGCATGTATTAGGCACGCCGCCAGCGTTCGTCCTGAGCCAGGATCAAACTCTCCGATAAAGTGTTTGACTGACTACGCACATCGCTGTGCGATTTATTTAAAACTTTGAATTAACAGGTACGTTTTGTCTTGTTTAGTTTTCAAAGATCAT
>NZ_CP151944.1:12500-162500 GCF_038592915.1 Bacillus sp. EU63 | reverse complement strand
CCCTAACACTTAGCACTCATCGTTTACGGCGTGGACTACCAGGGTATCTAATCCTGTTCGCTCCCCACGCTTTCGCTCCTCAGCGTCAGTTACAGACCAGAGAGTCGCCTTCGCCACTGGTGTTCCTCCACATCTCTACGCATTTCACCGCTACACGTGGAATTCCACTCTCCTCTTCTGCACTCAAGTTCCCCAGTTTCCAATGACCCTCCCCGGTTGAGCCGGGGGCTTTCACATCAGACTTAAGAAACCGCCTGCGAGCCCTTTACGCCCAATAATTCCGGACAACGCTTGCCACCTACGTATTACCGCGGCTGCTGGCACGTAGTTAGCCGTGGCTTTCTGGTTAGGTACCGTCAAGGTGCCGCCCTATTTGAACGGCACTTGTTCTTCCCTAACAACAGAGCTTTACGATCCGAAAACCTTCATCACTCACGCGGCGTTGCTCCGTCAGACTTTCGTCCATTGCGGAAGATTCCCTACTGCTGCCTCCCGTAGGAGTCTGGGCCGTGTCTCAGTCCCAGTGTGGCCGATCACCCTCTCAGGTCGGCTACGCATCGTCGCCTTGGTGAGCCGTTACCTCACCAACTAGCTAATGCGCCGCGGGTCCATCTGTAAGTGGTAGCCGAAGCCACCTTTTATGTCTGAACCATGCGGTTCAAACAACCATCCGGTATTAGCCCCGGTTTCCCGGAGTTATCCCAGTCTTACAGGCAGGTTACCCACGTGTTACTCACCCGTCCGCCGCTAACATCAGGGAGCAAGCTCCCATCTGTCCGCTCGACTTGCATGTATTAGGCACGCCGCCAGCGTTCGTCCTGAGCCAGGATCAAACTCTCCGATAAAGTAGTTTGACTGACTACGCACATCGCTGTGCGATTTATTTAAAACTTTGAATTAACAGGTACGTTTTGTCTTGTTTAGTTTTCAAAGATCATTACCGCTTGTTGAAGCAGCTTTATTATCTTACCACTCAGCTTCTTTTATGTCAACAACTTTTTTTAAGTTGTTTCCGAAGCTTTTTGTTGTTGTCTGCTGTTCATCAGCGACGTTTAATAATATACCATGCATTCTTTAAATTTAGCAAGTGTTTTTTTCATTTTTTTTGAAACGTATTTCGTTATATTCATCTCCGCCGCGGCATACGATGTAATCAAGCATGGACAAGATAAGGAGGCGTCATCAGTGAATCACTTCTACGTGTGGCACATCAGAAGGATAAAACAGCTGCTTATTATTATCATTGCCGCATTTGCAGCAGCCAGCTTTTTTTATATACAGAGAGCCGTCCCCCTTCCTGTATTTTTAACTGATAGCGGCCCGAAGGCGATCTCTAAAGGGGAGACGAAAGCGGGCGAAGTCGCATTAACATTCGATATCAGCTGGGGCGACGAAAAAGCGGTTCCGATTCTGAACGCGCTAAAAGCAAACGGCATTAAAAACGCCACTTTTTTTCTGTCAGCTTCTTGGGCGGAACGGCACCCGGACACAGTTGAACGTATGGTAAAAGACGGACATCAAATCGGCAGCATGGGATATGCGGATAAGAATTATACCAACCTAGAGG
Organism: Bacillus sp. EU63; assembly: GCF_038592915.1. Classification (NCBI taxonomy): domain Bacteria; kingdom Bacillati; phylum Bacillota; class Bacilli; order Caryophanales; family Bacillaceae; genus Bacillus; species Bacillus sp. EU63. Next base: position 160,933 of record NZ_CP151944.1, on the reverse strand, counting down.
ACAATGAAATAAAAAAAGATATCCTCCGGGCCCAGACCGCATTTAAAAAGCTGGGTGTGAAGAATGTTCATTTACTCCGCCCGCCGACCGGACAATTTAATAAAAAGGTTCTTACCATTGCACAGCAGTACCACTATTCAGTGGTTCATTACAGCGTTAACTCGCAGGATTGGACAAATCCCGGCCCTGATAAAATCATTGAAAATGTAAACAGTCATATAAAAGGCGGCGACATTGTCCTGCTGCACGCCTCTGATTCAGCAACACAGACTGAAGAAGCGCTCCCCGCCATTATTCACAATTTAAAGCAAAAAGGACTGAAAAACGTGACTGTCGGCGACCTGATCGCAAATACTGACGTCAAGTCATCAGAAGTGAAATAACTACCTCTGGGCAAACTTCGGCAGCATTAGCAGCTGAAACGCATTGCAGCCCATCAGCGGAATCAGCATCAAATAAAGCCAGTCCTCATTATTCACTCGTAGCGCGGGAACCCATTCAAGCGCTGTAATAACGACCATTAAAAATAATGATGAAACGAACGTATTTTTTGAGGACTGCTTTTGTTTTATATATGCCGTCAACAGGCCGACGGCAAGCAGAGCCAGCGGCAGCCAGACAAACCCCGCAATCGAGTCATCCCGCTCTCCGAAAAACAAAAATCTGACGTACATTAAATCAAAAGCGACAAACAGAATGATAAACAGCTGAAGCAGATTCCAAAGCGAGCTTGATCTGAGAATTTCAAGGGCAAACCGGTGCACCGTCAAAAAAACGAAGAATCCCATCTGGCTGATCACACTGAAAATCATGCCTACCCCGATAAACCAGATCAGAACGGAGAAAATCTGACCGGCATCAAAATTCAGGAAGAACCCCTTGTACTCCCCCCACTTCAGAGCAAATCCCACGACGCTTGTAATAAGAGCGCCCACAGCTAAAATCGAAAAGAAAAATCGAACAAGCCCGCGGCTTTTCATCTCTTATTCATCCCCCTGACAATCGCGTTCAGCGATATTTTGTTATGTATAAATCCATTCCGATGAATCATATTAAAAATAAGTACAAGTAAGGAAGGAGCTTATGCATGTCAAAAGCCAAAACGCTATTGATAAGCTGTTTTATTGTATTATCTGTAACAGCTTGTGCTCCAAAAGACCAAGCAGCGGATATGGATTATGACCAGACTAAAAAAATGGTTGTTGATATATTAAAGACCGATGATGGAAAAAAAGCAATTAAGGAAATATTAAATGATGATGCGATGAATGAGGCATTGGTGATTGATCAAAATGCCATTAAAGGCACAATAGAGAAAACCCTCACCTCTAAAAAAGGGGCGGAGTTCTGGAAAACCATCTTTGAAGACTCAAAGTTCGCCGAGAGCTTTGCAAAAACTCTTCAGCCCGAGCATGAAAAAATCATAAAAAAACTGATGAAGGACCCTGATTATCAGAAAAGTTTTATGCAGATCATGCAGGACCCCGGCATGGATAAAAAATACTATGAGCTGGTGAAAAGCCAAAAGTTCCGCAGTTACTTAGAAGATGTAATTACAGAGACACTTTCCAGCCCGCTTTTCAAAAAGCAATTCGAGGATGAATTGAAAAAAGCGGCTTCAAGCTCTGAAAAAGAAAGCCAATAAAAGGCCGGGCCGTGTTGATCCCGGCCCCTTTTTTATTCAGCTGTTTTTTCAATGACTTTCTGGGCGATCCCCATATAAATTTCCCCGATCGGATGACTTCTGTCATAGACAGAAGGCGCAAACTGGTCCTTGTCCCAATCAGGCTGTTTTAAAGGAATTCTGCCAAGCAGCGGCACCTGCAATTCCTCTGCAAGCTTATCTCCCCCGCCTTGACCGAACACATATTCTCTCTCGCCGGTTTTTGCACTTTCATAGTAAGCCATATTTTCAATGACCCCTACAACTTCATGATCGGTCTTAATCGCCATAGAACCCGCTCTCGCCGCTACAAATGCGGCTGTAGGGTGCGGCGTTGATACGATAATCTCTTTGCAGCTCGGAAGCATTGTGTGTACATCGAGCGCCACATCACCCGTGCCGGGCGGCAGATCAAGAACGATATAGTCAACCTCTCCCCAGTCAACTTCATGGAAGAAGTTATTCAGCATCTTGCCCAGCATCGGCCCTCTCCACACAACCGGAGCGTTTTCTTCGACGAAAAAGCCCATCGACATAACCTTTACTCCAAATCTTTCGACAGGAAGCAGTTTTTCTCCTTCTACTGTCGGGCGAACTGTAATACCCATCATGTCGGGCACGCTGAATCCGTATATATCCGCGTCGATCAAGCCGACTTTTTTTCCGAGCCGCGCAAGAGAAATGGCCAGGTTGACGGAAACCGTTGATTTGCCGACACCGCCTTTTCCGCTTGCCACCGCAAGAAAGACCGGCGGGTGTTTCCTATTCAGCAGGGTTTCGCTTTCAGCAGCCGGCCGGCTGAATTTCGCCAATGTTTCTTCCGGCAGCTCTTCAAACCGCAGTCCGACAGTTTCCGCACCCGCTTCTTTCAAAACGGATACGATTTCCTGCTGAATACCCATCTGTTCAGCCGTCCCCGTTTTTGCCAATGCAATTTTTACACTGACATGCCGTTTTTCCGGCTTGATCTTTACTTCTTTAATGGCATCCAATTCTCCCAGCGGTCTATGAAGAAAAGGTTCGCGCATGTTTCCGACTATATTTCTTACTTCATCTTCTCTTATCATCGAACCCTCACCCTTTGTGTATTCGTTTACAAATGGTATTATACCATATATTAAACATAGAATCGGCGAAAAACCCTCCTTACTCGGGAGGGTCTCCTTTCTCTGTGAAGTATCTCAATACGCCCTTATACACGGAAGAAGCGATTTTGTCCTGATATTTGGGCTGTCCGAGCCTTTTCGCTTCCGCGGGATTGGACAGAAATCCGATTTCCACCAGCGCGCCCGGTTTGGTTACATTCTGCATTAAGTAAATGCCGTGTATCCGTTTCGCCTTTCTCGTTGTATTCTCCAAATTGATTCTCAATTCGTCCTGTATATATTTTGCCACTTTTTCATTTTCTTCGTATTTTCCATAGTAGAAGCTTTGGGCGCCGCTCCATCTCGGTGACGGTATGGCGTTCAGATGAATGCTGATATAAAGCTCCGCCTCTGAACGGTTGATGATTTCCACGCGCTTTCTCAGATCTTCCGCTTTGCGTCTGCTGTAGCCTTTCGTCCCTTCAGGAGCTAAATCAGTATCCGTCTCCCGCGTCATAATGACCAAAGCTCCCTGCTCCTGCAAATAGTCTCTTACCCTGGAGGCCACTTCGAGAGTAATGTCCTTTTCAAGGTGACTGCCTCCCGTGGCGCCTCCGTCCGGCCCGCCGTGTCCCGGATCGAGATAGATGATTTTTCCGCTCAGCGGCAGACTCCACGGCCGCCAGGAATCATCATTATGGAATTGAAACCGGAATAAACACAATAATATGATAAAGCCAAGTAAAAAACCGAGCCATTTCAGCTTTTTTGCCATACCTTTCCCTCCCGCTTGTCCCCGTTATTAATAAGTATGGGACAAGGGAAGAAATTATGATTACCTCATGCGGAGCTTACATTGTTTTTCTCTTTGCAGAAATCCTTCCGTCCACCAGCTGTTGATAAACCGGCAGGACGCTTCATAGATTTCTTTTTGTTCAACGGAAGAATATTGCTCATGCGTCCAATTGCAAAGATATTCAAAAAAATCGGCCGTCAGTTCTTCCTCTTCTTCAGCCGAACGGGCGTTTGCCCTCTGCAAAGACTCACCATAATAGCCAAAGACGCCGAACCGGCCGCCTAATAAATACGCTTCAATTGCAAAATCTATGCATCCTTCACTCAGAATGCCGTTTTCGTCTTGAAGAAAGGGAAACAAAGGGGTAAGACATGCTTTTACGGACTGAATGATCTGCGTCAGTGACAGCTCCTTTAGTAAACTCTTCTCAAGCTCAAAATCCTTCTGCCTTTTCACGTCTGAAAAAGATAATACTTCTGCCATTGCCAGCCACGCTCCTTTTTACTGTTATTTTGAAAGGAAAAGGGAAAAAGCATGCTTTGTTGATAGTGGAAATCCTCCCAAATGAAGGAGTTTTATGTTAACTGGAAGAAGAAAGAGCTGAGGTGACGTTATGAAAAAGCTGTTTCAATACAATTGGACGGTGCGTGACGAGTGGTTTATGATATGTGAAAAGCTGAGCCGGGAGGAACTGACGAAAACCCGGACGGGCGGAATGGAGAGCATCTTGCGGACTTTATTTCATATCATTGATGTCGAGATCAGCTGGGCTCGTGCCATTTTAGGTAAAGGTGATGTTTTACCTGCTGAGTCTGACTATACGAGCATTCAGGATCTCAGAAAGCTGTCTGAACAGTATCGGGAGGATGTCATTCATGCGGTCTCCCGCAAAGGGCCGGATCTTGTTAAGCCGGACTGGATGGACCAAACCTTTCCTAAAGAAGATATTCTCCGCCACATCCTTGCGCATGAGATTCACCATATGGGACAACTGTCAGTTTGGGCCAGAGAAATTGGAATAGAACCGGTTTCGGCTAATGTGATCAGCCGTCCGCAGGAAAAAGCCGCAAAAAAACAGCACCTCTGACGGGATGCCGTTTTTATATTTTAATGCTTCTTGTTACGGAGTATGTATTAATGTATTCATCCAGCACGAGGCCGCCTTTGTCTTCGTAAAAACCGGCAACCATAAAGCCTGCGTCAATCTGGCCTTTAATTTGATCCTCCAGCGTATGGCCGAATTCAAGCGCTTCATGATTATCAATAAGTTCCTTTACCTTTTTCTTACTCAGATCTTTTTCATCCGAAAACGGAATGGAATACTTTACTTTTAGTACGCCTTCCTGCTCTAAATCCATATCAAATAAGAACACGACGGGATTTACAAAACCGGAGACTAAAGACCCGCCTTTTTTCAATACGCGATGAGCTTCTTTCCATACAGGAAGAACCGTATCAACAAAGCAATTCGATACCGGGTGCACGATAAAAACAAATGACTCATCATCAAAACAGCTCAGATCATTCATGCTGCCTTTGACAGTCCGAAGCGTAAGATCGTCCCGCTCGGCAACCATTTTGTCTTGCGCAAGCTGTTTTTCCGAATTGTCAAAGATGGTGACATCCGCTCCTGCAGCAGCCAGGACCGGGCCTTGCTGTCCTCCTCCTGAAGCGAGACAAAGAACCTTCAGACCGTCTATGGGCGGAAACCAATCCGCCGGCACATCTTTTCCGGGGGTCATCCTGATGCTCCAATTGCCTTTTTTCGCTTCACCAATCGTATGAGAATCAACCGCAACCGTCCATTCATTGCCTGTTTCGACTTTTTTATCCCATGCCTTGCTGTTATGTATGACTAACTTATTCATTATAACTGCGCTCCTTATTGGTAATGAATAGAGTATAACAAACAATTCTAGAAAAACATCGGATAACCTCTTGAATATGAGAAAAAAATACAAAAAAACCACAACCAAGAAGTTGTGGTTTTTGCAATCCAAAACGATTAACGTTTTGAGAACTGAGGTGCACGACGAGCGCCTTTAAGGCCGTATTTTTTACGTTCTTTCATACGAGCGTCACGAGTCAGAAGACCAGCACGTTTAAGTGTTGCACGGTATTCTGGATCTGCTTCAAGCAAAGCACGAGCGATACCATGACGGATTGCTCCAGCTTGACCAGATAAGCCGCCTCCATGTACGTTTACTAAAACATCATAAGTACCAGCTGTTTCAGTTAAAGTTAATGGTTGTTTGATATCTTCGATTAGAGCCGGAGATGGAATGTGCTCGCTGATTTCACGATTATTAACGACGATACGACCTTCTCCTGGAACTAAGCGCACACGCGCTACAGAACTTTTACGACGGCCAGTACCGTAATATTGAACCTGTGCCAAATTGGTAACCTCCTTTTTAATTAACCGCGAAGTTCGTAAACTTCAGGTTTTTGTGCTTCATGTGGATGCTCAGAACCACGGTATACGTTCAATTTTTTGAACATTTGACGACCTAGAGAACCTTTTGGAAGCATGCCTTTGATAGCAAGCTCAAGCATTTTCTCAGGGTAGTTTGTACGCATTTCAAGAGCTGTTCTTGATTTTAATCCGCCTGGATGTTGAGTGTGACGGTAGTAGATTTTATCAGTTAACTTTTTACCAGTTAACTCGATTTTTTCAGCGTTGATGATGATCACATGATCTCCAGTATCAACGTGCGGTGTGTAAGTCGGTTTGTGTTTCCCGCGAAGGATAGATGCAACTTCTGTAGAAAGACGTCCTAGAGTCTTGCCAGCAGCATCAACAACTAACCACTTGCGTTCAATAGTACTTGCGTTAGCCATAGGTGTTGTACGCATTGAATTTCCCTCCTAAATGATCTGTCATTTTCAATAATCTACGATTACGTTCTATTTCACAACACAATAAGTTCCGGGGCTTATCGTGGGGTTGAAATACATACCATATGATATCTTATAACTTTATGCAGACTCTGTCAAGAAAATGTTACACCTGGTTTAGTTGTCATAGCAAACGCTCCATAAATACAGCCCGTGCCCCGGTGCGGTGCGCCCCGCGGCTTCGCGATCTTTCGCTTCGAGCATTGCTTTTACATCATCGGGAGAAAATTTTCCAGCTCCTGTATCCAATAACGTTCCGGCAATGATTCTGACCATATTATAGAGAAAACCGTTTCCGGTGATCCGCATCTGCAGGCCGTCCCCGGTCTCAGTCCAATCCAGCTCGTAAATCGTTCTGACCTTATCCTGAACCGCGGTATCAGCCGCGCAAAAGCTTGTGAAATCATGTGTCCCGATGAGGTGCCTTGAAGCTTCCCTCATTTTCTGCACATTAAGCTGATATGCAAAATGGTAAGCGTAATGTCGTTTAAATACGTCCGGGTGTTTCTCCGTATATACAATGTAGCGATATTCCTTTTGGACCGCGCTAAATCGTGCATGGAACCCATCATCCGCAATCTCTGCTGTTTTGACGGCAATATCATCAGGCAGCAGGGCATTGAGCGCAAACGGCCATTTCTCAGCCGGGATGGACAGCGGCGTATCAAAATGAATGACCTGTCCGGCAGCATGAACATCGCTGTCCGTGCGGCCGGATGAGTAAACAGGCACTCTGCCGTCCGTTTTATGGATGACGGCCAGCGCTTTTTCCAATTCACTTTGAACGGTCCGCTTTCCAGGCTGAACCTGATATCCGTTAAATAAATGCCCGTCATAAGCAATGGTACATTTCACTCTCATTCAGCAGCACCTCTAACTTCTTAAGAAAAACAATAACACGGCTAATACGATGATGAGCAGAATAGCTCCGGTATCCTTTCCGGTCCAGACGAGCTTTCTGTATTTCGTTCTCCCCTCACCGCCCTGGTAGCCTCTCGCCTCCATAGCGACCGCGAGCTCTTCCGCGCGTTTAAAGGCGCTGACAAACAGCGGGACAAGCAGCGGAACAACCGCTTTGATTCTGTCTTTCACCGGACCGCTTGTAAAGTCCGCACCCCTTGCCATTTGCGCCTTCATGATTTTATCTGTCTCTTCCATCAATGTCGGGATAAATCGCAACGATATCGACATCATCAATGCGAGTTCGTGTACGGGCAGCTTCACCTTTTTAAAAGGATTCAGGAGCTGCTCCATTCCATCCGTTATTTCAATCGGCGTTGTTGTCAGCGTCAGCAGCGTCGTCATAAAGATAAGGTAAACGAAACGGAGGGAGATAAAAATCCCCTGTATAAGTCCGCCCTCATACACTTTAAACCAGCCAAGCTGAAAAATGACAGATCCTTCATGTGTCATGAAAATGTGTAATAAAAAGGTAAACGCCACAATCCAGATAATCGGCTTAAGCCCCTTCAGCAAAAAGCTGAACGGCACGCGTGTTAAGGCAATCACCCCGAATGTAAACAAACCGAGCAAAGCGTACGTCTGTACGTTGTTTGCTAAAAAAACGATACATACAAAAAGAAAGATGCTGACAAGTTTTGTTCGCGGGTCCAATCGGTGAATAAGCGATGATCCGGGAACATACTTTCCGATAATCATGCTGTCCATCATTGGTCCTTTTCCTCCTGAAAGAAAGCCTTAATTTCACTGGCGGCATCCTGCAGGGTCAGCATGGGTTTCTCATACTTGACTCCGAGAGCCTTCTCAAGCCGTCTCTGAAACTTTACCGATTCAGGAAGATCCAGTCCCATTTCGGCCATCTCTTCACCTTTTACAAACAAGTCACGCGGACTCCCCGTCGCTTTAATGGTTCCTTTGTGCATGACGATCATTTCGTCAGCATAGCGGGCGGCGTCCTCCATGCTGTGGGTGACGAGAATGGTAGTCAGGTTTCCCCGCTGATGAAGCGCATAGAACATGTCCATAATGTCCTGGCGCCCTCTCGGATCAAGACCGGCCGTCGGTTCATCCAAAACCAGCACTTCCGGCTCCATCGCGAGAACGCCGGCAATCGCCACTCTGCGCATCTGGCCGCCGCTGAGCTCAAACGGTGAACGATCCAAAATGTCTTCCGGAAGGCCCACAAGCCCCAGCATTTCTTTTGCTTTCCGTTCAGCGTCTTCTCTCTTTACACCGAAATTCATCGGTCCGAATGCGATGTCCTTCAGCACAGTCTCTTCAAACAGCTGATGTTCGGGAAATTGGAAAACGATTCCGACTTTTTTTCGCAAAGTCTTAAGGTCTTTATTCTTTTTACCGGCTGCCAGAATCGTGCTCCCGAGTTCAAGCTGTCCTTTAGTCGGTTTCAGCAAACCGTTTAAATGCTGCAGGAGCGTCGATTTGCCCGACCCTGTATGCCCGATGACGGCAACGTAGCTGCCCTCTTTTATCACGGCATTGATATCATACAGAGCCAACCGTTCAAACGGTGTTTTCATTTGATAGCGGTGTTCTACATCTTTGATTTTAATGTCCACAGCTCATTCACCAGCCCTTCCTGAGTCAGATGGTTTTTCGTTAAAGCCAGTCCGCTTTCTTTCAAAAGCAGACTGAGCTGGAATGAGAAAGGCAAATCAAGACCGATGCGAACCAAGTCTTCGTTTAATTTAAAAATCTCTTCAGGCGTGCCCTCTGCATATTTCCTGCCGCCGTTCATCACAATGATCCTGTCCGCCCTTGCGGCTTCTTCCAGGTCATGTGTTATCGAAATGACGGTGGCCATGCCCTGATCTTTTAAGCGTCTGACAGTATCAAGGACTTCTTCTCTCCCAATCGGGTCAAGCATGGATGTCGCTTCATCCAAAATCATAATATCAGGACGCGCGGCAATAATTCCCGCGATCGCCACTCTTTGTTTTTGACCTCCGGAAAGATGGTGCGGCTCTTGATCAAGAAAATCCTGCATATTGACTTGTGTGACAGCCCAATCTACTCTCTCAATCATTTCTTCGCGCGGAACACCATTGTTTTCTAAACCAAAAGCCACATCATCGCGAACAGTCGTTCCGACAAATTGGTTATCGGGATTCTGAAAGACCATCCCTATTTTTTTTCGCACATCCCACACGGTATCCTCAGTCAGCTTGATGCCGCCGACTTCAATTTCTCCGGCCTCAGGCAAAATCAGCCCGTTCAGCGCTCTGGCCAAAGTCGACTTCCCTGAACCGTTGTGGCCTACGATAGCAAGCCATTCTCCTTCGTATACCTCCAGACTCACACCGTCCAGCGCCGGTCTTTCTGCATCTTTGCGGTATCGGAATAGAATGTCTTTTACGGATATAAGCTGTTTTTGATCCACGGGCGCCTGACCTCCTCTCAGCTATAGCTCTGCTTTTCTGTCTCATGATAAAAAGTTCTGATATCTAAAAAAAGGGCATAGATCCAGTTAGAAACTGTCCCGCCCTTCTTTAGATACACAAAAATATGTGATTAAACCAATTCGATGATTGCCATTGGTGCACCGTCACCACGGCGAGGACCAAGCTTCATAATACGTGTGTATCCGCCTTGGCGCTCCTCGTAACGAGTTGCAATGTCAGAGAATAATTTTTGAAGTGCATCTTGGTTATTTTCTTCATTAGCAACCTCGTTGCGAATGTATGCAGCAGCTTGACGACGAGCATGCAAGTCACCGCGCTTACCAAGAGTGATCATCTTTTCAACAACAGAGCGAAGTTCTTTCGCACGTGTTTCAGTTGTTTCAATTCTTTCGTTGATGATCAAATCTGTTGTAAGATCACGAAGCATAGCTTTACGCTGTGAACTCGTACGTCCTAGTTTTCTGTATGACATGTGATGTCCCCTCCTTTAATGGAATGCTGTTTCTAAATAAAAAACACACGAAAATCCTAGTTCACATGGAAACTAGATCAATCGTCTTTGCGAAGGCCGAGTCCAAGTTCTTCTAGTTTCGCTTTCACTTCTTCAAGCGATTTGCGTCCCAGGTTGCGAACTTTCATCATATCTTCTTCCGTCTTGTTCGCAAGTTCTTGAACCGTGTTAATGCCCGCACGCTTCAAGCAGTTGTAAGAACGGACAGAAAGGTCAAGTTCCTCAATCGTCATTTCAAGAACTTTTTCTTTTTGGTCCTCTTCTTTTTCAACCATGATTTCAGCATGCTGAGCTTCGTCAGTTAAACCGACGAATATATTAAGGTGTTCAGTTAAAATCTTTGAACCGAGAGCAATTGCTTCCTTCGGTCCAGTGCTTCCGTCAGTCCAAACATCAAGTGTAAGTTTGTCATAGTTTGCAACCTGGCCTACACGAGTGTTTTCTACCTGATAAGATAAACGAGAAACTGGCGTAAAGATTGAATCGATCGGAATCACGCCGATAGGCTGATCGTCTCTTTTGTTCGAATCAGCAGGTGTATACCCACGTCCTCTTTGTGCAGTAAGGCGAACTCGGAAACTCGCATTCTCACCAAGAGTCGCGATATGAAGATCCGGATTAAGGATTTCAACATCGCTGTCGTGTGTAATATCAGCTGCTGTGACAGTTCCTTCGCCCTGTACATCAATTTCAAGCGTCTTCTCTTCATCAGAGTAGATTTTCAATGCAAGCTTTTTAATGTGCAAGATTATCGTTGTAACATCTTCCACAACGCCTTCGATTGTCGAGAATTCGTGCAGTACACCATCTATCTGGATCGATGTTACAGCGGCACCAGGGAGTGAGGATAAGAGGATACGACGTAAGGAGTTACCCAGAGTTGTACCATATCCACGCTCAAGCGGCTCTACGACAAACTTACCAAATTTGGCATCGTCGCTGATTTCAACCGTTTCGATTTTTGGTTTTTCAATCTCGATCATTACTTAAAACCCTCCTTCAAAACGTCGAAACCTCGAATAGAATCATATGAGATTCCATCCGAAATTCCCCATTGTTTAGTCCCGTATGTGCTCAGGCAACGAGTCGGTGCATTCGTTTCATAAATAACTGTATCATAACCCATTATTGACAGGGACACAAAATCTATACAAACAAATTACACGCGGCGACGTTTTGGTGGACGGCATCCATTATGAGGAACAGGAGTTACGTCTCTGATAGCTGTAACTTCAAGTCCGGCAGCTTGTAAAGCACGGATTGCAGCTTCACGGCCAGAACCTGGTCCTTTAACAGTTACTTCAAGAGTTTTAAGTCCGTGTTCGATTGAACCTTTAGCAGCTGTTTCAGCAGCCATTTGCGCAGCAAAAGGAGTAGATTTACGAGAACCTCTGAATCCTAGAGCTCCGGCACTAGACCAAGAAAGAGCATTACCATGAGTATCAGTGATCGTAACGATCGTGTTGTTGAAAGTTGAACGAATATGAGCGATTCCTGACTCAATATTCTTTTTCACGCGACGTTTACGCGTGTTTTGTTTACGAGCAGCAGCCATTGTTTAGGTACCTCCCTTACTTATTTTTTCTTGTTAGCTACAGTACGACGCGGACCTTTACGAGTACGCGCATTGTTTTTAGAGTTTTGTCCGCGAACAGGCAAACCTCTGCGATGGCGGATTCCGCGGTAGCTTCCGATTTCGATCAGACGCTTGATGTTAAGAGAAACTTCACGGCGAAGGTCACCTTCTACTTTCAGTTTGTCAATAACATCACGGATTTTACCAAGTTCTTCTTCAGTAAGATCACGCACACGAGTATCTTCAGAAACACCAGCCTCTTTCAAGACTTGCTGAGCCGTTGTGCGGCCAATTCCGAAGACATATGTTAAAGAAATAACAACACGTTTGTCACGTGGGATATCTACACCAGCAATACGAGCCATTCTCTGGGCACCTCCTTATTAATTATCCTTGTTTTTGTTTATGCTTTGGATTTTCACAGATCACCATTACTTTTCCTTTTCTGCGAATAACTTTACATTTCTCGCAGATTGGTTTAACTGATGGTCTCACTTTCATGTGTTTCCAACCTCCTTCAGTTTCCGGAGTGCTTTATTTGTAACGGTACGTAATCCTGCCACGAGTTAAGTCATATGGAGATAATTCTACCGTAACTTTGTCTCCAGGTAAAATGCGAATGAAGTGCATGCGGATTTTACCAGATACGTGAGCCAAAACCGTATGGCCATTTTCGAGTTCAACTTTGAACATCGCGTTTGGCAGAGTTTCGACTATCGTACCTTCCACTTCAATTACATCGTCTTTCGCCATTCAAGTGTTCTCCCTTCTTCAAATCAGTAACTTGCTCTCTGACAAATTTCAAAAGAGAAAATCTCAGTTATCCGTTTGTCACACGCCCTGTTTCGTTTATACTGTTCTGAACTTCCGGAGATACGCAATCATAAAGGGTGAATGATTGATATTCTTTTTCTAAGGAGAATGAAATGTACGCTTTTCTCCGTCTGCTTTAGTACATGATGATGAATCGTCATTCCGATAACAGCAGCTAGCCGGTTTTTCCTCCGACCAATTGTAAACCTACAATCTGCCCAGGTGCGGAATGAAAAACATGTGTCATGGAATTCATTTCATCATCTAGACTTTTGTCAGTATATCAAAACCCGTTTCCGTAATCGCAATCGTATGTTCAAAATGAGCACACTTTTTCCCATCTACCGTTACAACCGTCCAGTTATCAGCCAATGTTTTCACATATCGGCTGCCAGCGTTAACCATCGGTTCTATAGCGAGAACCATACCAGGCTTCAGCCTAGGTCCTTTGTTTGGCGGACCGTAATGAGGAATTTGCGGATCCTCATGCAAGTCTTGACCAACACCATGTCCGACATACTCCCTAACAACTGAAAACTGCTCATTTTCGACATACGTTTGTATTGCGTGGGAAATATTCGACAAACGTTCACCTGGTTTTGCTTCCTTCAAGCCTTTATATAAAGACTCCTCTGTCACTTCCAGCAGTCGTTTATCATCATCACTGATGTTTCCTACCGGATATGTCCAAGCAGAGTCACCATGATAACCATTTAATTTAGCACCGATATCAATGCTGATAATGTCACCGTCACGCAAAACCCTTTTACCGGGAATTCCGTGAACGAGTTCTTCATTAACTGATACACAAATGCTCCCGCGAAACCCATTATACCCCTTAAAAGATGGGATTGCACCCTGCTTCTCAATAAAACGTTCGGCAATTTGATCCAATTCTTTTGTCGAGATTCCTGGTTTAATGTGCTTTTTCATCTCTTCATGAGTCAAAGCCACGATTCGCCCTGCTTCCCGCATGATGCCAAGCTCACGAGGGGTCTTACAGATAATCATTTGCTCAATCCTCCAAGAAGCTCTTTCACATCTTTGTACACGTCGTTAATGTCCTGCTGGCCATTGACGTTGACAAGATACCCTTTCTCAGAATAAAAATCGAGTAAAGGCTGAGTCTGCTTCATGTTGACCTCAAGCCGTTTTGAGACGGTTTCCTCATTATCATCTGCCCGTTGATAAAGGTCTCCTCCGTCTTTATCACAAACACCCGGCGTTTTCGGCGGATTGAAAACCAAATGATAGGTTGTGCCGCAAACACTGCAAATTCTGCGTCCAGTCAAACGTTCCATTAAAGAGTCTTTGTCTACTTTAATGTTAATGACATAATCAATCGGCTTGCCGTATTCCTCAAGAATGTTTTCAAGAGCTTCAGCCTGAGCGACTGTTCGCGGAAATCCGTCCAGAAGAAAACCTCTTTCACAATCATCTTTGCCGAGTCTTTCTTTGACAATGCCGATTGTGACTTCGTCCGGTACGAGCTCGCCTTTATCAATATAAGACTTTGCTTCGAGTCCGAGTGGTGTTTCTTCTTTCATAGCAGCACGGAACATATCTCCCGTTGAGATATGAGGTATCCCATAATCCTCAACAATTCGTTCTCCCTGTGTGCCTTTACCGGCTCCAGGAAGTCCCATTAAGACTAAGTTCATTCGGATTTCCCCCGTCCTCTCTTATTTAGAGGAATGGTTAAAACCAGTCCTCTAATTTTTCATAAATCCTCGGTAATTACGTTTCACTAACTGGCTCTCCAGCTGCTTCATTGTCTCCAAGGCTACCCCGACGACAATTAACAATGATGTTCCGCCAATCTGTGCACTTTGAGGCAATCCAGCGAATTGAATGAAAAAGATAGGAAGAATGGAAATCACGGCTAAGAATATAGAACCCACAAACGTAAGTCGATACAAAATGCTCGTAATTCTATCTTGAGTCATTTTCCCTGGACGAACCCCCGGGATATAGCCACCCTGTTTTTTAAGGTTATCAGCCATTTGTTCAGGGTTTACCTGCACAAAAGCATAGAAGTACGTAAAGGCGATAATTAATGCGACATAAACCGCCATGCCCACCGGATGTGTATTGTCAAAGTTGGCTTGAATCCACTTTGTCACATCGTTTTCTCCGAAAAATGACGCGATAGTACGCGGCGTAATAAGAAACGCAACCGCAAAGATTACCGGAATAACCCCTGCCGGATTCACTTTAAGCGGAAGGTGAGTTGACTGGCCTCCGCCAACAGGTGAACGACCTTGCCCTTTTGCATATTGAATCGCGATTTTGCGTACGGCCTGCTGAATGAAAATAACACCAACAATAACGGCCAAAATCGCAATCACCAGTAAGGCGATTTTTACAATATGAATAAACAGCTGATCGCTGCTGCCGACAAATTGAGTCTCATAAATCTGCCCAACAGTTTTCGGAATACTAGCCACAATCCCCGCGAAGATGATGATCGAAATTCCGTTACCTACTCCATTGGAAGTAATTTGTTCTCCCAGCCACATTAAAAAAGCAGTTCCTCCAGTGAGTACTAAAGCAATAATCAGATATGTCGATATGCCGGATTTTTCAATCAGCATACCGTTTGCCAGGTTGTTAAACCCGTAAGACATACCTAATGCCTGGATAAAACCAAGCACAATCGTAAAATATCTCGTGAACTGAGCTAATTTACGGCGGCCGACTTCACCTTGCTTAGACCACTCGGTAAACTTCGGCACAACATCCATCTGAAGCAGCTGGATGATGATTGAAGCAGTGATGTAAGGCGTAATTCCCATCGCAAAAATGGAGAACTGATAAAGCGCACCGCCGCCAAATGTATTAAGGAGATCAAAAACCCCCATCGAACTTTGTGTCTGCAACGCCTGAGCATTTACATATGGCACAGGGATAAACGCACCTATGCGAAAGACGATAAGCATGAGTAATGTAAAAATGATTTTATTCCGAATATCACTCACACGCATAAAGTTGGAGATTGTCTTAAACAAGTTAGATCACCTCAGCTGTACCGCCAGCAGCTTCAACAGCTTCTTTCGCAGAAGCAGAGAATTTATTGGCTTTTACAGTTAATTTTTTCTCTAATTTACCGTTGCCAAGAATCTTTACTCCTGCATTAAGTTTGCTAATAACACCAGTCTCAAGAAGAAGTTCAGGAGTGACTTCCGTTCCTTCCGCAAAACCGTTCAATTTGTCTACGTTCACAATAGCGTAATCCTTACGGTTGATGTTTGTAAAACCGCGTTTAGGAAGACGTTGGAATAAAGGCATTTGTCCCCCCTCGAATCCAGGGCGTACACCGCCGCCAGAACGAGCGTTTTGACCTTTGTGACCTTTACCAGCTGTTTTACCGTTACCAGAACCAATACCACGACCTACGCGATTGCGTACTTTACGTGAACCTTCTGAAGGCTTTAATTCATGAAGTTTCATTAGGACACCTCCTTAGCCTATAATTTATTTTTATTGTTCTTTAACAGAAACTAGATGAGATACTTTATTAATCATACCGCGGATCGCAGCGTTATCTTCATGAACGACAGTTTGGTTTGTTTTCTTTAAACCAAGTGTTCTTACAGTAACGCGCTGATCTTCCGGGCGACCGATTACACTGCGTTTGAGGGTAATTTCTAATTTAGCCATTAATGTTCCCTCCTTATCCTAACAGTTCTTCTACAGATTTTCCACGAAGCTTCGCAACCTCTTCGGCACGTTTAAGCTCACTTAAACCTTGAAGTGTTGCACGGATCATGTTGATCGGTGTGTTAGAACCTAAAGACTTAGAAAGGATATCAGCAACGCCAGCAAGCTCAAGTACCGCACGTACAGGGCCTCCAGCGATAACTCCAGTACCTTCAGAAGCAGGTTTCAACAAGATATTGCCTGCACCGAAACGTCCGATGATTTCGTGTGGAATCGTAGTTCCAACCATTGGTACTTCAATCAAATTCTTTTTCGCATCTTCAACAGCTTTGCGGATTGCTTCAGGTACTTCTTGTGCTTTACCAGTACCGAAACCTACGTGACCGTTTTTGTCACCGACAACGACTAGAGCTGCGAAACGGAAACGACGACCACCTTTAACAACTTTCGCTACGCGGTTAACCGTAACTAAGCGTTCTTCTAACTCTAATTTGCTTGGGTCAATACGACGCATAATCATGTGTCCCTCCTTTTTTTATTAAAATTTCAGTCCGGCTTCACGAGCTGCATCGGCCAGAGCTTTTACACGTCCATGGTATAAGTATCCACCGCGGTCAAATACTACGTCAGAAACACCTTTCTCAGAAGCGCGTTTCGCAACGAGTTCACCGACTTTAGCAGCAGCAGCGCTGTCACCAGTGCTTTCCACGTTCAAATCTTTATCGAGAGTAGAGGCACTAGCAAGTGTAACGCCATTTACATCATCGATGATTTGAGCATAAATGTGTTTGTTTGAACGGAACACATTCAGACGAGGTCTTTCAGCTGTGCCTGAAAGTTTAGCACGAACACGGGCATGTCTTTTTTGACGAGCAGCATTTTTGCTAGTTTTCGTAATCATCCTTAGGTCACTCCTTTCTTCACTTTAAGCGGTCTTACTTAGCAGATTTACCTTCTTTACGGCGAACAACTTCACCTTCGTAGCGAATTCCTTTACCTTTGTAAGGCTCTGGAGAACGTACAGCGCGGATGTTAGCAGCGATAGCTCCTACACGCTCTTTGTCTGTACCTTTTACAACTACTTTAGTTTGAGAAGGAACTTCGATTTCGATGCCCTCTTCAGGAACGATCTCAACAGGGTGAGAGTATCCAACGTTTAAAACAAGTTTGTTTCCGGATTTAGCCGCACGATAACCGACACCGACTAATTCCAAACCTCTTTCAAATCCTTTAGATACGCCTTCAACCATGTTTCCAAGCAGACTGCGAGTCGTACCATGCAGCGCACGGTGCTCTTT
The DNA here is from genome assembly GCF_038592915.1 of Bacillus sp. EU63. Taxonomy (NCBI): domain Bacteria; kingdom Bacillati; phylum Bacillota; class Bacilli; order Caryophanales; family Bacillaceae; genus Bacillus; species Bacillus sp. EU63. The sequence continues at coordinate 143,253 of NZ_CP151944.1, read as the reverse complement.
GTGATCAGAAGGACGAGTAACTGTAAGCACGTTGTCCTCAATTTTGATTTCCATATCAGGATGGAAAGTACGAGTTAATTCTCCTTTTGGTCCTTTTACAGCTACAGTGTTGCCTTCGTTCAGCGTTACTGTAACTCCAGAAGGGATCTCAAGCAGTTTTTTTCCTACACGAGACATACTAAAACACCTCCATTCTTGTTAAACTTCTTACCAAACGTATGCTAGAACTTCTCCACCAGCTTGTTTTGCACGGGCTTCTTTGTCCGTTAAAACACCTTGTGATGTAGAAATAATCGCGATTCCAAGACCGTTAAGTACGCGAGGTACTTCATTTGATTTAGCGTATACACGCAAACCTGGTTTGCTGATTCTTTTAAGACCAGTGATAACGCGCTCGTTGTTTTGTCCGTATTTCAAGAAAACGCGGATGATACCTTGTTTGCTGTCTTCTACGAACTCAACGTCACGAATGAAACCTTCACGCTTTAAAATGTCAGCAATTTCTCTTTTCAATTTAGAAGCAGGAATTTCAAGCTTCTCATGACGTACCATGTTTGCATTGCGAATACGAGTCAGCATATCTGCAATTGGATCTGTCATAACCATTATATAATTACCTCCTTCCCATTCTTGGGGATTACCAGCTGGCTTTTTTCACGCCAGGAATTTGTCCTTTATATGCAAGCTCACGGAAACAAATACGGCAAAGTTTAAATTTACGAATGACTGAGTGCGGACGTCCGCAGCGTTCACAGCGAGTGTACTCTTGCACTTTAAACTTTGGTGTACGTTGTTGTTTCGCAATCATTGACTTTTTAGCCACGATTTCGCCTCCCTTTCATTGATTATTTCTGGAACGGCATACCTACTTGAGTTAATAGCTCACGAGCCTCTTCGTCAGAGTTAGCAGTCGTTACGATAACGATGTCCATTCCGCGAACCTTTGTTACTTTATCGTAGTCAATTTCAGGGAAGATTAACTGTTCTTTGATACCAAGAGTGTAGTTTCCGCGACCGTCAAAAGATTTCTTAGAAATCCCGCGGAAGTCACGTACACGCGGTAAAGATACAGAAATAAGTTTATCAAGGAAATCATACATGCGCTCTCCGCGAAGAGTTACTTTCGCACCGATAGGCATTCCCTCACGAAGACGGAATCCAGCAATTGATTTCTTCGCACGAGTAACGACAGGTTTTTGACCTGCGATAAACGTTAATTCTTCAACAGCACTGTCGATTGCTTTTGCGTTTTGAACAGCATCACCGACACCCATGTTGATTACGATTTTTTCGATTTTTGGCACCTGCATAACAGAGTCGTAGTTGAACTTCGTCATTAAAGCAGGTGAAATTTCTTTATTGTACTTTTCTTTAAGGCGGTTCATGAGATAGACCTCCCTTCCTTTAAATACTATTTATCTAAGACTTGCCCAGATTTTTTTGCAACACGAACTTTTTTGCCATCTTCCACTTTGTATCCTACGCGAGTCACTTCACCTGTTTTAGGATCGAGCGGCATAACGTTTGATACATGAATTGGCGCCTCTTGATTAGAAATACCGCCTTGAGGGTTTGCTTGAGTTGGTTTAGAGTGCTTCTTCACCATGTTTACGCCCTCAACTAGAACGCGGTCCTTTTTAGGGAAAGCAGCAAGGATCGTACCTTGTTTGCCTTTATCTTTACCAGAGATAACCATTACTTTATCGCCTTTTTTCACATGCATCCTGATCGCACCTCCTTGAGTAAGGCATTTATTTCATTAGATAACTTCTGGAGCCAGAGAAACAATTTTCATGAAGTTGTTTTCACGTAATTCACGGGCAACCGGTCCGAAGATACGAGTTCCACGCGGGCTCTTGTCGTCACGGATGATAACACATGCATTCTCATCGAAGCTGATGTATGATCCGTCAGTTCTGCGTGCTCCGCTTTTTGTGCGAACGATAACAGCTCTTACGACTTCACCTTTTTTGACAACGCCTCCTGGTGTTGCTTGTTTAACCGTGCAAACAATTACATCACCAATGTTAGCCGTTTTACGTCCAGAACCGCCAAGAACTTTAATAGTAAGTACCTCACGCGCACCGGAGTTGTCAGCAACTTTTAAACGAGTCTCTTGTTGAATCATTATTTGTTACCTCCCTTCGGAAAAAGAATTCCGAACTTTATTAGATAATAACAGCTTCTTCGACAACTTCTACTAGACGAAAACGCTTAGTTGCAGATAATGGACGAGTTTCCATGATCTTTACGATGTCTCCGATTTTAGCTTGGTTATTTTCATCATGTGCTTTGAATTTCTTTGAGTATTTTACGCGTTTACCGTAAATAGGATCCTTTTTGTATGTTTCAACAACAACAGTGATGGTTTTATCCATTTTGTCAGAAACAACACGGCCTTGGTAAACTTTGCGTTGGTTACGTTCGCTCATGCTCACGACCTCCCCTCAGTGATTATTTGTTGGCAGCAATTTCTCTTTCACGAATCACAGTTTTCATGCGCGCGATAGCTTTGCGCACTTCACGAATGCGAGCAGTATTTTCAAGTTGTCCTGTCGCTAATTGAAAGCGAAGATTGAAAAGTTCTTCTTTAAGAGACTTTACTTTTTGTTCAATTTCAGCAGTGGTAAGGTCACGAATTTCATTAGCTTTCATTTGATTCACCACCAATTTCTTCACGTTTTACGAACTTCGTTTTAATTGGCAATTTGTGAGATGCAAGACGAAGAGCTTCACGAGCTACCTCTTCAGACACACCAGAAATTTCAAATAAAACTTTGCCCGGTTTTACAACAGCTACCCAGCCTTCAGGAGCCCCTTTACCGGAACCCATCCGTACCTCAAGCGGTTTAGCAGTGTAAGGTTTTGAAGGGAAAATTTTAATCCAAACTTTACCGCCACGTTTCATGTAACGAGTCATCGCAATACGTGCAGCTTCGATTTGGCGGTTTGTGATCCAAGAAGCTTCAAGAGCCTGGATACCGTACTCACCAAAATGTACTTCAGTACCGCCTTTAGCGCGACCGCGCATTTTTCCGCGATGCTCTCTGCGATATTTAACGCGTTTTGGTAATAACATATTATTTTCCTCCTTCCTCAGTTTTCTTCTTAGTAGGAAGAACCTCTCCACGATAGATCCAGACTTTTACACCAAGCTTACCGTAAGTTGTGTCAGCTTCAGATGTTGCATAGTCGATGTCAGCACGTAAAGTGTGCAATGGAACAGTTCCTTCACTGTAGTATTCAGAACGAGCAATGTCAGCTCCGCCAAGACGGCCGGAAACCATTGTTTTCACACCTTGTGCTCCAGCACGCATAGTGCGTTGGATTTGTTGTTTCTGCGCACGGCGGAAAGAAATACGGTTTTCTAGTTGACGAGCGATGTTGTCAGCTACAAGCTGAGCATCAAGATCTGCTCTTTTGATTTCAAGAATGTTAATGTGTACACGCTTGCCAGTAAGGCTGTTAAGGGCTTTACGAAGTGCTTCAACTTCAGATCCGCCTTTACCGATTACCATACCAGGCTTAGCAGTGTGGATCGTAATGTTAACGCGGTTTGCTGCGCGCTCGATTTCTACTTTAGAAACAGAAGCGTCAGAAAGGCGTTTGCTAATGAATTCACGAATTTTTAAATCTTCGTGCAGGAAGTCAGCGTAATCTTTACCAGCGTACCACTTAGATTCCCAATCACGAATGACTCCGATACGAAGACCGACTGGATTTACCTTTTGACCCACTACTTATCCCTCCTTCTTTTCTGATACAACGATTGTAATGTGGCTCGTACGTTTGTTGATTTGGCTCGCACGTCCCATAGCACGCGGGCGGAATCTTTTTAACGTTGGGCCTTCGTCAACAAATGCCTGAGAAATAACCAGATTGTTAGCGTCCATCTCGTAGTTGTGCTCAGCATTTGCGATAGCAGATTTTAAAACTTTTTCGATGATCGGAGAAGCAGCTCTCGGAGTTAAGTTCAGGATAGATACTGCTTCGCCTACTTGCTTACCTCGAATCAGGTCCATTACTAGACGTGCTTTACGAGGAGCAATACGGACTGTTCTTGCAACAGCTTTAGCTTGCATTTAAAAGCCTCCTCTCTTAGCGTCTTGTTTTTTTATCGTCACTGGCGTGGCCTTTGTAAGTACGAGTCGGTGCGAATTCGCCCAACTTGTGGCCTACCATGTCTTCAGAAATGAATACAGGCACGTGTTTACGTCCGTCATATACTGCGATAGTGTGACCGATAAATTGTGGGAAAATAGTTGAACGGCGAGACCAAGTTTTTACAACTTGTTTCTTGTCCGTTTCATTTAATTTCTCGATTTTTGTCATCAAGTGTCCATCGACAAATGGTCCTTTTTTCAAGCTGCGAGCCATTTTGGAACCTCCCTTCGTGATTGCACTACGGTCCGAAATGAACCGTAGACAACCCCGTTATTTATTTTTACGACGACGTACGATAAATTTATCAGATTTGTTCTTTTTCTTACGTGTCTTGAATCCAAGAGTCGGTTTGCCCCAAGGAGACATTGGTGATTTACGTCCGATTGGCGCGCGACCTTCACCACCACCGTGCGGGTGATCGTTAGGGTTCATTACAGAACCGCGGACTGTAGGGCGGATGCCTTTCCAGCGAGAGCGTCCTGCTTTACCAACGTTGATCAGTTCGTGCTGCTCGTTACCTACTTGACCGATAGAAGCGCGGCAAGCAGAAAGGATCATGCGAACTTCACCAGAGTTAAGACGTACAAGAACGTATTTGCCTTCTTTACCAAGAACCTGAGCAGATGTACCAGCTGAACGTACAAGCTGTCCGCCTTTACCAGGTTTTAATTCAATGTTATGCACAACTGTACCAACAGGAATGTTGATAAGCGGAAGTGCGTTACCTACTTTGATGTCAGCTTCAGGGCCGGACATGATTTCAGTACCTACTTGAATTCCTTTTGGTGCAAGAATGTAACGTTTTTCTCCGTCTACATAGTTGATTAGTGCAATGTTAGCTGAACGGTTTGGATCGTACTCAACTGTAGCAACGCGTCCAGGTATACCATCTTTATCGCGTTTGAAGTCGATAACACGGTATTGGCGTTTGTGTCCGCCACCTTGGTGACGTACAGTCAATTTACCTTGGTTGTTACGTCCGCCTTTTTTGTGAAGGGGCGCAAGCAAGGATTTTTCCGGCTGGTCAGTCGTGATTTCAGCAAAATCTGAAGTTGTCATGCCACGACGTCCGTTAGAGGTCGGTTTATACTTTTTAATCGCCATTTTGAATTTCCCTCCTTCTTTTTACAGATAATTAAGCTTCAAAAATTTCGATTTCTTTGCTGTCTGCAGTAAGTTTTACGATCGCTTTTCTGCGACGGCTAGTCATACCAGTGTAGCGGCCGACACGTTTTGATTTCCCTTTGTAGTTCATGATGTTGACTTTGTCAACTTTCACTCCAAAGATACTTTCAACTGCATCTTTCACTTCTGTTTTGTTAGCTCTTACATCAACTTCAAAAGTATATTTTTTTTCAGTCATTAAATCAGCAGAACGTTCAGTAATGACGGGGCGCTTAAGAACATCACGAGGATCTTTCATTATGCAAGCACCTCCTCTACTTTTTCAACCGCAGCTTTTGTAATCAGAAGCTTCTCGTGGTTGACAACGTCTAACACGTTGATTCCGTTAGCTTGAACAACTGTAACTCCAGGGATGTTGCGTGCAGAAAGAGATACTGCTTCGTTTGCATCCGCAGTTACGATTAAAGCTTTTTTCTCAACAGATAATCCTTTAAGGATAGCTGCCATTTCTTTTGTTTTAACCGTATCAAGAGTAAGATCTTCAAGAACAATAATGTTGTTGTCGTTCACTTTAGAAGACAATACTGATTTGATTGCCAAGCGGCGAACTTTTTTAGGTAATTTGTAAGAATAGCTGCGTGGTGTTGGGCCGAATACGACACCACCTCCGCGCCATTGCGGTGAACGGATTGAACCTTGACGGGCACGACCTGTACCTTTTTGACGCCATGGTTTGCGACCTCCGCCGCGTACTTCAGAACGATTTTTTACTTTGTGAGATCCTTGACGTAAGGAAGCTCTTTGCATAAGAATAGCGTCGAATACTACGCTCTCATTTGGCTCAATTCCAAATACAGACGCGTTTAATTCGATATCACCAGCAGTAGAACCGTTTTGGTTGTATAATGCTACTTTTGGCATGATCAATTTCCTCCTTTCCTAAGAGACTTATTTAGATTTAACAGCACTTTTAACAGTGATTAAAGTTTTTCTCGCACCAGGTACGTTACCTTTAATCAAAAGAAGATTGCGCTCAGCATCTACTTTTACGATTTCGAGGTTTTGGACAGTGATTTGATCTCCGCCCATGCGTCCAGGTAATAGTTTACCTTTGAATACACGGTTAGGATCTACAGGTCCCATTGAACCAGGACGACGGTGGTAGCGTGAACCGTGAGACATAGGTCCGCGAGATTGCCCGTGGCGCTTGATCGCACCTTGGAAACCTTTACCTTTAGATACTCCTGTTACATCTACGATTTCTCCTGCAGAGAAAATTTCAACCTTGACTTCCTGACCAATTTCATACGCATCCATATCCACGCCGCGTAATTCTTTAACGAAGCGCTTAGGAGCAGTTTCCGCTTTTGCAACGTGTCCTTTTTCCGGTTTGTTTGAAAGCTTTTCACGCTTATCGTCAAAACCAAGCTGGATCGCTTCATAGCCATCATTTTCAGCTGTTTTCTTTTGAAGAACAACGTTTGGAGCTGCTTCAATAACAGTTACCGGGATAAGATCACCGTTCTCTGCGAATACTTGCGTCATACCAATTTTTCTTCCTAAGATTCCTTTGGTCATTCGTCACACCTCCTATTAAGATCATTCTATATTTTAGAATTAAAGTTTGATTTCGATATCGACACCAGATGGTAAGTCTAATCGCATGAGAGCATCAACAGTTTGTGGTGTTGGGTTCACAATGTCGATTAAACGTTTATGTGTACGCATTTCAAATTGCTCACGAGAATCTTTGTATTTGTGCACCGCACGAAGGATTGTGTAAACTGATTTTTCAGTTGGCAACGGAATCGGACCAGATACGCTGGCACCAGAACGTTTTGCCGTTTCAACAATCTTCTCTGCAGATTGATCAAGGATTCTATGATCATATGCTTTTAAACGAATACGAATTTTTTGTTTTGCCATTATTTTCCCTCCTTTTCGCCTACATCACGTTAGACAGTTCTCCGTGAGAAAAACCTGATCACCTTGCCATGGCAAAGCGGCCGGGTGTGTCAGCAACCTCTCACTTCATCGCAGTCAAAGACCAACATACACTATTATACAGAAAATAGACGTATGTTGCAAGGTTTATTTAAAGAACCTTGTGATTTTCACACTTTGATTATTATACAGGTGATACCATGATTAATCAAGGATATGCCTGTTTTCTTTCAGAGATGGAACGATGCGAACCGGCTGACAACTTCGGCAAAGCGATCCGGTTCCTCCAAGTGAGGCGAATGGGCTGAGTTCTCAAACCAATGCCATTCTTTATACGGCGCATCAACCTTCTGATAATATTCATAAGACGTCGTCCCCGGGACCGTCAAATCGTATCTCCCTGTCATAAAACAGCACGGTATTATAATAGAAGAAACTGATTCCCAGGCATCAAAGAAAATGAGATCCTCCCACAGGTGTTTCAGGCTGAACATTTGTCCCTTCGCGGCTAAGAAGCTCCCTCTCACACCGTACGGTTCACCAAACAGCATTCGCCCCCCTGCTTTAAGAGCTCCGATCGGATGATGGGTAAAGCCCCCTCCCCTCATCTCGATACAAAGCAGAAACAACGTTCGCTGCAGCTGTTTCTCCCATGGAGGCGCTCCGATAAAACTCAGCGTCTTTTCCAGCAGGAAATGTTTGCGTTGCCTGCTCCATTCCATCATCAGCCGGTAAGCTTCCGTTTCTTCCTTTTGAATATTAACCACCTGACTGATACCGATATACCCATAATACAAATCAGGCCTTTCTTGAAGAACATGAAGCGCCAGAACTGAACCCCACGAATAGCCGGCGATATATATTTTTTGCCTGCTGAATTGCTTGCATAAGCGTTCGGTCAAATGAATGGTATCGGCTGTCAGCTGATCCAAAGTCATAGATGAACCCGGAATTTCCTTTGAATAAGAGAGACCCGCCCCTCTCTGATCCCAGTTCACAACGGTGAAATGCTTTTCCAGCTTATTCTGGTATTTTCTCGCATAGCCGATTTGAGGCGTGCCGGGACCGCCGTGCAAAAACAAAAGCAGCGGATTACTCCTGTCATCACCATTAATCATAATGGTTTGTTCACTGCCATTAATCAGCAATTGCTGAAGCATTGAAATACGATTGGTTTTCTTGAAGTTATCGATCATCGCTCTGCTCCTAAAATTTGTATACGTTCTATTATACATGGAATCAGCGGGGAAACAAAAAAACGAGGCCCCATAAGGGACCCCGCATTAATGAACGAGTCGATTACTCAGTGATTGTAGAAACAACGCCTGAACCAACTGTACGTCCGCCTTCACGAATAGAGAAACGAGTTCCTTCTTCGATAGCGATTGTAGAGATAAGTTCAACGATCATTTCAGTGTTATCTCCAGGCATAACCATTTCTACGCCTTCTGGAAGATTGATGATACCAGTTACGTCAGTTGTACGGAAGTAGAACTGAGGACGGTAGTTAGAGAAGAATGGAGTATGACGTCCACCCTCTTCTTTAGAAAGAACGTAAACTTCAGCTTTGAATTTGCTGTGTGGAGTGATTGTACCTGGTTTAGCAAGTACTTGTCCACGTTGGATGTCTTCACGAGCTACACCGCGAAGAAGTGCACCGATGTTGTCTCCAGCTTCAGCGTAGTCAAGAAGCTTACGGAACATTTCAACACCTGTAACAGTTGTTTTGCTGTTTTCTTCTTGAAGACCGATGATTTCAACTTCGTCACCGACTTTAACTTGTCCGCGTTCTACACGGCCAGTAGCAACTGTACCACGACCAGTGATTGAGAATACGTCCTCAACTGGCATCATGAATGGTTTGTCAGTGTCACGTTCTGGAGTTGGGATGTACTCATCAACTGCAGCCATAAGTTCAAGAATTTTTTCTTCGTACTCAGCATCGCCTTCAAGAGCTTTAAGAGCAGAACCTTTAACAACTGGTACATCATCACCAGGGAAGTCGTATTCGCTAAGAAGATCGCGAACTTCCATTTCAACAAGCTCAAGAAGCTCTTCGTCGTCTACCATGTCGCATTTGTTAAGGAATACTACGATGTATGGTACACCAACGTTTTTAGAAAGAAGGATGTGCTCACGAGTTTGTGGCATTGGGCCATCAGCAGCAGATACTACAAGGATAGCTCCGTCCATTTGCGCAGCACCAGTGATCATGTTTTTAACATAGTCAGCGTGTCCTGGGCAGTCAACGTGTGCATAGTGACGAGTGTCAGTTTCGTACTCAACGTGTGCAGTAGAGATTGTGATACCGCGCTCACGTTCTTCTGGAGCACCATCAATTTGATCGTACGCCATAGCTGTACCTTTACCAGATTTCTTATGAAGTACTGTTGAGATAGCAGCAGTTAATGTTGTTTTACCATGGTCAACGTGTCCAATTGTACCGATATTGGCATGTGATTTGGAACGGTCGAATTTTTCTTTAGCCATTCTAAAATCCTCCTTAAGAGCTTTTAATTAGTAATGTATAGAGTGATAGAAAGTGAAAGCAAGCTTTCACTCCCTCATCTTACAATAGTAGTTATACTTGAGTTAAGTGGCAAAATCAATTATTCGCCTTTATTTTTTTTGATAATTTCTTCAGCGATGCTCTTCGGCACTTCTTCGTAGTGATCCATGAACATTGTGAACGTACCGCGTCCTTGCGTGTTAGAACGAAGGGCAGTAGCGTAACCGAACATTTCAGCAAGAGGTACCATCGCACGCACAACTTGAGCGTTACCGCGAGCTTCCATACCTTCTACGCGTCCGCGACGAGAAGTAACATCACCCATGATGTCTCCCATGTATTCTTCAGGAATAACAACTTCAACTTTCATGATTGGTTCAAGAAGAACTGGGTTACATTTGCTGACTGCATTTTTCAATGCCATAGAAGCAGCGACTTTAAACGCCATTTCGTTTGAGTCAACATCATGGTAAGATCCATCAAAAAGTTTCGCCTTGATGTCGATTAGCGGGAATCCGGCTAGGACACCATTTTCAAGAGAGTCTTCAAGACCTGCTTGTACGGCTGGGATGTATTCACGAGGAACAACACCACCGACGATTGCGTTTTCGAATTCAAAGCCAGCGCCTTCTTCGTTCGGTTCAAATTCGATCCAAACGTGACCGAACTGACCGCGTCCGCCTGATTGACGTACGAATTTACCTTCAACTTTTGCACCGGTACGGAATGTCTCACGGTACGCAACTTGAGGAGCACCAACGTTAGCTTCAACTTTAAACTCACGCTTCATACGATCAACAATGATATCAAGGTGAAGCTCACCCATACCAGAGATGATTGTTTGACCCGTTTCAGGGTTTGTTTGTGTACGAAAAGTAGGATCTTCTTCAGCAAGTTTCGCTAAAGCGATACCCATTTTATCTTGGTCAGCTTTTGATTTAGGCTCAATCGCTACGTCGATAACAGGCTCTGGGAATTCCATTGATTCAAGGATTACAAGATCCTTCTCATCACATAGAGTATCTCCAGTAGAAGTATCTTTTAGACCTACAGCAGCTGCGATGTCTCCAGCGTAAACAGTAGAGATCTCTTCACGGCTGTTAGCGTGCATTTGAAGGATACGTCCTACGCGCTCACGCTTGCCTTTTGTAGAGTTCTTTACATATGAACCGGAATCAAGTGTACCGGAATATACGCGGAAGAATGTCAGCTTACCGACATAAGGGTCAGTCATAACTTTAAATGCAAGTGCAGAGAACGGCTCTTCATCAGAAGAATGACGAACGATCTCTTCATCTGTATCAGGACGTACACCTTTGATTGCAGCAACATCAGTTGGCGCAGGAAGGTAGTCAAGAACAGCATCAAGTACAAGCTGAACACCTTTGTTTTTGAAAGCAGAACCAACAAGTACAGGGTAGAATTCAACATTCAGTGTACCTTTACGGATAGCAGCTTTCAGTTCAGGGATAGTGATTTCTTCACCTTCAAGGTACTTTTCCATAAGCTCTTCATCAAGCTCAGCTACAGCTTCAATCAGGCTGCTGCGAAGCTCTTCAGCTTGCTCTTTGTACTCTTCAGGGATTTCTTTCGCATCTGAACGAGTTCCAAGGTCATCTTCGTAGAAATACGCAACGTTTTCTACTAAGTCGATGATACCTTCGAAGTTGTCTTCAGCACCGATCGGCAATTGAATTGCGTGAGCGTTAGCTTGAAGACGGTCTCTTAAAGTGCCTACAGAGTAAAGGAAGTCTGCGCCGATTTTGTCCATTTTGTTGACAAATACAACACGCGGTACTCCGTAAGTTGTTGCTTGGCGCCATACTGTTTCTGTCTGAGGCTCAACACCTGATTGAGCATCAAGTACGGCAACCGCACCATCAAGTACACGGAGTGAACGTTCAACTTCAACTGTGAAGTCTACGTGTCCCGGTGTATCGATGATGTTTACACGGTAACCTTTCCACTGTGCAGTCGTTGCTGCAGAAGTGATTGTGATACCGCGTTCTTGTTCCTGCTCCATCCAGTCCATTTGCGAAGCACCTTCGTGAGTTTCGCCAATTTTGTGGATACGGCCTGTGTAGAACAAGATCCGTTCTGTAGTAGTCGTTTTACCGGCATCGATGTGAGCCATGATCCCGATATTACGAGTTTTTTCTAAGGAGAACTCTCTTGCCATTGGGTAATTTCTCCTTCCTTATTAGGGAATTATTATTTTGATTATATGAATCCTACCAGCGGTAGTGAGCAAATGCTTTGTTCGCTTCTGCCATCTTGTGAGTGTCTTCACGTTTCTTAACGGCAGCACCAGTGTTGTTAGCTGCATCAAGAATTTCGTTAGCCAGGCGCTCTTCCATTGTTTTTTCTCCGCGAAGACGCGCATAGTTAACCAACCAGCGAAGACCAAGAGTTGTACGGCGTTCAGGACGAACTTCTACAGGCACTTGGTAGTTAGCTCCACCTACACGGCGTGCTTTTACTTCAAGTACAGGCATGATGTTTTTCAATGCTTGTTCGAAAACCTCCATTGCATCATTGCCAGTGCGTTCTTTAATGATATCGAATGACTTGTATAGGATTGTTTGAGATTTACCTTTTTTACCGTCGATCATCATTTTGTTGATCAGGCGGGATACCAGCTTAGAGTTGTAAAGCGGATCAGGTAAAACATCTCTTTTTGCTACAGGACCTTTACGTGGCATCTGAATATCCTCCCTTCATAGTTTTAATGATTTATTTGATTACTTTGCTTTAGGACGTTTCGTACCGTATTTAGAACGGCCTTGCGCACGGTTTTCAACTCCGGCAGTATCAAGCGCGCCACGAACGATGTGGTAGCGTACCCCCGGTAAGTCTTTTACACGTCCGCCGCGGATCAGTACAACGCTGTGCTCTTGCAGGTTGTGACCGATACCAGGAATGTAGGCAGTAACCTCGATTCCGTTAGTCAAACGAACACGAGCGTATTTACGAAGTGCTGAGTTCGGTTTTTTCGGTGTCATTGTACCCACACGAGTACATACCCCGCGTTTTTGTGGAGAAGATACGTTAGTGTGCTCTTTTTTAAAGCTGTTGTATCCTTTGTTTAGTGCAGGTGACTTAGAGTTTTCAACTTTGCTCACGCGTCCCTTGCGAATTAGCTGATTAATTGTAGGCATGTTGTGTTCCTCCCTTCATTACGTTTTATAACCCACATACCCAGGTGGTTCATCATTAGGCAAAAAACAATGTCTTTACACAAGATTGATATCTTATATAAAAACAAAAAGTACGCTATAACATAATGGCAACAGCTGCTGCTCCCACTTCAATTCCGCAGGCTTTGCCGAGCTTTTTCATGGAATCCACCATACAGACAGCGGTATTTTGGTTCTTTGCAAGCTGGATAACGCCAGCCGTAAGAACTGAATCCGCGTCTTTTGCCACGACGACTTCCTTCACTGAACCTCGTTTTAGAGCTTTCACTGTTTGCTTCGTACCAATAATAATTGATTTGGCCTGTGATACTTTATCATAAGACATAAACATATCCTCCAAAGTAACAGGTTTTATTTCGAGCACCTTGGTTATATTATCACTCTGCGGGACGGATGTCAACAACGTATGACATTTTTTAGTGCAGTCCCCCGCCAGAATAATTGTAATACTGAGGAAAAGCTGTCGAAACAGCCTTTCCTGCAGCAGTTTCTGTTATTCAGCCGGAACCATATCTTCCGAAGGCTGAACGTTTGAAACAGGTTTTACTTTTCTGTAATTCATCATACCGGTACCGGCCGGAACCAGTTTACCGATGATAACATTCTCTTTCAGGCCGAGAAGTTCATCGCGCTTGCCTTTAATCGCAGCATCAGTAAGAACGCGTGTTGTTTCTTGGAATGATGCGGCAGACAAGAATGAATCCGTCTCGAGTGAAGCTTTCGTGATACCGAGAAGGACAGGACGTCCTGTAGCAGGTCGATTGCCTTCAAGCAGCACTTTTTTGTTCGCTTCTGTGAATTGGTGAATATCAAGCAATGTGCCAGGGAGAACATCAGTATCTCCGGCATCGATCACACGGACTTTGCGAAGCATCTGGCGAACCATTACTTCTACGTGTTTATCGCCGATTTCAACACCCTGCATACGGTAAACCTTCTGAACCTCATGCAGAAGATATTCCTGAACCGTTGTCAGGTCAGTGACTTTAAGAAGTTCTTTCGGATCGATTGAACCTTCTGTCAGCACTTGACCGCGGGTAATCTGATCACCCTCAGCCACTTTCAGGCGTGAGTTGTAAGGTGCCGTGTATGAACGGGTCTCAACAGCGCCCTGAACAACAATCTCCTGCTGTTTGTCGCGTACTTCATTGATTTCGGCAATTGTACCGTCAATTTCAGAAATCGTCGCTTGACCTTTCGGATTACGCGCTTCGAAAAGCTCTTGGATACGCGGAAGACCTTGTGTGATATCGTCTCCGGCAACCCCGCCTGTGTGGAACGTACGCATCGTTAACTGTGTTCCAGGCTCACCGATAGATTGAGCAGCGATAATACCTACTGCTTCGCCGACTTCAACATCAGTTCCGGTTGCAAGGTTACGTCCGTAGCATCGTTTACATACACCATGAGGAGTGTTACATGTGAACGCGGAACGGATCCACACTTCTTCGATTCCGGCTTCAACGATTTCCAGCGCTTTATCTTCATCGATCAATTCATTTTCGTTAATGAGCACAGCACCCGTTTCAGGATGTTTGATCTGTTTTCTGGCGAAACGTCCGATCAGACGCTCTTCCAGACGCTCGATGATTTCCGTGCCTTCTTTGAGCGGTTTTGCAAGAATACCGCGGTCTGTTCCGCAATCTGTTTCACGAATGATAACATCCTGCGCAACATCAACAAGACGGCGTGTAAGGTAACCTGAGTCAGCTGTTTTCAGGGCGGTATCGGCAAGACCTTTACGCGCACCGTGAGTGGAGATAAAGTACTCCAATACTGTCAGACCTTCACGGAAACTTGATTTAATCGGCAATTCAATGATTCGTCCAGCCGGGTTGGCCATCAGACCGCGCATACCCGCAAGCTGTGTAAAGTTAGATGCGTTACCACGGGCTCCTGAGTCACTCATCATGTAGATCGGGTTGACTTCGTCTAATGATTTCATCAGTTTGCCTTGGATAACATCTTTCGCTGAACTCCAAATTGAAATGACTCTTTCATAACGTTCTTCTTCGGTGATTAAACCGCGTCTGAACTGTTTCAGGACATTATCAACTTTGCTTTGTGCTTCTTCAAGGATTTCCTGTTTGTCATCGAGAACGACGATATCAGAAACCCCTACTGTGATGCCGGCTTTCGTTGAATATCTGAAACCGAGGTTTTTCATGCGGTCAAGCATTTTAGACGTTTCCGTGATATGGAATCGTTTAAAGATTTCCGCGATGATTTTACCGAGAATACCTTTTTTAAACGGTGCGTTGATCGGCTGCTCAGCAATCACAGCTTTTACGTCAGCACCTTTATCTAAGAAGAAACGGTCAGGTGTCTTCTCTTCAATGTTGCTCTTCGTTGGTTCATTCATGTAAGGGAATGATTCCGGAAGAATTTCATTGAAGACGAGCTTACCGACAGTTGTAATTAACAATTTTGAACGCTGTTCTTCAGTAAATGTCACATTCTTAAGGGAGTTCGCTGCAACAGCTACTCTCGTATGAAGGTGAACATAACCGTTTTGATAAGCAAGAAGCGCTTCGTCTGTATTCTTGAAGACCATACCCTCGCCGACTGCTCCGGCGCGCTCAAGCGTCAGGTAGTAGTTTCCTAATACCATATCCTGAGACGGCGTAACAACCGGTTTACCATCTTTAGGGTTCAAGATGTTTTGGGCTGCAAGCATCAGAATACGTGCTTCAGCTTGAGCCTCAGCTGATAAAGGTACGTGAACCGCCATTTGGTCACCGTCAAAGTCAGCGTTATAAGCTGTACATACTAACGGGTGAAGACGGATGGCGCGTCCTTCAACAAGCGTCGGTTCGAAAGCCTGGATACCTAATCTGTGAAGAGTAGGGGCACGGTTCAGTAAGACCGGATGCTCCTTAATGACAGATTCAAGTACATCCCATACTTCAGGCTGCACGCGTTCGATTTTGCGTTTTGCGCTCTTGATATTGTGAGCAAGGCCTTTTTCAACAAGCTCTTTCATGACGAAAGGCTTGAAGAGCTCAAGCGCCATTTCCTTCGGCAAACCGCACTGATACATTTTCAGATGCGGACCTACGACGATAACGGAACGTCCTGAGTAGTCTACACGTTTACCGAGAAGGTTCTGACGGAAACGCCCTTGTTTCCCTTTCAGCATGTGAGAAAGAGATTTAAGCGGACGGTTACCCGGTCCGGTAACCGGACGGCCGCGGCGTCCGTTGTCAATCAGAGCATCGACTGCTTCCTGAAGCATACGTTTTTCGTTCTGAACGATGATGCTTGGCGCGCCGAGGTCTAACAGACGTTTTAAACGGTTATTACGGTTGATGACACGACGGTAAAGGTCGTTCAGGTCAGACGTTGCGAAACGTCCGCCGTCAAGCTGAACCATCGGTCTTAATTCAGGCGGAATAACCGGAAGCACGTCGAGGATCATCCAAGACGGCTTGTTTCCTGAATTACGGAAGGCTTCAAGCACTTCAAGGCGTTTGATCGCACGTGTACGGCGCTGTCCTTGAGAAGTCTTCAGCTCTTCTTTTAACATATCAACTTCTTTGACAAGGTCGATGTCCTGCAGAAGTTTATTAATGGCTTCCGCACCCATAGAGGCTTGGAATTTGTTTCCGTACTTATCCAGATACGCACGGTATTCCTTTTCAGATAAAAGCTGTTTCTTTTCGAGCGGTGTATTGGCCGGGTCAGTTACGACGTAAGAAGCAAAGTAAATAACTTCTTCCAGCGCACGCGGTGACATATCCAATACAAGACCCATACGGCTCGGAATACCTTTGAAATACCAAATGTGAGAAACCGGGGCAGCCAGTTCAATATGCCCCATTCTCTCACGACGGACTTTAGCCCGCGTTACTTCAACTCCGCAACGGTCACAAACTACGCCTTTATAACGAACCCGCTTGTACTTGCCGCAATGACATTCCCAGTCCTTAGTCGGTCCGAAAATGCGTTCGCAGAACAGGCCGTCCTTTTCAGGTTTCAATGTACGATAGTTTATCGTTTCAGGCTTTTTCACTTCACCAAAAGACCATGAACGGATTTTATCCGGTGAAGCAAGACCGATGTTCATATACTCAAAATTGTTCACATCTAGCAAGGGGCCTACCTCCCTTTTTATCTTCGGATTAACCGATGTCACTTGCCTTTATCAATCAGAGACTATTCTTTCGTTACTGCGTCACGTTCAACGTCTGGAGATGCTGTTTCTTCCGGCGCTTCATCACCTGATAATGCAAGGCCGTCAGCCTGTTTCGCATCTTCCTCGTCTTCTAGATCTCTCATTTCTATTTCTTCTTCATCGCCTGAAAGGATTTTTACGTCCATACCTAAGCTTTGAAGCTCTTTGATCAATACTTTGAATGATTCCGGAACACCAGGCTCTGGAACATTGTCGCCTTTGACGATGGCTTCATATGTTTTCACACGTCCGACCACGTCATCGGACTTCACAGTCAGGATTTCTTGAAGCGTGTAAGCTGCGCCGTAAGCTTCAAGCGCCCAAACCTCCATCTCACCGAAACGCTGTCCGCCGAATTGGGCTTTACCGCCGAGAGGCTGCTGCGTAACAAGTGAGTAAGGACCTGTAGAACGGGCATGAAGTTTATCATCAACCATGTGCGCCAGTTTGATCATGTACATGATTCCGACTGATACACGGTTGTCGAACGGTTCTCCCGTACGGCCGTCATAAAGAACTGTTTTAGCGTCTCTTGACATGCCTGCTTCTTCAAGTGTTTCCCACACATCTTCTTCACGCGCGCCGTCAAATACAGGTGACGCGATGTGAATGCCGAGGTAGCGGGCAGCCATACCCATGTGAAGTTCTAATACCTGACCGATATTCATACGTGATGGTACACCCAGCGGGTTAAGCATGATATCGATCGGCGTGCCGTCAGGAAGGTAAGGCATATCTTCTTCAGGAAGAATCTTCGAGATAACCCCTTTGTTTCCGTGACGTCCGGCCATTTTATCCCCTTCAGAAATCTTACGTTTCTGAACGATATATACGCGTACAAGCTGGTTCACTCCCGGAGGAAGTTCGTCGCCGTCTTCACGGTTGAAGACTTTTACGTCGTGGATAATTCCGCCGCCGCCGTGAGGCACACGGAGAGAAGTATCACGGACTTCACGCGCTTTTTCTCCAAAGATCGCATGCAGAAGGCGTTCTTCAGCCGTAAGCTCAGTTACACCTTTAGGCGTTACTTTACCTACGAGAAGGTCTCCGTCGTTGACTTCCGCACCGATACGGATAATTCCGCGGTCATCAAGATTGCGGAGCGCGTCTTCCCCTACGTTTGGAATATCGCGGGTGATCTCTTCCGGCCCAAGCTTTGTATCACGTGCTTCTGATTCATATTCTTCAATGTGAATAGATGTGTATACATCATCTTTCACAAGGCGTTCACTCATGATGATGGCATCCTCATAGTTGTAACCATCCCATGTCATGAAGCCGACCATTACGTTGCGGCCGAGAGCAAGTTCACCAAGCTCCATTGAAGGTCCGTCAGCAAGGATTTCTCCTTTGACTACTTCATCGCCGACACTGACGATCGGACGCTGGTTGTAGCACGTACCTTGGTTGGAGCGGACAAATTTCAGCAAGCTGTACTTATCCAGGTTGCCTTTTACTTTTTGGCCGTCAATTTCTTCATAGCGGCGCACCCATACGTTTTTCGCTTCCACCCGTTCAACGATACCAGGGTGTTTACAAATAACGGCTGCACCGGAGTCTTTACCGGATACATATTCCATACCCGTTCCGACGATCGGAGCTTCCGGCTGCATCAAAGGCACAGCCTGACGCTGCATGTTCGCTCCCATGAGGGCGCGGTTCGAGTCATCGTTTTCCAAGAACGGAATACATGCTGTCGCAGCAGAAACAACCTGTTTAGGAGATACGTCCATGTAATCCACGCGGTTGCGGGCTACAACGGTGTTTTCCCCTCTGAAACGCGCTACGATGCTGTCATCCAAGAAAGAACCGTCATCGCTCAGCTTAGCATTCGCTTGGGCTACGACATAGTTATCCTCTTCATCAGCAGTCAGGTAGTCGATTCTAGGCGTTACTTTTCCTGTTTCAGGATCAACGCGGCGGTATGGCGTCTCAATGAAACCAAAGCGGTTTACTTTCGCAAATGATGACAATGAGTTGATCAAACCGATGTTCGGGCCCTCAGGCGTTTCAATCGGACACATACGGCCATAGTGAGAGTAGTGAACGTCACGTACTTCCATACCTGCGCGCTCACGTGTCAAACCGCCCGGTCCGAGAGCTGACAGACGGCGTTTGTGCGTCAATTCAGCAAGCGGGTTCGTCTGATCCATGAATTGAGAAAGCTGTGAGCTTCCGAAGAACTCTTTAATAGACGCAATAACAGGTCTGATGTTAATCAGCTGCTGCGGCGTGATTGTATTTGTGTCTTGAATAGACATTCTTTCACGTACGACACGTTCCATCCGGCTTAAACCGATACGGAATTGGTTTTGCAGGAGCTCACCTACAGAACGCAGACGGCGGTTTCCGAGATGGTCGATATCATCAGTGTCGCCCACTCCGTGCAGGAGGTTGAAGAAGTAGCTGATAGAAGAAATAATATCAGCAGGCGTAATGTTTTTAATCGCCTCTTCGATGTAAGCATTGCCGATCACATTGATCGTCTGCTCTCCTTCTGCATCGGTAGGAGCATAGATTTTAATGGATTGAAGCATCACTTCATCCTCGACGACGCCGCCGTTAGGATAAAGTTTTCTGAAGCCGATTCCATTTTCTAAGTATGGCAGTACTTTATCAAGTGTTCTTCTGTCAAGAATCTGCCCTTTTTCAGCGAGAATTTCACCGGTTTCCGGATCCACCAGTGTTTCTGCAAGTCGCTGGTTAAACAGGCGGTTCTTGATATGAAGCTTTTTATTAATTTTATAGCGTCCTACATTCGCAAGGTCGTATCGCTTCGGATCGAAGAAACGGGAATCCAGCAAGCTTTTTGCGTTTTCTACTGTAGGCGGCTCTCCGGGACGAAGGCGCTCATAGATTTCAAGAAGCGCTTTGTCACTGTTTTCAGTGTTGTCCTTATCCAGTGTATTGCGGAGATATTCGTTCTCACCAATGAGATCGAGAATCTCTTGGTCGGAACCGAAGCCGAGAGCACGCAAAAGAACCGTAACCGGCAACTTACGTGTGCGATCAATGCGGACATACACAACATCTTTCGCATCAGTTTCGTATTCTAACCATGCGCCACGGTTTGGAATGACAGTCGCGGTAAAACCTTTTTTACCGTTTTTGTCTACTTTACCACTGAAATATACACTTGGAGACCGAACAAGCTGAGATACGATAACACGTTCTGCACCGTTGATGATAAAAGTACCGGTATCTGTCATAATAGGGAAATCACCCATGAAGACATCCTGGTCTTTTACCTCTCCAGTTTCTTTGTTAATTAAACGAACCTTCACTCTCAGCGGAGCTGAGTAAGTCACATCACGTTCTTTTGACTCTTCAACGGGATACTTAGGATCTCCTAAACTGTAGTCAATGAACTCAAGAGAGAGGTTACCAGTGAAATCCTCAATTGGTGATATGTCTTGAAACATCTCTCTAAGACCCTCATCAAGAAACCACTGATAAGAAGAGGTTTGAATTTCAATGAGATTTGGTAATTCTAACACTTCGCTAATGCGAGCATAGCTTCTGCGCTGGCGGTGTCGTCCATACTGAACTAGTTGACCTGTCAACTGATTCACCCCTCAAATCATGCGTATTATATGTGTAATAAGCATCTCTTACGATAAAGAAATACTTTTACAAGACAAAAGAAAAAAGGGTTTCTAATTAAGAAAACCACATCCAAAAACAAATACCGATTTTATTAGCATTTCCATACTTGTATAATTTATACATAGATATTGACAATTCATCATATCAAGCAAAATATATACATTGGCATTTTACAATATTAACATAGTTAAAATACCGAGTCAAACTTTTTTTGCTTTTATGATATAATAGCCTTTCTTTTTTTGAACGACGGAAACTTCATCGAACAGTTCCTCGAGCTTTTCAATGGCAGAAGGCGCGCCTTGCTTTTTCTGTATAACGATCCACAATTCACCTGAAGCCCTTAAATGCTCAGCGCTTTTTTCAAAAATGGCATGGACAACTTTTTTTCCGGCGCGGATTGGGGGGTTTGTAATAATAGAAGCAAATGTTTGAGCAGAATCAATATTTGAAAATAAATCACTCTGATAAATCCGAACGTTTTTTATTCCGTTTTTTTCTGCATTTTCATTTGACAGCTCTACGGCTCTTTCATTCACGTCAATCATGTGCACGGTCCGGTCTGTAAATGCACCGGCGAGTGACAGACCGATCGGGCCGTAACCGCAGCCTGCATCCAGGAAGTCACCATCGATCTCCGGCTCTTCAAACGCTTCAATTAAGACACGCGAACCGAAATCAACTTCCTTTTTCGAGAAAACGCCGCTGTCACTTGTGAATGTATAAGATCTGTTCCGCAGTGTAAATGACCATGTCTGTTTATCGCTTTTAACTGAAGGTTTTTCTGAATAATAGTGTTCACTCATTATTAGAACCTCCTTTTATAATGGCACTTAAAGAAAAGCAAAGAAAAAGCCCGCCTCATAAAAGCGAGCTTCCCCTACAGGCAAGTGAAGATTACTTAACTTCTACAGAAGCGCCAACTTCTTCAAGTTTAGCTTTAAGCTCTTCAGCTTCTTCTTTCGCAATACCTTCTTTAAGTGGTTTTGGAGTGTTGTCAACAAGTTCTTTAGCTTCTTTCAAGCCAAGACCAGTGATTTCACGAACAACTTTGATAACTTTGATTTTCTGAGAACCTGCACCAGCAAGGATAAGGTCGAATTCGCTTTGCTCTTCAGCAGCGCCGCCAGCAGCAGCTCCGCCAGCTACAGCTACAGGAGCAGCAGCAGTTACGCCAAATTCTTCTTCGATTGCTTTTACTAGGTCGTTCAATTCAAGTACAGTTGCTTCTTTAACGGAAGCAATGATTTCTTCGATATTTAAAGCCATTTGAAATTCCTCCATTTGTTTTATTTTAGGGTAAAATCAGATTAAGCGCCTTGTTCTTCCTTTTGTTCTGCAACTGCTTTAGCTGCAAGTGCAAGGTTGCGAACTGGAGCTTGAAGTACGCTAAGCAACATAGAAAGTAAGCCATCGCGTGAAGGAAGTTCAGCAAGAGCTTTCACTTCTTCAACAGAAGATACTTTTCCTTCGATAACGCCCGCTTTGATTTCCAGAGCTTCGTGATTCTTCGCGAACTCGTTAAGAACTTTTGCCGGAGCGACAACATCTTCAGTACTGAATGCGATCGCATTCGGTCCAGTTAAGACATCATTCAAACCATCAAGTTCAGCTTGTTCAACCGCACGGCGAGTCATTGTGTTTTTGTACACTTTGAACTCTACGTTAGCTTCGCGAAGCTGTTTACGGAGTTCAGTTACTTCAGAAACGTTAAGTCCGCGGTAGTCAACGATGATCGTTGATTTGCTTTCTTTCAGTTTAGAAGCAATCTCTTCAACAACAACTTTTTTTGTATCAATTGCGCTGCTCATGGTTACACCTCCTGTAGATTTTGTGTAACACTTATACCGCTAGGTGATCACGACTGTGACGACGATTTCATATAAAAAGCCTCCATGTGGACATGGAGGCTGTATATACAAGCATACGTAACGTAATAGCTGTGATATATATACACCTCGGCAGGATATTAAGCCTCAACGGCCCCTGCTGTCTACGGTATAAATGACATATTATATTTTACAACATTTTGAATCATATCAGAATGCTGATCTAAAGTCAAATATTATTTTACGTTGAAAGTAGAAGCGTCTACTTTGACACCAGGGCCCATAGTAGAAGTAACGGCAACGTTTTTCACGTAAACACCTTTAGCCGCAGCCGGTTTTGCTTTCAGGATTGTATCATACATTGTTGTGAAGTTCTCAACAAGTTTTTCATCCTCGAAAGAAACTTTTCCGATCGGAACATGGATGTTACCAGCTTTGTCAACGCGGTATTCTACTTTACCAGCTTTGATTTCGCCGATTGCTTTTTCTACTTCGAATGTAACAGTTCCTGTTTTAGGGTTTGGCATAAGACCTTTTGGTCCAAGCACACGGCCGATTTTACCGACTTCACCCATCATGTCAGGAGTCGCAACGATTACATCGAATTCGAACCAGCCTTGCTGGATTTTCGTGATGTAATCAGAATCGCCAACGTAGTCTGCACCGGCAGCTTCAGCTTCTTTTGCTTTTTCGCCTTTAGCGAATACAAGCACGCGCTGAGTTTTACCAGTTCCGTTAGGAAGTACAACTGCACCGCGGATTTGCTGATCGTTTTTACGAGGGTCAACCCCTAAACGAAAAGCAACTTCAACTGTAGCGTCGAATTTAGCTGTGTTTGTTTTTTTAGTAAGCGCCACTGCTTCAGCGACGTCGTAAGCTTTCGCACGGTCTACAAGCTTCGCAGCTTCAACGTACTTTTTACCTTTTTTAGCCATTTTAAAATTTCCTCCTTATGTGGTTATAGCGGAATAACCTCCCACGAATAAGGGTTGCGAACTTGTGAAAACTCGCAACCCGACAAGAAACAAATTAATCCTCGATAACGATACCCATACTGCGGGCAGTACCTTCAACCATGCGCATTGCCGCTTCAACGTCTGCTGCGTTTAAGTCAGGCATTTTCGTTTCAGCGATTTCGCGAACCTTATCGCGCTTAACGGTTGCCACTTTATTACGGTTTGGTTCACCAGAACCAGACTCAATTCCAGCTGCTTTTTTAAGCAATACTGCAGCAGGCGGAGTTTTTGTAATAAATGTAAATGAACGGTCTTCGTAAACCGAAATTTCAACAGGAATGATTAAACCAGCTTGGTCAGCTGTACGAGCGTTAAACTCCTTACAGAATCCCATGATATTTACACCGGCTTGACCTAGTGCAGGTCCAACTGGCGGCGCTGGGTTAGCTTTTCCAGCAGGAATTTGCAATTTTACAACTTTTACTACTTTTTTAGCCACGAGACACACCTCCTTAAGTCCGTGATGTGGTAATAGGGTAAACCCTCCCACTCAAGGTTTCATTCTTTATATGAATGACGAAATATCAAGCTAGCTGCCTTGGATTAGTCCAAGACGTACCTTTGCTATATTATCATTAATATATAGCAATTTCAAGTTTTTTCACATTACAATTTGTCGATCTGGGTAAATTCCAGTTCAACCGGCGTTTCACGGCCGAACATGTTAACGAATACTTTCACTTTGCTCTTATCATAATCAATCTCTTCAATTGATCCTGTAAAGTTGGCGAAAGGTCCGTCTATGACTTTGACTGTCTCATTCAATTCAAAATCAATGTCGGTTTTCCGCTCATCCATGCCCATGCGTTTTAAGATGGTTTCCGCTTCGCCAGGAAGAAGCGGAGTCGGCTTTGAGCCTGAACCGGCTGATCCGACGAATCCGGTAACGCCCGGCGTGTTGCGGACCACATACCAGGAATCATCAGTCATGACGATTTCAACAAGCACATAACCCGGGAACACTTTCTTTTTGACTACTTTTTTCTTGCCGTTCTTAATATCAGTCTCTTCTTCTTCAGGGACGACAACGCGGAAAATTTTATCCTGCATTCCCATTGATTCCACACGTTTTTCAAGGTTCGCTTTTACTTTGTTTTCATAACCGGAATACGTATGAACAACATACCAATTCTTTTCCATTCTATCAGGACTCTGCAGTCCTTCCCTCCCCGCATTTAAAAATGAAGTGTAAAACAAAAAATAGGCTCAGGGCCTATGAATCCTTTTTTCAACAACACAATAAAAAACCCGCTGAACGGGTTTTGGCAAACGATATTATGATCTATTATAGCACGTATTGCTGATCATTATTCAACTATTAAACGAATTAATTGAGAAATTCCTGTATCAAGGAGGGCAAAAAAGATAACAAAAAAGATAACCGTTGAAATCACCGTGATCGTATAGCGCGTTAACTCTTTGCCTTTAGGCCAGCTAACCTTTTTCATTTCTTTCCCAACATCTTTAAAGAAACTCATCATGCGCATGTAAAAGACCTCCACAATTTAAAAAGCGAACACTATTTTGTTTCTAAATGAGCTGTATGTGAATTGCAAGTGCTGCAGTACTTCTTAACTTCTAACCGCTCAGCCGCTGATGCAGAGCTTTTCATTGTCGTATAATTACGATTTCCGCATGTTTTGCATGCCAGCGTAATCTTTTTTCTCATGTCGTTACACCTTTTCCTAAACATTCATTTATCTTAATAAAATAGCACAGTCAGAAAAATTCTGTCAATATGACACAGAAACCTGCTACAGGCTGATCTCTCTTATTTCTAAATACTTTTCAAGCTTGCGCTTCACGCGCTGCAGGGCATTATCGATTGATTTTACGTGTCGGTTTAAGTCATCTGAAATCTCTTGGTAACTTCTTCCGTCCAAGTACAGAACAAGCACCTTTCTCTCCAGATCGCTCAGCAGTTCTCCCATTTTCATTTCGATATCATCAAATTCTTCCTGATTAATAATCATCTCTTCAGGATTTAACGTTTTAGCGCCTGAAATGACATCAAGCAGTGTTCTGTCAGATTCTTCATCAAAAATAGGTTTGTCTAAAGAAACATAGGAATTTAAAGGAATGTGTTTCTGACGGGTAGCTGTCTTTATTGCGGTAATAATCTGGCGGGTAATGCATAATTCTGCAAAAGCTTTAAATGAAGTGAGCTTGTCCTCTCTAAAGTCTCGGATAGACTTATATAAGCCTATCATCCCTTCCTGTACAATATCTTCTCTGTCGGCCCCTATTAAAAAATAAGACCTTGCTTTCGCCCGTACAAAATTACGGTACTTCGTAATCAAGTAATCTAACGCATCACTATCCCCAACATGAACCTTTTCAATGACCTGCTCGTCCTCCAACTGGCAAAATTGCACTTTGTTGAACTTTCCCTTGCTGTTCTGTAGATTCACTGCGATCCCCCCGGCGCACGTAGATAGAAATATTATACATTAATGGGCGAAAAAGCGTCAACCTAATCCAGACCGCCTCGGCGCCACTTTTCAAACGTTTTCAAAACCTCTTCGGACAGCTCGATTTTACCCGGTGGTTTTTCAGAAGTGATCTTTGAAACCCGCCTTTGAATCCGGCGTTCTATCGTGTCCACTTCCCTCAGGAGCTCCCGGGCGGATTTACGGAGAGCCCCTTGTCCGAAAATCGCCCACTGCTCCGTATAATCGGAAGTTGCGACATGAATCTGTGTCGCAATATTGTTCAGCGCCTGGGCAAGCTTCTCGATCCGCTCATCCGCCGTCTCATTCTCCCGTGTGAAAATCACTTCGACTCTGTGATTCGTTTGTTTTTTCTCTATGCCTTTTACCAGGTGTGCGTCAAACACCACAATGACTCTGATTCCCGTGTAGGACTGATATTCCGCCATCTTCTGGATCAGTACATCTCTCGCTTCTTCAAAACTGTTCGCTTTTAAATCCTTTAGCTGCGGCCAAGCTCCAATCATGTTGTATCCGTCTACTAACAGGATGTCCATCTGTCTTCATTCCCCTAAAGGATTGCGCTTCCGGTAGACTTCATACATGAGAAGGCCGGCCGCTACCGACGCATTCAGAGACGTGACTTTTCCCGCCATCGGAAGCTTAATGAGAAAATCACATTTCTCTTTCACAAGCCGCCCCATTCCTCTGCCTTCGCTTCCGATAACGAGCGCCAAAGGCATCTTGCCGTCCATAGAGCGGTAGTCTTCCCGGGCGGATGCATCCGTTCCGACGACCCAAATCCCCCGCTCCTTCATTTCATCAAGTGTCCGGGCAAGGTTGGTCACCTTCACGACGGGAATGTGTTCAATCGCACCGGTCGAAGCTTTTGCGACCGTCGAAGTCAGTCCGACCGCTCTGCGTTTCGGAATCACGATGCCGTGTGCACCGACAGCGTCAGCCGTTCTCATGATGGAACCGAGATTATGAGGGTCTTCCAGCTCGTCCAATATGAGAAAGAAAGGCTGTTCGTTTCTCTCTTCCGCTCTTTTATATAATTCGTCTAATTGTGCATATTCATATGCCGCCACCTGGGCGACAACACCCTGATGCTGCCCCTCAACCATCTGATCGAGTTTTTTCCTCGGTACAAATTGAATGGTGACGCCGCGCTTTTTAGCAAGCTCCATAACTTGCTGCGCCTGTCCTTTTACTGTGTTTTCCGCCATCCATAACTTATACAGCTTGCGATCTGACTTTAACGTCTCAATCACAGCGTTTTTTCCTATGACGTAATCATGTTGCTGACTCATTTGTTTTCCTCCCTGACGTCCCGACTTGTATAGCCTCAGCAATCAGCTGATTCAGTCTTTCTTCTCTTTTCTCAAGAAAAAGGTATCCGAGTAAAGCCTCAAAAGCTGTACTATGGCGGTACGTCTGTACATCTGTGTTTTTAGGCGTCGTCCCTGATTTCGCGTTTCTGCCTCTTCTCAGCACGGCTTCCTCTTCCTCCGTGAAAAAGGATTCGTCCTGAAGGCGGAACAATATGTCTGCCTGTGATTTTGCCGATACAATCCGGCTCGCCTTCTTATGAAGGTCATTCGGTTTCGTAAAGCCCTGCTTAAGCAGGTGATGCCGGACGTATATTTCAAAAATGGCATCACCCATATAAGCAAGCGCAAGACCGTTTAACTGCTTTGAATCTTTGATTTGTTCAAATTGAAGCATCCGCTTACTCTCCCCGCTTCCAGCGAGTTCCCTGGGCCGTATCTTCAAGAATGATATTCATGCTTTTCAGCTGATCGCGAATCTGGTCTGACAAAGCAAAATCGCGATTGCGGCGGGCTTCATTTCTCTTCTCAATCAACTCTTCAATCTCTTCGTCGACAAGCTCTTCTTCGCCGAGCGTAAGTCCGAGAACAGATCCGATTCTGTCAAACATGCTGATAAAGGCTTTAATGACGTGATCCGCCGTATTGTCTTCCTGCATGTAGTAATTGGCGAGCTTCGCCAGATCAAACCAAACGGAAATCGCATTCGCCGTATTAAAATCATCATCCATTGCTTCTTCAAACGCAGTGCGGTGCTCTTCAATTTTAGCGAGCCATTCCTCATCATTGTCAGTCAGATTCGTGCTGCTAATCAAACGATGGTTTAAATTACTGTAGGCCGTCTTCAGGCGGTTAAACGCGTTTTTTGTTTTCTCAAGCAGCTCTTCCGAATAGTTGATCGGGTGGCGGTAATGAACGGACAGCATGAAAAATCTCAAAAGCTGCGGGTCATATTGCTTAATGATATCGTGCACCAAAACAAAGTTGCCGAGAGATTTTGACATTTTCTCATTATCGATATTGATATATCCGTTGTGAAGCCAGTATTTTGCGAATGTCTTGCCTGTTAATGCTTCAGATTGGGCGATTTCGTTTTCATGGTGCGGGAATGTCAGGTCCTGACCGCCGGCATGAATATCGATTTCGTCACCCAAATACTTTTTCACCATTGCGGAGCATTCAATATGCCAGCCCGGGCGGCCTTTTCCCCAAGGGCTATCCCATGAAATTTCTCCGTCCTTAGCAGCTTTCCAAAGAGCAAAGTCCAGCGCATCCTCTTTCTTCTCGCCGACACGGATACGCGCGCCTGATCTGAGTTCATCAATTGATTGCTGAGATAGCTTGCCGTAGCCTTCGAAGGCCCTTGTTTTGAAATAGACGTCGCCTTCTGATTCATAAGCGTAGCCTTTTTTAATCAGCTCGCTGACAAATTCAATAATGGCGTCCATGTTTTCCATGACCCGGGGATGAAGATCCGCTTTCCGGCATCCGAGGGCGCCCACGTCTTCAAAATACGCTTTAATGAACCGCTCAGAAACGGCCGGGACGTCCTCGCCGAGCTCGTTGGCCGCCTTAATCAGTTTGTCGTCAACATCGGTGAAATTCGATACGTATTGAACATCGTATCCTTTATACTCCAAATAGTTGCGTACGGTATCATACACAATCGCCGGACGGGCGTTTCCGATATGAATATAGTTGTATACAGTCGGTCCGCACACGTACATTTTTACTTTGCCTTCCTCAAGAGGAACGAATGTTTCTTTTTTCCGTGTCAATGTATTATAAAGTGTAATGGTCATTTTTGGTTGATCCTTTCTTTTTTATCTTCCAGTTCAGCCTGCAGTTCAAAAATCTGCTGCTCCAATGCTCTAAACCGGTCAGCAACCGGATCGGGCAAGTCTTGGTGATTGAGATCGCGTTTGATTTTTCTTCCGTTCCGAATGACGACTTTCCCCGGTATGCCGACAACGGTCGAAAAGTCGGGAACATCACGAAGCACAACGGAGCCGGCCCCTACTTTAGAACCCTGCCCGACCGTAATAGAGCCGAGCACCTTCGCTCCGGTTGCAATTAAAGCATCATCTTTTATGGTCGGATGCCGCTTTCCCTTTTCTTTTCCCGTCCCACCAAGAGTGACACCTTGGAATACCGTCACGTTATTGCCGATTTCACATGTTTCCCCTATGACGACCCCCATACCGTGATCAATGAAAAACCTTCTCCCGATGGTCGCGCCGGGATGGATTTCAATTCCGGTAAAGAAACGGGCAATCTGTGATATCAGGCGCGCCAGGAAGAAAAATCTCCGTTTATATAAAGCATGTGCAATCCGATGCGCCCATATAGCATGTAAACCAGAATAAGTTAAAACAACTTCGAAATAGCTTCTTGCTGCCGGATCTTGATCGAACACTGTATCTATGTCTTCTTTTAGCATTTTAAAAAACACATGCTTCCCCCCATTCTCTCCCCGCTCCAGTCTGTTTTTCCGCCTATAAAAAAAGCGCCTCTGCATGTAAACATGACAGAGACGCTTTTACCGCGCGGTTCCACTCTGTTTGAAAAACAAGTCACTGTTTTCCCAACTTAAAAGCCG
Organism: Bacillus sp. EU63; assembly: GCF_038592915.1. Taxonomy (NCBI): domain Bacteria; kingdom Bacillati; phylum Bacillota; class Bacilli; order Caryophanales; family Bacillaceae; genus Bacillus; species Bacillus sp. EU63. Next base: position 113,330 of record NZ_CP151944.1, on the reverse strand, counting down.
GTAACGGCGGCGGCCGCCTTTAAATACTGATTTCCGCAGAAATGTTCTTCAAAGGTCTTAAGGGCGCACTTCTAAAACATGACGCATGAATCTCTCTCAGCCGACGAAGATTCTTTCTGTAATGGTCATTGTTTTATACTCTTCCCTGTCAACAATCGTATATTTAAATGCTTTTCAGGCGTCTGACGGCTGTTTCTCTGCCGATCAGCTCAATGGCCTGCGGAAGCTCCGGACCGTGTGTCTGACCGGTAACCGCTACACGAATCGGCATGAACAGCTTTTTGCCTTTATGGCCTGTTTCTTTCTGAACAGCTTTGATTGAGGCTTTGATCAGCTCAGGCGTAAATTCTTCAAGCTCTTCAAGCTTCGCAGCAAATACGCTGAGCACTTCAGGCACCTGTTCTTCTTCCAGAACGGCTTTTGCCTCTTGATTATACTCGATCTCATCTTTAAAGAACAAATCAGTCAGCTCGACAATTTCAGCGCCGTAGCTCAATTGCTCATGGTAAAGAGAGATTAATTTACGAACCCATTCCTGCTCCTCGGCAGAAAGCTCAGTGCCGACTTTTCCTGCTTTTTGCAGGTGCGGCAGAGTCAGCTCAACCACTTGATCAAGATCCAGCGCTTTGACGTATTGGTTGTTGACCCATTTCAGTTTATGCATATCAAACAGAGCCGGTGACTTAGACAAACGATTTACATCAAAAATTTCAATGAATTGTTCTCTTGTGAAAAGCTCTTCTTCACCGACGGGAGACCAGCCGAGAAGTCCGATAAAGTTAAACAGCGCTTCAGGCAGGTAACCCAGCTCATCATACTGCTCAATAAACTGGATAATTGATTCATCACGTTTACTTAATTTTTTGCGGCTTTCGTTTACGATAAGCGTCATATGTCCGAAGACAGGAATATCCCAGCCGAATGCCTGGAAAATCATGATCTGTTTCGGTGTATTTGAAATGTGATCCTCACCGCGGAGCACGTGCGTCATTTTCATTAAGTAATCGTCAATCGCGACAGCAAAGTTATACGTCGGTGTTCCGTCTTTTTTGACGATGACAAAGTCGCCGATGCCGTCTGATTCAAAAGAAATCTCGCCTTTTACGATATCGTTAAATGCGATGATTTTCCCTTCCGGCACGCGGAAACGGATGCTCGGCTGTCTGCCTTCGGCTAAAAACTGCTCCTGCTCTTCCTGAGTCAGGTTTCTGTGTTTGCCGGAATAGCGCGGCATTTCCCCGCGGGCGATTTGCTCTTCACGTTCTTTCTCAAGTTCTTCTTCCGTACAGAAACATTTATAAGCTAGCCCTTTTTCAAGAAGCTCTTCATAGTACTCCTTGTAAATGTCGTTACGCTCAGACTGGCGGTACGGGCCGTATTCTCCGCCAACATCCACACTTTCATCCCAGTCCATGCCGAGCCATTTCAAATAGTTGAGCTGGCTTTGCTCTCCGCCTTCAATATTTCGCTTTTTGTCCGTATCCTCAATCCGGATAATAAACTTTCCGCCTTGGCTGCGGGCAAATAAATAGTTAAAAAGCGCTGTTCTGGCGTTACCGATATGCAAATGTCCGGTCGGACTCGGTGCATAACGAACGCGTACTTCATTTCCCATGTTCAAATACTTCCTTTCATCTCGTCTGTAGCCTCTAGCCGAATATATGTATCTATTCTACCACCAAATAGACCGGGCATCAAAACAATGATCAGGCTTTTTGGATCAGAACGGTTGCCTGAGCGGCAATTCCTTCGGCTCTTCCGGTAAACCCGAGCTTTTCTGTCGTCGTCGCTTTTACGTTTACTTGAGAAACGTCCGCCTCAAGGCCTTCCGCTATCCGTTTTCTCATAGCATCAATATGCGGCGCCATTTTCGGCTTTTGCGCAATAATCGTGCAGTCTATATTTCCGAGTACGTACCCTTTTTCTTTTACAATGTTCCAGACATGCTGAAGCAGCTTAAAAGAGTCCGCATCTTTGAATTCCGGATCAGTATCCGGGAAATGCTTGCCGATATCTCCTTCACCTGCCGCTCCGAGACACGCGTCTGCGACTGTATGCAGCAATACATCAGCATCTGAATGTCCGAGCAGCCCTTTTTCATAAGGAATTTCAATTCCGCCGATGATGAGAGGACGGCCTTCCGTTAATTGATGCACATCAAATCCTTGTCCGATTCTAAACATTATGATTCCCACTTTCCGCTTTCATGATTGCTTCCGCGGATATCAGGTCATCCGGCGTTGTCAGCTTAATATTGGTATAGCTGCCTTCAACGATACTCACCTGATACCCATCAAGACGCTCGACGAGGCTGGCGTCATCCGTACCTAAGAAGCCTTTGTTTTCCGCTTCCATATGCGCCGTCTTCAATAAAGAAAGACGAAAAGCTTGCGGCGTTTGAACGGCCCACAAGCTTGAACGATCAAAAGTCTCCGCAACCCGGGAGCCTTCCGCCCGTTTTATCGTGTCTTTCACAGGAACAGCCAGGACAGCCGCTCCCGCCTCCTCTGCTGTTTCAACGAGCTTATCGATATGCTGATGTGTGACAAACGGGCGCGCTCCGTCATGAACAAGGACGACCGATTCCTTATCAATCACTTTCAGTCCTTCGTATACACTGTGCTGACGCTCCGCACCTCCGGTAACAAGCTCAATTTCCGTCTGAATCGGAAATTGGGCCAGCAGCTGGCGAAAATCTTCCCGTTCACTCTCGTTTATCACCAGAATTATTTTCTGACAGGGTGCGTGGCTTTCAAAAACCCGCAGTGTGTGTATAATAACAGGCGCACCTTTTAAGCTGATGAACAGCTTATTTTTCCCGGCCTTCATCCGTTTTCCTTGTCCGGCAGCCGGAATAACGACAACATACTCCATATTAACTCCCTCTTAAAGAGCTTTCTCAAGCAGCTTGGGCTTGGCAAAAATCATTCGTCCCGCCGCTGTCTGCAGTACGCTGGTTACGAGCACATCAATATGTTTCCCTATATAATTGCGGCCTTCTTCCACAACAATCATCGTCCCGTCATCCAAGTAAGCCACACCTTGATTATGCTCTTTCCCGTCCTTAATCACCTGCACATTCATCTCTTCGCCCGGAAGCACAACCGGCTTCACCGCGTTTGCAAGGTCATTAATATTCAGTACCGCAACCTTCTGAAGCTCACATACTTTATTTAAATTAAAATCATTCGTCACAACGACGCCGGATGTCAGCTTCGCAAGTTTGACAAGCTTGCTGTCAACCTCCTGAATGTCTTCGAAGTCGCCTTCATAAATTTCAACCGTAATATCCAGTTCCTTTTGAATGCGATTCAAGATATCCAGTCCGCGGCGTCCTCTGTTACGTTTTAAAACATCTGAAGAATCAGCGATATGCTGTAATTCCTCCAGCACAAATTGAGGAATGACAATGACACCTTCTAAAAAGCCCGTCTGACAAATATCTGCAATTCTCCCATCAATAATAACACTTGTATCCAAGATTTTCAGCCTTTTATCCTGTTCCTCCTGCTCCTCATCAGCACTTCCCTTTTTCTTCTGCATTCTTGCAGAAATGGAGAAAAGACTGATCAGTTCATCCTTTTTCTTAAATCCGACTTGGAAGCCCAGGTAACCGAGAAAGAAAGCCAGAAAGACCGGAATGATGGTGCTGAATATACGGTACGGAATATTGTCCAGCGGAATCACGTTTACAATGAGATATGCGATGATAAGTCCAAAAACCAATCCGAGACTCCCGAATAACAGATCCGGCACCGGAGCTCTCAGCAAAGAATCTTCAATCCATTTTACCCAATTAATCACATATTCTGTCGTCCATATACTGATGAGAAAAAAGATAATAGCACCAATTGCAGCAGACGTATATGCGTTTGTTATTAAAGGTATGTCCTGTATATTTGACAGCACAAACAATTCAGGTATTAAAAAGATACCGACAACGCCGCCCACAATAATGAAGAACGCCTGAACTATTCGTTTTAACATACCTCCACCTCCTTTTAAGTAGCATTTTTTCAGCAGACTGTCAGAGCCTACAAATTCAGAATAAACAAAAACTAACAATAATATACCCGGATTCCGACAGGTTTAAGCGATTCTTAAAGCTGTCTATCTATATAGTGTTTTTCCTGAAGGCGTTTTAAGCCTTTTTTGATTTTTTGGGCGCGCACTTCTCCGATACCCTCGACATCATCAAGCTCTTCCACAGTGGCTTCCGTTATGCTTGGCAAAAATCCGAACGCCTCAACCACATTTTCAACAATCGGCATCGGCAGACGCGGAATTTTGTTCAGCAGCCTGTATCCTCTCGGGAGCACATAATCATCAAGATTCGTAGAAGCCGGATATCCAAGCAGCTTAAACAGAATGGAATCATCAAGCAGATCATAGCTGGACATATCCTGAAGCTCTTTTAACAGCACGAACGGATCTTTGATTTTTTCTTTGACATAGTCTTTGATGAAAAGTGCCGCCTCTTCTTCCATGTCCGTAATCAGTTCAATCACCTGCAGGCGGATTAAGTGTCCTTCCGTTCCGAGTTCTTTAATATACATATTGATTTCATTTTTTATTCGAAGCACCATTTCATACCGATGCATGACGGACAGCACGTCACTGAATGTCACAAGCTCCTCAAACTCTAATGCGTTTAAAGCCGTAATCGTTTTGTCTAAAATGGTTTTATACTTCTCGAGCGTTTGAATGGCCTGATTTGCCTTTGTTAAAATAAAACCTATGTCCTTTAGTGTGTACTTCATGCTGTCCTGATATAACGTAATGACATTTCTGCGCTCAGAAATGGCGATGACGAGACAGCCGGTCTGCTTCGCCACCCGTTCCGCCGTACGGTGCCTCATTCCCGTTTCTGAAGAAGAAATGGTCGCCTCCGGCATAAGCTGCGTATTCGCATAAAGAATTTTCTGGCCGGAATCACTTAAAATAATGGCACCGTCCATTTTGGCCAGCTCGTATAAGTGAGCGGGCGCAAATGATGTATTAATATGAAAACCGCCATCCACGACTTGCTTTACCTTATCATTGTATCCGACAACAATCAGGCCGCCTGTATTTGCCCGAAGTACATTCTCTATCCCGGCTCTGAGCGGGGTGCCCGGTGCAACGAACTGCAGAATTGCAGACAGGTCAAGCTCTTGTTTCGCCCCTTTTTTCTCTTTTTCCATCTATTATGATCCTCCTAATGAAGTACGAAGCGCTTCAGCAACATTTGCTACTCCGACAACCTCAATCCCTTTTGGTATTGTCCACCCGTCTGCATTCGCCTCAGGTATGATCATGCGCTTGAAGCCGAGTTTCGCCGCTTCTTTTACGCGCTGTTCGATTCTTGACACCCTGCGGACTTCTCCTGTCAGACCCACTTCACCGATAAAGCAATCTGCGGGATTCGGCGGTGTATCTCTGAAGCTTGAGGCAATGCTGACGGCTACTGCCAAATCAATCGCCGGTTCATCCAGTTTGACCCCGCCGGCGACCTTTAAATACGCATCTTGATTTTGAAGCAAAAGACCCACCCGCTTCTCAAGCACAGCCATAATTAACGACACCCTGTTGTGGTCAATGCCTGTAGCCATGCGGCGCGGGTTTCCAAAACTGGTCGGTGATATGAGCGCCTGAATTTCAACCAGGATCGGTCTCGTTCCTTCCATTGACGCAACGATACTCGAACCCGATGCCCCGGCAGAACGCTCTTCCAAGAATATTTCAGAAGGGTTCAGCACCTCCGTAAGCCCCTCTTCCCGCATTTCAAAGATGCCCATTTCATTTGTGGAGCCGAAACGGTTTTTTACGGCCCGCAAAATACGGAATGTATGGTGCCGCTCTCCTTCAAAGTATAGAACGGTATCGACCATGTGCTCAAGCAATCTCGGCCCTGCGATCGATCCTTCTTTTGTGACGTGTCCGACGATAAAAATAGGTATGCCGTTTGTTTTCGCGATTTTCATCAATTCGGCCGTACACTCTCTTACTTGTGATACACTGCCGGGAGCTGAGGTGATATCACTTTGGTACACGGTCTGAATGGAGTCTACGACAACAAATGCGGGTTTCATCTCTTGTATAGCAGACGAAATATACTCCATATCGGTTTCAGATAAAACATGTAACATTTGGCTGTTGATTCCAAGTCTGTCGGCACGCAGCTTCGTTTGCTTCACGGATTCTTCCCCTGAAATGTAAAGCACGCTGCCGGCCGTATCTGCTAATTGTGCGGATACTTGGAGAAGGAGCGTTGATTTTCCGATCCCGGGATCGCCGCCGATTAATACTAACGAGCCCTTCACAACGCCGCCGCCAAGCACTCTGTTGAATTCTTCGAGCTTTGTGTGAACGCGGGGTTCTTCCGATGTTTCAATTGATGTAATGGGTGATGGTTTCTGGACGGTTTGAACGGAGTGGGAGAAAGCCGCCCGCCGATTCGCCGGCGCTTTTTTTATGGTTTCTTCCACCATTGTATTCCAAGCCCCGCAGCCCGGGCACTTTCCCATCCATTTTGCGGATTCATAACCGCATGAGTGGCAGATGAATTTTGTTTTTGATTTAGCCATATATGTTGTAAGACCTCTTCCTTATCGAATATTTCTCTATATAACAAAGTGAGGCATACACTCGCTTACGTATGCCTCATGTTTGTCACTATATTAGTTCGTTTTAGCAGTTGTTTTTACGACAAATTCGCCGTCCTCAACATCAAGAACAATGTGCTGGCCTTTATCAATATTGCCTCTGAGGAGTTCTTCTGATAACCGGTCCTCCACATGCTTTTGAATCGCTCTTCTTAACGGACGTGCGCCGTATTCCAAATCGACGCCCTCTTCTGCTACTTTTGCTTTTGCAGCATCCGTCAGCTCGATAGAGAGATCTTGTTCTTTCAGACGTTTTGTTAACTGATCAGACATAAGCGACACGATGTCTGTAAGATGTTTTTTCTCAAGGGAGTGGAAGACGATAATTTCGTCAATCCGGTTGATAAACTCAGGCCTGAAGGCACGCTTCAGCTCTCCCATGACTTTGTCTTTCATGTCTTTATGGTTTTGTGATTCATCCTGCACATTGAAGCCCACATATTTGTTGCGTTTCAGCTCGCTCGCTCCGACGTTTGACGTCATAATCAGGATCGTGTTGCGGAAATCCACAGTGCGTCCTTTTGAATCAGTTAAGCGTCCGTCTTCAAGCACTTGCAGGAGAATGTTAAACACATCAGGGTGCGCTTTTTCAATTTCATCAAGCAATACGACAGAGTAAGGTTTTCTTCTCACTTTTTCTGTCAGCTGGCCGCCTTCATCATAGCCGACATATCCCGGAGGAGAACCGACAAGACGTGAAGTCGAGTGTTTCTCCATGTATTCGGACATATCCACTCTGATCATCGCTTCCTCATCACCGAAAATGGATTCCGCCAGCGCTCTTGCCAGCTCTGTCTTCCCAACGCCTGTAGGGCCTAAGAAGATGAATGAACCAATCGGGCGTTTCGGGTCCTTCAGTCCGGCTCTTGCACGTCTGACAGCCTTTGCCACGGCTACAACGGCTTCATCCTGGCCGATGACGCGGGAATGCAGAATGCTTTCCATATTGAGAAGCTTATCTGTTTCCGTTTGGGCAATTTTAGATACGGGCACCCCGGTCCAGCTGGATACAACCATCGCGATATCCTCTACAGAAACTTCGGAGTTCTCCTGGCCTTGTTTTTCTTTCCAGGTTTTTTTCGTGTCTTCCACCTGTTCTCTCAGGCGCTGCTCCGTATCACGAAGGGAAGCCGCTTTTTCAAACTCCTGGCTCTGAACGGCAGCGTCTTTTTCCTTGCGAACTTCATCGAGTTTCTGCTCAAGCTCTTTTAAGTTCGGAGGCGTTGTGAAAGAACGGAGACGCACTTTTGAACCGGCTTCATCAATTAAATCGATCGCTTTATCCGGAAGGAAGCGGTCAGAAATATAACGGTCGGACAATTTAACCGCGGCTTCGATCGCTTCATCGGTAATGGATACGCGGTGATGCGCTTCATAGCGGTCACGGAGCCCTTTTAAAATTTGAATGCTTTCATCGGCTGACGGCTGATCCACCTGAATCGGCTGGAAACGGCGCTCGAGAGCCGCGTCTTTTTCGATATATTTACGGTATTCATCAAGCGTTGTGGCACCGATGCATTGAAGCTCTCCGCGGGCCAGTGAAGGTTTTAAGATATTCGATGCATCAATCGCACCTTCTGCTCCCCCCGCTCCGATCAGTGTATGCAGTTCGTCAATGAATAAAATAATATTGCCGGCCTGACGTATTTCATCCATTACTTTTTTCAAGCGGTCTTCAAATTCTCCGCGGTATTTCGTACCGGCTACAACCGTACCCATGTCTAACGTCATTACGCGTTTATCACGTAATATTTCCGGCACTTCATTATTGATGATCTGCTGTGCAAGGCCTTCAGCAATCGCAGTTTTACCTACACCCGGTTCTCCGATAAGAACGGGATTATTTTTCGTTCTGCGGCTTAATACCTCAATAACACGCTGAATTTCTTTGCTTCGCCCGATAACCGGATCAAGACTGTCTTCCTTCGCAATCGCAGTTAAATCACGCGCCAGACTGTCAAGCGTCGGCGTGTTTGCATTGCTGTTGGTACCGGATGCAGAAGATCCCGTCTCATTGCTTCCCAGAAGCTGCAGCACTTGCTGTCTCGCTTTATTCAAGCTGACACCGAGATTATTCAGAACTCTCGCCGCCACGCCTTCTCCTTCACGAATCAATCCGAGAAGTATGTGTTCTGTTCCCACATAAGAATGTCCTAGCTTTCTGGCTTCATCCATTGATAGCTCTATTACCTTTTTGGCTCGAGGTGTGTAATGAGGAACAGAGGTGGCACTTTCCTGCCCTCGACCGATCAAACTTTCCACTTCTTTCTGCATTTTATCTGAATTAAGGCCAAGAGCTTCTAAAGCTTTAAATGCGATCCCTTCACCTTCACGGACTAACCCTAATAGTATATGTTCAGTTCCGATATTTGTATGGCCTAAGCGCAGTGCTTCTTCCTGTGCCAGTGCCAATACCTTTTGAGCTCGCTCTGTAAACCTTCCAAACATCATATCGAATCATCCTCCTGTCTATTTGCACTCATTTCTAAATGCAGCCTTTCCCTGATAAGAGCCGCTCTTCTCGCGTCTCTTTCGTTCGGCCGTAATGCACCGCCCGAATATTGCTGGAGAAAACCCGGCTGTGTCAAAATCATCAGTTCATTAAGTATATTGCTTGATAGCCCTTTGATGATCCCCAGGTCTATCCCCAGCCGAACGTCAGAAAGGCATTTCGCCGTTTCCTTCGATTCAATCATACGGCAGTTGGATAAAACGCCGTAAGATCTGAATACCCGGTCCTCCAATTCAATTTTCGAAGTTTGGTAAAGCGCTTCTCGGGCTGAACGTTCCTGCTCAATCAGCTGGGCAGCCACACTGTTTAAATCATCTACAATGTCCTGTTCTGATTTTCCGAGTGTGATTTGATTTGAAATTTGAAAGATATTTCCTAATGCTTCGCTGCCTTCACCGTAAATTCCTCTAACAACTAAGCCTAATTGGTTAATTGCCGGTATAATTCGATTCATTTGCCTAGTTAATACAAGGCCCGGCAAATGCATCATGACTGAAGCCCTTAGTCCCGTCCCTACATTTGTAGGACAGCTTGTTAAGTACCCTCTCTTCTCTCCAAAGGCGTAATCCACTTTCTCCTCAATCCAGTCATCAACCTGGTTTGCCGCTTTTATAGCGTTGAGAAGCTGGAAGCCGGGGAAGAGGCATTGAATTCTGATATGATCTTCTTCATTTAACATAATGCTGACTTCTTCATTTTCAGAAAGCAGACAGCCGCCAAAAGGAGATTCCGTTAAATTCGGGCTGATCAGATGTTTCTCCATCAGCACCCGTTTTTCCAAAGGCTGAGCTTCACTCATTCTGATTAAATGAAATTGACCGATATCAGGCAGTTCCTTACCTGAAAAATGATCTTCGAATTGCTGAATGATGGATGAGGCTTCTTCATTCGTATACCGGGCGGGAAACTTTATATTTTCAAAGTTTCGGGCCAACCGTATACGGCTGCTGAGTACAATGTCACTTTCAGGTCCCTTTTGCTTCATCCAATTGCTTAGTGCGTCCTGAATAAAATGCTTGAGCGACATTACCCTTGTTCCCCCTCACTGTCTTTACTTTTTAATTCCTGCTCTAACGATCGGATCTGATCCCTGACCTCCGCTGCTCTTTCAAACTCTTCGTGGTGTATTAAAGATTCAAGTTCTTTTTTTAACATTTCCATTTGCCGTCTTACATGCAGGTTTCCGCCTATTCGTTTTGGAATTTTCCCGGCATGCACCGTATTCCCGCTGTGAACTTTTCGCAAGATCGGCGTAATTTGGCTGTAGAACGTATCGTAACATTCCGCACAGCCGAAACGCCCTGTTTTTCTCAGCTGCTGAAACGTCATACCGCATTTCTTACAAGCTGTGCCTTGCTCTGAGTAGCCGAACATTTGAGAACCGGTGTTTTGAAATGAGGACTCCATATTCAGCAGCCCTGATAATAAATTATGAATCGAGAACCCTTGGTTTCCACTTATACTGTATGAATCGCTATTTTCTTTTGCACATTGTTCACAAATATGAACTTCTTGCTTTTCTCCATTAACAACTTTCGTAAAGTGAAAAGTGGCCGGTCTCTCATTGCATTCTTGACAAATCAATCTTTTCACCCGCTTACTTTAGTTTTAAAGATGTGAGCATTGCTTTCATCATTCTGGCTCTTAGTTCATCCCGTTCGGGCAAATCAATATATAGAACTGAACGATCCATTACACTCACCATCATTTTAGCTTCTCTTTCCGAAATAACTCCGTCCTCTAACAGTCTGAGAATAATGTCATCAGAGGCTGCCTGGGACAAGTGGGTATGGATCTGCGAAATAATATTATTGATGAGGACGACTTCGTTATTCATTTTAACTTTGATAATACGAATATAACCGCCGCCTCCCCGTTTACTTTCAACAATATATCCTCTTTCACTTGTAAATCTGGTGTTGATGACATAATTTATTTGGGAAGGAACACATTGAAATTTATCAGCGATTTCACTGCGTTTGATCTCTAAAATTTCTTTGCCATTTTGATCTAATACTTGTTTCAAGTACTGTTCAATGATGTCAGAAATATTATGTCCCACTCAACCCCCTCCTTTATTGACTTTGACTATATTTGACTTTAATCTTACTATAAGGTGTTTCGCAAAATTTTTCAACTGTATCGCTCTATCTCTATTATTTCCACTTTGCACAAGCATAAAACCTGCTTTTGCAAAAAGGCATATCGTTACGTTTCTCATATTATATAACGTATGCAGAAAAACACAAAAAAGGCAGCTCATGATGAGCTGCCTTTACCGAAATGATAGCTTGGCGGCGTCCTACTCTCACAGGGGGAAACCCCCGACTACCATCGGCGCTGAAGAGCTTAACTTCCGTGTTCGGCATGGGAACGGGTGTGACCTCTTCGCTATCGCCACCAAACCATTGAGAGTGTTCTCTCAAAACTAGATAACAGTAAGCATACATTCAAATTGGTTAAGTCCTCGATCGATTAGTATCTGTCAGCTCCATGTGTCGCCACACTTCCACCTCAGACCTATCAACCTGATCATCTTTCAGGGATCTTACTTCCTTGCGGAATGGGAAATCTCATCTTGAGGGGGGCTTCATGCTTAGATGCTTTCAGCACTTATCCCGTCCGCACATAGCTACCCAGCGATGCCCTTGGCAGAACAACTGGTACACCAGCGGTGCGTCCATCCCGGTCCTCTCGTACTAAGGACAGCTCCTCTCAAATTTCCTGCGCCCGCGACGGATAGGGACCGAACTGTCTCACGACGTTCTGAACCCAGCTCGCGTACCGCTTTAATGGGCGAACAGCCCAACCCTTGGGACCGACTACAGCCCCAGGATGCGATGAGCCGACATCGAGGTGCCAAACCTCCCCGTCGATGTGGACTCTTGGGGGAGATAAGCCTGTTATCCCCGGGGTAGCTTTTATCCGTTGAGCGATGGCCCTTCCATGCGGAACCACCGGATCACTAAGCCCGACTTTCGTCCCTGCTCGACTTGTAGGTCTCGCAGTCAAGCTCCCTTGTGCCTTTACACTCTGCGAATGATTTCCAACCATTCTGAGGGAACCTTTGGGCGCCTCCGTTACCTTTTAGGAGGCGACCGCCCCAGTCAAACTGCCCACCTGACACTGTCTCCCCGCCCGATAAGGGCGGCGGGTTAGAAGGTCAATACAGCCAGGGTAGTATCCCACCGATGCCTCCACCGAAGCTGGCGCTCCGGTTTCCAAGGCTCCTACCTATCCTGTACAAGCTGTACCAACATTCAATATCAGGCTGCAGTAAAGCTCCACGGGGTCTTTCCGTCCTGTCGCGGGTAACCTGCATCTTCACAGGTACTATAATTTCACCGAGTCTCTCGTTGAGACAGTGCCCAGATCGTTGCGCCTTTCGTGCGGGTCGGAACTTACCCGACAAGGAATTTCGCTACCTTAGGACCGTTATAGTTACGGCCGCCGTTTACTGGGGCTTCAATTCGCACCTTCGCTTACGCTAAGCGCTCCTCTTAACCTTCCAGCACCGGGCAGGCGTCAGCCCCTATACTTCGCCTTACGGCTTCGCAGAGACCTGTGTTTTTGCTAAACAGTCGCCTGGGCCTATTCACTGCGGCTCTCTCGGGCTTGCACCCTAACAGAGCACCCCTTCTCCCGAAGTTACGGGGTCATTTTGCCGAGTTCCTTAACGAGAGTTCTCTCGATCACCTTAGGATTCTCTCCTCGCCTACCTGTGTCGGTTTGCGGTACGGGCACCTCTCACCTCGCTAGAGGCTTTTCTTGGCAGTGTGGAATCAGGAACTTCGCTACTATAATTCGCTCGCCATCACAGCTCAGCCTTCACGGGAAACGGATTTGCCTATTTCCCAGCCTAACTGCTTGGACGCGGATATCCAATACCGCGCTTACCCTATCCTCCTGCGTCCCCCCATTGCTCAAATGGTGAGGAGGTGGTACAGGAATATCAACCTGTTATCCATCGCCTACGCCTTTCGGCCTCGGCTTAGGTCCCGACTAACCCTGAGCGGACGAGCCTTCCTCAGGAAACCTTAGGCATTCGGTGGAGGGGATTCTCACCCCTCTTTCGCTACTCATACCGGCATTCTCACTTCTAAGCGCTCCACAAGTCCTTCCGGTCTTGCTTCACAGCCCTTAGAACGCTCTCCTACCACTGTTCGAAGAACAGTCCGCAGCTTCGGTGATACGTTTAGCCCCGGTACATTTTCGGCGCAGAGTCACTCGACCAGTGAGCTATTACGCACTCTTTAAATGGTGGCTGCTTCTAAGCCAACATCCTGGTTGTCTAAGCAACTCCACATCCTTTTCCACTTAACGTATACTTTGGGACCTTAGCTGGCGGTCTGGGCTGTTTCCCTTTCGACTACGGATCTTATCACTCGCAGTCTGACTCCCAAGGATAAGTCATCGGCATTCGGAGTTTGACTGAATTCGGTAACCCGGTAGGGGCCCCTAGTCCAATCAGTGCTCTACCTCCGAGACTCTTACCTTGAGGCTAGCCCTAAAGCTATTTCGGAGAGAACCAGCTATCTCCAGGTTCGATTGGCATTTCACCCCTACCCACACCTCATCCCCGCACTTTTCAACGTGCGTGGGTTCGGGCCTCCATTCAGTGTTACCTGAACTTCACCCTGGACATGGGTAGATCACCTGGTTTCGGGTCTACGACCACGTACTCAATTCGCCCTATTCAGACTCGCTTTCGCTGCGGCTCCGCATCTTCTGCTTAACCTTGCACGGGATCGTAACTCGCCGGTTCATTCTACAAAAGGCACGCCATCACCCGTTAACGGGCTCTGACTACTTGTAGGCACACGGTTTCAGGATCTCTTTCACTCCCCTTCCGGGGTGCTTTTCACCTTTCCCTCACGGTACTGGTTCACTATCGGTCACTAGGGAGTATTTAGCCTTGGGAGATGGTCCTCCCGGATTCCGACGGAATTTCACGTGTTCCGCCGTACTCAGGATCCACTCAGGAGAGAACGAAGTTTTGACTACAGGGCTGTTACCTCCTATGGCGGGCCTTTCCAGACCTCTTCATCTACCTCGTTCCTTTGTAACTCCGTACAGAGTGTCCTACAACCCCAAGAGGCAAGCCTCTTGGTTTGGGCTGGTCCCGTTTCGCTCGCCGCTACTCAGGGAATCGCATTTGCTTTCTCTTCCTCCGGGTACTTAGATGTTTCAGTTCCCCGGGTCTGCCTTCTCATATCCTATGTATTCAGATATGGATACCACTCCATTACGAGTGGTGGGTTTCCCCATTCGGAAATCTCCGGATCAAAGCTTGCTTACAGCTCCCCGAAGCATATCGGTGTTCGTCCCGTCCTTCATCGGCTCCTAGTGCCAAGGCATCCACCGTGCGCCCTTTCTAACTTAACCGTTAAAAAGAATCACTACGTGATATCTTGCATTACTAATTGAATGTGAATTACTTCTGTTATCTAGTTTTCAAAGAACAACGCATAGGACATGCTAACACATGCGTTGCCACAGGAAGTGGCGCATTTAGCAGGTGTTCCTATGTTTTGAAGGAATGATCCTTCAAAACTAAACAAGACAGGGAACGTTCTGTTTATAAGACCCAAGGTCTTATATTCCGTTAAAATCCTTAGAAAGGAGGTGATCCAGCCGCACCTTCCGATACGGCTACCTTGTTACGACTTCACCCCAATCATCTGTCCCACCTTCGGCGGCTGGCTCCTAAAAGGTTACCTCACCGACTTCGGGTGTTACAAACTCTCGTGGTGTGACGGGCGGTGTGTACAAGGCCCGGGAACGTATTCACCGCGGCATGCTGATCCGCGATTACTAGCGATTCCAGCTTCACGCAGTCGAGTTGCAGACTGCGATCCGAACTGAGAACAGATTTGTGGGATTGGCTTAACCTCGCGGTTTCGCTGCCCTTTGTTCTGTCCATTGTAGCACGTGTGTAGCCCAGGTCATAAGGGGCATGATGATTTGACGTCATCCCCACCTTCCTCCGGTTTGTCACCGGCAGTCACCTTAGAGTGCCCAACTGAATGCTGGCAACTAAGATCAAGGGTTGCGCTCGTTGCGGGACTTAACCCAACATCTCACGACACGAGCTGACGACAACCATGCACCACCTGTCACTCTGCCCCCGAAGGGGACGTCCTATCTCTAGGATTGTCAGAGGATGTCAAGACCTGGTAAGGTTCTTCGCGTTGCTTCGAATTAAACCACATGCTCCACCGCTTGTGCGGGCCCCCGTCAATTCCTTTGAGTTTCAGTCTTGCGACCGTACTCCCCAGGCGGAGTGCTTAATGCGTTAGCTGCAGCACTAAGGGGCGGAAACCCCCTAACACTTAGCACTCATCGTTTACGGCGTGGACTACCAGGGTATCTAATCCTGTTCGCTCCCCACGCTTTCGCTCCTCAGCGTCAGTTACAGACCAGAGAGTCGCCTTCGCCACTGGTGTTCCTCCACATCTCTACGCATTTCACCGCTACACGTGGAATTCCACTCTCCTCTTCTGCACTCAAGTTCCCCAGTTTCCAATGACCCTCCCCGGTTGAGCCGGGGGCTTTCACATCAGACTTAAGAAACCGCCTGCGAGCCCTTTACGCCCAATAATTCCGGACAACGCTTGCCACCTACGTATTACCGCGGCTGCTGGCACGTAGTTAGCCGTGGCTTTCTGGTTAGGTACCGTCAAGGTGCCGCCCTATTTGAACGGCACTTGTTCTTCCCTAACAACAGAGCTTTACGATCCGAAAACCTTCATCACTCACGCGGCGTTGCTCCGTCAGACTTTCGTCCATTGCGGAAGATTCCCTACTGCTGCCTCCCGTAGGAGTCTGGGCCGTGTCTCAGTCCCAGTGTGGCCGATCACCCTCTCAGGTCGGCTACGCATCGTCGCCTTGGTGAGCCGTTACCTCACCAACTAGCTAATGCGCCGCGGGTCCATCTGTAAGTGGTAGCCGAAGCCACCTTTTATGTCTGAACCATGCGGTTCAAACAACCATCCGGTATTAGCCCCGGTTTCCCGGAGTTATCCCAGTCTTACAGGCAGGTTACCCACGTGTTACTCACCCGTCCGCCGCTAACATCAGGGAGCAAGCTCCCATCTGTCCGCTCGACTTGCATGTATTAGGCACGCCGCCAGCGTTCGTCCTGAGCCAGGATCAAACTCTCCGATAAATGGATCACAGACTAAGTTCACTGCATCCCGCAGTAACGTCTGTGTGATCTGCATCGTGCAGACCTTAGTTTGACTGACTACGCACATCGCTGTGCGATTTATTTAAAACTTTGAATTAACAGGTACGTTTTGTCTTGTTTAGTTTTCAAAGATCATTTTGTTCACTTTCTCAAGCAACTTTTTAAGTATATAATAAGTTTCTCTTAAAGTCAACATGTTTTTTTATAAATGGTGGAGCCTAGCGGGATCGAACCGCTGACCTCCTGCGTGCAAAGCAGGCGCTCTCCCAGCTGAGCTAAGGCCCCGAAGTGGTCGGGAAGACAGGATTCGAACCTGCGACCCCATGGTCCCAAACCATGTGCTCTACCAAGCTGAGCTACTTCCCGATTTTTTAAAATATTATGGCGCGCCCGAGAGGAGTCGAACCCCTAACCTTTTGATCCGTAGTCAAACGCTCTATCCAATTGAGCTACGGGCGCATAATAATGAATGCCGAGGGCCGGACTTGAACCGGCACGGTAGTCACCTACCGCAGGATTTTAAGTCCTGTGTGTCTGCCAATTCCACCACCCCGGCGTGGATGGTATAGTTGGAGCGGAAGACGGGATTCGAACCCGCGACCCCCACCTTGGCAAGGTGGTGTTCTACCACTGAACTACTTCCGCATACAGGATAACTATCCTGTATAATGCGGGTGAAGGGACTTGAACCCCCACGTCATAAGACACTAGATCCTAAGTCTAGCGCGTCTGCCAATTCCGCCACACCCGCGTTACATGGTGAGCCATGAAGGACTCGAACCTTCGACCCTCTGATTAAAAGTCAGATGCTCTACCAACTGAGCTAATGGCTCTTTTTAAAAGACTTGTGTTATTATCTTGTCCAAAAATGGTGCCGGCCAGAGGACTTGAACCCCCAACCTACTGATTACAAGTCAGTTGCTCTACCAATTGAGCTAGGCCGGCAAATATGGTGGAGGATGACGGGCTCGAACCGCCGACCCTCTGCTTGTAAGGCAGATGCTCTCCCAGCTGAGCTAATCCTCCGTATATTACACTTACGTGTAATAGCTTGGCGGCGTCCTACTCTCACAGGGGGAAACCCCCGACTACCATCGGCGCTGAAGAGCTTAACTTCCGTGTTCGGCATGGGAACGGGTGTGACCTCTTCGCTATCGCCACCAAACCATTGAGAGTGTTCTCTCAAAACTAGATAACAGTAAGCATACATTCAAATTGGTTAAGTCCTCGATCGATTAGTATCTGTCAGCTCCATGTGTCGCCACACTTCCACCTCAGACCTATCAACCTGATCATCTTTCAGGGATCTTACTTCCTTGCGGAATGGGAAATCTCATCTTGAGGGGGGCTTCATGCTTAGATGCTTTCAGCACTTATCCCGTCCGCACATAGCTACCCAGCGATGCCCTTGGCAGAACAACTGGTACACCAGCGGTGCGTCCATCCCGGTCCTCTCGTACTAAGGACAGCTCCTCTCAAATTTCCTGCGCCCGCGACGGATAGGGACCGAACTGTCTCACGACGTTCTGAACCCAGCTCGCGTACCGCTTTAATGGGCGAACAGCCCAACCCTTGGGACCGACTACAGCCCCAGGATGCGATGAGCCGACATCGAGGTGCCAAACCTCCCCGTCGATGTGGACTCTTGGGGGAGATAAGCCTGTTATCCCCGGGGTAGCTTTTATCCGTTGAGCGATGGCCCTTCCATGCGGAACCACCGGATCACTAAGCCCGACTTTCGTCCCTGCTCGACTTGTAGGTCTCGCAGTCAAGCTCCCTTGTGCCTTTACACTCTGCGAATGATTTCCAACCATTCTGAGGGAACCTTTGGGCGCCTCCGTTACCTTTTAGGAGGCGACCGCCCCAGTCAAACTGCCCACCTGACACTGTCTCCCCGCCCGATAAGGGCGGCGGGTTAGAAGGTCAATACAGCCAGGGTAGTATCCCACCGATGCCTCCACCGAAGCTGGCGCTCCGGTTTCCAAGGCTCCTACCTATCCTGTACAAGCTGTACCAACATTCAATATCAGGCTGCAGTAAAGCTCCACGGGGTCTTTCCGTCCTGTCGCGGGTAACCTGCATCTTCACAGGTACTATAATTTCACCGAGTCTCTCGTTGAGACAGTGCCCAGATCGTTGCGCCTTTCGTGCGGGTCGGAACTTACCCGACAAGGAATTTCGCTACCTTAGGACCGTTATAGTTACGGCCGCCGTTTACTGGGGCTTCAATTCGCACCTTCGCTTACGCTAAGCGCTCCTCTTAACCTTCCAGCACCGGGCAGGCGTCAGCCCCTATACTTCGCCTTACGGCTTCGCAGAGACCTGTGTTTTTGCTAAACAGTCGCCTGGGCCTATTCACTGCGGCTCTCTCGGGCTTGCACCCTAACAGAGCACCCCTTCTCCCGAAGTTACGGGGTCATTTTGCCGAGTTCCTTAACGAGAGTTCTCTCGATCACCTTAGGATTCTCTCCTCGCCTACCTGTGTCGGTTTGCGGTACGGGCACCTCTCACCTCGCTAGAGGCTTTTCTTGGCAGTGTGGAATCAGGAACTTCGCTACTATAATTCGCTCGCCATCACAGCTCAGCCTTCACGGGAAACGGATTTGCCTATTTCCCAGCCTAACTGCTTGGACGCGGATATCCAATACCGCGCTTACCCTATCCTCCTGCGTCCCCCCATTGCTCAAATGGTGAGGAGGTGGTACAGGAATATCAACCTGTTATCCATCGCCTACGCCTTTCGGCCTCGGCTTAGGTCCCGACTAACCCTGAGCGGACGAGCCTTCCTCAGGAAACCTTAGGCATTCGGTGGAGGGGATTCTCACCCCTCTTTCGCTACTCATACCGGCATTCTCACTTCTAAGCGCTCCACAAGTCCTTCCGGTCTTGCTTCACAGCCCTTAGAACGCTCTCCTACCACTGTTCGAAGAACAGTCCGCAGCTTCGGTGATACGTTTAGCCCCGGTACATTTTCGGCGCAGAGTCACTCGACCAGTGAGCTATTACGCACTCTTTAAATGGTGGCTGCTTCTAAGCCAACATCCTGGTTGTCTAAGCAACTCCACATCCTTTTCCACTTAACGTATACTTTGGGACCTTAGCTGGCGGTCTGGGCTGTTTCCCTTTCGACTACGGATCTTATCACTCGCAGTCTGACTCCCAAGGATAAGTCATCGGCATTCGGAGTTTGACTGAATTCGGTAACCCGGTAGGGGCCCCTAGTCCAATCAGTGCTCTACCTCCGAGACTCTTACCTTGAGGCTAGCCCTAAAGCTATTTCGGAGAGAACCAGCTATCTCCAGGTTCGATTGGCATTTCACCCCTACCCACACCTCATCCCCGCACTTTTCAACGTGCGTGGGTTCGGGCCTCCATTCAGTGTTACCTGAACTTCACCCTGGACATGGGTAGATCACCTGGTTTCGGGTCTACGACCACGTACTCAATTCGCCCTATTCAGACTCGCTTTCGCTGCGGCTCCGCATCTTCTGCTTAACCTTGCACGGGATCGTAACTCGCCGGTTCATTCTACAAAAGGCACGCCATCACCCGTTAACGGGCTCTGACTACTTGTAGGCACACGGTTTCAGGATCTCTTTCACTCCCCTTCCGGGGTGCTTTTCACCTTTCCCTCACGGTACTGGTTCACTATCGGTCACTAGGGAGTATTTAGCCTTGGGAGATGGTCCTCCCGGATTCCGACGGAATTTCACGTGTTCCGCCGTACTCAGGATCCACTCAGGAGAGAACGAAGTTTTGACTACAGGGCTGTTACCTCCTATGGCGGGCCTTTCCAGACCTCTTCATCTACCTCGTTCCTTTGTAACTCCGTACAGAGTGTCCTACAACCCCAAGAGGCAAGCCTCTTGGTTTGGGCTGGTCCCGTTTCGCTCGCCGCTACTCAGGGAATCGCATTTGCTTTCTCTTCCTCCGGGTACTTAGATGTTTCAGTTCCCCGGGTCTGCCTTCTCATATCCTATGTATTCAGATATGGATACCACTCCATTACGAGTGGTGGGTTTCCCCATTCGGAAATCTCCGGATCAAAGCTTGCTTACAGCTCCCCGAAGCATATCGGTGTTCGTCCCGTCCTTCATCGGCTCCTAGTGCCAAGGCATCCACCGTGCGCCCTTTCTAACTTAACCGTTAAAAAGAATCACTACGTGATATCTTGCATTACTAATTGAATGTGAATTACTCTGTTATCTAGTTTTCAAAGAACAACATCTCGAAGAATCGAATGATCCTTCAAAACTAAACAAGACAGGGAACGTTCTGTTTATAAGACCCAAGGTCTTATATTCCGTTAAAATCCTTAGAAAGGAGGTGATCCAGCCGCACCTTCCGATACGGCTACCTTGTTACGACTTCACCCCAATCATCTGTCCCACCTTCGGCGGCTGGCTCCTAAAAGGTTACCTCACCGACTTCGGGTGTTACAAACTCTCGTGGTGTGACGGGCGGTGTGTACAAGGCCCGGGAACGTATTCACCGCGGCATGCTGATCCGCGATTACTAGCGATTCCAGCTTCACGCAGTCGAGTTGCAGACTGCGATCCGAACTGAGAACAGATTTGTGGGATTGGCTTAACCTCGCGGTTTCGCTGCCCTTTGTTCTGTCCATTGTAGCACGTGTGTAGCCCAGGTCATAAGGGGCATGATGATTTGACGTCATCCCCACCTTCCTCCGGTTTGTCACCGGCAGTCACCTTAGAGTGCCCAACTGAATGCTGGCAACTAAGATCAAGGGTTGCGCTCGTTGCGGGACTTAACCCAACATCTCACGACACGAGCTGACGACAACCATGCACCACCTGTCACTCTGCCCCCGAAGGGGACGTCCTATCTCTAGGATTGTCAGAGGATGTCAAGACCTGGTAAGGTTCTTCGCGTTGCTTCGAATTAAACCACATGCTCCACCGCTTGTGCGGGCCCCCGTCAATTCCTTTGAGTTTCAGTCTTGCGACCGTACTCCCCAGGCGGAGTGCTTAATGCGTTAGCTGCAGCACTAAGGGGCGGAAACCCCCTAACACTTAGCACTCATCGTTTACGGCGTGGACTACCAGGGTATCTAATCCTGTTCGCTCCCCACGCTTTCGCTCCTCAGCGTCAGTTACAGACCAGAGAGTCGCCTTCGCCACTGGTGTTCCTCCACATCTCTACGCATTTCACCGCTACACGTGGAATTCCACTCTCCTCTTCTGCACTCAAGTTCCCCAGTTTCCAATGACCCTCCCCGGTTGAGCCGGGGGCTTTCACATCAGACTTAAGAAACCGCCTGCGAGCCCTTTACGCCCAATAATTCCGGACAACGCTTGCCACCTACGTATTACCGCGGCTGCTGGCACGTAGTTAGCCGTGGCTTTCTGGTTAGGTACCGTCAAGGTGCCGCCCTATTTGAACGGCACTTGTTCTTCCCTAACAACAGAGCTTTACGATCCGAAAACCTTCATCACTCACGCGGCGTTGCTCCGTCAGACTTTCGTCCATTGCGGAAGATTCCCTACTGCTGCCTCCCGTAGGAGTCTGGGCCGTGTCTCAGTCCCAGTGTGGCCGATCACCCTCTCAGGTCGGCTACGCATCGTCGCCTTGGTGAGCCGTTACCTCACCAACTAGCTAATGCGCCGCGGGTCCATCTGTAAGTGGTAGCCGAAGCCACCTTTTATGTCTGAACCATGCGGTTCAAACAACCATCCGGTATTAGCCCCGGTTTCCCGGAGTTATCCCAGTCTTACAGGCAGGTTACCCACGTGTTACTCACCCGTCCGCCGCTAACATCAGGGAGCAAGCTCCCATCTGTCCGCTCGACTTGCATGTATTAGGCACGCCGCCAGCGTTCGTCCTGAGCCAGGATCAAACTCTCCGATAAAGTGTTTGACTGACTACACACATCGCTGTGCGATTTATTTAAAACTTTGAATTAACAGGTACGTTTTGTCTTGTTTAGTTTTCAAAGATCATTTTGTCTTTCGTTCAAGCGACTTTATTATTATATCTTATCAATCTCTTGAAGTCAACAACTTTTTGAATTTCTTTTTTTCGTCAGCGCCTTGTTTAGCGGCAACGAATAATAATATACCACCTCACAAATAATAGTGCAATAGTTTTTTAAAAGAAAATCAAAAAAGTTTTACGAGTGGCTTGTTTCTAAAAAAGCGCCGTACTGCGATAAGCAGAAACGGCGCCTTCCCTTTTATTAGCGTTGTCTCATTTGAGGGAATAATAAAACGTCTCTGATAGACGGAGCATTTGTTAACAGCATGACAAGGCGGTCGATACCGATACCCAATCCCCCGGTCGGCGGCATGCCGTATTCAAGAGCTTCAACGAAGTCTTCATCCATCATATGCGCTTCATCGTTTCCTTCTTCTCTTTCTTTTAATTGCGCTTCAAAGCGTTCCCTCTGGTCAATAGGGTCATTCAGCTCCGTAAACGCATTAGCATGCTCACGGCCGACGATAAACAGCTCAAAACGGTCTGTAAAGCGAGGGTCCTCCGGATTTTTCTTAGCAAGAGGAGAAATCTCTACAGGGTGGCCGTAAATAAATGTAGGCTGAATGAGTGTTTCTTCAATTTTTTGTTCGAAGAATTCATTGATGATATGACCCACCGTCATTGAGTTTGTGATCTCGATACCATGCTCTTTTGCATGACCGCGCGCTTCTTCAACAGTCATCTCATTCCAGAAATCTACGCCTGTCGCTTCTTTGACCGCATCTACCATGTGGAGTCGTTTCCATTCAGGTTTCAGATCAATCTGCTCTTCTCCGTACTGGATTGTGGTGCTTCCAAGCACTTCCTGCGCAATATGTGCTACGAGGTTTTCCGTAAGACTCATAATATCTTTATAATCGGCGTACGCTTCATACAGCTCGATCATCGTGAATTCAGGGTTATGGCGTGTAGAAACACCTTCATTACGGAACACACGGCCGATTTCGTAGACTTTTTCCAATCCGCCGACAATCAGGCGTTTCAGGTGCAGTTCAATCGCAATACGCATATAAAGAGGCATATCGAGCGCGTTATGGTGCGTGATGAACGGGCGTGCAGACGCTCCTCCCGGTATGCTGTGCATCGTAGGTGTTTCAACTTCTAAGTATCCATGGTCATCTAAGTATCTTCTCATCGCTTGGATGATTTTGCTGCGTGTGATAAACGTTTGTTTGCTGTCAGGGTTTACGATGAGATCGAGATAGCGCTGGCGGTAACGCTGTTCAACATCTTTTAACCCATGATATTTATCAGGAAGAGGACGCAGTGCTTTTGTCAGCAGTTCAAAAGATGTCGCTTTGACAGAAAGCTCGCCTACGTTTGTTTTGAAAACTTTCCCCGTGATGCCGATAACGTCTCCGAGGTCTGAAGATTTAAAGATTTCATATTGTTCTTCGCCGACACTGTCTTTTCTTACGTAAATTTGAATTTGACCTTCTAAGTCCTGCAGATGCGCAAAGCCGGCTTTCCCTTTTCCGCGCTTTGTCATCATACGGCCTGCAATGGTCACTTCGATCGCTTTTTCTTCCAGTTCTTCTTTAGAAAGCTCCTGGTAGGCGTCAATGATCTGTTGAGATTGATGCGTTCTCTCGAAACGTTCGCCGAAAGGGTCAATGCCGTTTTCTCTCAGCTGGTTCATTTTATCTCGTCTGACTTGCAGCTGGTCGTTCAATTCCTCATGATTTTGCTCTTCTTGACTCATTGGTATCACTCCGTTACATTTTGATTTCACGAAAAAGCAGAAAAACTGCCAGCGGTAAGCTGGCAGTGAGCAGCAATAGAGGGTGTATATTAACCTACTTTTGCATCTTGAAGCTCTTTTGCCTCTGCTTCGGCGGTAAATGCATCTAAAAGCTGCACAACTTCTTCACGCGTCTCACATTGGTTAATTTCGTTGCGTACATTCGCATTGCCTCTGACACCTTTCAGGTACCAGGCAGCGTGTTTTCTCATTTCTCTGACTGCCACATTTTCGCCTTTTAACTTAATCAGGCGGTCTAAGTGCAGTTTGCAAACCGACATTTTTTCACGGACTTTCGGTTCGTCTTTTAACTCACCGGTTTCAAGGTAGTGCACCGTACGGTAAATCATCCACGGGTTGCCGAGTGCGGCCCGGCCGATCATGACGCCGTCAACTCCTGTTTCCTCAAGCATACGTTTCGCGTCCTGAGGCGTTTTGACATCACCGTTTCCGATGACGGGAATGGAGACGGATTGTTTCACTTCTTTAATGATATCCCAGTTCGCAGTGCCTTCATACATTTGCACTCTTGTGCGGCCGTGCAGGGCAACGGCTTTTCCGCCGGCACGTTCAACGGCTTGGGCATTTTTCACCGCATAGATGTGCTCTTCATCCCAACCCATTCTCATCTTCACTGTAACCGGCTTATCAACAGCATCTACTACTGCGGATACCATTTCATAAATCTTATCAGGATCGAGAAGCCATTTGGCGCCCGCATCACATTTTGTAATCTTGGGTACGGGACATCCCATGTTAATATCAATAATATCAGCAGTCGTGTTTTGATCTACAAACTTCGCCGCTTCCACCAGAGTTTCCTTTTTCCCTCCAAAAATCTGAAGGCTGAGCGGTTTTTCACGTTCATCAATGTAAAGCATCCCCATTGTTCTGGCGTTGTTGTAAAGAATCGCTTTGTCACTGACCATTTCAGCGCATACCAATCCGGCTCCGAATTCCTTTACAGTCAATCTGAACGCTGAGTTGCAGACACCGGCCATAGGGGCAAGCACAACCCGGTTTTTCAATTGAATATCACCGATTTTAAACATTTTTCCCCTCCTTTCATTTGTCTATTTTTCAGGCGGGGCCAATTCGTCCGCACTTATATTTAAAACATCTGCCGCATCTTGAATGATGGCATCTGACGGCAATCGGTTTCCGCGTTCAATTTCACCGACAATAGAAACTGATATACCTAATGCTTTTGCAAATCCTTCTTGAGTATAACCTTTCAGCTTTCTGAATGCACGAATTCGCCTACCCCAGATTTCTGCTTCCATACTCTTACACCTTCTTGGTTTGTTTCAGCGCTTATCGTGATATGATCCGCCTGCGGACATATTTCTTTTAACGGCGCAAGGACAAATAAGCGCTCAAACATTCTCGGATGCGGAACAATCAGCCGCTCTGTTTCAATATTTTCACGATTATACAGCAAAATGTCAAGGTCTGCCGTCCGCGGTCCCCAGCGAATCTCTCTCGTTCTGCCTAATTCAGCTTCAATGCTCTGCGTTACATCAAGAAGTTCAAAAGGAGATAACGACGTTTTCACTTCAACCGCCATATTGAGAAACTGATCTTGATCCTCATAGCCGACGGGATCTGTTTCATATATGGAGGACACCTTTGACACCGTCACGCCATGATGCCGGCTGAGCATGGCCACTGCCTGACGCAAATAATGTTCACGGTCGCCCATATTGGAACCGAGGCCGATATATGCCGTATTGTTCATGATTTCTTTCTCGTCATTTCTATAGCTACTGATTTATAATGGCCGGGAATCGGCGGGTCAGGCTTAACAAGCTTTACCGTACATTGCTGCACCGGCTCAAATTTCTTAAGGACGGTGTCTGCGATTCGTTCCGCAAGGGTCTCGACCAAATTAACGGGCTCGCCCTCAACGATGCCGCGGCAGACACTGTACAATTCCGCATAGTTAATGGTATAAGAAAGGTCATCCGTTTTTCCCGCTTTGCTCAAATCCAGTTCGGCAGTCAGGTCTACTTTGAAGCGCTGGCCGAGTTTGTTTTCTTCTTCGAACACGCCGTGATATCCGTAAAACTCCATTCCTTCCACATATACTTTATCCATAATGTGCGCCTCCTTTGTTCAACATAGCATCCATCATCTTAGTCATTCTTGCGATCTCTTTGACATCGTGCACCCTCACAATGTCGCAGCCTTTCTGGACGCCAAGGCATACTGTCGCTCCCGTTCCCTCAGCACGTTCTTCAGGGGGAAGGTCAAGTACACGGCCGATGAACCTTTTTCTCGATGTCGCCAGGAGCAGCGGATAACCTAACCCGCTGAACACCTCCAGCTTGTTCATGACAGCCAGATTGTCCTCATAGTTTTTCGCAAAGCCGATCCCCGGATCCAGAATCATGTTTTCATCTGTGACGCCGGCTTCTGCGGCAATTTTTACGCTTTCCATCAGGTCTGCAAGCATATCAGGAATAAGATCGTTGTAGTTTCTTTCCGTGCGATTATGCATTAAGATAATCGGAACCCCGTGTGCGGCGGCTACTGACGCCATGTCAGGGTCACCTTTCGCCCCCCAGATGTCATTAAGGATAGAGGCTCCCGCTTTGACCGCTTCGTCTGCCACGGACGCTTTGTACGTATCGATTGAAAGCGGAATGTCCAGCTCGCTTGTAATCCGTTCTATGACGGGGATGACTCGTGACATTTCCTCATCAGCCGACACGAGTGATGCGCCGGGTCTTGTCGATTCACCGCCGATATCTATAATATGCGCCCCTTCTTCAGCCATCTTCACCGCACGCAGAAGCGCCCTTTCCGTACTGTCGTATTTGCCGCCGTCAGAGAAGGAGTCTGGCGTTACATTTAATATCCCCATAACGAGCGTCTTCTCTTTATAGGACAGAGCGCCTTTTTTTGTATGAATCAGTTTAGGCTGTTCAATTGTTTGCTGCGCCATTTTGTTCCTCCTCCTGTACATTCATTTTGTTTATTTCCTGCTGATACTGCTTACGGAGCAATTGCACCGTTTTTCCGCTCATTCCGGGCAGCGGCACTTCCTCTATTTTAGAAAACGGGATGATTTCAAGCACGGAGTTTGTCATCCATGCTTCATCCGCTTCAAGCATTGATTGAAAACGGAATCGGCCTTCGGTGACTTCTGTCCCCTGCCGTTTCAATTCATCAATGACAAACTGTCTCGTTACGCCGTCGAGAATTCCCGTATCCAAAGATGGCGTAAAGACCTTGTCTCCTTTTCGCCAAAACACGTTGGAGACAATGCCTTCCGCGACATCTCCTTCACCGGTCAGGAAAATGCCTTCAAGATTGGGGTCATTCCCGATCTCCCGTTTAGCATACATGTTGTTTAAATAGTGATGGGATTTTAACCGAAAAGATCCTTCAGGCGTGTTTCTCCGGACAGAGAGAAGCCTGCCTTCTTTTTGAACAGGCAGAGTTTCCGGATTGAGCCGGTTGACGAAACAAAGGACGGTCGGCTTTTCATAAGTCTGCGCGGCAAATCCCTTATCGCTGACGCCTGCCGAGATGTTAAGCCGGACACGCGCGCTGCCGTCCTTGATGTCATTGAGGAGCAACAGTCTCAGAAGCATATCAAGCAGCTCCTGTTTGTTCACCTCATATGCAATCTGCAGATCCCGAAGCGCCCTGTTGAGCCTGGCGACATGCGCATCCGGCAGAAACGGCCGGCCGCTGTAAAGCCTGAACGTCTCGAACGCGCCGATCCCGTACAGATAACCATGGTCAAAAGGAGAAAGCGCCGCTTCTTTCTCCTCTATATATTGACCATTCAAATATATAATCACACCGTTACTTCCTTTTTGCGGTGTGTCTCTATAAAGTTTCTGAGCATCTCTTTGCCGAAGGAGGTCATGATGGATTCCGGATGGAACTGAACACCTTCAACAGGCAGCTCATTATGGCGGATTGCCATAATTTCTCCTTCTTTGGTTTGAGCGGATACCGTAAAACAATCCGGCAGCGTGTCCGCTTTGACAATAAGTGAATGGTACCGGGTGGCGACCAGCGGATTTTGCAGGCCTTTAAAAATCGTCTGTCCGTCATGCATAACTTCTGACGTTTTGCCGTGCATGAGCCGCTCTGCTCTGACGACATCGCCGCCGAATACTTGCGCAATCGACTGATGCCCGAGACATACGCCGAAAATAGGAATACTGCCGGCAAAATGTTTGATGGCTTCGAGGCTGATCCCCGCTTCATCAGGACTGCACGGCCCGGGTGAAATCATTAAGAAGTCCGGACCCAGCTCTTCTATCTGCTCAATCGTAATCTCGTCATTCCGTCTGACGATCAGTTCCTCCCCGAGCTCACCCAAATATTGAACCAAGTTGTACGTAAATGAATCATAATTGTCAATCATTAAAATCATCTCTGCTCACCTCGTCTGATTTTTTGTCTCTTCTTCGCTCAGCTCTAACGCCTTTTTCATCGCAAAAGCTTTTTTGAACGATTCCTTGTATTCATGCTTCGGAACCGAATCAATGACCACTCCTGCTCCGGACTGCATAAAAGCATGTCCGCCGGCTGCATAGATCGTCCGGATCACAATGTTAAACTGCAAATCTCCGTTGAATCCGAACCAGCCTATAGATCCAGTATAAAGCCCCCGTCTTGTCGGCTCAAGCTCTTCTATAATTTCCATCGTTCTCACTTTGGGCGCTCCCGTGATGGTGCCCCCCGGGAACACCGCATGAATAATGTCTGTCGCGTCATATCCGTCCTGCAGCTCTCCCTGTACGTTTGACACGATATGCATGACGTGGGAATACTTTTCGATCGCCATAAACTCGTTAACCCGCACGGAGCCGTAGCGCGATACGCGCCCGAGGTCATTGCGCTCAAGATCAACAAGCATGACGTGTTCCGCACGTTCTTTTTCGTTGTGAATTAATTCATCAGCCAAAGCCTTGTCTTCAGCATCGTCTTTTCCTCTTGAACGCGTACCCGCGATCGGTCTCGTTTCAAGCTTCTTCCCCTTCTTTGTCACCAATAGCTCCGGCGACCCGCATATCACTTGAAACCCCGGTGTCTCGAGATAGGCCATGTAAGGAGACGGATTGACGTTTCTCAAGTGTTTATACACCTCATACGGATGAACGGATAAGGACTGAGACTGCCTGATGGACAAATTAACCTGGAACACATCGCCGCTCGCGATATATTGTTTAATTTGTTCTACAGCCTGCGAAAATCCTTCTTCAGTGAACGGAGCGGCGTACGATCCGTCCCCATTCCGATCCAGCGGTGAAAAAGGCTCGTCCGCCGTTTGGAGGGAACACCACATGTCCTCTAAGCCGGACAGCTTTTCTTCCGCAAGATCCGCTTCTTCTGCTTCAGTATGGGTAATGAGCCATAACGCCTCTTCCTCATGGTCATAAACGGCCACATCATCAAAAACAAGAAAGTAAATATCAGGTGTTTCCAGATCATCTAACGACAGCATTTTAAAATTCTCAATATATCGGGCGTAGTCGTAACTGATAAAACCAATCGCACCGCCCTGAAAGTCCGGAAACTCAACGTTTGTTTCCGTTCCGAGCGTTCCAAACCATTCATGAAAGGCCCGCAGCGGGTCACCTTCTTTAAACAGTGTTTCCCCCTCATGCTTGATCGTTGTAATTCCGTCTTTCCCTCTGACGGACGCAATCGGATCTAGACCGGCTATACTGAATCTTCCCCCTCTCGCGCTTTCGAGCAGAACATGCCGTTTTCTCGATTTCGAAAGGTTTTCATATCGCTGTAAAAATGCTTGTTTCGTAAAAGGTATTTTTCTTCCTGCCGGTCTGCGTTGTGCCATCATATCAATCCTCTGCTTCGTTTTACTGTAGTTTTATTTTAAAGCAATCACACTGGTGAAAAAAGTGAATTTCGCTTCCAACCATAAAATTCGAAACGTTTTTTGGATTTTCGATGCTTCAGGCACAAAAAAACTCCCGGATACAGCCGGGAGCCGTGTGTATGTCTCTATTCAAACTGATAAAGCGGTGTGCTTAAGTAACGTTCTCCGTTACTAGGGATGATCGCAAGCACTTTCTTGCCTTTCCCGAGTTTTTTTGCGATTTCCAGCGCCGCGTAAATGGCCGCTCCGGAAGAAATACCGCCGAGAATCCCTTCTTCTTTTGCCGTTTTACGGGCATATTCAAATGCATCCTCATTTTTGACGGGAATGATTTGATCATAGATGTCCGTATTCAATGTTTCAGGGACAAATCCCGCTCCGATACCCTGAATTTTATGCGGGCCCGGTTTTCCGCCGGAAAGAACTGGAGAATCCGCCGGCTCTACCGCATAGATTTTGATGGATGGATATGCTTCTTTCAGCACTTCGCCCGCTCCCGTGATGGTTCCGCCGGTACCGATTCCGGCCACGAACGCATCAAGCTGGTCGTCACCAAACTGTTCTACGATTTCTTTCCCCGTCGTTTGGCGGTGAATTTCCGGGTTTGCCGCATTGTTGAATTGCTGAGGCACAAAGTATCCGTGTTCCTCGGCAAGTTCTTCCGCCTTTTTAATGGCGCCCTTCATTCCTTCTGCGCCGGGAGTCAGCACAAGCTCCGCTCCGTATGCACGCAGCAGATTGCGTCGTTCCATACTCATTGTATCAGGCATAACGAGAATGGCTCTGAGACCTTTAGCCGCTGCCACCATTGCAAGACCGATCCCTGTATTTCCGCTTGTCGGTTCAATGATTGTGTCGCCGGCTTTTAATTTTCCTTCTTTTTCAGCCGCTTCAATCATCGCCACTCCGATCCGGTCTTTTACGCTGCTGCCCGGATTCATGTATTCAAGCTTCAGATATACATCTGCACTGTTTTCATCCGTCAGGCGATTCAATTTCACAATAGGAGTATTTCCGATTAGTTCAGTAATAGAATTTGCAATACGCACCATGTTGGACACCTCAATTTCCGACTAAATTTATTGGTATTATAAATATAAGTTATCAATTTCAAAATTTTTTGTCAATCATTTAGTTCTTTTTTCCCCGTAGAACCAAGAGACCCCCGCCTCTTTCCACAGCGTTTTGACTGTCGCCTTGTCACCTAATTGATCCATTGCGATCTGGCGTCTGATTTGGCTCTTCACTTCATTGTATGAGAAAGTTCTCGCTTTAAGCTTTTCTTTCAGCTGAATGACGGCGTATCCTGAGGAAACTTTAATCGGTTCAGCGGACCATTCATCTTCTTTAAGATTTTTAGCTTCTGTGATATATGCCTGCGGGATATTTTCCTGGTTTTCTGTCACAAAGCCGAGGTCTCCGCCATACTGAGACGTGTATCTGTCCGTGGAACGCTCAGCGGCGACTGCTTCAAAGCTGGAACCGCCTTTCAAATCAGCAAGCACCCTGTCCGCCTCTTCTTTGTTTTTGACGACGATGTGCCGGATTCTGTAGGAATCATCGAAATGGTACAATTCTTTATTTTTATTATAAAATGATTGCATTTCCTTATCCGATATATCGATGTCCTTCGTCAGCAGTTCTTCAAGAAGAATGTTGTAGCGGATCTGGTCTCTCCATTCTTTTTCGGTAATATGGCTGTCTTCATAAAATGAATTATTCACCGCTTTGATTAAAAGAAACTCCCGCTCCAATTCGCTGTTTGAAACTGTGAGTTTATTCTTTTTCGCAAGCTCTTCCACTACTTGTGCATTAATCATGTCTTCCAGAGTTGATTTTCCGTACTCGTCTTCCATCTTTTTCATCCAGTCTTGCCGTGTGATATGTTTATCACCGATTGTCGCGATGGATTCTTCAGATGACCCCGCGGCTTGGGATTTTGTTAACTTATACGCCACTGTCACACTGCATACTAACAGCGCCGCTACAATAATCGTCAAAAGTGTTCTCGATTTCAAAATCTACCCCATCCCTTTTATAAAATAGAACAACCCGCTAAAGAGCTAGCGGGTTGTTTCGTCACGAAGCTCTTCCAGTTCTTCTTTTGTAAATAAATATTTCTCATTACAAAAATGGCAAACCGCTTCGGCTTTTCCGTCTTCTTCTATCATATCTTGTATTTCTTTTTTGCCTAGTCCTAAAATGGCCGTTTCGAATCGATCTTTTGAACAAGAACAGTGAAATTTGACCGGCATTGTTTCGAGAACGTCCGGTTTTTGACCCAGAACTTCTTCTAAGATTTCTTCCGGTGTCAGGCCTTTTTGAATCAATTTTGAAATCGGTTCGATTTGAGATAATTGCTTCTCAATTGTTGAAATGGTTTCTTCATCAGTCCCCGGAAGAAGCTGAATGATGAACCCGCCCGCAGCGAGAATCGTGTTATCAGGATTTACTAGAACACCTACGCCGACAGATGAAGGGACTTGTTCAGAAGAAACAAGGTAATACGTGAAGTCGTCACCTAGTTCACCCGAGACAATCTCTACTTGTCCCGTAAAATAATCACGCAAGCCCAAATCTTTTACGACACTGAGTGTTCCGTCAGTTCCGACCGCCCGTCTGACATCCAGTTTCCCTTGTTCATTGAGGTCAAAATGAACGTGCGGGTTTGATACGTATGCTCTTACCTCACCCTTTGCGTTCGCATCTGCGACAATGGCTCCGATCGGGCCGCCGCCTTCTATTTTGACTGTCAGCTTATCTTCACCCTTAAGCATCGCTCCGAGCATCAGAGAAGCTGTCATCGTCCGGCCGATTGCGGCTGATGCCGTCGGCCACGTGTCATGCCTTCTTTGCGCTTCATTAACCATATCTGTCGTTCTGGCTGCATAAGCCCGCACTTTACCGTCATATGCAATTGCTTTAATTAAATAATCCATCGTTTACCTCCTATACGTGACCCACACGATTTCGCTCATAAATGATTTCCAGCCCTTTCAGAGTGAGAAACGGGTCAACAATATCAATACAGTCTGATTCGTTTGCGATTAATGACGCAAGCCCGCCTGTCGCAATGACTTTCGGTTCCTGTGTTGCCTGCCATTTCATCCGCTTCACTATACCTTCAACTTGTCCGACATAGCCGAAAAGGATGCCGGACTGCATGGCGCTTACCGTGTTTTTGCCGATGATATTGTCCGGACGGGCAATTTCAATTCTCGGAAGCTTCGCCGCACGTGAGTACAGCGCTTCCGTCGAAATCGTAATGCCGGGAGCAATCGCGCCGCCCATGTATTGTTTGTTTTCATCAATGTAGCAATACGTCGTCGCCGTTCCGAAATCAACAACAATTAAGGGGCCGCCATACTGCTGGATCGCCGCAACGGCATTGACGATCCTGTCAGCTCCCACTTCTTTCGGATTGTCATACTTTATATTTAAACCTGTTTTCATTCCCGGGCCGACAACTTGCGGCTCGATGTGAAAGTATTTTGTGCACATTCTTTCTAAAGAGAACATAATCGGCGGCACCACGGATGAGATGATAATCCCTTCAATCTGTTCAAACATGAGTCCGGAATGTTCAAATAAGGAGCGGAGCAGCATGCCGAATTCGTCTTCTGTTTTGTGCCTGCTCGTTTCTATGCGCCAATGATATTCTAATTCCCCATCATGATATACACCAATCACGGTGTTGGTGTTCCCCACATCTATAACCAGTAACAACCTCTATCACCACTTTTGAATAGTTTCTAATCATAACATTTTCAACATTCTACAATACCATACACGATCTGCGGCTCTTTTGTAAACAAAACGGAACCAGTAAAAAAACCGCCGGTATACGCCGGCGGTTTTCATATCAGAAAGCGAACTATTCTTTCGGCTCGTCTTTCTTTTCGTCTTCTGTTTTAGACAGGATGTTTACTTTCACATCGTCTTTTTGAAGATGGTCATCTGAGAAATTGCGCTCAGGGAGTTTTCCGTGATCCACGAGATGCTTGATTTGTTCCGCATCTAATGTTTCCACATCAAGCAATGTCTGAGCAATCAATTCAAGCTTATCGCGATTTTCAGTCAGGATGGTTTTCGCACGCTCATAACATTCTTTAATGATGCGCTGAATTTCCTGATCGATTTCGTAAGCGATCTGATCACTGTAGTTTTGCTCGTTGTTGAAATCCCGGCCCAGGAATACTTGACCGCCTTGAGATTGACCGAACTGAAGCGGTCCGAGTTTTTCTGACATACCGAACTCTGTCACCATTCTTCTGGCAATGTTCGTTGCCCGCTGGAAGTCATTGTGAGCGCCCGTGCTGACTTCGCCGAAGATAATTTCCTCGGCAACGCGTCCGCCCAGAAGACCGACAATTTTATCGAGAAGTTCAGGTTTTGTCTGGAAGTAACGGTCTTCTCTCGGAAGCATGACCGCGTATCCGCCCGCCTGCCCCCTCGGAACGATCGTTACTTTATGAACCATATCGGCTTCATCCAGCACAAGTCCGATAACGGTGTGACCGCCCTCGTGGTACGCCACGATATTGCGTTCTTTTTTCGATATGACGCGGCTCTTCTTCGCAGGGCCCGCAATGACACGGTCCGTCGCTTCATCAATGTCGCGCATATCAATTTTCTTCTTGTTTTGACGGGCAGCAACGAGTGCCGCTTCGTTAAGAAGGTTTTCTAAATCTGCGCCTGAGAAACCGGGTGTTCTTGAAGCGATTGCTTTTAAGTTCACCGTCTCATCAAGCGGTTTGTTTCTCGCATGCACCTGCAATACGGCTTCACGGCCGATGACATCCGGACGGTCTACCGTAATCTGACGGTCAAAACGTCCCGGACGGAGCAATGCAGGATCAAGAATGTCCGCACGGTTTGTCGCAGCGATAATAATGATTCCTTCATTCGCACTGAAACCGTCCATCTCAACAAGCAGCTGGTTCAGCGTCTGTTCGCGTTCATCATGCCCGCCGCCAAGACCGGCGCCGCGCTGACGTCCTACCGCGTCGATCTCATCAATAAAGATCAGGCAAGGCGCATTCTTTTTCGCATTTTCGAATAAATCACGCACACGGGAAGCACCGACACCGACAAACATTTCAACGAAGTCAGATCCGCTGATGCTGAAGAAAGGAACGCCCGCTTCACCGGCTGAGGCTCTCGCAAGCAATGTCTTACCGGTTCCCGGAGGTCCGACCAGCAGCACGCCTTTAGGGATTCTGGCGCCAAGCTCGGCGAATTTGCGGGGATCTTTCAGAAACTCAACAACCTCAACGAGCTCCTGCTTCTCCTCATCCGCGCCGGCAACATCTTTAAACTTCACGCGTTTCTTTTCTTCCGTATACAGCTTCGCTTTGCTCTTTCCGAAGTTCATGACACGGCTGCCGCCGCCCTGAGCCTGATTGAGCAGGAAGAAAAACAGAATAAAGATGATGACAAACGGAATGATCGTCGTTAAGAACGTCACCCACCCGCTTGTTTCCTGTGCGGGATCAACTTTTACGTCCGTCTTTTTAATTGCGTCAAATATCTGGTCTGCTCCTTTTCCTTCAGGAACATGTGTTAAAAAGTACTGGTCTTTATCGTATTTTTTCAGCTGTCCTTTTACCTCATAAACACCTCTGACAGGCTGAACCGATACGCTATCAACTTTCCCTTCATCGAGGTTCTTGATAAACGTACTGTACGACATATTTTCTGTTTTCGGGTTTGAGGTCTGGAAGTAACTCACAACCCCGATTACTACTAATAAAATAAGTAAATAAAAAATGGTATTACGGAAGACCCGATTCATTCCTTACCTCCTCCCACAGTAAGCACAACTATGTTCAATAGTACCATAGAAAATCATTCCAAT
This sequence comes from Bacillus sp. EU63, assembly GCF_038592915.1. NCBI lineage: Bacteria > Bacillati > Bacillota > Bacilli > Caryophanales > Bacillaceae > Bacillus > Bacillus sp. EU63. Next base: position 77,527 of record NZ_CP151944.1, on the reverse strand, counting down.
ACAACCGATAACCATCTCGGAAGCAGGCAGCCGATCAGCTTTCATAAATCGCCGGTTTTAATACTCCGATGTAAGGCAGATTGCGATAGCGCTCGGCATAATCAAGTCCGTAACCCACAACAAACGCGTCAGGAACTTCAAAGCCTACGAAGTCTGCTTTAATGTCCGCTTTTCTTCCGCTTGGTTTATCCAACAGGGTAACAATCTTAATTGATTTCGCTTTACGATATCGGAAGAGTTCTACGAGATAGCTCAAGGTTAACCCACTGTCGATAATATCTTCAATGATTAAGATGTCCCGGCCTTCTACAGATGTATCCAAATCTTTGATGATTTTGACTTCTCCGGAAGAAACCGTGGAATTTCCGTAGCTTGATACATCCATGAAGTCCATTTCCAAATATGTATCAATATGCTTTATAAGATCAGCCATAAAAGGAAGCGCTCCCTTTAACACACCGATTGCCAACGGAAACGTGTCGCTGTACTCGCTTGTTAATTGTTCTCCAAGCTGTTTTACTTTCTGCTGGATCTCATCTTCTGAGATCAGCACTTTTTCGATATCCTGTTTCATGTTAATGCTTGCCCCCTACACTTTTCATGCTGTCTATATTGTAATACAATGCGGTCACTGTTTGGAATCACAAGATCGTCAAAGATGGATTTTTTCAAGCCAGGCAGCCAGATAATTTCACCGCTCGCATCCGTTACAATCGGCCATTCGTCCCGATCCCGCAGAGGCAGTTTATGATCAATAAATATATCTTTCACCTTTTTCGAGCCATTCATCCCTTTAAGTTTGATCCGATCGCCGATTTTTCTCGTCCGGATTGTTAAAGGAAATTGCACCTTATTTCTGCTTGTCATAAAAACAGCATTCCCATTTTTGATATGAGGGTCAGCCTGATCGGCCACCTCTATCATAAAGCCGTTGGGGAGAACAGCAGTCTCGCCTTCCGCTCCTTGCAGCTGCAGCTCAAAGGGAACCTTTTCACATTGCCATTGTTCAAATGTAAACAAACATGTCTGATATGATTTGACCACCTTCAGCCCTTTCGGAAAATCAAGCACTCCCGAGGCGCTTCCATTTTCCGCCCATTCGAGAAACTGCTGTATGTGGCGGGCGGAAAACGACGATGGAACGTTTTCATAAAGATAGTTTAATATTAGTTGAACTCCTCTTCTTTGTAAAGGTATCGGAAGGGCAAGCAATTGAGAGGAATTGACTTCAACCGATGTGTCAGACTTGCTTGTAATAACCTTATTCATTCGTTCTTTCGTTAATGACTGCAGGTATTGTTCGTCTTCTGTCAGTGCTTCACTCACCTTTTGAAACATTTTATGAACGTCAGGTGATTCTTGTTTTAAAAAAGGAAGCACGGTCTTTCTGAATCTGTTTCTTGTATAATCGTCTTTTGCATTGCTCTCATCCGTTCTGTAGCTGAGCCCTTCTTGACGGCAGTATTCAAGGATTTCATCCTTTGCCGTATAGAGGAAAGGCCTGATCAGCCAGCCGGATGCAAATTCGCGAACGGGCTGCATTCCCGCAAGCCCTGCCCCGAGCGTACCTTTCGCAAGCCTCATGAGCATTGTCTCAACCTGGTCATCGCCGTGATGAGCCAGCGCCAAAAACTTCGCTTGGTGTTTTGTCATCAGATCTTCGAAAAACTGATATCTGCAATCACGCGCGGCAGCCTGCTTGTTCAGCTTATTCTTCTTTGCGTATGCAGAAACATCAATCTGTACCGTTTCGCAGAGGATGTGTTCAGCCTCGCAATATGACTGCACAAACTTCATATCTTCTTCAGATTCAGGACCCCTGAACTGATGGTCGACATGCGCCGCTATGATAACGGAGGAATGCCCGAAGTGCTTATTCAGCATACTGAGAAGCGCCATTGAATCAGGGCCTCCGGAGACCCCGGCAATAATCGTTTCTCCCTCCGCCTGAAGATGATATGTTTTGAAAAAATCTTCCACGCTTTTCACAATGTCCCCCTCACAATGAGCAGGTTTTTTAAAGATATACATATCCTATCACTTTCATTCCCTCCAAGCAAAGAAGAAGCATGAGCGCAGGCGTCCGGCCGGCACTAGATGAGAAAAAAGACGATGTAAGCGAAATAAAGGGCGAGAACGCTGATTAAAATAAGTGTTGTTTCAAACAAACCATTGTGCTTTGCGGGTTTTTGTTTAGGTTTATACCGCGTTTGAGATACAGTGCCCTGCCGCGGTTTTGAATGCGGCGGCTTAGGCTTGGCGGCGGCTTTCCTTTTGCTCCCGGCGCTCTGCCCCGCCGTCAGGATGTCATGCTTCATGGCTTCTGCAGACGGATATTGACCGTTTAAAGCAGAAAACAGAACCTTCTTATACTTATTCAGAAACGGGTGGCCTTCAATGATAGAACGAAGCTGTTCTTTCGGCTGTCCTGACTTTTTGCACTCTTTCTTCTGGGCACAGTGGATCATGATCATTGCGACAGCAAACAGGTCATAGGATGGTTCTGCTTTTCTTGTTCCATACCCCCAATAGCCCCTGTCGTAAAACTCCGTATACTCTTTAATCGCGCGGCCCTGTTTTGTCGTTCCCCCTACATCAATGCAGCGAATGGCAGCCGGTGGTCCGGTTACAATGAGATTGTCCGGTTTGAGGTCGCCAAAAACCCATCCTTGCTGATGAAGGACTGACAGGCTGGAAAGAAGCTGCACCATCAGCACCGGAATCCACTCCGCTCCCTTACTGCTGATATATTGCGGAAGAAGCGGCCCTTCTATGTACTCCATCACGTAAAAAGAGACATTTTTATTCAGCTGCGGTATAAACGCGTCGTCCGCATCAAAAAAAGAAGGCCCCATCGTTTGCGACCGGGCCTTTGAAAAGGATTTTAAGACATTCACTTCAGAGGTAACAGACATGCTGTCGCTGCTTATTTTCAAAGCGACCTGTCCGCCTGATGCTTCTGCCAGATATACAATACCGTTAGCCCCTTTTCCAAGCTGTTTGAGCAATCTGTAGGATTTGCCGTTCCATTTGCCCTGAATTGCCGTCCCCGGTGCCAGACTACATGCCAAACTCGTTAAAGCGTCGTTCATCATCTGCCAACATGCTCCTTCTTGAGCGGATTCTCTCAAACTGCTGCGTCGCTTCCCGGATAGCGGGGCCCGTAGGGGTGATACCGCCGGTCGACAGCTTCGCAAAGAGTGCAGAAAGGGATTCAAGCTTCGGCGTCCAATTCAGTACAAGCTCAACTTCCTGGCTTTTCCCGGGAAATATACACATGGCAAATTCATTTTGTCCGGCCCGGGAATTTAAACTGATGGAAAGATCGATCAGCGCTTCTTTCACCGTCGGCAGTTTCGGCGCCATACTCGCACTCGTATCAACCAGCACAAGCACTTGCAGATGAACCGTTTCGCCGAGTTCATCAACCACTTCCATCACTTCGCCGCGTTTTTCAGGAGAAAGCTCTTCCATTTCAACGTTTTTTCCTAAAATTTGTTTAAGCTCTTGATTGACGACGCCTTGCAGCGTCTGGGTCATTGCTTTTTTCGTCACCATTTGAACCGTCTGAGACAATTGTGACGCGTACACAACTTGATGGACGCCGCCTCCGGCCATGGCGATGCCTTCAACTTCCTTCATTGCCTCTTGGTCAATCGCGTTTTCTTCCATAATTCCTATAACATTCACCGTAATCCCCTGCTCCTTGGCGAAAGCCGCCATTGCGATCGGGTCTTCACCATGATTGGAGCAGCCATCTGTAATCAGCAGAACTTGATTTAAATGTCCCTTATTCACATACATTCCTCCCGGTGATACGATTAGTCCCATCTTCGCCAGAAGGAAAGTGATTTATACGAAAGGATTAAGAAATCTCCTTTTTATTTTGGAAAACCGCCGGCACCGGGATGGAAGCCCATTTCGGCGTGTTGTGATCAATCCGGACAACAACCACCGTCATATCGTCTTCGATTTGGCCGGAACGCGTTCTGATGACCTCTTCCATTAATATATCAGCGATTTCCTGCGGATCTTCGGTTTTCAGCCCTTTCATTTTCCGTTTCATCCACAGGTCGTGGTTTTCAACGTGCTTCGGCCCTTCAAAAATACCGTCACTCATCATGACGAGCAGATCTCCCGCTTTTAACTGTTCACTTACAACCTCTACATCAAATTCATTGATGATGCCGATCGGCAGATTGCTGGCCTGCACTTTCATGACTTGATCTCCCCGCTTGATAAAACTCGGCGTTGAACCGACCTTCAAGAATTTGCAGCTTGCATCCTGAAGATCAATGATAGAAAGATCGAGAGTTGAGTAGATTTCGTCTGTCGTCCGTAAAGACAGAATACTGTTGATCGTTTTGATCGCTATTTTTTCATCAATACCTGATTCGAGAATTTTTTCGAGCAGCTTAATCGTTTCATTGCTCTCATAATGGGCCCTCGCCCCATTGCCCATGCCGTCACTGATCGCGGCCGCATACTTTCTCGCCCCCAGTTCCATCATGCTGTAGCTGTCGCCGGAGACAAGGCCGCCGCCTTTTGCCGCATGAGCCGCGCCTGTCGATACCCGGTACGACTTGGTCGAACCGAACGCGACATGGCTGTAGCCATTCGGATGAGTCGAGTGCTGTTCGCTTTTGACAAGTATCTGCTCCTCAAGAATGTCAGACAGCATCGGGGCGATAATTTTCTCACTCTCGCCGTGTCCTCCGCTGAACGGGATTGTCATTTCGATATCAATATTGCCCTGCTCCAAGCTGTATATCTCGACATGCTGAATCTCGATTCCGAAATGCTGAAGCGCCTCTATCATTTGTTCTTCTTGAATAAAATGCTGCTCCCTCTCCCGTTTTATTTCCCGAGAAAAGTCCGCCATGACCTCAGAAACCCCCAACAGCTGCTCGGCAACAAGCCTTCTGCTGTCCTGAACTTTTCTCTTCAGTGTCAGATGGGCGTGATGGTGGGCAAGTTCGTCCTCAATCAGCTCTTCCACCTGTCTGGATTTGGAGCAGTGTTGTTGAAACTCCTTTTTTAATCTGCGGTTTGAGGCATACTGTTTTTCTTCTGTTTCATGCATAACCTGTTTCATTAAGTCATATGTTTTATCAAAGTTTTGAACCCAGCATTTGCTTTTCTTATAGCAGGATTGGCAGGAATGCTCGGTGATTTTGCTTAAAAAGAGATCCACTTCCCCTTCTTCCGCCTGCTCATCAGAAGACGTCTGATGAAAGGTGGCGAAGCTCTCCGACAAGGCATGAAACACATTGGAGAACTGGTCTACTTTCTGGGCGGTGACATCTCTGATTTTCCTTGCGTACTGCTGCTGTTCCTGACTGTGCTCAGCAGTGCCCGGTATGTATCGCGCCACCTTTTTCGTAATCGATTGGGGCGTAATCAAAAACAAAACAACGGCAATCAAAGATTCATAAAGAGTGGTCATTAATCCGGCAGATCCTTCTCCATATAATGAAATCAGCAGTGAGCCGATCACTAATCCGACTGCGGCGCCGGCTTTCTTTCCTTCTTTCAGCAGCCCGCCAAGAAGCCCGGAAAACGCAAGCAGACTCATTTGATAGAGATTCCCGATATTCGCAAGCCCGAGGATCAGTCCGGTCACAACACCAACCGTACAGCCGATGCTTGCCCCGCCGACAAAGGAAAAACTCAGCACGACATAGCGGGCCAGGATATGTTCAGCCTGCATTCCCTGAAATGAAACACCGGCAAGCCCGGTTAAAACGGATGCGATCAAGATCATAAAACAGATGATTTCTTCTATTTTTAACGATTGCTTCACTTTTTTGATCGTGAAGATCGGCAGGCTTTGTAAAAAGATCAGCGTCAAAATAAAGGCCAGGCCCGCCTCGACAACAGCCATCACATAATCATAGGTGGTAAAAGCGCCGCTTTCAACATAAACAAATCCGATTCTCGCGGCAGCCATAGAGAAAAACACCACGATCGGCAGCATCTTCACCCGGTCCTGCACGATATATGTACCGATTTTTGAAAATAGAGTGAAGACGGCCAAAGCTGTGAGAATCAATAAAGAGTGTTTCGGCGAAATGGTTAAAGCGCCCGCAAGTAAAGACAGACAAGCATAGAAGGCTTTATCTCTTCTGATCAACAGCATCGCTCCGAAAAACGGCAGCGCAAACGGAAGAACCTCAGATAATATGAAAGCCCGTCCAAGTAAAAAACCGATCACGACATAAATGAACCCCTTATAGAAAAAAAGTGAATGCGCTTGATGGACTGTAAGCTTTGCCGCCTTTTCAAAAAACGATTGCAGTTTTTCCAGAGCTTGTCCCGCCATCGGCCCGTTCACTCTTCTTTCCGCTTTTTCCATTGCTCTCATCCCCCACCTGTTTTATTCGTTGCTTGTCATTATAAATGAAAGCACAGATAGGATTTTGTCAAAAGAAGGTAACAATTCCAAAGAACTCTTCGACGCTTTCTCCCTTGTTCCCCTTTCCTTTCGTATTTCCTCCGACATTTCTCAAAAAGTTGTCTAAATATGAAAAAATCGGCTTCTGCAACAGAAGCCGATTCGCTTGATGACCCGTACGGGATTCGAACCCGTGTTACCGCCGTGAAAGGGCGGTGTCTTAACCGCTTGACCAACGGGCCGGATATATATGGTAGCGGCGGAGGGGATCGAACCCCCGACCTCACGGGTATGAACCGTACGCTCTAGCCAGCTGAGCTACACCGCCATATAGGTGCTTATAAGCACAAGTTATATAATACAAAGGTTTCTTCATTCCGTCAACAGAAACTTTAAAGTTTTAATTTTCTGACTACATGCGCGCATACAAAAAAAGCACCCGCTGGGATAGACGGATGCTCCATGTATTTATAGAAAGCAGCAAGTTATCCTCTTCTTGCTCCGCGCCCTCCACGTTTTGATTCCGTGTTTCGTTTTAAAGATGATAAGCGGTCTTCGCTATCTTTAAGAAACTTGTTCATTTTCTGTTCAAAAGATTCTTTCGGACGGAAATCATTTCTAGGTCTGGCTTGCGGACGGTCTTTAGCTTTTTTAATTGATAAACCAATTTTCCCGTCTTTTTCAACGTTGATGACTTTCACTTCAACTTGATCGCCGACTTTTAAATGCTCGTTAATGTCTTTTACATAATTATCGGCTACCTCACTGATATGAACGAGACCGGTTGAGCCTCCAGGCAATTCAACAAATGCTCCGAAATTTGTAATACCTGTTATTTTCCCTTGCAACTTGCTGCCAACTTCAATCGACATAAAAAAAGTGCTCCTCCTTAGGCTTATAAAAAGATCGTTTGTTTAATTATACCTAAATAAAAATTTAAGTGTCAACAAGGCTACTTGCTCTTCTTTTCTACATTAAAGAGAATCTCACCATTTCCTGACATAAACAAGTCTCTTCTGGCAAGCTCTGTGACGTAATCCTCATCCTTTAATTTGGAAATTTCATCTTTTAAATCAGCCTGTTTCGCGTTCAATTTTTTCACTTGTTTTTCCAGCTGAGCTTTCTTTTCTTCGTTTGCGCTAAGGGAAGAGGTCTGTGACCACAGAGAACCCGCTAAGACAATAGCCGTCAACAACACAAGGGCGCCGAATACGATCAACCGTCTGAAAAGCCCTTTCCGCCTTCTTTTCATAAGCTGGGATTGCCGTTCAACCTGCTCTTTATAGTCGTTTTGAATTTCAGTTATTGTACGTTCTCTAGATAGATTCAAACCAGACGGTCCTCCTTTCACCTTTTCAAAATACGTATCATGGTCGATCTGATTGTTATGATTAGTTTCTTGCTCTTTTGTGAAAATCCTGCACTTTTTTGAAAATATCGTTTGAAAGTAAGACGCCATTTTTCAGGAAGAAGTTTCAATAATTGTTTCAACAGGAAGAACAGCGGATACAGCAAAAACGCTACGATCTTAAAAAGACACTTCGCAAAAAAGGCACTCACCCGATAGGAGTATAAAGAAATAACCGTGATCAGCCCGATGAGCAGCTTAAAGAGCAGAAGCACCGGACGGAACAGCACGTGCTGAATGAGCTTTTTTGCGAATTGGTAAAGAGACACCGCAAGATGAATGGAAAATTTCAGTATTTTTATATACATTCGTTTAAACAGGCTTTGGTACGTCGCAATACCCAGTAAGACAGCCAAGAAAATGTATACCCTGAGTTCTCCTTCATTCACGTTGAGCAGCACATAGAAAAACATCAGACCTTGTACAATCCAAAAGAGAATGTCATGAATGAATAACAGCCATCTGGCCGTTTTGGCGCGGCTGACAAACAGCCTGTATGTATCAAGCGACGCTCCGAGCCAGGCGCCCATACCGGTCATTGCCAGCATCGTATAAAATTGGGTCGTCAGCGTCATTTAAACAACTTGCTAAAAAACCCTTTAGCTTTATCCCCTTGCTGCTCGTCTAAATATACAAGGTCAAATACCCTGCCTTTTATAGATACAATCCCTTTTTCCACATCAAGGTTTTTCATCTGCAGGTTCTCGCCTCTGACGGAAAGCATTCCCATAACTGTTTCCAGCAAAAACTCTTCGTTGTCAAAACTTTCTACATGCTTGACGCCCGAAATGTCTAAATGCTTTCTCCCTTTCATCGTTACATCATGCTGTTCCGGAACAGAAGAAGAACCTTTTTGCTCATAATATGAATTCATCTATTCAGCCCCCATATCCTCGATACTTTTAGCATTATTACTGCATTGTATGAGGCGGGAGCCTTGTTTAGAACAAGCCTATTCGCCGAGTTTTTCTTCTTTGACGATTGTATACATGCCCGCGGCTTCTTCTTTTTTCGTTGTTTCTTTCAATTCGTTTACCTTCACGGTGACAAGCTTCTGGCCGAAGCGGACCGTCAGTTCATCACCGGCTTTTACGTCTGAGCTGGCTTTCGCCTGATTCCCGTTAACGGTGATTCTCCCTTGATCGGCGACCTCTTTTGCCAATGTGCGGCGTTTAATTAATCTGGATACTTTTAAAAACTTATCAAGTCTCATATCAGAATCTCCTCTCCATTTCTTTTGCTTCATCCCACAATTTGTCCATTTCTTCAAGTGACATTGCGGTCAATTCAAGTCCCTTTGCTGCCGCTTCTTTCTCAATATAAGCAAAGCGTCTGCGGAATTTGTCATTTGTCATGGCGAGCGCTTCCTCAGGCTCAATTTTATAGTATCGGCCGATATTGACCAATGCAAATAAAACATCGCCGAATTCAGCTTTTAAGCTGATTTCATCTGCTGATTCGGCGGAAGCCTCTGCAGAAAATTCCTTCAGCTCTTCATTTACTTTATCCCATATGTCCTGAACGTTATCCCAGTCAAAGCCGGTTTTTGCGGCTTTTTTCTGAAGCTTGGCGGCTTTCGCAAGAGAAGGCAGTGTTTTCGGCACGGCATCCAGCAATGAAGAGGATGTTGTTTGCTTTTCCGCCTTTTTGATTTCTTCCCAGTTGGCGACGACATCATGTTCATCCTGAACCTTAACATCCTTAAACACGTGCGGGTGCCGTCTGACCATCTTCGCACTGATGTCTCTGATGACATCATCAATTGAGAAATACCCCTCGTCTTCTCCGATCTGGGCGTGCAGCATAACCTGAAGCATGACGTCCCCGAGTTCTTCTATCATGTGATCCGTGTCCTCTTCGTCAATGGCCTCAAGCAGTTCGTAGCATTCCTCAATCATATATTTCTTTAATGACTGGTGTGTCTGCTTTTGATCCCACGGACAGCCGTTCGGCCCGCGAAGCTCGCGAATAATACTTCGGAATGCAGAAAATTCCTGGTAAAGGAGTTCTTCTTTTTTAATCGGCGGAACATACACGCTTGTTAAGTTATTTATTTCTACATTGCGGTCAAGTTCAAACAAAGGCACCTTGGTCATCTTTTCTCCCTTGCTTCCGGCTGCCGTGACGATGACCACTTCATAATCGTCAGGCAATTTCTCCATAAGCGTCAGCTTTACCTCAGAGGCCGTCATCTGGTCATAAACCTGGCAAATGATCAGGTGATGGCGGAGTTCGAGCTCATCCGGCGTCATTGTTTGCGCATCCGTAAATTGAAACCCTTCAATCGGATCAATTCGCAATGCATTAAAAGTGGCATCCAGAAAGCTTTGCCCTCCGGCAGTATGAACAGCTATCTGTTGTTCTTCCCGGCGTTCAAATAACAGCTGAACGGTTTTCTCAGCGACAAACGGATGCCCGGGTACAGCGTAGACGATATCCTCTTGCTTCGCTTTTTCAAACAGAATGTCCGCGATCTCTTCATAGACCGCTTCAAACTGATCATGTTTTTCATAAATATCATCAAAATACCGGATGTCCGCTTCCGTCTCTTGCTCTAATTCCGGAATCAAAGGGTGGTCTTTCGTTCTTATATATAAATGCTTCGCCTGAGTCAGCAGCTTATGTACGCCCACTGTCAACTGATCCATGTCTCCGGCGCCGAGGCCGACGACCGTAATGTTACCTGCCATGTTTTTCTCTCCTCTTTTTCAATTTGCTTAAAGCACTGCCGAAAGGAAGGCCGCTCAGCTCTTCGTCCGTGAAAATCTTCATTCTTATCATACAATAAATAAACAATAGCCCTCCGATGACTGACGCAGACAGACTCTCACATACAGCTCCGGCCCTGCTGACAGGAACAAATAACTGCCAAAGCTTCATATATACGAGCAGAAAGAAGACCATCAGCAGGCTGCACCAGCATAGACGGGCAATCACGCCGCCGATATTCGTCAGCCAGCCCTTCGACCAAATTCTCCGGAGATTCAGGCACGCAACTGCGGCAAATGCCAAGACGGTCGCCAGTGCCGCTCCTGTAATACCCCAGCCGGGGACCAGCCAAACATTCAGCACCCATTTCAGCGCCCCTCCCGCCAAAACGGATACGGCGGGGAAAACGGTATGTCCCGCTCCTTGCAGAATCGCGGCTGCCGTAAGCGCAATCGAGGCAAAAAAGATAGATAAGCTGAATATTTGTAAGGTCTGCGTCCCCTCACTGTTTTGGAAAAGCATGATATTCATCGGCTCTAAAATGCAAAAAAGCCCGGCTGATGCACCGATCCCTACCGCAAGGCAGAGCTTGACGGCTGATGTCGCTTTCTCTTTTATGATAAACGGCTTATTCTCATGCACCGCTTTTGAAATTGAAGGAACCAATGACGCGGCGATACTGACGGCAAACACGGTTCCCAGCTGAAGGAGCGGCTGTCCGCGGTCATATATGCCTTTCAGCTGTTTCGCGGCATGGCTCTCCGTCCCGTCTGAAAGCAGTGAATATAAGTTTAAGGCGTCTACAAGCTGAAGCAAAAGCATAAGTACACTGCTGATACAGATGGTGACTGAATAAAGCAGCAGCTTTTTTATAATGACGGCCGTTTCGATATGTCCGCCGTCCTTCTTTGTTTCTTCCCGCTTATACCAGAAAACAGCCAATACACAAAGGGCTGCCAAGCTTCCGGCAATTGATCCCGAGGCCGCCCCCGCACCCGCCGCGTATAATGAACGGCCGTTTTTCAAAAGCCAGAAGGATAAACCGAGAAGCACCGCCACGCGAAGAAGCTGTTCCGTAATCTGGGATAAGGCTGACGGCATCATATCATGCACGCCTTGGAAATACCCCCTGAAAACCGCCGTAAACGGAAACAGTATGAAAGCGAACGCCGCGACCCTTATCAGCATCACAAGGCGGGCGTCACCCATAAAACCGGCCAACGGCGCCGCGCCGGCATACATGAGCGCAAACAGAACAAGTCCGGCCGCCGTGACATAAAGGGCGGAAATTTTCATTATTTTTTGTTTATGATCGCTATAATCGTTCATTAATTTTGAGATGATCACCGGAAAACCGGATGTTGACAGCATGACCGCGATCCCTAAAAACGGATACACCTGCTGATAAATGTAAAATCCGACGTCACCGACAATATTCTGAAAAGGAACCCTGTACACGGCGCTTAATATCTTCGTCACGATGCCCGCAACGACGAGCACAAAAGCACCTTTCCATGCCGATTGCCGCTTGGCGCCAACTGAATCGTTCATCCAAAAGCTCCTTCCAGCCGCTAGAAAATTACGTCTATAAAACGAGCTTATTATATCACAATCCTAACGGCCGAACCGATAGAGAGCACATATGAATATGAAAAAGAACAGCACTTGTATAAGAGCTGTTCTTTCCCCGTTTCTTATTTCAATAATGGTAATAAGACCTACTGCTCCATTTGTCTCGCCAAAAAACTGGCTGCCGTTTCTACCGCTTTATGCTCTACTTCTCCAAGCGCCTGTTCCTTGGAAAAGATGACTACGGCACCGATAGGATCGCCATTTGCCACGATCGGAGCGATTGTATAGGAGCTCATATCTTCATCAATGTCATTAACAAGCTGCGCGGACTTCACGTCGTTTTCTACCACTGAGCTGCGCTGATCCATCGTTTTTTCGAGCAAATCGCTGATGGCTTTGTTCAGAAATTCTTTTTTCGAACTGCCTGAAACGGCAATATACGCGTCACGGTCGCAAATCAAAACGGAATGGCCGAGACTGTCATACAAAGCATCTGCATATTCCTTCGCAAAATCGCCAAGCTCACTGATAGGAGAATATTTTTTCAATATAACTTCTCCGTCGCGGTCAACGAATATTTCAAGCGGGTCTCCTTCCCTGATTCGCAGTGTTCTCCGAATTTCTTTAGGAATGACGACCCGTCCTAGATCATCAATACGACGTACGATACCTGTAGCTTTCATCTCTCTGGTGCCTCTCTTTCATGTGATGATATTTAAGGGAAAGTACTAAAGCTCTTTACTTTATGTAGCTTCCGCCACTCGCTTGAAATTAGTATCCGTCACATCAAATGTAATATACACCAGAGAGTAACAATTTTTATGAAGACGCGATTGTTTCTTTCTTCACATCCTGAAGGCCTTTCAGCATGCCGAGCACGGTCTCCAGCCACTCTTCCGTTTTGCGGCCTTTCGTCTGTACTGAGATTTTCAGCTTTTTCCCTTCCATTCCCAGTCCGATCTGCCGGCCGTATTTATTGCCGAGTTCGAACAATTTCTGGCCGTCAATCTGTGCGCTGGCCTCTTCAGAAATGGTAAATCTGATCGCGTCTTTATCCTGCTTGATGAGTTCGACGCGTTCATATTTTCCGTATACCTTCATCTCAGCAACCGTAAACAGCCATTCAACCTCTTTAGGGTAGCTGCCGAACCTGTCGATGATTTCATCTTGAAGCTCATTTTTCTCCTCAATTGTGGCGATCGACCGGAAGCGTTTATACATGTCGATTTTTTGCTTACCGTCTTGTATATAGTTTTCAGGAATATACGCGTCTAGCTCGATATCGATTTCTGTCTCAAACTGTTCGCTTTTCGGAATATCGCCTTTCCGCTCTTCAATCGCTTCCTTGAGCATTTGCGAGTACAGGTCAAAACCGACTGAGTCGATAAAGCCGTGCTGCTGGGCGCCGAGAAGGTTCCCCGCTCCCCTGATCGTCAAGTCACGCATGGCGATTTTAAAGCCAGATCCCAGCTCGGTAAATTCTTTAATCGCCTGCAGCCGTTTTTCCGCCACCTCAGTGAGCACTTTGTCTCTGCGGTACGTAAAATACGCGTAAGCGACGCGGTTGGAACGGCCGACCCGTCCTCTCAGCTGATACAGCTGAGACAGCCCCATTTTGTCTCCGTCGAACACAATCAAGGTATTGACATTCGGTATATCTACGCCTGTCTCAATAATAGTCGTGCTGACAAGGACGTCTGATTCCCCTTCCAGAAAATTGAGCATGACGCTTTCCAATTCATTTTCAGTCATTTTTCCGTGGGCATATGCCACTTTCGCATCGGGAACAAGCATGGAAATTTCATCAGCCTTCCGCTCGATGTCATCCACGCGGTTGTACAAGAAATATACCTGTCCTCCGCGCGCCAGTTCTCTTTCGATGGCTTCCCGCACAAGCGCGCCATTGTATTCCACGACATATGTCTGAACAGGGAAACGGTTTTCCGGCGGCGTTTCAATAACAGATAAGTCCCGCACACCGAGCATGGACATATGAAGCGTACGCGGTATCGGCGTCGCTGTAAGAGTCAGCACATCGACATTGGCTTTGATCTGTTTGATTTTTTCCTTATGCGTTACGCCAAAGCGCTGCTCTTCATCAATGATGAGCAAGCCGAGATCTTTATAGACGACGTCTTTAGATAAGAGCCTGTGGGTTCCGATTACGATGTCTACCGTTCCGTTTTTCAGGCCTTTAATCGTTTCATTGGATTCTTTTCTCGTTCTGAATCGGCTGAGAAGACCGATGTTAATCGGATAGTCCTGAAAACGCTCCATAATGGTTTCATAATGCTGCTGCGCGAGTATTGTCGTCGGCACAAGAAGCGCGACCTGCTTTCCGTCTGCGATCGCTTTAAAAGCCGCTCGGATGGCTACCTCCGTCTTCCCGTAACCGACATCACCGCAAAGCAAACGGTCCATCGGGCGCTCTCTTTCCATGTCCTTTTTAATCTCCTGAATGGAACGGAGCTGGTCCTCTGTTTCCTGATAAGGGAAAGCAGATTCGAACTGCCGCTGCATTTCATGATCCGGCGAGAACGCATAGCCTTTGCTTGCTTCCCGTTCCGCATAAAGCTTAATCAGATCATCGGCAATATCCTGAACGGAGTTTTCAACTTTTTTCTTCACCCGTTTCCATTCACTGCCGCCCAGTTTATAAAGCTTCGGTTCTTTTCCTTCAGAGCCGACGTACTTCTGCACCTGGTCGATTTGTTCTACAGGGACGTACAGCTTATCGCTGCCCTGATAATGAATGTTGAGGTAATCTTTATGAATGCCTTTGATTTCTAGTGTTTCGATCCCCAAATACTTACCGATCCCGTGGTTGACGTGGACGACATAGTCACCGACCTGAAGCTCGGAATAGCTTTTGATCCGTTCGGCATTTGTCAGCTTCTGCTTTCTCGGCTTTTTCTTAATTCGGTTTTTGAACAGCTCTTCCTCCGTAATGACGGCCAGCTTCATCAGCGGCAGTTCAAAACCGGATTGCAGCTCGCCTTCCATGACATAGACCTGTCCTTGCACAAGCGCTTTGGAGCTGTCCGTTTTTGCGGCTTCAATTTCGTAATCAGCCAGCACGGATGCCAATCTGTCGGTTCTGTCCTTATTCGCGCCTAAAAAGACGACGGTGAAGTTTGATTTCTTAAAGCGCTCCATTTCACCTGCAAGCACATTCATCTGCCCGTGAAAACTCTGCATCTGCCTGCTTGTCACATTCACGATATTCTGAGGGCTTGTATGCTGGACATGACGCAAAAATAATGAATAATAAATAGCCGGGCGCCGCTTTTCGCTCATAAGCTCCTGAAAGCTGAAGGATAAATGAATGTCGTGCAGAATTTTCCCTTCCTCGAGCAGACTTGTCGTAAATTCGGCCTCTTCTTTTTGCAGCTGATCCTCCATTTCATGAATGCGGCTGACCTCGTCTAACAGTAACAACGTGTCTGCCGGTGTATAATCTAGCAAACTAGCAGGCTTTTCGTAAAAGTACGAGAGATACTTCACAAGTTCCTGATCAGTCTGTCCCGTTGATAACCGTTCTTTATCATGTGAGATATTGATATGAAGCATTTCCTTTTGTTTGTCCTGCTTCAGCTTTTTCAGACTGTCGGCAAGCCCTTTATCGAGCCTTTCCATCGCACGGGCTTTTTCTTCCGCCCTGATGATCAATTCCTTCGCCGGTCCTATCGCCACATGTTTGAGCGTCTCAATTGATCTCTGGTCATCAGAATTGAAGCTTCTGATGGAATCGACCTCCGTATCAAACAGTTCAATTCGCACCGGATGCTCCGACGTCAGCGGATAAATGTCGATAATTCCGCCGCGAATACTGAATTCACCGGGTGCAGAAACCATATCGGAACGCTCATACCCCACCTCTACAAGGCGCGCGGACAGCTGATCCGGTTCTATTTCGTCTCCGAGTGAAATGACGAGCTGGCTGCTTTTCCACAGCTCCTTCGGCGGAAGCATTCTTCTCACTGCCGCAACGGGCGCCACAACGACCGGCGCTTCTCCGTTTGTTAATCTATTAATGACATCAAGCCGCTGAGCGCGCAGTTCAGGGCTCGCTACCGCAATTTCTGAAGAAATCAATTCATTTACGGGGTATAAAAAAACAGATTGATCCCCGAGAAGCGCCGTCAGATCTTCCGTCACTTTTTGGGCCTGATATAAATTATGGGTGATAAAGAAAATCGGCCTTTTCGTTTCCTGTGCAAGGGCGGAGGTAAAAACAGAACGCGCGGAACCTGACAGACCCGCAAGCAGCTGTTCCTTCAGCCCCTCATGTAAACCGTTGACAATGGATTTAAAATCATCGCTTTCTTTAATAAAGGTTTGAATGTTGTCCATATGGGCCCTCCTCTCTATTTTCTGCAAGAACAGAAAAACGCTTTGGTCTAGAATCTACACCAAAGCTTCTTATTGAATAAATGTGTTGTGTTCATGGTAGTGCGGATTGCGTTCCAGCGCCTCTTGGCAGTCTTCACAAATTGTAAGAACATGGACATCTCCATTGTCTTTATATGAAATCATATCGTTTCTTTCCTCATTTGTTAAGTGCTGAAATCCAAGTGACTGTGTCGGCACCGTCGAATATTCCAGGCTCCCTACCTTAAAGCCGCAGTGGCGGCAGAAATAATGCAAAGCCATACGTTGGACCTCCTGATGTGAAAAAATCATTTTTCCCTAGTATGGTCTCCCATTATTTATCTTATACATTTGCATTAAATTCGTTCATGACTTCTAAAAATGGTTTCGTTAAGGAAGCTTCGCAGGCTTTTACGGTTTTTGAGACGGCATCATTGATATTCGGCAATTCTTCCTTCGTAAAAGCTCCCAGTACATAGTCAACGACTTTCATTCCGCCAGCGGGGCGGCCGATTCCGATTCTGACCCGGTCAAATTCGGGGGTTCCGAGGTGCTGTATAAGCGATTTAATTCCGTTATGTCCGCCTGCGCTCCCCTTCGTCCGGAGCCTGATTTTTCCCGTCGGAAGATCAAGGTCATCGTATATGACTTTCAGATCTTCATGATCGGCATCATAATAATCCAGTAGCGGCCGCAAACATTCCCCTGATAAATTCATATATGTAAGCGGTTTAACAAGTAGAACTTTTTTTCCGGAAACAAACCCCATTCCGTAAAGTCCGTTGAATTTCGTTTTATTCAGTTCAATATTCCATTCTTTAGAAAGCTCGTCAATGGCCATAAAGCCGACATTATGTCTCGTGTTCTCGTAGGTTTTCCCGGGGTTACCGAGACCGGCAATCACAAGCATCGTAAATCCTCCCTCAACATCGCTGTAATTCTTCTCATTCTAGCACAAAAGACGTAACCTCGGGCGGGTTACGTCTTAAAGCGCTTATTGATTTTCTCCTTCGGGCTCTTCCCCAGGAGACGGTTCTGCATCTTCTTCGAATGCTTCCTGCTTAGGAGGAAGGATGGAAGCCACGACTTCTTCCGGGTCGTTTGTAAATGTATAATTGCCGTCAGCAGTCAGATCTGCGATGGTCAGCACATCATTCATTTCAAGTCCTGAAATATCAACATTGATTGTCTGAGGGATGTCCTTCGGTCTGGCCTTAATCGAAAGCTCATGCAGCGGCTGCTGGATGACGCCTCCGTCTTTGACTCCCTTCGCCTCTCCCGTCAGCTGAATCGGCACCTCGGCCTCCAGCTCCTCACTCATATTCACGACTTGAAAATCGGCGTGCGTCAATTCGTTTTTGAGCGGGTCTGTCTGAAGATCAGTCACCATAACCGATTGCTGATTTCCGTTGACATCAATTGTGATAATCGTGTTTTTTCCTTCGTCCCGCAATGTTTTAAGCAATTCGACACTGTCTAAAGAGACAGGCGTATTCGTTGTTTCTTTACCGTATATAATCCCTGGAACATGTCCTGAATGACGGATTTTCCGAAGCGTCGAACGTTTAAAATCTGTTCTTTCATTTGCTTTTAAAGTTGCCATATTCAGCACCATCCTAATTATCGTTTTATCGTCCTATTAGAACAATACCCACAATAACTGGGATTTAAACCTTAAAGTTTCGGTTTAGCTGAATAAATAGCTGACAGATTGTTTCTCGTGAACGCGGATAATCGCTTCAGCCAGAAGCGGTCCGACAGAAAGCTGCTTAAAGCGGTCGATTTTTTTCTCATCAGGAAGCTTAATGCTGTTCGTTACGACAAGCTCCTTGATTTTAGAGTTATTGATCCGCTCAACGGCAGGGCCTGACAGTACAGGGTGCGTACAGCATGCATACACTTCTGCAGCTCCGTTTTCAACCAGCGCGTTAGCGGCAAGTGTGATTGTGCCGGCCGTATCAATAATATCATCGATCAGAATCGCTGTTTTACCTTCCACGTTACCGACGATATTCATCACTTCTACCTCATTCGGTCTAGGACGGCGTTTGTCGATAATCGCGATCGGCGCTTTCAGACGGTCCGCAAGTTTGCGGGCGCGCGTCACACCGCCGTGGTCAGGAGAAACAATGACGATATCTTTCAAGTCTTTACCTTCAAAGTAATGGCCTAAAATCGGAACACCCATTAAGTGGTCAATCGGAATATCAAAGAAACCTTGAATTTGCGGCGCGTGTAAATCAAGCGCGATCACGCGTGTCGCACCCGCTGTTTCAAGCAGGTTTGCAAAAAGTTTTGCCGTAATCGGTTCACGTGATCTTGCTTTTCTGTCCTGGCGCGCATAACCGTAGTACGGAATGACAATGTTGATTGTTTTCGCGGAAGCGCGCTTTAAAGCGTCAACCATAATCAGCAATTCCATAATGTGCTCATTAACCGGCGCACTTGTAGACTGAATGATATAGCAATCACAGCCGCGAATACTTTCTTCTATGTTGATCTGGACCTCTCCGTCACTGAATCTTGTAACAGAGCACTTTCCTAATTGAACCCCTACATTATCCGCGATTTCTTTTGCAAGTTCTGGATTTGAATTCAAAGAAAAAATCTTTAAATTCTTATCTCCGTATTCGTTAGACATGGTAAACCTCCGATTTTAGGATTATTTTTTATGAATGTTTTTCACATAATCTTCTTTATTTACTTGTCTTGCTCTGGCAATGGCAAGCGCTTCGCCCGGCACATCTTCAGTTACGGTTGAACCCGCAGCGACGTACGCGCCTTCTCCCACTGTAACAGGAGCGACCAGATTGGAGTTGCAGCCAATAAAGGCGCCGTCTTCAATTTTGGTTAAATACTTTTTCTTCCCATCATAATTGACCGTGATGGAGCCGCAGCCCAGATTCACATCCGTGCCCACTTCGGCATCACCGATATAGCTTAAATGAGATGCTTTGCTTCGGTCGCCGAATTGTG
Source organism: Bacillus sp. EU63 (assembly GCF_038592915.1). Taxonomy (NCBI): domain Bacteria; kingdom Bacillati; phylum Bacillota; class Bacilli; order Caryophanales; family Bacillaceae; genus Bacillus; species Bacillus sp. EU63. The sequence goes on along the minus strand of NZ_CP151944.1, from coordinate 58,097 downwards.
TTTTCTTGATTTCAACAAAGTTTCCGATCTTCACTTCATTGCCGATTGCGGAATCGGGTCTGATGTGAGCAAAAGGACCGATATTTACATCATTCCCAACTTTGCTGCGATTGACAACGGATTGTTTAATCACAGTGCGGCTGCCGATTGAGCTGTCCTCTATCTCAGTGTGAGGGCCGATGACACATTCATCGCCGATTTCAGCTTGTCCCTTTAACACAGTTCCGGGATAAATAACTGTATCTTGTCCGATACGTGCGTCAGGTGAGATGTACGTATTCATCGGATCGATTAAAGTGACTCCGTTCTGCATATGCCGTTTGTTAATACGCTCTTTCATATACATTTCAGCCTGAGAAAGAGCGACTCTATCATTCACTCCGAGCGTCTCTTGGAAGTTACCAGTCTGGTAAGCGGCAACAGTTTCGCCTTCGTCTTTGAGGATTTCGATCACATCCGGCAGATAATACTCGCCTTGGGCATTTTCATTCGAAACCTGTTCGATGACACGAAAAAGAGCCTCGTTATCAAAACAGTACGTTCCCGTGTTAATTTCTTTCACAAGACGTTCTTGCTCCGAAGCATCCTTGTGCTCCACGATTTTTTGAACGGCGCCGTCTTCACTGCGGATGATTCTTCCGTATCCGGCGGGATCGTCGGCAACGGCCGTTAACACCGTGGCTTTTGCACCTTTGTCTGTATGTTCATTCAGCATGGCTTCCATCGTCTCCGCCGTCAGAAGCGGTGTATCGCCGCAAATAACGATCGTGACACCCTTTTCTCCGTGAAGAAATGGTTTTGCCTGTTTGACCGCATGAGCCGTACCGAGCTGTTCTGCTTGGAGAGCGTAATCGCTTTTCTGTCCGAGCTGCTTCTTCACATCTTCGGCGCCGTGTCCTACGATGGTGACAAGCTTCGCTAAAGATAATTTCAGAGCTTCGTCTGCGACGTGCTCTACCATAGGCTTTCCGCATACCGGATGAAGGACCTTGTAAAGCTTCGATTTCATTCTCGTTCCTTTTCCGGCAGCTAAAATCACTGCAAACCGCTTATCCATTTAATGGCCTCCAATATCCCTTTTATCCATAGAAAAATATATCCTAAATAGCTGTTGATTTCAAGAAGACATCAAAAAGTGCAAGAATTTTCTATGTAATCGCTTTATTACTGAAAAATCAGATTTAAAAAAGGACTGCCGGAAAAGGCCTTGTGTCAGCCTTTATCAGCAGTCCTTACATTTTGTTATGTTTAAGAAGCCCCGGCTTCTTCATATTCTAATGCTTCAGAGTCACCCAAACGATGATACTCATTTAAAACAGCATCCTGGATCTTGCCCCGCGTGCTGGAATTAATAGGATGAGCAATATCGCGGAATTCTCCATCAGGGGTGCGTTTACTCGGCATCGCAACGAAAAGACCATTGTTTCCATCAATCACACGAATATCATGTACGACAAATTCGTGATCCAGCGTGATGGATGCAATCGCTCTCATGCGACCATCGGTATTCACGCGGCGTAATCTTACGTCAGTAACTTCCACAGTAGTTCACCACCTTTTCCCTATATAAAAGCATTAGTCTAACAATTCCACGATTCTTTTTAAATTCCTGCACGTTTCAAAAAGTTTTTTTGAAAATATAGGATATACATACACAATTAGGTGATAAACCATATTTGGGGATCATATACTGCATAAAAAAAGTGATCCCGGAGACCGGAACCACTTTTCTGAGATTTAAGATTTCACCAGCGCAATGACTTCAATTTCCACGAGAGCGTCTTTCGGCAGTCTCGCCACTTCCACACAAGACCTTGCCGGCTTATGTACATCAAAGTATTGTCCGTACACTTCATTCACTTCCGCAAACTGCTCCATATCAGCAATAAACACCGTTGCTTTTACAACCGTCTCGAGCGAAGCGCCCGCTTCTTTCAGCACAGCTTTTAAATTGCTGAACACCTGATGCGTTTGTTCTGTGATATCACCGTTTACCATTTCTCCTTCAGCAGTAAGAGGAATCTGGCCTGAGCTGTAAAACATGTTGTTTACGATGATTCCCTGTGAATATGGCCCGATCGCTGCCGGCGCGTGCTTTGTATGGATTGCTTTTGTCATTTTTCTGTCTCCCCATTCTTTAAATGCTGTTCTTTAAAAAATCGCAGAAAATTGCCGTTTTGAATCTCAATCGTTTTGTCTTTCATATTGATGGTTGAAAGCGTGAGCAGTGACATGTATTCATCGACAAGCCGTTCATTCACTCCCTCGGCTTCAACCAAGACGCCTATTCCCGCGACGTTTGCATTAAACTCATCAAGCAGGCTGATCATGCCGTTAATGGTGCCGCCGGCTTTCATAAAGTCGTCAATAATCAAAACGTTCGAACCCGTAGCCAAACTTCTTTTCGCAAGCGACATCGTTTGGATGCGGTTAGATGACCCTGATACATAATTGATGCTCACCGTGGAGCCTTCAGTCACTTTGTTGTCCTTTCGCACGATGACAACCGGAACGTTCAGATAACTGGCCGCTGCGTAAGCAAGAGGGATTCCTTTTGTCGCAACGGTCATCACCACATCAATCTCCCGCTCCGCAAAAACGGAAGCAAAAAGCCTGCCTACATGAGAGAGGACAGATGGCTTTCCTAAGATATCCGTTAAATATACATAACCGCCCGGAAGGATACGCTCAGGATTTACTAAAGACTGTCCCAGCTCCTGTATAAACGCTTCTGCTTCAGCCTGTTTCACTTTCGGAATGTATTTGACGCCTCCGGCAGCTCCCGGCACTGTAAGCAGCGTCCCAATGCCTTGCTGTTCAAAGGTCTGTTTAATAATCGTTAAATCTTCACTGATTGATGACTTTGCTGATTGATACCGTTCTGAGAAAAATGTTAACGGTATTAATTCATGCGGATGGGTTAACAAATAATTTGTTAAGTCCACCAATCTGCCGCTGCGACGAAACTTCATGAACTTACCCCCAAAATCCGAATAATTTAAAAATAATATAACTTAACATACGGATTTAATCAAGAGCATTCTGTTCGCCGATCATCCGCACCGCGTACACTTGATCACAGAAACCTCTTAACCCGTTATAAATCCGCTGCACCTTCGATTCGTATTGAACCAAACCGAATACAGTCGGTCCGCTTCCGCTCATTAACACCGCATCAGCGCCGAAGCGTTTCATTTGATTTTTAATCATCGCCACCTCGGGATGGAGGCTGAGCGTAACCGACTCCAATACGTTTCCTAATTGTCCGCATACCTTTTGGAAGCTTTTTTCTTCAATCGCGTCAATCATCGCCTGCACATCAGGATGCCGAACCTGCTGTAAGTTCAGCCGGCGGTACACTTCGGCAGTCGATACCCCGATCGTCGGTTTGGCGAGCACGACCCAGCAATGAGGCGGAGCACTAATGTGCCTGATCTTCTCACCGCGTCCGGTTGCCAAGGCAGTGCCTCCGTATACACAGAAGGACACGTCTGAACCGATTTCAGCTCCAAGCTCCGCGAGCTCTTCGACAGAAAGCTTTAAATCCCAAAGCCTGTTCAGCCCTCTGAGCGTGGCTGCCGCATCGCTGCTTCCGCCGGCAAGGCCTGCCGCAACAGGGATCACTTTTGTAATCATAATGGAAACGCCTTTTTTGACTTGAAACCGTTCTTTAAGCAGTTTGGCTGCCTGATAAGCCAGATTCCTTTGATCATCCGGAACAAAGCGATTATGCGACGCCACTCTGATAACGTTTTCGGGCAGTTCTGTCAGTTCAATCCGATCTGCCAAATCAATTGTCGTCATGATCATCTCCACTTCGTGATAACCATCCGGGCGTTTACTCGTCACATCGAGGGACAGATTGATTTTGGCCGGCGCTTTTTCTAAAATACGCATAGCTTTCACCTACTTCTCCATCTAAACATAAGTATGAACATTGTATCACATTTGGAGACCCGGAGGTACTTATCCGAAATTGACGCCGGTTTTGACAGCCGATAGAAAAAACCGGGGAACGGATTGTCCCCCGGGCCACTGCATTATCGGTTATTTTGGTTCTGAGCCGCCATCTGCTGTTCGGCAATCTCAATCGCGCGCTTTACCATATTCCCGGCGTCACGCGCCCGAATGCCTCCCCAGCCCTCGTTTTTCACCGTATCGTAAAAACCAAGGTCCTTCGCCAGCTCATATTTGAACTCATCTGACATAACTCCACGACGTCTGCCCAAACGAAACAACCCCTTTTATAGAATTGATCACCATTCGTGCACGCCACGATAAAACATGTGACACTTATAGCTTCCGTTTAATCGGCTGAAACTTTCGAGGGAATAATTAGAAGAGCTTTAGAAGGCAAAACAAAAAGCAGTAAACAAAAGGTTCACTGCCCATTAAAATGCTACTGAGCTTGCCGCATCGTCATTGAATGTCAATTCAACAGTCTCAGTCAGAATATCAGCATAACTGTATGAAACTCTTTCAAACGAATTCTCGTCTTGATCTAGTTGTATCACAAAAACAGAAGGGTACGTCTCAGCTAAAATGCCCGAACGCTCAATCGTTTTTCGGCGGCCGCCGTTTGCTTTTAACGTAAGCCGTTTACCTAAATTCCCATCAAGCGATCTTTTTATATCGGACAACGTCTTCGCCATTGCATCCACCTCACTACATTTATTGTACAACAAGAGCCCAATTTTGTCAAATAAAATTTAAATTATATCAACGTTAATAAGTCATTGTCAACAAAATTATTTTGACAAAATTCTATTGATTTCTGCGTTATTTTTCACAAGTTCCGGAAATTTATGTATCAATATGTAAAATAATTAACCCGCATAGCGAAATATATGCGGGTTTTATCACTCATCCATTTGATTTATACGGCATACCGACACGCAGCACACCCTTCGTTTCAATTCCTCCCAGCCCTTTCTCTCTCGTCAGCGTATTTCTCAGGACATCCCATACATTGATCCGCTCCATAAACGGGGTGAAGCTGATTTTCGCGACAATATATACCGGGTCAAGCGCATGGATATTGACGCGTGACGGCGAACTTGCAAAATTCGCGCCTGCCCTGATTAAAGACTCGAAATGAGATTGGCACGCCCCCGCGAATATGACCAGCTGATCCAAATGAGGTACTTTACGCCTCGCTCTTTGAACGGTTTCGACAAAGTGTTTGGAATGCCTGTAGGCGCTTAAATCGTTCACGCCTCCCTTATGCTTGGAATATGCATCATGGCCGGTGATGACTAAAATATCCGGCCTGTATTTATCAAGCAGCTCGTCAATTGATGCCGGCATTTTTTTCTCATGGCAATGAATTCCGTATACCGGCACACCGATTTTTTCATAAAAGTTCAGGCACTTTTTCAAATAGGCCTCATCGCCGTCCAGATGCAATACCTTTCCGGGCATATGAAAGTAGTGCTCCTGATGCTGATATTGATTTGTCGCATAATATTCCTGTTTTTCCCGAAGCAGCTTATAATCCTGGCGGAGCAGCTCGAGAGATTCATTCATCCTGCTTTCATCTCTTTTCTTTCTCATGGCCTGTTCGTCTTTTCTGACAGGCTCCAAATCAGAAAAATCAGCATCCGCAATCAATCTGACTTCGTCACCATGCAGGATGGCAATTGAATTCCCATTGCTTGTTTGCTCTATACCGATAATGCGAAATAAAACATCCATTTGATAGGATTTCCTGGCTACCATATCTCCTATTTGAAATTGCACGTTACCCACTCCACAAATAGACTAAGCCTCATCATGAAAGAAGTCTTGGCAAATACACCTCTTTCCGCTGCGGCGCTTGATGTTTCAAGCTTTTCTTGCAGTTGAATGAATAAGGTTCTCCTCTAGCCTATGTAGCGGCAGTCCAAGTGGTGACGCAAAACAAAAAGCCCTCTTAGAAAAGGGCTTTATGCAATCCGTTGGACAGGAGCGCGAATTCTTCTATGGACAGGGATTCACCGCGCCGCTTTCCGTCAATATTCGTTTCTTGAAGAACTTCTTCAATTTGAGCTTTTTTCTCTTTTCCGCCCGGAAGATTGTTCACAAGGTTGTTCAGCAAGGTTTTCCGGCGCTGTGCGAAGCTTGCTTTAATCAGCTGGAAGAAAAACGGTTCATTATCGACGTCAACCGCCGGGCCGTCACGAAGCAAGAGACGGATGACGGCTGAATCGACATTAGGCTGAGGCACAAACACCGTTTTCGGGACGGTCATGACGGTTTTGGCCTCCGTATAGAACTGAACCGCAATGGAAAGCGATCCGTACTCCTTAGAGGAAGGATCAGCGGCCATCCGCTCAGCGACCTCTTTTTGCAGCATCACGACAATCCCTTTTAACGGAAGATGTTCTTCCAAGAGCTTCATGATGATCGGCGTCGTCACATAATATGGGAGATTCGCCGTCACCATAATTTCATCACAATCCTGAAACTGCTCTTCAATGACAGATTTGACGTCTGCTTTCAGCACATCTTGATGAATGATCGTTACATTGTCATACGGAGACAGCGTATCATTGAGAATGGGCAGCAGGCGCTGATCAATTTCAAACGCGACGACCTTTTTCGCCCGTTTGGCAAGCTGCTCTGTCAGCGCGCCGATTCCGGGCCCGATTTCAATGACTCCGGTCCGATCCGTAATTTCCGCATGGTCCACAATTCTGTCCAATATATTTGTATCAATTAAGAAATTCTGTCCCAGACTCTTTTTAAAAGAGAAACCGTACTTTTTCAGAATTTCCTTCGTTCTGATAGGTGTCGCGATATCTTTATTGTTCATCCTGTTCCTCCTGCCTCATAGCATCGAGCGCATCAATAAAATCACTTCTTTTGATTTGAAACATTTGCAGCCGTTTTTGAAGCTGCTTGCCGTTTGTATAGCCGATCTTCAGCAGGTCGCCCAATCGTTCGCGGCGTCTTTTGGCAGCCGGTCCGCCGATCAGACCGGCCTGTATGACATCTTCAGCTGAAATCTCACTCGGCTTTGCCTCCATCTCTTCATGCACATTTTCCAGACATGCTCTGATGCTTTCAATGGATGCGTGCTCAACGCCAATGCCGCGCTTGTTTTTCGGTTTGGCAAGATGTTTGGGCAGAAATGCGTGTTTACAACCGGGTACTGCTTCAGAAATGGTTTTCCGGATCTTTTCCCCCGGAAAATCCGGGTCCGTCAGCACGATGACCCCTCTCGTTTCCTGCGCCAGCCGAATCTGTCTGATGACTTCGTCTCCGATTGCGGAACCGTTTGTCTCGATCGTATCCGCATCAACGGCAAGTTTTATGCGCGCAGTGTCATCGCGTCCCTCGACTACAATAATTTCTTTAATTTTCATTACTTCCTCCAAAAAAACTTTTTATATCCAAAACGAAACCTTTGCTTACATGTCACGTCTAATATACTGAAAATACACTTTACCTATTATAACGAAAAAAACAGAGGGCGCAAAACCCTCTGAGTGAATCGGAATTAATTTAAGATTTTTATTTTGACCTGTTTCTTTCCCCAGCGGTAAGCTGAAGATTTTTCAGGGAAAAAGACATCAATCCGTCTTCCTTTAATGGCTGAGCCTGTATCAGCGGCCACGGCATCCCCGTATCCGTCTACGTGGACTCTTGTGCCGAGCGGGATGACGCTTGGGTCTACCGCAATGACTTTGGCATTCGGATTGCTTGTCAGGTTAACGCCTGTAGCCGTATGGCCGGAACAGCCGCTGCAGCTTGCGGTATAAGCCGTGGAAGACACGGTAATCACTTTACCGGAAGATCCGGTTTCGCCCGAAGATGCCTTCACAGGTGCACTGAGCTGCTCAATCTTGGGACTGTGCCGCTTTGTGCCGACCGCAATGATCTGATCTTTGCTTTTTTCAGATGTTTCTTCTTTAACAAGCTTTCTTGAAACTTCTTTTCCATTTTCTTTGACAACATGAAAATGCTTTTTAAGTTTGCCTTCTTTTCCTTTTTGAACGATCTTTTCTTTCCCGCTGTCGAGAGACGCATCTTCTTTTTCTTTCACTTGATACGCTATTTTTTCCTCAACTACATCGGTGACTTTTTCGATACGAGTGATTTGTATACCGGCCTGATTTTTTGTGAGCTTTTCGTGTAATGCCGGTTTTACTTTATCTTCGTCTTTCATGTCCATCTTATGCTGCGTTAAAAAGTCAGCGACCGTAGTCGAAGTCGTCCATATTTTCTTTTTCTTTCCCGCATCATTTACAGTGACCTGAAAAGCCGGGTCGACCGTGACTTTCATGCCGTTTGTCACTTTCGTATCTGCTGCTGGATCTATTTTATCGTGCTGATTCACAGGTGTATGCTGTTCGTTCAGAAATGCGCCGACTGTTTTTGCCGTTGACCATAAAGTCTTTTCTTCTCCGCCTCTTGTCACACGGATCTGCTTTGCAGCTTCATACACGACATTCATGTTGTCTGCCAATGCTGTCTGCTTAGACGGGGTAATCCGGTCTTCATTTCTCGTCTCTATATGTAAATCTTCCAGAAGTTCCCCAACCGTTTTTGCATGAGTGCGTATTTGCTTTTTCTTGCCGTTGATGGAAACAGAAACTGATTGTTTTGAGAGCTCATGTGACCCGTATGCAGTCCCGGTTCCGCCCAGCAGAATAATAGCTGCAATAAGAATAACCTTGCTTTTACCAAGCTTTACGGAAAACAGTTTTTTCATTTTTTGTGTGATGAAAAACGCCTCCTTCTCCTCGGAGAGATTATATAGAGTATCTAAAATGCTGTCAACCCTCCCATCTCGAAGATGAAAAACCTTCAGCGTATCCCTCATTATGCAAAAACAAAGCAAAAAAAGGAAGAGAGACATATCGACAACCTATCTTATGAGGAGAAGGAAGCTTGTAGAACGGTTTTACATATCCACTGAATCGGACAAGCCTTTACACGTTACGACAGCGCATTCTGTCAGTTCATGCGGAAAAGTCTTTTTGCGTTTTCGGTTGTAATTGAGGCAATTTCTTCATATGTCAGCCCTTTTAATTCAGCGAGCTGTTCAGCAACATATTTTACATAGCTTGGCTCATTTCGTTTACCGCGGAAAGGATGCGGTGTCAGGAAAGGACAGTCCGTTTCAATCAGCAAACGGTCATTCGGAATTTCCTTTGCCACTTCTTTTGGTTTCTTCGCATTTTTGAAGGTAACCGGTCCGCCGAATGAAATATAAAAATTCATATCCATACACTGCCGCGCAACCTCCGCGCTCCCCGTAAAGCAGTGCATAATGCCGCCGACTTCTTCCGCCCCCTCTTCTTTCAAAATCGTGACAACATCTTCCGTTGCATCACGATTATGAATGATGATTGGAAGGTTCACTTCTTTGGCGAGAGCGATTTGTTTCCGGAATACTTCTTTCTGAACGTCTTTTGGTGATTTATCCCAGTGGTAATCAAGGCCCATCTCTCCGATTGCCACGACTTTTTCGTGAGAGGACAGTTCCTTAATCCATGATAAATCTTCCTCTGTCATGTCAATTGCATCTACCGGATGCCAACCGATCGCAGCGTATATAAAGTCATATTCCTCAATCAACTCCATCGCACGCGTGATAGTGGGTTTATCGAATCCGACAACGACGATTCGTTCAACTTTTTCAGCCTTTGCACGCGCAATGACTTCCTCTAAGTCTGTGTCAAATTGCTCGGCATTTAAGTGCGCATGTGTATCAAAAAGCATCATAAAAACTCCTTTCTTGTTGAAAAACAAAAGGTGTTCGACGGAATGTTACACGTGAAACACCTTTTGCATCTATTTATTTATTTAATTCGAGTGCCTTTCGGTAATGACTGGTCGACAGCTACAACTTTGAGAACGCCGTCCGATTCTCCTGCCAGTATCATTCCTTGAGAAAGCTCGCCTCTCAGTTTTACCGGTTTTAGATTCGTTACACAAATGATCTTCATTCCCACAAGCTGATCCGGTGTATAATGCTTCGCGATACCTGATACAACTTGGCGCTGTTCAAAGCCCAGATCAATTTGCAATTTCAGCAGCCGATCTGCTTTTTTCACCGGCTCTGCGGACAAGACTTCTGCGACGCGAAGTTCTGTATCCATAAATTGATCAAACGTAATTTCAGGAAGACGCTCTGCTTCTTGCGGCTCTTCCGCCTTTTCTTCTTTAGCAGGAGCAGTTCCTTGCATTTTTTGCTTGATGTAAGCTACTTCTTCTTCAGCTTCAAGACGAGGGAAAAGCGGTTCCCCTTTTTTCACTTTCGTGTTCTTCAATTGGCCGAATGTCTGAATGCTGTCCCATGCTTTAAGAGACTGATCCTCAACTCCTAGCTGGGCAAACATTTTTTCAGGCGTTTGTGTCAAGAAAGGCTGGAGCAATACGGCTGAGATACGTAATGATTCAGCTAAATGATACATGACAGAACGTAATTCTTTTTCTTTTTCCTGATCTTTAGCAAGCACCCACGGAGCAGTTTCATCAATATATTTGTTCGTACGGCTGATTAATTGCCATAGCGTTGATAAAGCGACTGAAAACTCCATGTTTTCCATTGCCTTTTCATAAGCTTTAACCGTTTCACCGGCTACAGAAGAAAGCTCTGAATCAAAATCTGTCACATTTCCTTCATATGAACCAATCTCGCCGTCAAAATATTTTTGGATCATTGCGACTGTACGATTCAGAAGGTTTCCTAAGTCGTTCGCCAAGTCATAATTAATCCGTTCTACGAAACCTTCCGGCGTAAAGACACCGTCTGAACCGAATGGTACTTCGCGAAGCAGGTAATAGCGAAGTTCATCCAAGCCGTAGCGTTCAATTAACGTTACCGGATCAACGACATTTCCTTTTGATTTCGACATTTTTCCGTCTTTCATCAATAACCAGCCATGCGCGAATACTTGCTTAGGCAGCGGGAGATCAAGCGCCATCAGCATAATCGGCCAGTAAATGGTATGAAAACGGACAATTTCTTTACCGACAAGATGGACGTCCGCCGGCCAGTACTTTTTGTAAAGCTCATCATTTTCCGTATCGTAACCGAGCGCTGTAATATAGTTGAACAGTGCGTCAATCCATACATACACGACATGCTTCGGATTTCCCGGTACTTTTACGCCCCAGTCGAACGTCGTTCTGGAAACGGCCAAATCTTCAAGCCCCGGTTTAATGAAGTTGTTAATCATTTCATTTTTGCGTGATTCAGGCTGGATGAAAGAAGGATTTTCCTCATAAAACTTCAGCAGGCGGTCTGCGTATTTGCTCATGCGGAAGAAGTATGACTCCTCTTTGATTAATTCGACCGGGTGTCCGCTGTCAGGGCTTTTTCCGCCGACAACCTCACCCTTCTCATTTCGTTCCACATCCACCAGCTGTGTTTCCGTATAGAATGTTTCATCAGGGATGCTGTACCAGCCCTCATACTCATCCAGGTAAATGTCACCATTATCAAGAAGATTTTGAAACACTTTCTCGATAATTTCTTTATGCCGGCTTTCCGTCGTCCGGATGAAATCATCGTGAGAAATGTCGAGCTGCTTCCATAGTTTTTGGATTTCAGCAACTGCACGATCCACATAAGCTTGAGGCGTGATATTCTCTTCCTCCGCTTTCTGCTGGATTTTCTGTCCGTGCTCATCCGTTCCGGTTAAGTAGCGTACGTCAAATCCTTTTAATCTTTTGTAACGCGCCATCGCATCGCCGGCCACGGTAGTATAAGCATGGCCGATATGTAATTTTCCGCTCGGATAATATATCGGGGTTGTAATATAAAAAGTATTATTGTCTTGCGGCATGTTGCAACCTCCCATTCAGAATGTCGAAAAGCTCACGCCCAAAGGACGAGAGCGGTTTTATTTGATATACAATATTGATATTTGTCCTCTATCTATGATACCATCTTAGCCTTTAAGATCAAGGATATATACGTACTGCGCGTAAAAGAGTAAATAAAATTAAAAATTTTTATTGAAATTAAAAAAAGTCTTAACATGTCGAAATTTGTCGTATATAATCTACTAATATAAAACATCTTGGTTCGAAAGTCTTGATTTAAAAGGATTTTCAGTAGGATAATAGGTTCGAAAAAGCAGTCAAAAAGCCTGTTATTTCAGGATTTCCAAGGCTTTACTTACTATAAGAACTAATTCTTACAAACAATAGCAAACAAAAAGATTGACGATTATTGGAAACCTTGTTATGCTAGGAATGTAAGGAATTTTGTCGAATAATGACGAAGAAAAATATAAACTACAAATAATTATCTCTCGGGAGGAGACTGTTAATGAAATCTACTGGTATCGTACGTAAAGTTGATGAACTTGGACGCGTAGTTATCCCTATCGAACTTCGCCGTACACTGGGCATCGCAGAAAAAGACGCTCTTGAAATTTATGTTGATGATGAAAAAATCATCCTTAAAAAATATAAACCAAACATGACTTGCCAAGTAACTGGTGAAGTTTCTGATGATAACCTTAAACTTGCCGGCGGCAAATTGGTACTCAGCAAAGAAGGCGCTGAGCAAATCATCTCTGAAATTCAAAACCAGCTTCAAAACCAAAAATAAGCTATTTCATACAAAAACCGTTCTTGTTACGACACAAGAACGGTTTTTTTTATGATTGAATGTGATAAGCGTCATAAATCTCGCGTTTCGGCACGTCCCGATCTACCGCTGTTTGTTTTATGGCCTGTTTGGAAGAAGATCCTTCATTTATGTAATGCTCCACATGTTCTTTCTCAGAAAGCTCCGTCCACCAAGGCTTTTCCTCTTCATCCGGTTCAGCGGTTTGATTTCCTTCGACAACGAGACAGAACTCACCGCGGATTTGATCTTCATTTGCCCATTCAATCACCTCGGCGATGGTTCCTCTGATGAATTCCTCGTACTTTTTCGTTAATTCTCTCGTGACGGCGATGGTTCGATTACCCAAAACGTCATGCATTGCTGTTAATGTTTCTTTTAATCTGTGCGGCGCTTCATAAAATATCATCGTTTCCTGCCGTTTTTTCAGGATTTCGAGTTCTTTCTTCTTTTCTTTTTTCTGTCTGTTTAAAAATCCGTAGAAGAAAAACGGCTGCGGGGTGATGCCTGATGCGGTCAGCGCGGTTAATGCCGCATTTGCACCCGGAAGCGGAACGACATATCCGCCGATTTGGGTGAAATCTCTCACAATCTCAGCCCCCGGGTCGGAAATTGTCGGCATGCCGGCATCACTGACCAATGCCACATTCTTTCCGCTTTTCAGCCATTCAATGATTTTATGGCCGCTGCTTTCTTTATTATGTTCATGATAGCTGATGAGAGATGTTTCTATGGCATAAACATGGCACAGCTTTTTCGTCTGTCTCGTATCTTCGGCAGCTATGACATCGGCCGATTTCAGCGTCTCTACTGCACGAAAGGTCATGTCCTCCAAATTGCCGATCGGTGTAGGAACAAGGTACAGAGTTCCCATTTCAGATTTTCCGTTAAAACTCATCTGGCGTCTTAACATATACAGCCTCCTTGCTGCGTCGTTTTTCTTCTATATATTGCTCTTTTTTCTTTCGGGTCAGCTGTTTAAAACGGTATTCCGCCTGCATCGCTTCCCGTTTTGTTTCAAATGATTCCGCATGGCATAACGAAACCGGCCTCCGCGCCCTTGTGTACTTCGCGCCCTTTCCCTCATTGTGGGTTTTCAGCCGTTTTTGCAGATCATTTGTATAACCGGCATACAGACTGTTGTCATTGCACAGCAGCACATAAAAGAAATGACTATTTGTCTCCATATAAAATCGTGCGGATCTCTTTCGTATATTCATTTTGTTCATTGTATACGAACAGCGGGGGAAGAATTTTGAGATCAGGGCGGCCGCCTTTAATTCCTTCAACCAAAATGGTATTCGCTTCTTTACCTTGTTTCGGATAAATAAACTGAACCCGTTTCGGTTCTATTCGGTACGCTTTCATTAATTCAAAGATTTCCAAAAGCCTCCCCGGCCGATGAACGAGAGCCGCTTTTCCGCCTTGCTTCAGCAGTTTGCTGCTGACGGAAATCACATCTTCAAGCGTGCAAAGGATTTCGTGCCTTGCGATTCTGAGATGCTCGTTCAGGTTCTGCTCCGCTTCTTTCGGTGTTTTAAAATAAGGCGGATTGCAGGTGACAACATCATATTTATTATGTCCGAGTCTTTCCGGCATATTTTTCAGATCATCATGAATGAGACTGATCTGACCGCCCAGCCCGTTGTATTCCACGCTTCGGAGCGCCATATCATACAAGCGTTCCTGAATTTCAACCCCGGTGATATCGGCTTTTGACCTTGTGCTGAGCAAAAGCGGCACAATGCCGTTCCCCGTGCATAAATCAACGATGTTCCCCTTCTGAATCGGAACGTATGCAAACTTAGACAGCAGCACGGCATCTAATGAAAAAGCGAAAACCGTCGGACTCTGTACTATTTTCATATCCTCTGCTAATAAGTAATCCAATCTTTCATCATCACGTAATGAAACCATAATCTTATTCCTTTCGGCACTCTTTGAAAAAGGCTTCCGACATCAGCGGAAGCCTTTTCCTTATTTTTTATTTAAGAAGGACAGACAAAAAAGGCAATCTCCCTTGCGGACGCTCCCATAATGGACGTTGCAAATATGAAAGCCTTCTTGATACAGCCGGGCCAGATTGTCGTACCCTTCTCCTATATCACTCTGCTCTGCCTTCTGTGTTTTTGTTTCTTTCTGATCGGCTTTGAATTTCTCAATTTGCTCTGTCGTGTCATCAAGCCGCTTACGCAAATGCTTATTTTCAAGCTGAAGATGGTGATTCTCTTCAATCATTTCGCCGATATGCTGCTTTAAGTCACCCAGCTGACGGTACAGCGAACCGATTTGTTCCTCCAGGTTTATGACAGTATCAAATAACTCTTTTTTATCCAAGGTTCCACACCTCGTTAATCTGTGGTTTGTGCGGATACGACGCCCTCTTCCAAGAGCTCTTCCCAAGTATATTCTATCACTTTTTCACGATTCTTCAGTTCCACCTGAAGCACCCGTTCCAGAATATTAAGACCGACAACCTTTGCGGGGCCGTTTGCCGTCGTAATCATTTCGCCTAAATCCGGCAGCTGTTCTTTTGCCGTCTCATACTCATCATTTTCGTACTTCAAACAGCACATCAAACGGCCGCACAGACCGGAAATCTTCGTTGGGTTCAACGATAAATTTTGATCCTTCGCCATTTTGATGGACACCGGTTCAAAATCACCGAGGAACGTGGAGCAGCAAAGCATTCTCCCGCATGGTCCGATACCGCCGAGCATTTTCGCCTCGTCCCTCACCCCGATTTGGCGCAATTCGATTCTCGTTTTAAAGATAGAAGCCAAGTCTTTGACCAATTCCCTGAAATCAACCCGTCCGTCTGCTGTAAAGTAAAAAATGACTTTATTGCGGTCAAATGTAAACTCAACATCAACCAGCTTCATATCTAAGCCGTGGTCAGCCACTTTTTTCTGACAGACTTCAAAAGCGGACAGGGCCTCCTGTTTGTTTTCTTCTACAATGAGAAGATCGCGTTCATCAGCAACGCGTATGACCTTTCGAAGCGGAAGCACAACATCATGCTCGTCCACTTGTTTATTTGCGATGACAACCTGCCCGTATTCGACACCTCTTACGGTTTCAACAATGACGCAGCTGTCTTGTTCTATATCAAATCCGTTCGGATCAAAATAATAAATTTTTCCCGCTTTTTTAAAGCGGACGCCTATTACGTTGTACAAGCTTATCCCTCCTGCAACGTTAACACCAAGTGCTCCATTAATCCCTGCACATTCACATTGGAATGAAGCCGTTTTTTTGCTTCTAAAACAGCGAGAATTTGGTTCGTAACGCTTTGTTGTGTAAATTGCAGCGCATGCTGTTTTATTGATTGGAATAAGTCTTGATAAATCAGTTTATCTTCATTTCCAATTTGGATGGATAATACATCACGGTATATCAATAAGAGCATATCAAGACCCATTTCTTGATGGGTTTTTTCTTTGAAAAAGGGCACCCACTGATCCTGAATGAAGAAAAAGGCATGTCCTTTCCGCTGATGTAAGACTTCATACAATTTTATCACTTTCGCTCTGGACTCTGCAAACTCATCATTTCGACTTAATTCGACTGCTTCCGCAATATTATTTGTCATATTTGCTAAGAGCCGGGCCATGTGAGGGCTCACTTCCTGTTCAATCAGCCTTTCTTCTATGGCTTTCGGCTGAAGCGGCTGGAACGGAAGAACCTGACATCTCGAAACGATGGTATCCAGTATTCGATGGAGCTGCTCAGTAATAAGAATTGCGATGGTGTCTTGACTCGGCTCCTCTAAAAATTTCAGCAGACTGTTTGCTGCATTTGTCGTCATTTGATCCGCATGGGATATAATGTACAGCTTTTTATGCGATTCCAGTCCTGTTTTAGAAAACTCTTCCTGAAGCGATTGGATCTGAGCCTTTTTAATGGATAATCCGTCGGGCTGAACCACATGCAGGTCGGGATGGTTTCCGGATTCGATACGCTTACAGTTCCGGCATTCCCCGCAAGGCTCAGTCCCGTCTTCAAGGCAAAAAAAGCTTTTTGCGAGAAGCAGTGCGGCATCCAATTTGCCCGTACCTTTTTTGCCTTCAAACAGATATGCGTGAGAAAGCCTTTTCTTTTCAATGCTGTTATGCAAAAGCCGCATCACTCTGGGCTGCTGCCCGGTCATTTCCTTCCATGATATTGCCATTGTATCACTCTCTATGTGTAAAGGTTAATCAATAAACCTTTTATTTCTCCGATTCGATCCAGCAAATCAATTGCCGGTTTTTCCTGATCTAACATTTCTTCCGTCAGCTGAAGCAGTTTTTCATCTATTTCTTTCACAAGCCCCAGAGTCCGGCTGCTGCCGTACAGGTCAAAGCTTTTCTCCGTCTCATGCGATAATCCGCTGTCTACGGCCTCTTTTACAAAACGTTTTACCAATCCTTTGAATTTCGCTAAGTCTTTGAAGTTTCTCGACTTCGTCAGCCTTTTCCCGAACGTTTCTATATCCGTTAAGAACCTGCTCAGCTGATCAAATTTCAGCTTGCTGCTTTGGCTGTCCATTGAACTTTTAAACGTTCCGGACAGCTCTGCCGCTTTATAAGCAGGCTGCTGCTTTTTCTCAATAAATGTACGTAAGTCAGAATTTATTTTCACGTCGTCAAATCCTTAAAATTGATGAAATTCATCGACCGGGAGGACAAAGACCGTCGCTCCGCCGACTTCCACTTCGACGGGATATGGAACGTAGGAATCCGCATTCCCGCCCATCGGGGATACCGGGGCAATCATCTGATCACGTTTACAGCCATTCTCTTTAATGAGGCTGAGCGCTTTATCGACACGGATATCTTCCACCCCGATCATAAACGTCGTATTGCCTGATTTAAGGAATCCGCCTGTTGTCGCAAGCTTCGTCACCCTGAAGTTGTGGTCGGTTAATACTTTCAAAAGCCTGTTGCTGTCCTGATCCTGCACCACTGCCACTATTAGTTTCATTCTCTAGGCCCCCTTTAGGTTGGAAAGAACATTGTCGTTACATTCATTATAGCAACTTATGAGAAACAGGTCACAACTGAATTTTTTTCAATGCTTCATTTATCACTTGAAGTGCGTCCTGAATGACGAGTTCCTTCTTTTTCGATGCGTCGATTGTATGGAATCTTTCCGGAAAACGCTGCATGACCTTTTGGTATCCTTCCCGTACTTTCGTGTGAAAGTGCAGGGCCTCAAGATCGAGACGATTCTTTTCTCTTGAATCATTCGACGTAATCCGTTTCAACCCTTCTTCCGGCTCAATAGAAAAATAGATGGTGACATCAGGCATCGTATCGCCGATTGCAAACTGGTTAATAGAAAGGACTTCATCAATGCCGAGCCCTCTCGCATAGCCTTGATAAGCCAGCGAACTGTCGATGAAACGATCGCACAGCACAATGCGGCCTTCTTTCAATGCAGGCTGCACCTTTTCGGCTAAATGCTGTCTTCTCGCCGCAGCATAAAGCAGCGCCTCCGTTTTTGCATCCATCAGTGTATTGTTTTTATTTAAGATCACTTCTCTGATCTGTTCCGCAATATCGATGCCGCCCGGTTCTCTTGTCGCTGTCACCGGGAGCCCCTCTGCCGACAGAATCTCTTTCATTTCCTGAAGCACAGTCGTTTTCCCTGCACCTTCAGGACCTTCAAATGTTATAAATAAACCGCTCATGATTTCTCCTCTTCTATATAGACAAGTAATTGTTCCCCGTTTAATAAGCCTTGAATATGCGCGTCCATGCCGATTAAACGGGAAAGCTTTTGTACGATCTCTTCTGTTATCCGTTCTCCGTCCATGATCAGCGGAATTCCCGGCGGATAAGGAATAATGTTCCCCGCATGCAAGCGCCCGGCCGCCTTATTTATATCTGCAGGCTCTTTTGTAAACTTCCGCATCTCATTTTGCGGGTATTCAAGTGTCGATATGGACGGAAATGTCCAATTCACGGCATCCGGCAATTTATCGGGCGGTGTATTCTCCAGTTTCTGCTGTATGTTTCTTACGGTTGCCTGTTCTATCATCCGCCGGCCGCCTATCGGCAGGACGAGCAATACTTGGTACTCGTCAGCCAGCTCGGCAACAATGTCTTCACTCTCCAAAATGCGTTGTAATGAATAGCCGGAATGTCCGAGCTTTGACCGAAGTATTAATTTTAACGGGTCCGCCCGCAGCCCATATCCGGAAGGCTCGATTATTTCAATAGAAGAAATTGATGCGAACCTTCGTTTGATTTTCTCAATGTGCTCCATATGGACGGGAAGTTTCCCTTTTTCAGCAATGTCCTGCACATAAGCACGCGCCGTATCTAAAGATGCCATAATCGGGTATGACGGGCTGCTGCTTTGCAAACTGCTTACATAATAAGTTAATCGATCTCTGTCAATTCGGGTGCTGTTTAAATGAAAGTAAGATCCCATCGTCATAGCCGGAAGCGTTTTGTGAGCCGATTGAACAACGGCGTCCGCCCCCATAGCCAATGATGAAGGCGGGAAAGGCTGCCCTAACACAAAGTGAGCTCCATGAGCCTCATCCACCAGTACAGGAACACCGTATGAATGGGCTTTTTTAACTGCCGCAGTCAAATCGGCGGCGTGTCCGTAATAAGTCGGATTGGTCAAAACAAGTCCTTTCGCGTTCGGATATGACGCCAGCGCTTTTTCGATGACTGAAAGAGATACATGTGCCGGCACATGCATGTTTTCATCGATTTCCGGCGCCAAATAAACCGGCTTGGCTCCGGCCAATGCCACCGCATGGAAAACAGACTTGTGACAATTACGCTGGATCAGAATGGGTTCACCCGGTTCACAAACAGCTAAAATCATCGCCAGATTGCCGGCGGTCGTTCCATTGACGAGAAAGAAGCTTTCCTGAGAGCCGTACAATCTGCTCACCAAATCCTGCGCTTCCTTAATGACCCCCGTCGGGTGATGCAAGTCATCAAGACCCGTGATCTCAGTCATATCAATAGATAAAAGAGATTGATATACAGATTTGGCTTCATCAAAAAAGACATCTCCATTGTGATGTCCCGGAACATGAAAAGAATACGTATTTCGGTGCGCATGCTTCATCAGCGCTGTATATAAAGGTGTGTCCATTTTTAAACAAATCCTTTGCCTGTCTTTCTTATTATATCGTGCCTGCGAGCCAACTTAAAGCTAAGACTTTTTGCCATCTAGCCGTTATCCCGGCCGGACCCCATATCAAGCAGCTTCTTTTTTAAATCGCCTTCCATGATAACAAGCTCCTCCTCGGCACGCCTGCGTTTCATCCTGCCTTCTTCTTGAATAGACATGATTTCTTCAAGTGTGCTGACTAAGCTTTCCTGCACTTTTTTGAGGGTGTCTGCCTCAACAAGTCCGCGCTCATTGGCTTTGGCGGTCTCGACTGTGCTTGTTTTCAGAAGTTCGGCGTTTTTCAGCAGCAATTGATTTGTCGTATCCGCCGCCTTCTGCTGCACATCTGCCGCACTCCGCTGCCTCATAAGCGTCAGCGCGATGGCGACTTGATTCTTCCATAAAGGAATAGCCGTAACAATGGAGGACTGAATTTTCTCTGCCAGTGCCTGATTCGTGTTTTGAATCAGGCGGATTTGCGGCGCACTCTGGAGCGTAATCTGCCTGCTCAGCAGCAGATCATGCACCCTCTTATCCAGACGGTCGGCAAACTGGCGAAGATCATTCACTTCCTGCGCGGCCATTTGATTGTGTTCTTGTAATTCGGCTTTTCTTGCCGCTTCGGGTATCAGCTTTGTTTTCAGCTCATCTAATTTTAATTCCCCCGCTGCTATATACATAGTTAAATCAGAAAAGTATTGTTTATTTTGGGCGTACAGCTGATCTAACAATTTATTGTCACTCAACAGCACATTTTTAGAATGTTCCAGCCTTCTGCTGATACGGTCAATCTGCACACTTGTCTTTTGATATTTCGAAAGCACTTCCTGCACAGAACCGGATACCCTTTTAAACAGCCGGGCGAAAAACCCTTTGTTCTTCATCTGCAGATCATCGGGGTTTACCTGGTCAAGCTTCAGCATCAAATCAGCCAGTATCTGTCCCATCTCTCCTGCATCTTTTCTTTGCACGTGCTCTATCATCGTGTGGGAAAATTCCAGAAGATTCGCCTGCGCCTGTGAACCAAACAGAACAATGCTTTGCATGTTCCCAGGATCCAGTTTTTCAGCGACCTGAAGTGCCGCTTCTCTTTTTTCTTCCGGCAGCGTATCTGCAAGCTTTAGATGAGTCTGGTCATTTTGGGCGCCCATGCTGTCGTCGGAACGGTCTTTGGCCATTTCCTTCTTCCTTTCTTATTTTCTCAGTGAATGCTTTGCCATATCTAATTCAAAGTGCAGGTCGTCGATGTCCTCCTTCATCAGTTCATGAAGATCCTCTTCCAGCCTTCTGGAAAGCTCTGCTAGAGTCATCCTCGTCTCACTCAAGGACATTGATAAATCTTTATTTTTTCGCGGCTGTGAGGAGAGCAGAGCATACTTTTCCGTCAGTTCCACAACAGAATCAAGCGTTTGATAATAGAAACGCTCTGCCTGATAAAAACGCTTCGGCTCCTGCTTTGTGAGCAGATATATTCGTCGGGTTATCCGCAGTATCTCTGCATTCTGCTTCAGCATTTGTATACTTTTAGAGCGAAAAAGCGCCCTGCGTAATCGAATGATTTTGCCCTTTGCTTCCTCAAGATTTTCCTTGATATAAGCATATTCTTTTCTTGTCAGCCGGTGTTTTTTTAAAAAGAGACGCTTCGCATTCCACAGACCGGCCGCACTGACTGCGGCTCCGCTGGCTGCCCCGTATAAAAGCGAATACAGAAAAGGCTGATGCCCTATCGTAAAGAAGGTTATCCCCGCTAATACAAAAACTGTGCTGCCGCAAAGCGTCCATTTCATATATTGAATAAACGGTTTCATACTTGATCGACTCCTATTTATTCACTTTTATCAGTATTATCTATTACATTCCATGTCTAAACAAGTTTCTCTTCTTATCGTATCAGTTCTTTTATAAAAAGTGTAAAAACTCCTCTGATTTCAGGCAAAAAAAAGACCCTTTTCAGGGTTAAGAATATAACGTCGGTGTATGAAGGCTTTTCAGTTTACGAACGAAAAATTCATAATTCGGATCAGAGGTCGGAGTGGAAACTACTTTCTTCTCACACTCTAAACATATAAATTTCGTATAAATATGGATTCCCCTGCTTTTTTTGGTTTCACACACAATACATGTTTCTTCATGGCTGGACGTTTCATTCATTTTGCCCACCTCCGTATGAATAGCCTTCCCTTAAGCTGTTGATTGTATACACAATTTGGACCTTTTTGAAGTTTGCAATTAGTATATGGGCGTTTCCGTATTTCGGTGTTTGTTTTGTTTTTATTCAAAAACAAAAAAGGCAACTCATGATGAGCTGCCTTTACCGTAATGATAGCTTGGCGGCGTCCTACTCTCACAGGGGGAAACCCCCGACTACCATCGGCGCTGAAGAGCTTAACTTCCGTGTTCGGCATGGGAACGGGTGTGACCTCTTCGCTATCGCCACCAAACCATTGAGAGTGTTCTCTCAAAACTAGATAACAGTAAGCATACATTCAAATTGGTTAAGTCCTCGATCGATTAGTATCTGTCAGCTCCATGTGTCGCCACACTTCCACCTCAGACCTATCAACCTGATCATCTTTCAGGGATCTTACTTCCTTGCGGAATGGGAAATCTCATCTTGAGGGGGGCTTCATGCTTAGATGCTTTCAGCACTTATCCCGTCCGCACATAGCTACCCAGCGATGCCCTTGGCAGAACAACTGGTACACCAGCGGTGCGTCCATCCCGGTCCTCTCGTACTAAGGACAGCTCCTCTCAAATTTCCTGCGCCCGCGACGGATAGGGACCGAACTGTCTCACGACGTTCTGAACCCAGCTCGCGTACCGCTTTAATGGGCGAACAGCCCAACCCTTGGGACCGACTACAGCCCCAGGATGCGATGAGCCGACATCGAGGTGCCAAACCTCCCCGTCGATGTGGACTCTTGGGGGAGATAAGCCTGTTATCCCCGGGGTAGCTTTTATCCGTTGAGCGATGGCCCTTCCATGCGGAACCACCGGATCACTAAGCCCGACTTTCGTCCCTGCTCGACTTGTAGGTCTCGCAGTCAAGCTCCCTTGTGCCTTTACACTCTGCGAATGATTTCCAACCATTCTGAGGGAACCTTTGGGCGCCTCCGTTACCTTTTAGGAGGCGACCGCCCCAGTCAAACTGCCCACCTGACACTGTCTCCCCGCCCGATAAGGGCGGCGGGTTAGAAGGTCAATACAGCCAGGGTAGTATCCCACCGATGCCTCCACCGAAGCTGGCGCTCCGGTTTCCAAGGCTCCTACCTATCCTGTACAAGCTGTACCAACATTCAATATCAGGCTGCAGTAAAGCTCCACGGGGTCTTTCCGTCCTGTCGCGGGTAACCTGCATCTTCACAGGTACTATAATTTCACCGAGTCTCTCGTTGAGACAGTGCCCAGATCGTTGCGCCTTTCGTGCGGGTCGGAACTTACCCGACAAGGAATTTCGCTACCTTAGGACCGTTATAGTTACGGCCGCCGTTTACTGGGGCTTCAATTCGCACCTTCGCTTACGCTAAGCGCTCCTCTTAACCTTCCAGCACCGGGCAGGCGTCAGCCCCTATACTTCGCCTTACGGCTTCGCAGAGACCTGTGTTTTTGCTAAACAGTCGCCTGGGCCTATTCACTGCGGCTCTCTCGGGCTTGCACCCTAACAGAGCACCCCTTCTCCCGAAGTTACGGGGTCATTTTGCCGAGTTCCTTAACGAGAGTTCTCTCGATCACCTTAGGATTCTCTCCTCGCCTACCTGTGTCGGTTTGCGGTACGGGCACCTCTCACCTCGCTAGAGGCTTTTCTTGGCAGTGTGGAATCAGGAACTTCGCTACTATAATTCGCTCGCCATCACAGCTCAGCCTTCACGGGAAACGGATTTGCCTATTTCCCAGCCTAACTGCTTGGACGCGGATATCCAATACCGCGCTTACCCTATCCTCCTGCGTCCCCCCATTGCTCAAATGGTGAGGAGGTGGTACAGGAATATCAACCTGTTATCCATCGCCTACGCCTTTCGGCCTCGGCTTAGGTCCCGACTAACCCTGAGCGGACGAGCCTTCCTCAGGAAACCTTAGGCATTCGGTGGAGGGGATTCTCACCCCTCTTTCGCTACTCATACCGGCATTCTCACTTCTAAGCGCTCCACAAGTCCTTCCGGTCTTGCTTCACAGCCCTTAGAACGCTCTCCTACCACTGTTCGAAGAACAGTCCGCAGCTTCGGTGATACGTTTAGCCCCGGTACATTTTCGGCGCAGAGTCACTCGACCAGTGAGCTATTACGCACTCTTTAAATGGTGGCTGCTTCTAAGCCAACATCCTGGTTGTCTAAGCAACTCCACATCCTTTTCCACTTAACGTATACTTTGGGACCTTAGCTGGCGGTCTGGGCTGTTTCCCTTTCGACTACGGATCTTATCACTCGCAGTCTGACTCCCAAGGATAAGTCATCGGCATTCGGAGTTTGACTGAATTCGGTAACCCGGTAGGGGCCCCTAGTCCAATCAGTGCTCTACCTCCGAGACTCTTACCTTGAGGCTAGCCCTAAAGCTATTTCGGAGAGAACCAGCTATCTCCAGGTTCGATTGGCATTTCACCCCTACCCACACCTCATCCCCGCACTTTTCAACGTGCGTGGGTTCGGGCCTCCATTCAGTGTTACCTGAACTTCACCCTGGACATGGGTAGATCACCTGGTTTCGGGTCTACGACCACGTACTCAATTCGCCCTATTCAGACTCGCTTTCGCTGCGGCTCCGCATCTTCTGCTTAACCTTGCACGGGATCGTAACTCGCCGGTTCATTCTACAAAAGGCACGCCATCACCCGTTAACGGGCTCTGACTACTTGTAGGCACACGGTTTCAGGATCTCTTTCACTCCCCTTCCGGGGTGCTTTTCACCTTTCCCTCACGGTACTGGTTCACTATCGGTCACTAGGGAGTATTTAGCCTTGGGAGATGGTCCTCCCGGATTCCGACGGAATTTCACGTGTTCCGCCGTACTCAGGATCCACTCAGGAGAGAACGAAGTTTTGACTACAGGGCTGTTACCTCCTATGGCGGGCCTTTCCAGACCTCTTCATCTACCTCGTTCCTTTGTAACTCCGTACAGAGTGTCCTACAACCCCAAGAGGCAAGCCTCTTGGTTTGGGCTGGTCCCGTTTCGCTCGCCGCTACTCAGGGAATCGCATTTGCTTTCTCTTCCTCCGGGTACTTAGATGTTTCAGTTCCCCGGGTCTGCCTTCTCATATCCTATGTATTCAGATATGGATACCACTCCATTACGAGTGGTGGGTTTCCCCATTCGGAAATCTCCGGATCAAAGCTTGCTTACAGCTCCCCGAAGCATATCGGTGTTCGTCCCGTCCTTCATCGGCTCCTAGTGCCAAGGCATCCACCGTGCGCCCTTTCTAACTTAACCGTTAAAAAGAATCACTACGTGATATCTTGCATTACTAATTGAATGTGAATTACTTCTGTTATCTAGTTTTCAAAGAACACGTTGGTGGAGCCTAGCGGGATCGAACCGCTGACCTCCTGCGTGCAAAGCAGGCGCTCTCCCAGCTGAGCTAAGGCCCCGTATTGGGTAAAGATGGTGGGCCTGAGTGGACTCGAACCACCGACCTCACGCTTATCAGGCGTGCGCTCTAACCAGCTGAGCTACAGGCCCATCTACCATATGAAAGAATCAAAGTTCCTTCAAAACTAAACAAGACAGGGAACGTTCTGTTTATAAGACCCAAGGTCTTATATTCCGTTAAAATCCTTAGAAAGGAGGTGATCCAGCCGCACCTTCCGATACGGCTACCTTGTTACGACTTCACCCCAATCATCTGTCCCACCTTCGGCGGCTGGCTCCTAAAAGGTTACCTCACCGACTTCGGGTGTTACAAACTCTCGTGGTGTGACGGGCGGTGTGTACAAGGCCCGGGAACGTATTCACCGCGGCATGCTGATCCGCGATTACTAGCGATTCCAGCTTCACGCAGTCGAGTTGCAGACTGCGATCCGAACTGAGAACAGATTTGTGGGATTGGCTTAACCTCGCGGTTTCGCTGCCCTTTGTTCTGTCCATTGTAGCACGTGTGTAGCCCAGGTCATAAGGGGCATGATGATTTGACGTCATCCCCACCTTCCTCCGGTTTGTCACCGGCAGTCACCTTAGAGTGCCCAACTGAATGCTGGCAACTAAGATCAAGGGTTGCGCTCGTTGCGGGACTTAACCCAACATCTCACGACACGAGCTGACGACAACCATGCACCACCTGTCACTCTGCCCCCGAAGGGGACGTCCTATCTCTAGGATTGTCAGAGGATGTCAAGACCTGGTAAGGTTCTTCGCGTTGCTTCGAATTAAACCACATGCTCCACCGCTTGTGCGGGCCCCCGTCAATTCCTTTGAGTTTCAGTCTTGCGACCGTACTCCCCAGGCGGAGTGCTTAATGCGTTAGCTGCAGCACTAAGGGGCGGAAACCCCCTAACACTTAGCACTCATCGTTTACGGCGTGGACTACCAGGGTATCTAATCCTGTTCGCTCCCCACGCTTTCGCTCCTCAGCGTCAGTTACAGACCAGAGAGTCGCCTTCGCCACTGGTGTTCCTCCACATCTCTACGCATTTCACCGCTACACGTGGAATTCCACTCTCCTCTTCTGCACTCAAGTTCCCCAGTTTCCAATGACCCTCCCCGGTTGAGCCGGGGGCTTTCACATCAGACTTAAGAAACCGCCTGCGAGCCCTTTACGCCCAATAATTCCGGACAACGCTTGCCACCTACGTATTACCGCGGCTGCTGGCACGTAGTTAGCCGTGGCTTTCTGGTTAGGTACCGTCAAGGTGCCGCCCTATTTGAACGGCACTTGTTCTTCCCTAACAACAGAGCTTTACGATCCGAAAACCTTCATCACTCACGCGGCGTTGCTCCGTCAGACTTTCGTCCATTGCGGAAGATTCCCTACTGCTGCCTCCCGTAGGAGTCTGGGCCGTGTCTCAGTCCCAGTGTGGCCGATCACCCTCTCAGGTCGGCTACGCATCGTCGCCTTGGTGAGCCGTTACCTCACCAACTAGCTAATGCGCCGCGGGTCCATCTGTAAGTGGTAGCCGAAGCCACCTTTTATGTCTGAACCATGCGGTTCAAACAACCATCCGGTATTAGCCCCGGTTTCCCGGAGTTATCCCAGTCTTACAGGCAGGTTACCCACGTGTTACTCACCCGTCCGCCGCTAACATCAGGGAGCAAGCTCCCATCTGTCCGCTCGACTTGCATGTATTAGGCACGCCGCCAGCGTTCGTCCTGAGCCAGGATCAAACTCTCCGATAAAGTGTTTGACTGACTACGCACATCGCTGTGCGATTTATTTAAAACTTTGAATTAACAGGTACGTTTTGTCTTGTTTAGTTTTCAAAGAACTTTGTTCGTCGCTCTTGAAGCGACTTAATTATCTTAACACATCGGTGTTAGTTCCGTCAACAACTTTTTAAAATTTCTTTTTCAAAAATTCGTTTCGTCATCAGCGACGTATATTAGAATACCACCCTTGATCTAACATGTCAACAATAATCGACAAATTAAATGATGAAGCGTTTAATGACTATCAAAGCCGCGATGCCGGGAATCCCCAGAATCCCGCTGATGCCCGTTGTAATCAGGTTAACAGGGATATGAATACCGAGACTGCCCCCGAACAAGTTCACACCCACCAGCAGAATCGCACCGGCAATAAACTTAATCGCAGTCACACCAATCCATCTTAGCGGTTTTGAAGATACTCCCCATAAAAAAAGCAAAGCAACCAGACCGACAATCAAACCGATAATGAAAAAAGGCTCCATGAATCTTCCCCCTCGCTTGTTTAGTACAAGCTTATGAGAAGATCCCGGAGAATAGACCTCTTACTTCCATCTGCTCATTTTCAAATTCCGCTGCTTCGCTTCTTTCAAATAAAAAAAGTACTTAGATTCAGCGACTTTCAGCTCAAACAACACCTCAGCGGAGGGCTCGAGACTTTTCTCGACCAGACTCTTCTGTCTGTTCCATTCTTCTTTTTGTTTAAAGAGCTGTTCTATCAGCTTCTCATCAAACTCTTTTCTTAATGTATTTCTGCGAAGAAAACCCATGCCTTGCCTTTTCCTCCCTTACAATTCACGTCTTCCTTCAAGAGCTTTTGAAAGAGTGACCTCATCAGCATATTCCAAATCACCGCCGACGGGCAGACCGTGGGCAATACGGGAGAGCTTGATGCCTGAGGGCTTTAACAGCCTTGATATATACATCGCTGTTGCTTCCCCTTCAATATTAGGGTTGGTTGCGAGAATAACTTCTGTCACTTGATCATCCTGAAGACGTTTCAGCAGCTCCGGAATCTTAATATCCTCCGGGCCGATGCCGTCCATTGGTGAAATCGCGCCGTGAAGAACATGATACTGGCCGTTATATTCCTTCATTTTCTCCATTGCGATCACATCCTTAGGGTCCTGCACGACACAAATAACAGACTTATCCCTTCTTGTGTCCTCACATATATAACAAGGGTCCTGATCTGTTATATGTCC
The DNA here is from genome assembly GCF_038592915.1 of Bacillus sp. EU63. Classification (NCBI taxonomy): domain Bacteria; kingdom Bacillati; phylum Bacillota; class Bacilli; order Caryophanales; family Bacillaceae; genus Bacillus; species Bacillus sp. EU63. Next base: position 29,852 of record NZ_CP151944.1, on the reverse strand, counting down.
GCAAATCGAGCAATATGTCAGATTCCGCTTCGCATTGACAAGCGCCTTAGCAAAATCCAATACTGTGTCTTCTTTCATACCTAGAACAAAAAAAGCCAGACGAACCGCTGTTTTCGGTCCGATCCCTGGCAATTTCATAAAGCTGTCAATCAGCTTTGATATTGGTTCAGGATACTGCATGTTTATTTATCCCCCTAGAATAAACCCGGTATGTTCATTCCTTTTGTAAATTGTCCCATTGTCTCATTCGTCATGTCATCCACTTTTTTGAGGGCGTCGTTTGTCGCAGCAAGAACCAGGTCCTGAAGCATTTCGATATCTTCCGGATCAACGACTTCTTCTTTAATGGCAACGTCTACAACTTCTTTTTGGCCGTTGACTTTTACAGTCACCATACCGCCGCCCGCTGTGCCTTCGAGCACTTTTTCAGCAAGCTCCTCCTGAGCCTTCGCCATATCCTTTTGCATTTTTTGCATTTGTTTCATCATTTTTTGCATGTTTCCCATTCCGCCACGCATATTCAATCACTCTCTTTCATCTTATTAGTCTTTTATTTCGATTAAATCCGCTCCGACAAGTTTTTTCGCCTCTGCAATCAGCGGATCTTCTTCAGCCGGTTCGTTTGATCCTTCACTTTCCTGCTGGTGATCATTTAAAAATTCTTCTCTTATTTTACCCCATTGTGCTTCCGGAACGCCAATCAAATCCATTCTTTTCCCGAGCATTGATTCGAGAATCTGTTCAAGATTCGTACGGACTCCGTTATTGTCTTCTGCAACCATTTTACAATGGATTTCGTATTTAAATTTAAGCACAAATGCCTTTTGAGCTGCAGCCACCGGTTCACTGTCATTCAAAAGAGCCGCATGAGACACCTTATTCTGCTGTTTCAGGTGTGCCAGCAGCTTGCCCCAGCTGCTTTTAAGCTGTTCAAGATCAGGTCTTGTGGCTTCCTTCAATATCTCATGAATTCTTCCGACCGGGGCTTTATAATGGCTTTTTCCGCCTTTTTGAGGACGCGGAGCTTCTTTCGGAGCGCTTTCCATCTGAACCTTCACACCGGAGGTTTTCAGCCTTTCTACTTCCTGCTCAAGCTGCTGGATCTTATTCATCAGCATGCCGACCTCAGGGATGTCTCCGGCGGATTGCTGTGCCGTCTGGCATATTTTCACGACAGCCACTTCAAAAAAGATTCTTGGGTGGTTCGTCCACTTCATTTCCTGATGGCTTTTATTCAGGATATCAATCATCTCATATAAAGCGGGGGCCGGTATATCACCGCTCAGATTCCGGAACGTTTCATCGACCTTCACCTTCTCCAGGACTCCTTCTAAACCGGGAGCGGCCTGGTACAAGAGCATATCCCTGAAATAGAAAATCATATCTTCAATCAGTTTGGCCGCATCTTTCCCCTGCTGGAGCAATTCATTCAGTGTTTCCAATGCCTCAGAAACCTGTTTGCGGTGAAGAGCAGATGCCAGTTTTCCAATATAGTGCTGAGAAACGGCTCCGGTAATGAGCAATGCGTCATCCACCGACAGCTCCCCGCCGCTGAATGATACGGCTTGATCGAGCAGGCTCAGCGCGTCCCTCATTCCTCCGTCCGCAGCACTCGCTATGATATCAAGGGCTCCTTCTTCCACCTTCAGCTGCTCTGCATCGACGATTGTCTTCATTCGTCCGACAATTGCTTTGGATGTAATCCTTTTGAAGTCAAAACGCTGACACCTGGAGATAATGGTTAAAGGAATCTTATGAGGCTCAGTCGTAGCTAATATGAAAATGCAATGTGCCGGCGGTTCTTCCAGCGTTTTCAGAAGCGCATTGAATGCGCCGATAGAGAGCATATGCACCTCATCTATAATATATACTTTGTAGGTGACGGCCGACGGGGCGAATTTTACTTTGTCACGGATGTCGCGGATTTCGTCTACGCCGTTATTCGACGCCGCATCTATTTCAATCACATCTGATATAGAGCCGTTTGTGATCCCCTTGCACGCCGCACATTCATTGCACGGTTCTTCTACGGGGGCGTGCTCACAGTTGACTGCTTTCGCAAATATTTTAGCTGCACTGGTTTTTCCCGTTCCCCGCGGCCCAGAAAACAGATATGCATGAGAAAATTTCTTTTGCAAAAGGGCATTTTGCAGCGTTTTCGTAATGTGTTCCTGTCCGACCACATCTTCAAACTGCTGAGGCCTAAATACTCGATATAAAGCTTGGTAACCCACAGGATGCGCCCTCCTCTGTTATTCATCATGTTTATTATACATGAACGTGCTTTTAACGCCAAAACCCGTTTTTCATATACGAAAAAACTCACCTGCCATAAACAGGTGAGTCTGAAATTTGATGATTGATTTACCGTGCACCTTCTGTCGATTCGCTACCCTAAGCGTTACTTAAGCAGTTAGCTCAGCCCAGGCAACCCTGCGGCACATGAGAGGTTTCACTTAATGCTGCTTCCTTCCGGACCTGACATGGTTCATGAATTCCCATTGCGCAGGACCCAGACGTCAACGCCACTTACTTAAGGCAGACCTTACAGTAAACGAACCTCGAGAAGGGATTCGGCCCCGCTAGAGCGGATTGCGGGTACAGGGCACCGCTACCTCCCCGCTTAGCACGGCAAAATAAATATCAAATTTTGATATGCGCACCATTCATGATGCACACATAAGTATATCTGCTTCAGGCAGAAAATGCAACCGTACTACTCAGACAACTTTTTCCTCATGTCTTTCTTTTGCCGGCGCAGCTTTCTGAAAAAAGCGCTGAGCATTTCTCCGCACTCTTCTCCGAGCACTCCGCTCACCACTTCCGCTTGGTGGTTGAACCGCTCTTCCTGCAAGAGGTTCATCAGCGTTCCTGTACAGCCCCCCTTGGGATCAAATGCGCCGAATACGACCTTATCGACTCTCGAAAGCACGACGGCTCCCGCGCACATCGGACACGGCTCCAAAGTGACATAAAGAACGGCATCCTCAAGTCTCCATGTCCCCAGCTTACGGCACGCTTCGTCTATCGCCAGCATTTCGGCGTGGGCAAGCGACCTCTGTTCAGTCTCCCGCAGATTATGCGCCCGCGCCACGATCTCATCGTGCAGAACAAGAACTGCTCCGATCGGCACTTCACCTTTCGCTTCGGCTTTCTTCGCTTCTTTTATGGCTTCTCTCATATAATATTCATCATTCATAGGTTCGAGCTCTCTTCTCAAGTTTTTTCATGTCTCATAAAGGTTAAAATAGGAATACCCCAGCAGAAAGGAGTTGCCGGTATTGTCTGAACCTAACAACACAGCCCTTCTGATTGTCGATATGATTAACAATTTTCAATTTGATATGGGCGAACGACTTGCTGAAAAAACCAAACAAATTGTCCCCCGTATTTTATCATTAAAGAAGCATGCAAAACAAAGCAACTGGCCGATTATTTATATTAATGATCATTACGGGCTTTGGAAGGCTGATATTGATGCCATCAGGGAGGAATGCAGCAACGACAGAAGCGCCCCCATTATAAAAGATATTTCGCCTCAGCCGGATGATTATTTTCTCATTAAACCGAAGCATTCCGCTTTTTACGAAACGGCGCTTCACACCCTTCTGACCGAATTACAAGTGAACCGATTAATCATCACGGGGATTGCCGGGAACATTTGTGTGCTGTTCACGGCCAACGACGCTTATATGAGAGAATACAGCATTACCATTCCGAAAGACTGCACCGCTTCCAATAACGACGAAGACAATGATTTCGCTTTGACCATGATGGAGAATGTTCTCTTCGCGGAAATAACCACGGAAAAACAAATTACCGCCGAAAAATAAACATGATCAGCCTCCTTTTTTCATACATTTAATAGCGGATATGAAAGGAGGCGTTTTTCATTCAGATCTATATAGTGAAACGGGGCGACACGCTTTCCGCTATTGCGGCGCGCTACCGGACAGCCGCAAATGTCATTGCGGAAGCAAATAAACTGCCTAATCCGAATACATTGGTTGTCGGACAAACCCTTGTCATCCCGATTGAGGGTCAATATTACGAAGTGAAACAAGGTGATACTCTCGCGTCAATCGCCGGCCGTTTTCATATATCGGCCGCGGAGCTTGCGAGGGTGAACGGAATTCAGCCCGGCACCACATTGAGAGTCGGAACCCGCCTTTACATTCCGCAGCAGGCGAATAAGCCCGATATCGAATCAAACGCATATATAGAACCGCGGGGAACGAGCGTAAGCGCTAATCTGCAGCAGGCGGCAAGGGAGGCCTCTCCTTATTTAACATACCTCGGCGCATTCAGTTTTCAAGTGCAGCGGAACGGGACTTTAAAGGAACCGCCTCTGACCAATTTAAAAAGCATCAGTGACAGGCACAACACCGCACTGATGATGATCATCACCAACCTTGAAAATGACGCATTCAGCGATGAACTCGGGCGGCTCATCTTGAATGACAATACAGTGAAAACAAAACTTTTTCAGGAAATCGTCTCCACGGCTAAAAAGCACGGCTTTCGCGATATTCACTTTGATTTCGAATATTTACGTCCACAGGACAGAGAAGCCTACAATCGTTTTTTACGTGAAGCGAGGACGATTTTTCATCGGGAAGGCTGGAAGATTTCAACGGCGCTTGCTCCGAAAACGAGCGCGACTCAGGCCGGCAAATGGTACGAAGCACATGACTATAGGGCACATGGAGAAATCGTCGATTTTGTCGTGATCATGACATATGAGTGGGGATACAGCGGAGGCCCGGCTCAGGCCGTATCACCTATCGGCCCTGTAAGAAATGTCATTGAGTACGCGCTGACGGAAATGCCTTCTTCAAAAATCGTCATGGGCCAGAATATGTACGGCTATGATTGGACACTGCCTTTCAAACAGGGAACGACAGCGAAAGCCGTCAGTCCTCAGCAGGCAATCGCTCTGGCAGCACGCCATAAAGTTGACATTCAATATGATGAAACCGCCCAGGCTCCATTCTTTCATTACACGGATGAAAATCAGAGACGGCATGAAGTATGGTTTGAAGACGCACGATCCATTCAAGCAAAATTCAATTTAATTAAAGAACTGCATTTAAGAGGGATCAGCTATTGGAAACTCGGCCTTTCTTTCCCGCAAAACTGGCTTTTGCTCGGCGATCAATTTCATATTGTAAAAGAGACGTTTCGTTAATTGGAAGCGTCTTTTTTCATGGGCTTTTCTGAGAGTGTGATACAATATAAAGGCCGGCAGCTGACGGATGTTTGCAGAATTAAGGAGGATTTTCAATGAACAGAGCCCCTTTTATCGCGGTAGAAGGTCCTATCGGGGCAGGAAAAACGACACTCGCTACGATGCTTTCTGAAGAGCTCGGTTTTCCTATGATTAATGAGATTGTGGAAGACAATCCTTATCTCGATAAGTTTTATGACAATATCGAGGAGTGGAGTTTCCAGCTTGAAATGTTTTTTCTATGTCACAGGTATAAACAGCTTGAAGACACCGATCGAGATTATTTAAAACAAGGACAGCCCGTTTTGTCCGATTATCATATTTATAAAAATGTTATTTTCGCAGAGCGTACATTGCACGGCCAAAAGCTTGAGAAATATAAGCAGATTTATCATCTGCTCACTCACGACCTGCCGAAACCGAATGTTATTGTATACATAAAGGCAAGCCTGCCGACATTGCTTCAACGCATTGAAAAACGCGGGCGCCCATTTGAGAAAAATATCGAACATCAATATCTGGAACGTCTCATTGCAGATTACGACACAGCCATCAGACAGCTTCAGGAAGAAGATCCGAATATATCTGTACTGACCATTGACGGTGATACTGAAGACTTTGTTTTGAATAAGACAGACTATGAAAGAATTGCCCGTCAGGTAAAGGAGCTTATTAAATGAAAGACATTCATATTCCAAACAACGCCATTATAACAGTAGCGGGAACAGTAGGAGTCGGAAAATCGACTTTGACCAAAGCTTTAGCAAAACGGCTCGGGTTTCATACCTCACTCGAAGAAGTGGATGAAAATCCTTATTTAGAGAAGTTTTATCACGATTTTGAACGCTGGAGCTTCCATTTGCAAATTTATTTTCTGGCTGAGCGGTTCAAAGAGCAGAAAAATATGTTTGAATCAGGCGGCGGATTCGTGCAGGACCGTTCGATTTATGAAGATACAGGCATATTCGCAAAAATGCATGCCGATAAAGGAACCATGTCGCTGACAGATTACACAACATACACAAGCCTATTTGAGGCGATGGTCATGACGCCGTACTTCCCGCATCCTGATGTTTTGATCTATTTAGAAGGCGACCTTGAAAACATTATAAACCGGATTGAAAAGCGGGGCCGCGAGATGGAGCTGCAGACAAACCGCTCCTATTGGGAAGAGATGTATACACGGTACGAAGACTGGATCAGCGGTTTTAACGCCTGCCCTGTGCTGAAAGTACGCATTGAAGATTATGACCTTGAAGCTGATGAACAGTCACTGGAACCTTTGATCGAAAAAATCAGTCACGTGATCAACGAAAACAGAAACAAATAAAAATAATAAAGCGATTTTCCCCGAACAGAGAAAATCGCTTTTTTTGCATATAAAAAATCCGCTGCATCACATGCAGCGGACAAAACAATCTCCAATATATGCTCGAGTTTCATTAGGTTTAAAATCAATATGGCGGAGGAAGAGGGATTCGAACCCCCGCGGGCTTTGACACCCCTGTCGGTTTTCAAGACCGATCCCTTCAGCCAGACTTGGGTATTCCTCCGTATCGACATTTAATAATATACCACATGACCTAAATTTCAGTCAAGCGCTTTTTCATATTTTTTATTTCATTTCTTAAACGGCTTGTCCGTCAGCTTTATTATCATACAAAAGACTTGAGTTCAATTCAACCTCAGTATGCCATACGGGCAGGAAAACACAGTAAAAATCAAGAATAGCTTCAAACAGATAACCTGCTCATAAAGGTGGAGAACATAATGAAAATCATCATTGCACCCGATTCTTTCAAAGAAAGCATGACATCAAAAGAAGCAGCTGACAGCATAGAAAAAGGATTCAAAGCGGTCTTCCCTGACGCGGAATATATCAAGATACCCGCGGCTGACGGCGGAGAAGGAACCGTTCAGGCTTTGACGGATGCCACTGGCGGGAGCATCATCAAAAAAACTGTGACCGGTCCGCTGGGAACGCCGGTAAACGCCGCATATGGACTTCTGGGAGACGGACGCACGGCAGTCATTGAAATGGCGGAAGCATCGGGACTTCATCTCGTTCCCCGCCATCTCAGAGATCCGTTGAACACAACGACAAGAGGAACGGGTGAACTGATAGCAGATGCAGCTTCCCGCGGGGCGGGTGAGATCATCATCGGTCTTGGCGGGAGCGCAACCAATGACGGCGGAACAGGAATGGCGAGCGCGCTCGGTGTGCGTTTCTTAAATGAGGAAGGTCAGGAGATACCTGATGGCGGAGGCGCTCTGCACACCTTAGCTTCTATTGATATAAGCGGTCTCTCTCCTGATCTGAAACATATCCGTTTTCGCGCCGCATGTGATGTCGAAAATCCCCTGACCGGTGAAAACGGCGCGTCATATGTCTTCGGCCCGCAAAAAGGGGCGTCCGAGAAGACTAAAGTTGTATTGGATCGCAACTTACGCCATTTCGCTGAGGTATTGAGACGTCAGCACGATATCGAAGCGGATACCGTAAAAGGCGCGGGTGCCGCAGGGGGACTGGGCGCCGGACTGATTGCTTTCTTACAGGCAGAACTTCAAAGCGGGATTGATGTTGTATTAGATACACTGTCCTTCTCAGATCAGATAAGAGGCGCTGACCTTGTCATTACCGGAGAGGGGCAGATAGACGGACAAACGATATTCGGCAAAACCCCCGTCGGGATCGCCGCACGCGCATCTGCTCAAGAAATTCCCGTTATCGCATTGGCAGGCTCCTTAGGCAAAAATTTCGAGCATGTTTACAGCGCAGGAATAACAGCTGTATTTTCTATCGTGCCGGGTGCTGTAAGTCTTGAAGACGCCTTAGCATCCGGCCGTTTTAACCTTGAAAGCACAGCCCTGAATGCCGCCGCTCTATACCGGGCAGCAAAAAAGGCGCGCCTCTAGGGCGCACCTTTTACGGTTTGATGACTTCTTTATTTCCCAGATAAGGACGAAGCACTTTCGGAATAATGACACTTCCGTCCTCTTGCTGATAGTTTTCTAAGATGGCAGCTACTGTTCTGCCGACTGCAAGACCTGAACCGTTTAATGTATGCACATGCTCCGGCTTGCCTTTCGCTTCGCGTCTGAATCGAATGTTTGCGCGTCTCGCCTGGAAGGCCTCAAAGTTACTGCAAGAAGAAATTTCACGGTATGTGTCTTGGCTTGGAATCCATACCTCAATATCGTACTTTTTCGCGGCTGTAAAGCCGAGATCACCGGTACACATGCTCATGACACGATACGGCAGTTCGAGCAGCTGAAGCACCCGCTCGGCTTGATTTGTCAGTTTTTCAAGCTCCTCATAAGAATCTTCAGGCTTCACGAATTTCACAAGCTCAACCTTGTTGAACTGATGCTGGCGGATCAAACCGCGTGTATCACGGCCGGCAGACCCCGCTTCTGAACGGAAGCAAGCGCTGAATGCGGCATAATTGATCGGCAGGTTCTCACCGGATAAGATTTCATCGCGGTGCATATTTGTAATCGGCACTTCCGCCGTCGGAATTAAGAAATAATCCTCTTCTCTGATTTTAAAAGCATCCTCTTCAAATTTAGGAAGCTGTCCTGTACCTGTCATGCTCGTACGGTTTACCATATAAGGAGGAATGACTTCCGTGTAATCATATTCATCAACGTGAAGATCCAGCATAAAGTTGTAGAGCGCGCGTTCGAGGCGGGCGCCTAATCCTTTATAAAACACAAACCGGCTGCCTGTTACTTTTGAAGCGCGTTCAAAATCAAGAATGTTTAAATGGTCTGCGATATCCCAATGCGGTTTCGGCTCATATGAAAATGCCGGCGCCTCTCCCCACTTGCGAATTTCAATGTTATCATCTTCCGTTTCCCCGACGGGCACTGAATCGTGCGGGATGTTCGGAATAGACAGAAGGATGGTTTCGAGCGTCGTTTCGACAGTACGAAGCTCTTCATCAAGCTTCTTAATTTCTTCGCCCACTTCACGCATCTCTTTAATAATATGATCAGCGTCTTTTTTCTCCCGTTTCAAAACGGCGACCTGCTGAGACACTTCATTGCGTTTTCCCTTCAGTTCTTCTACTTTACCGATAAGCTCTCTTCTCTTTTCGTCCAGCTCTTCAAACTTGTCAAAGTCAGATAAGTCTTCGCCTTTTGGAATGAGCTTCGCTTTTACCTCTTGAAAATTGGCTCTCAGCACCTTCGTATCAATCATGCCTAACAACTCCTATCTGTTTTTATCGAAAATAAAAAAGAGCCCTCATCCCCTAAAAGGGACGAGAGCTCTCGCGTTGCCACCCTGATTGAAAACAAGCTCACACTTGCTTCCCGCTTTAACACATAACGGTTTTCCCGTAAATGCCTACTTGTTTTCAGCATTTCGCTCAAGGACGGATTCGGACAGCATCTTTCACCGATTCGCACCACCCATCGGCTCTCTTTGAAAGAGAGGCTCCCTACTGCTTCCTGTCAACGCTTTTCGATCTTTATTTGTGTTTATAATGTACTATAAGTATCAGCGGTTTTCAACTGTTTTATACAGCGGTTTCCTGCTTATGCTTTTCCGCCATCTTCACAAACAGCTCTGTCACCCGGTGATCATCCGTCAGTTCAGGATGGAACGAGCAGCCGAGGAAATTTCCCTGCTTTGCAGCCACGATGCGTCCGTTATGCTCACAAAGCACTTCAACATCTTCTCCGGCTTCTAAAATATGCGGTGCGCGAATAAATACACCCGTAAACGGCTCATCAAGGCCTTTAATCGTCAGATCAGCTTCAAAGCTGTCGACCTGACGGCCAAAGGAATTACGCTCGACAACAACGTTCAACAGCCCTAAATGAGCGTTATCCGTTCCCGCTATCTCTTTGGCTAAGATAATCAGACCGGCGCATGTGCCGAACATCGGCTTGCCTTGGGCGGCAAACTCGCGAAGCGGCTCCATAAAATGATACGTATCCATTAAACGCCGCATTGTCGTGCTTTCCCCGCCCGGCAGGATTAAGCCGTCGATGTCATTCAGCTGTTCAGGACGCTTAATGACGACACCTTTTGAACCACATGCTTCAATTGAACGAATATGTTCTCTTACTGCTCCTTGAAGTCCAAGTACACCAATTGTTAACATGCTTCCAGCTCTCCTATGGTTTTACCAGCCGCGTTCTTGCATACGCTGTTCCGGCAATAGATTTGAGATTTCGATTCCTTTCATTGCTGTGCCTAATTCTTTAGAAAGCTCAGCGATCAGTTTGTAGTCTGTGTAATGAGTCGTTGCTTCAACAATTGCTTTGGCGAATTTAGCAGGGTTGTCTGATTTGAAAATACCTGAACCGACAAATACGCCGTCAGCGCCAAGCTGCATCATCAATGCCGCGTCAGCAGGCGTCGCTACTCCGCCGGCAGCAAAGTTCACTACAGGCAGTTTGCCGTCACGTTTGATTTGAAGAAGCAGTTCATAAGGAGCGCCGAGGTTTTTAGCTTCAGTCATCAGCTCATCATCGCTCATCGCAGCAACTTTGCGCACTTGCGCGTTTACTTTTCTCATATGGCGGACAGCTTCCACAATGTTTCCTGTTCCCGGTTCGCCTTTTGTACGAAGCATGGAAGCTCCTTCGGCGATACGGCGAGTTGCTTCGCCGAGATCACGGCAGCCGCATACGAACGGGACTGTATATTCATTTTTATTTAAATGAAATTCTTCGTCAGCCGGAGTCAGAACTTCACTTTCATCGATGTAATCTACCCCCATTGCTTCAAGGACACGCGCTTCAACGATATGTCCGATACGCGCTTTTGCCATTACGGGAATGGATACAGCATTCATTACTTCTTCAACGATTGTCGGATCAGCCATGCGGGCAACACCGCCGGCAGCGCGAATATCAGCCGGAACGCGTTCTAACGCCATTACAGCAACAGCTCCCGCCTCTTCCGCAATCTTCGCTTGTTCAGCATTTACAACGTCCATGATGACGCCGCCTTTTTGCATTTCCGCCATGCCGCGTTTTACACGATCAGTACCTGTTTGAGCCATTATTTGGTCCCCCTAGTCAATGTATAGTTAGATAATTTCCATCTCTTATTGTATCCCAGAAATACAATATTTCATATGGGTATTCTTATTTTACAGCGAGATGAATAAGATAGATATCATTTTTTTACTAATAATTTGGTTTTTTCAGTATATTAAGCAAAAGAGCCCTAACTTTCATCAGAGCTCTTTCTTATTTCTTAAAACCAGCCTGTTACCGTGTCAACGGCGCTGTTCCAGATACCGGAGAAGAATCCGCCGATGCCGCGCATCATCTGAACAAACCAGTTTACTTTATCTACATCATTTTTCGTTACAAGATTCACGCTGAACTCTTTGGATTTGAGGAAGCCATAGTCTTTGTCACTGCCTTTGTATGTAACTGTCAGCGTTCCGACTTTCGTTCCCTTTTTCACAGGAGCCGTGATTTCTTTTTTATCTAAAGTCACTTCGGCTTTATAATTCTTTTCATCCCCGCTTTTCACAGGAATAGAAAGCGCCTTGTCAGTAACAATATCGACTTGCTTGTCTTTCCCTTTTTCAACGTCAATCGTTTTATGCCCTTTTACTTGAGAGCCTTCAGGGTAAAGATCTTTCATTGAAAAATTGCTGTTAAATGCGTAATCGAGCATTTTTTTCGTTTCATCAAAACGTCCGGTATGCAGGTTGCCTTTTGCGTTTAATACAACGGTGATGACCCGCATTCCGTTCCGCTGTGCTGTGCTTGTAAAACAAGATCCCGCAGAATCAGTAGAACCCGTTTTTAAGCCGTCAACGCCAGGGTATTCAGAAACAAGACCTTTTAACATGAAGTTCCAGTTCGGCATGTCCATTTCATCATCAGTGCCGGCTCTGAATTTCGTCTTAGCAATGCTTGTTGTTTTGAGAACTTCCGGATAATCAGTGATCAGGCGGTCTGCAAGAAGCGCCATGTCTTTAGCAGAAACTTCACTTTCTTCTTTAACGCCTTCTCCTTGCGGCTGTTTGCCGTGAAGATCTTCATTCACAAGCCCTGTGGCATTTTTAAAATCATAGTTTGTCATACCTAATTCTTTGGCTTTCGCATTCATTTCAGCGACAAATTTTGTTTCAGTTCCGGCAAGAATTTCGGCAACTGCAATCGCGGCTCCGTTGGCAGAGTAAATCGCCATAGCCTGATACAGTTCTTTAACCGTGTATTTGCCGTCTTTTCGAAGGGGGACGTTTGATAAACTGTTGTCTTGAGAAATTTCATAGACATAATCATCAGGAGTATACGTTTGATCCCATTTCACTTTTCCTTCTTTAATGGCTTCCAGAAGCAGATATTCAGTCATCATTTTTGTCATGCTGGCAATCGGCAGTCTTTTGTCTGCATTTTTACTGTATAAAATTTTTCCCGATGAAGCCTCAATCATTATCGCAGCTGATGCGTTGACATCAATCGGGTCATTGCCGGCTGCCTCCGCTTTAGACATCGGAACAAAGCAAGTTGCGGCCAGTGCCAGTACCACTAATGACACCAACAGCTGTTTCCATTTCGTGATGTTCAATCTTACGACCTCCGTCATTCATTTTAAATCTATAATTAAGCCGTTAAGGACATATTCAAATTCAAAACACAACAGTATAAATTTTATCACACTCGATATAAAAAAAATAGACAGAGTCAGCGACCCTGTCAAATGTTTTTTATTTGTAACAATTATGAGATTGTGTAGTTTGGTGATTCTTTCGTAATTTGGACATCATGCGGATGACTTTCGCGAAGACCGGCACCTGTCATACGGATGAATTGAGCCTCTTCTCTTAAAGCACGCAAGTCTTTTGAACCGCAATATCCCATACCTGAACGAAGACCGCCGACAAGCTGATACACTGTTTCTTCTACAGGACCTTTGTACGGAGTCCGTCCTTCGATACCTTCAGGGACGAATTTCTTATTTTCTTCTTGGAAATATCGGTCTTTACTGCCTTTTTCCATGGCAGCGACAGAACCCATACCGCGATACACTTTAAATCTTCTGCCTTGATAGATTTCAGTCTCTCCCGGGCTTTCTGAAGTACCGGCAAGCAGGCTTCCGAGCATTACGGCATGTCCGCCTGAAGCCAACGCTTTCGTAATATCTCCTGAGAATTTAATACCGCCGTCTGCGATAATTGTCGCGCCGTGTTTTCTCGCTTCAGTGGCACAATCATAAATGGCAGTGATCTGCGGTACGCCTACACCTGCAACGACGCGTGTCGTACAGATAGAACCAGGCCCGATTCCCACTTTGACAATATTTGCTCCGGCTTCAATCAGAGCTTTTGTCGCTTCAGCCGTTGCAACATTTCCTGCGATAATGTTCAGTTCAGGATATGTTTCACGGATTTTCGCAACTGTGTTCAGTACGCCTCTGGAATGTCCGTGAGCCGTATCAACCACGATAACGTCGACATTCGCTTCAACAAGCTTGCTGACGCGTGTCATTGTATCGCCTGTCACGCCTACCGCAGCGCCGACAATAAGGCGTCCGTGTTCATCTTTAGATGAATTCGGGAATTCGATAACCTTTTCAATATCTTTGATCGTGATAAGACCTTTTAATTTGTTTTGGTCATCCACTAACGGAAGTTTTTCAATTTTATGTTTCTGTAAGATTTTTTCTGCTTCGTCTAATGTGGTTCCCACAGGAGCCGTAACCAGCTCTTCTTTTGTCATGACATCACTGATTTTCATTGAATAATCAGAGATAAAGCGAAGATCACGGTTTGTAATGATACCGACAAGCTTTTGATCGTCTTTATTATCTACAATCGGAACACCGGAAATTCTGTATTTACCCATCAAATGCTCCGCATCGAATACTTGATGATCAGGTGTTAAAAAGAAGGGATTTGTAATAACGCCCCGTTCAGAACGTTTGACTTTGTCAACATGTTCAGCCTGCTGTTCGATGGACATGTTTTTATGGATAATGCCCAAGCCGCCCTGTCTGGCCATCGCAATCGCCATAGCTGATTCTGTTACTGTATCCATTCCCGCACTGATGACAGGAATATTAAGCTTTAACGTCTTTGTCAGTTCAACAGATAAATCCACATCACGCGGAAGTACGTCTGATTGAGCCGGTACGAGCAGTACATCATCGAACGTTAAGCCTTCTTTTGAAAATTTACTTTCCCACATTAGTAAATCCCCCTCTTTTCGGCAAAATATTATATGTAGATTATCAACTAGAAAACAGCATGTCAAGGAAGCGAAAAAGAGTTGAAATATTTAGATAAAGGAAAGGGTTTAAAAATACGTATGAGAGATCATGAGTGGAAAGAGTTATCATTATTTTATTCCGTAGAATCTTCCCAGAAATTTCTAAATAAAGTCTATACAGAAAGCGGCATGGAAGAACCAAAACGATATGCGTTTAAGAACAGTGAGCGCTTCATATTCTTTATCAAACACGCCGAGTCCTTTTATAAGCAGGCATCTCTTTCCCCTTTAGAAATTAAGCCTATTCTGTTGTTTTACGGGATGTCACAATTGCTGAAAGCCTGTCTTCTGACCACAGATCCAAGCTACCCAAGCCATGCCTCAGTACTCGCGCATGGCGTGACTGCCCGGAAACGCAAAAAGCAAAATTACTCCTTTAGGGATGATGAAGTGAAGGTGCAGCGCAATGGCTTATGTATTCATGTAATGAAGCACTTATTCGGAATAGCTGGTCTTGAGGAGGAACGGTACACAATGAAGAAATTGCTGACAGCCATACCTGAATTGCATACTGTCTTTTACTTCCAAGAGAAAAAGAATTGGCTGACCCGAGTAGAGCTGAAAGATGACCTTATTTCAGTGCCTGAGCATGCGGTGATTCATTACAATATGTCTGATTCCCGCTTTGCTGAATATATCAGCCATCATTTGAAGTGGTCTTTTCTGAGGAAAGACCATAACCACTTGGTTTTTGAGGCTGAGCCGATAGACAGAGAACCTTGGTCTTCGCCAAATTTATTGTTTCACTTGGAGAAAAATCAATATTACATTCCCTCTCAGCGTGATCACTTCCTGCATCTTCCGGAAATGATTATTCATTATTTGGTTCTCTATAATATCGGAATGATTGCGAGATATGAAACGGAGTGGTGGTATGAACTGCTGACACAGCATGTCAGTGATGATTATGTGATGATCCGGCGGTTCTTAGAGGTCACGGAACGCAAATTTCCGTATTACGTTTCTAATTTCCTGAAGCAATACTTATAAACAAAAAAGGCAGCTCATGATGAGCTGCCTTTACCGTAATGATAGCTTGGCGGCGTCCTACTCTCACAGGGGGAAACCCCCGACTACCATCGGCGCTGAAGAGCTTAACTTCCGTGTTCGGCATGGGAACGGGTGTGACCTCTTCGCTATCGCCACCAAACCATTGAGAGTGTTCTCTCAAAACTAGATAACAGTAAGCATACATTCAAATTGGTTAAGTCCTCGATCGATTAGTATCTGTCAGCTCCATGTGTCGCCACACTTCCACCTCAGACCTATCAACCTGATCATCTTTCAGGGATCTTACTTCCTTGCGGAATGGGAAATCTCATCTTGAGGGGGGCTTCATGCTTAGATGCTTTCAGCACTTATCCCGTCCGCACATAGCTACCCAGCGATGCCCTTGGCAGAACAACTGGTACACCAGCGGTGCGTCCATCCCGGTCCTCTCGTACTAAGGACAGCTCCTCTCAAATTTCCTGCGCCCGCGACGGATAGGGACCGAACTGTCTCACGACGTTCTGAACCCAGCTCGCGTACCGCTTTAATGGGCGAACAGCCCAACCCTTGGGACCGACTACAGCCCCAGGATGCGATGAGCCGACATCGAGGTGCCAAACCTCCCCGTCGATGTGGACTCTTGGGGGAGATAAGCCTGTTATCCCCGGGGTAGCTTTTATCCGTTGAGCGATGGCCCTTCCATGCGGAACCACCGGATCACTAAGCCCGACTTTCGTCCCTGCTCGACTTGTAGGTCTCGCAGTCAAGCTCCCTTGTGCCTTTACACTCTGCGAATGATTTCCAACCATTCTGAGGGAACCTTTGGGCGCCTCCGTTACCTTTTAGGAGGCGACCGCCCCAGTCAAACTGCCCACCTGACACTGTCTCCCCGCCCGATAAGGGCGGCGGGTTAGAAGGTCAATACAGCCAGGGTAGTATCCCACCGATGCCTCCACCGAAGCTGGCGCTCCGGTTTCCAAGGCTCCTACCTATCCTGTACAAGCTGTACCAACATTCAATATCAGGCTGCAGTAAAGCTCCACGGGGTCTTTCCGTCCTGTCGCGGGTAACCTGCATCTTCACAGGTACTATAATTTCACCGAGTCTCTCGTTGAGACAGTGCCCAGATCGTTGCGCCTTTCGTGCGGGTCGGAACTTACCCGACAAGGAATTTCGCTACCTTAGGACCGTTATAGTTACGGCCGCCGTTTACTGGGGCTTCAATTCGCACCTTCGCTTACGCTAAGCGCTCCTCTTAACCTTCCAGCACCGGGCAGGCGTCAGCCCCTATACTTCGCCTTACGGCTTCGCAGAGACCTGTGTTTTTGCTAAACAGTCGCCTGGGCCTATTCACTGCGGCTCTCTCGGGCTTGCACCCTAACAGAGCACCCCTTCTCCCGAAGTTACGGGGTCATTTTGCCGAGTTCCTTAACGAGAGTTCTCTCGATCACCTTAGGATTCTCTCCTCGCCTACCTGTGTCGGTTTGCGGTACGGGCACCTCTCACCTCGCTAGAGGCTTTTCTTGGCAGTGTGGAATCAGGAACTTCGCTACTATAATTCGCTCGCCATCACAGCTCAGCCTTCACGGGAAACGGATTTGCCTATTTCCCAGCCTAACTGCTTGGACGCGGATATCCAATACCGCGCTTACCCTATCCTCCTGCGTCCCCCCATTGCTCAAATGGTGAGGAGGTGGTACAGGAATATCAACCTGTTATCCATCGCCTACGCCTTTCGGCCTCGGCTTAGGTCCCGACTAACCCTGAGCGGACGAGCCTTCCTCAGGAAACCTTAGGCATTCGGTGGAGGGGATTCTCACCCCTCTTTCGCTACTCATACCGGCATTCTCACTTCTAAGCGCTCCACAAGTCCTTCCGGTCTTGCT
>NZ_CP151944.1:0-10000 GCF_038592915.1 Bacillus sp. EU63 | reverse complement strand
CCAGTTTCCAATGACCCTCCCCGGTTGAGCCGGGGGCTTTCACATCAGACTTAAGAAACCGCCTGCGAGCCCTTTACGCCCAATAATTCCGGACAACGCTTGCCACCTACGTATTACCGCGGCTGCTGGCACGTAGTTAGCCGTGGCTTTCTGGTTAGGTACCGTCAAGGTGCCGCCCTATTTGAACGGCACTTGTTCTTCCCTAACAACAGAGCTTTACGATCCGAAAACCTTCATCACTCACGCGGCGTTGCTCCGTCAGACTTTCGTCCATTGCGGAAGATTCCCTACTGCTGCCTCCCGTAGGAGTCTGGGCCGTGTCTCAGTCCCAGTGTGGCCGATCACCCTCTCAGGTCGGCTACGCATCGTCGCCTTGGTGAGCCGTTACCTCACCAACTAGCTAATGCGCCGCGGGTCCATCTGTAAGTGGTAGCCGAAGCCACCTTTTATGTCTGAACCATGCGGTTCAAACAACCATCCGGTATTAGCCCCGGTTTCCCGGAGTTATCCCAGTCTTACAGGCAGGTTACCCACGTGTTACTCACCCGTCCGCCGCTAACATCAGGGAGCAAGCTCCCATCTGTCCGCTCGACTTGCATGTATTAGGCACGCCGCCAGCGTTCGTCCTGAGCCAGGATCAAACTCTCCGATAAAGTAGTTTGACTGACTACGCACATCGCTGTGCGATTTATTTAAAACTTTGAATTAACAGGTACGTTTTGTCTTGTTTAGTTTTCAAAGAACTTTGTTGCTTCTCTCGAAGCGACCTTTTAATCATAACATTTTCAGTTTGCTAGGTCAATACTTTTTTTAAAAATATTTTCGCTAGGCTTGCCTTTCTATTAAAAAGACAACAAAAAGAATTATATCAGTATCATCGCTATGTGTCAAAGCTTTTTTCATTTCTTTATATAATAAAAGCGCAGCCTGTTACAGCTGCGCTTTTACTTTATACTTCTTCCGTTTCTTCCGGCTCTTCTTCATTCTTTTCCACAAGCGCCACAGTGGCTACATGCTCTTGATCAGACATGCGGATCAGACGGACGCCTTGTGTTACGCGTCCCGTAGTGGAAATATCATTAATATCCATTCTGATTAACACGCCGCTTGCCGTAATAATCATTAAGTCCTCTTCGCCTTTTGTTGCTTTCACGGTTACTAACGGACCGTTGCTGTCAGTGATTTTACATGTTTTAAGGCCTTTCCCGCCCCGGCTTTGAACTCTGTATTCTGAAGCAGGTGTGCGTTTGCCGTAGCCGTTTTCTGTCACTATGAGGACGTGGGAGTCTTCTTCAAGAATCTCCATGCCTACAACGACATCATCGTCTGTCAGCGTGATGCCTTTAACACCCGCAGCTGTGCGTCCCATTTGTCTTACATCTTCTTCAGGGAAACGGATCAGCAAACCGTTCTTTGTTCCGATGATGATTTGTTTCTTGCCGTCAGTCAGGCGGACGGCCATCAGTTCATCGTCTTCCCGGAGACCCAGGGCGATCAGCCCGTTATTCCGTATATTCGCAAACTGGGACAGTGCCGTACGTTTCGACACCCCTTGTTTGGTCGTAAAGAAGAGGTATTGCTCCTCATCAAAAGTGCTGACCGGAATAATGGCATTAATCCATTCGCCTTTTTCAACCTCCAGAAGGTTAATAATCGGAATGCCTTTTGCCGTACGGCCGTATTCAGGGATTTCATATCCTTTAGAACGGTATACTTTCCCTTTATTAGAGAAGAACAGGATCGTATCGTGCGTTGATGTGGAAATTAAGTGTTCCACAAAGTCATCTTCATTCGTTCCCATTCCCTGTACGCCTTTTCCGCCCCGTTTTTGGCTGCGGTATGTGGACGCCGGGAGACGTTTAACATAGCCGTTATGGGTCAGTGTGATGACGATGTTTTCTCTCTCGATAAGATCTTCATCTTCAATTGTTTCAAGACCGGACGTCACGATTTCAGTGCGTCTCTCATCATTGAAACGCTCTTTGATTTCATTGAGCTCTTCACGGATGATTTCAAGAACTCTTTCTTCATTGGCTAAAATATCTTTCAGCTCGGCGATAAGCGCAACAAGTGATTGATATTCCTCTTCAATCTTTTCGCGCTCCAGACCGGTTAATCGCTGAAGGCGCATATCCAGAATGGCTTGCGCTTGTTTTTCAGTCAGTGAGAATTGTTCGATCAAACCCGTTCTCGCAATTTCAGCCGTCTGGGAACTGCGGATAAGAGAAATAACGGCATCTAAATGATCGAGAGCAATTCTTAAACCTTCCAGAATGTGAGCTCTCGCTTCCGCTTTGCGGAGTTCGTAAGCCGTTCTGCGCCGGATCACAACCTTTTGGTGATCAAGATAATGCTCCAGACATTGTTTCAGGCTCAGCACCTTCGGCTGTCCGTCAACGAGCGCCAGCAGGTTGATTCCGAAAGACGTCTGCAGGGCCGTTTGCTTGTACAGGTTATTCAAAATGACGTGAGCATTGGCGTCACGGCGGATCTCAATGACGATTCTCATTCCGTTACGGTCGGATTCGTCTCGCAGGTCGGTAATTCCTTCGATTTTTTTGTCTCGGACAAGATCTGCGATTTTTTCAATTAATCTCGCTTTGTTCACCTGATAAGGAAGTTCCGTAACAATAATTCTTTCTTTTCCTGATGATGTCTCTTCGATTTCAGCCTTAGCCCGGATTGTGATTGATCCCCGTCCGGATTCATATGCCTTGCGGATGCCGCTCCGGCCCAAAATCTGACCAGCAGTCGGAAAATCCGGGCCCGGAATGTATTCCATCAGCTCCTGGTTTGTAATCTCAGGATTCTCACTTACGGCAAGCACGCCTTCAATGACTTCCCCAAGCTGATGCGGAGGAATATTTGTCGCCATTCCGACCGCAATACCGGCAGCTCCGTTTACGAGCAGATTCGGAAATCTCGAAGGCATGACGACAGGTTCTCTTTCTGCGCCGTCATAGTTATCTTGATAATCAATCGTATCTTTCGTAATGTCACGCAGAATTTCCATTGCGATTTTTGACATTCTCGCTTCTGTGTAACGCATCGCGGCCGCTGAGTCGCCGTCAACCGAACCGAAGTTGCCGTGTCCGTCAACAAGCATGTAGCGGTAGTTAAAATCCTGCGCCATTCTGACCATTGATTCGTAAACCGCTGAGTCACCGTGCGGGTGGTACTTACCGATAACTTCACCGACGATACGGGCAGATTTTTTATATGGTTTGTCACTGGTCATGCCTAAATCATTCATTGCGTACAAAATCCGCCTGTGAACCGGCTTCAGACCGTCACGCACATCCGGAAGCGCCCGGGATACGATAACGCTCATTGCATAGTCCAGAAAGGATGTCCGCATTTCCTGACTGATATTGACTTCACGTACTTGTGGTGTGTTTTGTTCACTCATTAAAAAAACCTCCCTGAAGTATCACATGAAATAATGTGGGAGTAGATTGTCCATTATGATCTTCAATACGATTTCACTATTCTCCATTATATCAATAAACTTGTGTTTATACACATTAATTTAGTAGAATATACGGGTTTTGCGGGTTTTCAGAGGCTTTAGAAGCCGCTTTGAGAAAAAAGCCTTATTTCTTAACGAAAATAAGGCTTTCTTGGTTAAATATCAAGATTTTTCACGTATCTGGCGTTTGCTTCTATGAAGTTTCTCCGCGGTTCTACTTTGTCACCCATCAGCATTTCAAAAGTCTCGTCAGCGTCCATTGCATCTTCAAGATTGACTTGCAGAAGCGTTCTGGTCGCAGGGTCCATTGTCGTTTCCCAAAGCTGAGTCGCGTTCATTTCTCCAAGACCTTTATAACGCTGGAGGCCGGGCTTAGGCGATTGCGGAAGCTCTTTTAACAGCTCATCAAGCTGCTTATCGTTATAAGCGTATTCCACCCGTTTTCCCTGCTGCACTTTATAAAGCGGCGGCTGGGCAATGTAGACATAGCCGTTTTCGATGATTTCCCGCATGTATCTGTAGAAGAACGTTAATAAAAGCGTTCTGATGTGGGCGCCGTCAACATCGGCATCCGTCATGATGACCACTTTATGATAACGCGCTTTTTCAAGATTAAAATCTTCGCCGATTCCTGTTCCGAGGGCCGTGATCATTGATCTGACCTCATTGTTTGAGAGAATCTTATCAAGTCTGGCTTTCTCAACGTTCAGAATCTTACCGCGCAGCGGCAGAATGGCTTGGAAATGGCGGTCCCGTCCCTGTTTCGCTGATCCGCCCGCAGAGTCACCCTCTACGATATACAGCTCGGAAATGCTCGGATCTTTAGAAGAACAGTCCGCCAGTTTGCCCGGCAGATTGGAAATCTCAAGCGCACTTTTGCGGCGGGTCAATTCCCGCGCTTTTTTCGCTGCCATCCGCGCTCTTGCGGCCATTAAACCTTTTTCAACGATTTTGCGGGCTGAGTCCGGATTTTCAAGAAGGAATGTTTCCAGCGCAGAAGAAAACAGCGTATCAGTGATCGTTCTCGCTTCAGAGTTGCCGAGCTTGGTTTTCGTCTGCCCTTCGAATTGCGGATCAGGGTGCTTAATTGAAATAATGGCAGTCAGCCCTTCTCTCACATCATCCCCGCTTAAATTCGGATCATTTTCTTTGAAAATCCCTTTTCTTCTCGCATAGTCGTTTATGACACGGGTCAGACCAGTTTTAAATCCGGCCTCGTGCGTCCCGCCTTCGTATGTGTTGATATTATTTGTGAAAGAATAAATATTGCTTGTATAGCTGTCGTTGTATTGCAATGCAACTTCAACCGTTATGCCGTCTTTCTCGCCTTCGATATAAATCGGCTCTTCATGAACGACTTCTTTGGAACGGTTTAAGTACTCAACATAGCTTTTGATTCCGCCTTCGTAGTGGTACTCGTTTTTCCGTTCTTGTCCTTCACGTTTGTCTTCAATCGTGATGTTTACGCCTTTTGTCAGGAAGGCCAATTCCCGGACACGGTTTGAAAGCAGATCATAGTCGTATACAGTTGTTTCTTTGAAGATTTCCGGATCCGGAACGAAGTGCGTAATCGTTCCGGTCTTATCAGTATCACCGATCACTTCAAGATCGGCCACAGGCACACCGCGCTCGTACGCCTGATAGTGGATTTTTCCGTCACGATGAACCGTAACGTCAAGAGTGGTCGACAAGGCGTTTACGACGGACGCCCCTACACCGTGAAGACCGCCGGATACTTTATATCCGCTTCCGTCAAATTTACCGCCGGCGTGGAGAACGGTCATGATGACTTCAACCGCAGGGCGGCCCATCTTCTCCTGGATACCGACCGGAATTCCGCGCCCGTTGTCCTTAACGGTAATGCTGTTATCTTTTTCAATCTCGATATTAATATCTGTACAATAACCGGCCAGGGCCTCGTCAATACTGTTGTCGACGATTTCCCACACCAAGTGGTGAAGGCCTTTGCTGTTAGTTGATCCGATGTACATCCCCGGTCTCTTTCGAACAGCTTCCAAACCTTCTAATACCTGTATCTGATTCTCATCATAACTATTTTGCTGCTGTTCCATAGCCATGCACATTCACCTACACTTTTCTTAAACGATATATTCATTGTAAAGATCCGCTAAGAATCTATTTCTAACATAAATTGCGCACGTTTCTTCAGTGTGCCGGAAGATAAGGGAGAGTAATATATATTCTCAGTCGTGACTACGATAGACTTTGGCGTGCCGTTTACGGACGGCACTACTTTTTCTTTCTGTCTGTCCAGAAATTCTTCAACAATCGGCGATACATTGACCTTGCAGTCAAAAATGCCGACGATATCGCGTGTTGAAACGACAAAGTCGTCACCTAAATGAATATACAATCGCTCACCTCATTTCTTCACTTCACTAACGTACCGTTTTCCACACGGAACATTCCTGCTTGATGTAAGGTATCGTGGTCAATGCCATCCACGCTTGTCGTGGTGACAAATGTCTGCACACGGCCTTGGATCGTATGAAGCAAATGGGACTGTCGGTAATCATCCAGCTCGCTTAGTACATCATCCAAAAGTAAAATGGGGTATTCTCCGATTTCTTCATGAATCAAATCTATTTCGGCCAGCTTCAAAGACAAAGCCGTCGTACGCTGCTGTCCCTGCGAACCGTACGTCTGCACATCGCGTCCGTTCACATAAAAAAGGACATCATCCCGATGCGGTCCGAATAATGTGACGCCTCGTTCTATTTCTTTTTCTTTTAATTTCGAAAAAGACTCCTGGTAGCTGTTACCTATTTTCGACAAATTTTTGGGATCTGATACATCAAGCGCCGTGTGATACTTAAGCGTCAGTTCTTCAAGTCCCCGGGAAATGCCGGAATGGATCGGCTGCGCCCATTTTTCAAGCTGCGCCGTAAACTGCAGACGTTTGGCGACAACTTTTGCGGCTGCTTCAATCAGCTGATCAGTGAGAACGTCAAGCATGGTCCGGTCAGTCTGTTTCCGGCTTTGCAGCTGTTTCAGAAAATGATTCCGCTGTGAAAGGATTTTTTGATAAAGAGATAAATCATACAGATAAACGGCAGAAACCTGCCCGATCTCCATATCGAGAAATCTCCTCCTCACCTGAGGGCTTCCTTTGACGAGATTTAAATCCTCAGGGGCAAACATAATGGTGTTCAGCGCTCCGACATACTGACTGAGTTTTTGCTGCTCTATATGATTGACCTTGCCCTTTTTACCTTTTTTGGAGATGACAAGCTGCATCGGGATGTCCCCGTTGCGCTTCATCACTCTTCCTTCTATTTTAGCATAGTCTTCGTCCCACCGTATAAGTTCTTTGTCATTTGAGGTGCGGTGTGATTTTGCCATCGAAAGGACATAGATGGCTTCCATCAGATTGGTTTTGCCTTGGGCATTTTCCCCGATGATCACATTCACCTTGTTTTCGAATTGAAGCTCAGCGCGCTCATAATTACGGTAGGATGTTAATTCTAAATTTTGGATATACAACCGCTGTCACCCGCTTTAATTGACGACTTGAAATGAACCAAATCCTTCAATCGCGACCACGTCTCCAACGTAAAGCTTTCTGCCGCGGCGATTGTCAGGTTCATTGTTGACAGTCACCTCATGCTCGCTCAGAAACCATTTCGCCATGCCGCCGGACTGAATTACATCGGCTAATTTTAAAAACTGGCCAAGCGTAATCATTTCTGTATCAATCGAAATCGGATTTGCCATAATATCGACCTCTTTCAAATATCACTAATATCTAATTGTACTAAAAAATCCTGAAATAAGGAAAGGGAAAACTTGAGGGAGCGGCTGATGAATAGAAAAGCTGCCGAACTAAGCCGGCAGCACATTCTGTTTGATTAATACGTTCTGACCGGAAGGATGAGCTGAACGATGGTTTCATCATTCGGCGTACGGATAAGAAACGGTCTCATCGCTCCCGTAAAGCTGATACGGATGTCCGCTCCTTCAAGTACTTTCAGTGCGTCCATCATATATTTTGGACTGAATGAAATATTTAATTCCTCGCCGTCAATCTGGTCAGCCAGCACAGCTTCGACCACTTTTCCGATTTCCGGAGAATTTGATGAAATTTCAAGCGAATCCGCCGGTTTGGCAGAAAGCTTTACAACGTTGTTGCGGCCTTCTCTCGCCAATAAAGAAGCACGGTCTATCGCCTGTAAAAATTCCTTCGTGTTCACGACGATTTCCGTTTTGCTTTCCTGCGGAATTAAGCTGGTCGTGTCCGGATAGTTTCCGTCAAGCAATCTTGAGAAGAACAATACGTTTTTCGCTTTGAACAGCACTTGGGTTTCTGTAATCACGATATCAACCAGTTCTTGGTTGTCATCAAGAATTTTGCTCAGCTCGGTTAAGCTTTTCCCGGGAATGACCACGTTATAAGAGCTGTCTTCCGGAATATCAAGCTTCGCCTTTCTTAAAGCGAGTCGGTGGCTATCCGTGGCAGTGCATAATAATTCACCGTTTTCGACTTTCCAGTTTACACCTGTCAAGATAGGGCGTGTTTCTGAGGCGGACACAGCGAACACGGTTTGGCGGATCAGGTTTTTCAAAAGATCCGTCGGAATCTGAATGGCGTGATGCTCTTCGATTTGCGGTAGATGCGGATATTCATCTGCATCAAGGCCGTTTAAATTAAATTCGGCTTTTCCGGAACGGATAATCGTTAAATATTGATTTTGAACTTCGATTTCAACAGTCGCCATCGGCAGTTTTTTAACGATTTCGCTGAAGAAACGCGCTTGCAGCACGATACTTCCCGGCTGATCGATCGTCACGATTTCTTTATCATCATCTTCTTTCGGAATGAATGACTCAATTGAAATATCAGAGTCACTTCCTGTGAAAGATACTCCTTCATCTGAGGCGACGATCTTAATACCGGTGAGAATGGGAATTGTGGTTCTGGATGAAACGGCTTTTAGAACGTCTTGTACACTTTCGACTAACCGATCTTTTTGAATCGTAAATTTCATGTTTATCCTCCTAACGGATAATATAATTAATATATTTTAAAAATAGCAGTAGTAATAGTAGGGCCTGTGGATTTGTGGATAAGTTGTGAAAAAGACAGGAAACACAGCCTATCCACATGTGGACAGACTGTGCATGGCTATGAAAAAGTTATTCACACTTTCCCCGATTCATCCGAGGGCACTATTATTTAAGCAGTTCTTTTATTTCTTTCACCTGCTGCTGAAGCTGCTCGTCATCAATCAGCAGTTTTGAAATCTTTTCGTGGGCGTGAATGACGGTTGTATGGTCTCTCCCGCCAAATTCTTCCCCGATTTTAGGCAAAGAAGAATCCGTCATTTCTCTTGAAAGATACATCGCAATTTGTCTTGGGAAAGCCACTGATTTCGTACGCTTTTTCGCTTTGAAATCTTCAAGCTTAATGTTGAACTGCTGTCCGACAATCCGCTGAATCTCTTTTATCGTAATGACCTTCGGCTTAGAAGACGGAATAATATCTTTCAATGCTTCTGCTGCCAGGTCTGCGTTAATGTCTTTATTGATTAAGGATGAATAGGCGACAACCCGGATTAATGCCCCTTCCAGTTCGCGGATGTTGCTGTCAATCTGATTCGCGATGTAAAGCATGACCTCGTTCGGAATATCAAGGCCCTCCGCCTTCGCTTTCTTTCTCAGAATGGCAATCCGCGTTTCCAGATCCGGCGGTGTGATATCTGTAATCAATCCCCATTCGAACCGCGAACGCAGGCGGTCTTCAAGGGTCGGGATCTCTTTCGGCGGTCTGTCACTGGAAATCACGATTTGTTTGCTTTCTTCATGAAGCGTGTTGAATGTATGGAAAAACTCTTCCTGTGTTTGTTCTTTTCCGGCTAAAAATTGAATATCATCTATCAAAAGTACATCAACGTTCCGGTAGCGGTTGCGGAAATCAACGGCTTTATTATCGCGGATTGAGTTGATGAATTCATTTGTGAATTTTTCAGAAGACAGGTACACCACTTTGGCTGAAGGATTATGATCAATGACATAATGGCCGATCGCGTGCATTAAGTGGGTTTTTCCTAAGCCGACTCCCCCGTATATAAATAAAGGGTTGTACGCTTTAGCGGGTGCTTCCGCCACAGCCAGTGATGCTGCATGGGCGAATCGGTTTCCCGATCCGATGACGAATGTGTCGAATGTATATTTCGGGTTGAGCATGCTTTGGGGAAAATCAGACGGTTCCTCTTTTGCCGCTTTTTTCACTTGCGGTTTCGGTAAAAAGTCTTCTTCGTCCTGATTTTGAGGAATGACAAATTTGACGCTCAATTCTTCCCCGGTTAATTCGTATATGGTATCTGCAATGAGATGTAAGTACCTGGACTCCAGCCAGTCTCGGGCAAATTCATTGGGAGCGGTGATGGTTAAGGTATCCCCTTGCAGCGAATGGGCTTTCGTCGACTTCATCCAAGTTTCGAAACTCGGTTTGCTTAGCTTTTTCTCAATTTGAGCTAGAGCTTGATTCCAAAGATCCAATATATTCTCCAT